>DASWOB010000045.1:0-16690 GCA_036398925.1 Thermoanaerobaculia bacterium
GGCCTCCGGCGGCCGGGGCCATAGCCCCGGACCCCGTTGGTTGGCCCAGCCTCCGCGACACTCTGTCGCGAGATACGAGTCTGTGTCGCGGAGGCTGGGCCAACCAAAGGGTCCGGGCCCGCGGCCCGGCCGCCGGAGGCCCCCGTCGTTTACCGTACAGCGATCGTCTTCTGACCGGCCACGCCCATCTCGTCGAGGCCCAGCAGGCGGACGTCGACCAGGAGGTTTTCCGTCGCGCCGATTTTGGACAGCGGCAGGTCGAAGGTCAGCGTCTGCGCGCCGCTCTCGAGCTGGCGCACGCCTTCGCCCCAGGCGCGTGATTCGCCAGTGTGAGCGACGATCACGTCGAGGCGGTAGCGGCCGGCGACGTGGACCACGGTGTGCGCGGTCACGCGGAGGACGCCGTCGACCACCTTTGCCGAAAGGTCGCCGAGGCGAGCCAGGCCGCGCTCGGAAACCAGCTCGCCGGAGCCGGTGCGGGCGAAGCGGGTGCCTTCGGCGGTGACGCCTTCGGCTTCGAAGCGGACCTGCCAGGCGCCGGCGACGCGCTCGGGGAGGTCGGCCACGGTCGCGACGTAGACTCCATCGGCGACCTCGGCCAAGTCGATCGAGTCGTGTGCGCGGCCGCGGGGGGAGGCGAGGCGGGCCGTGACGCGGGCGCCGCGGATCGGCGTGGTGCCGTCGCGCAGCTCGGCGTGGAGCGTCACCGGCTGCCCCGGCTGGCGGGAGAGCGGCGCGGCCCAGGTCGACATCGTCAGCGTGCTGTCGGGCTCCGCGGCAGCAACGGTGATCGCCTGCACGTCCTTCGGGGCGTCGAGCTCGAGGCGGTAGTTGGCAGCGGTGGTGCGCATCACGTGCAGCACCTCGTGTGCGCCGCGGGGGAGATCGAGCTCGGTGGTCTCGGCGGCGTCGATGGCGAAGCGGCGCAGGCCGCGCTCGACCGAGCCGCGCTCGTTCTGCGCGAGCGCGTCACCGGTCGGGGTGACCAGGCGCGTCCGGACCGCGGCGCCGCTGGAGATTGTCCAGACGATCATGCCGCTGTTGCCGACGGCGGGGAGGTCGACCGCTTTCGTGTCGCGGCCGACGGTCTTTGCGAACATGCGCGAGACGCTGGCCGGGGCGTGCGCGGCGGGGGCTTCGTAGCGTGTGCCGGCGTCGAAGCGGCCGGTCTGGTCGGCGGCGAATGCGGCCGGGGTGATGAGAAGAGCCAAAGCAATCACTGTTTTCATCTCAAAAGTCCGTCGCGAGCGAGTCGCCGATCTTGCGGTAGTCATTGCGGCGGTTGTGGTGATGGTTCGCGAGGGTCGTGAACCAGACCACTCCGACCGCCTGCGCGCTGTACTGCGCGACCATCCCGTCGTCCTCGCCCGGCATCCCGGCAATGCCGGAGAGCGTGGCCAGTCCCGTATCCTCGGTGTGGATGAAGTCGTTCCAGAGCCCGGTGCCGGCGATGTTGTAGACCGTCTTCGGCAGCGCCGGCCGCCCGGCCGTGCCCTTGAGGTAATAGGTGTTGTAGTAGGTCATCGAGGAGGTGGTGCAGTTCCGCGTCGAGTCGTTGTTCTGCCCGACCAGGCTGACCATCCATCCGGTGAGCCACGATCCGGAGAGCGTCCCGGCCATGTTCGCGGCCTCGGAGCCTTTGTTCGGCGGGGCGATCGAGTTGACCCAGCGCAGGCGGTTGATGACCGGCTGGTAGTGGGCGTGGTAGGTGGGGTTGGAGAGGATCCAGCGGATGACCACGCCGCCGAACGAATGCGTCTCGACCACGATGTCGTCGATGGCGTTGGCCATCATCCAGTTGTAGATCTGCGTCGCCACCGTATTGCCGGCTACCCACATGTACTGCGTGCCGTCGTACGAGCAGATGAGGTGGGGGATGGTGAAGCCTTTGGTGGTGGCGCGGATCATGTCCTCCCCCCAGTAGGCGCGCGCCACCGACGGGGTGGCGAGGTCCGTCCCCCCTTTACCGTGGATGAAGACCACCCCGGTCTTCGCTTCGAGCGTGAACGCCCCGAGACAACAGAAAACGACCGCCAACAGCACTTTTTTCATCGAGCCGAGCCTCCTTGACCGGGACGCGGCTTCTTCAACGTTAGTGCCGTACGTATTTCCAACGAGTTAGCTCGTCGGTGGGTCCGGATCTATGCCGTTCGGGCACTGAATGAGGATTCAATGTTGACCACGTGGGTCAGAAAGACAGCTGTTCAGCGGCTCAGCCGTTCAGCTGTTCAGGCCAGATCAGGAAACTGTGGGCTCGACGAGGGGCTGTTGAGCTGTTGAGCGATTAAGAAGGTGTGTGTCTGTTGTTGATCAAACGACAAATCACCTTCTCAATAGCTCAATAACTCAACAGCTCATTCCGGCAAGCTTACCTGCCTGAACAGCTGAGAAGCTGAACAGCTGAGCAGCTGAACAGCTCGTCCCCCCTACAGCCGATCCGTCAGCACCGTCTTAGCGATGGTCGCCAGCTGCATGTTGGACGTCCCCTCGTAGATCTTGCCGATCTTCGAGTCGCGCCAGAACTTTTCCACCGGGTACTCCTTGGTGTAGCCGTTGCCGCCGAAGATCTCCACCGCGACCGAGGTGATCTTTTCGGCCACCTGGGAGGAGAAGAGCTTGGCCATGGCCGCTTCCTTGACGAACGGCTTGCCGGCGTCTTTGAGGCGCGCCGCGTTGTAGACCATGAGGCGCGCCGCTTCGAGCTCGGTGGCCGCCTGGGCGATCTGGAACTGGACGCCCTGGAAGTTCGCGATCGGCTGGCCGAACTGCTTCCGCTCCTTCGCATAGGCGATGGCGTACTCGAGCGCGCCGCGGGCCACGCCGATCATCTGCGCGCCGATGCCGATGCGCCCTTCGTTGAGCGTCTCGATGGCGATCTTGTAGCCCTTGCCGGCTTCGCCGAGGACGTTCTCGCGCGGCACGTGGCAGTCCTCGAAGATCAGCTCGCAGGTCGAGGAGGCGCGGATGCCGGTCTTGTCTTCCTTCTTGCCGACCGTGAAGCCGGGGAAGTCGCGCTCGACGAGGAAGGCGGTGATGCCTTTGTAGCCGGCGTCGGGGTTCGCATTCGCGAAGACGATGAAGAAGCCGGCCTCCGCCGCGTTCGTGATCCAGAGCTTCTGGCCGTTGAGCACCCAGTGATCGCCCTTGTCCTCCGCCTTGAGGGCGAGCGCGAACGCATCCGATCCCGAGCCGGCTTCCGAAAGGGCGTACGCGCCGACGGTGTCGCGGGCCAGCATCGCCAGGTACTTCGACTTCTGGTCTTCGTTCCCCCAGCGAATGAGGGCGTTGTTGACCAGCGTGTTCTGGACGTCGACCAGCACGCCGCAGGAGGCGTCGACGTGCGAGAGCTCCTCCACGACCAGCACAGCGTTGAAAAAGCTCGAGCCGGCGCCGCCGAACTGCTCGGGCGTCTCGATGCCCATGATCCCGAGCTCGAAGAAGCTCTTGATCAGCTCCGGATCCATCTTCGCGTCGTGATCCATCTGGTGCACGAGCGGGCGGATCTTCTCGATCGCGAAGTCGCGCACGCTCTGCTGGAACATCTCTTCTTCTTCGGAGAGCACCGTCAGCGGCGCTCCCGGATTGATCTCGAGGGTGGTGGTCATCGATGCCTCCGGAATTTGCTTGCGCCGCGGATCATATAATCGCTCGTCCGATCCCTGGGCCCCGATGGCGGAATCGGTAGACGCTGCGGACTTAAAATCCGCTGCCGCGTGAGCGGCGTGCCGGTTCGAGTCCGGCTCGGGGCAGTCCGGCGCCCGCAGGGCGCCGGGATGAGGATTGGGGGATTGAGGATTGAGGAAGACGCTCGCGCGTCAGTCGCCCTTTCCTCAATCCTCAATCCTTCAATCCTCAATCCGTCGGCGCGCGAGAACGTACAATCTCGCGAAGATGGACCGCCAGCCGACGCTGATCCTCCGCCCCTCCCGCGGCTGGCGCGCGCTTGACCTGGGCGAGCTCTGGCACTATCGGGAGCTGCTCTACATCTTCGCCTGGCGCGACCTGAAGGTCCGGTACCGGCAGACCTTTCTCGGCGCGCTCTGGGTGATCGGGCAGCCGGCGCTGTCGATGCTGATCTTCACCTTCCTTTTCAACCGCGTGGCGCGGTTCGACGGACCGCCGGGGGTGCCGTATCCGGTGTTCGTCCTCTCCGGCCTCTTGATGTGGAACTTCTTCGCCAACGGGGTGGCCAAGGCGGGGCACAGTCTGATCGGGCAGGCCTTCCTCATCTCCAAGGTGTACTTTCCGCGCCTGATCATTCCGCTCTCCGGGACGATCGTCGAGGTGGTGGACCTCGGCGTGACCGGAATCCTGCTCGCGGCGCTGATGATCTGGAGCGGCGTCGTGCCGGGCATCACCATCCTCGCCCTGCCGCTCCTCGTGATCCTCTGTGCGCTGCTGGCCATCGGGGTCGGGCTCTGGTCGGCGGCGCTCAACGTCGAATACCGCGACGTACGCGTGCTGATCCCGTTTCTCCTGCAGCTCGGCATGTGGGCGACGCCGGTCGTCTATCCGTTGTCGCTGCTGCCGGAGCGTTACCGCGGCCTGGCGATCATCAACCCGATGACCGGGATCGTGGAAGGTTTCCGCGCGTCGCTGTTCGGCGGCGACCTGCCGTACGCGGCGCTGCTCGTTTCGATCGGCATCACCGCGGTCGTGCTCGTCACGGGGCTCTACTACTTCCGCCGGATGGAGCGTCTCTTCGCGGATCTCCTGTAGGGTCGTGTTATAGTCAGCATGTTGACTATCGATGCATCGCCGTTGCGTTAATCAACACTGAACCGGCGCACGTGGAGAAAACGGCTGTACCCCACGCGCACTCCGACCTTAGCGTTGATCAACGGCGAAACGTGAAGGGGAGGAACGGGAGATGGGCATCTGCTCGTGGTGCGGTGACGCTTTTCCTCGAACCCGCGCGACTCGCAAGTACTGCACGCCGCGCTGCAGAACGAACGCATGCCTCGGACGCAAACCGCGCCGCGTTCGCGCGGCCGACGTCGAGGCTTTACACGCCATGCTCGATGCCGACTATCCGACCGTCGAAGCGCTCCGCGCGCATCTGCAGCGGATCCTCCGCCCCGAGGCACCCCCGCCGCCGCTGATGGGCGACCGCGCGTACATCCCGCGCCTCGACTAAGCAGAATGCTCTTACTTCATCAACAAACCAGGAGACGACGGGGGGCCTCCGGCGGCCGGGGCCATGGGCCCCGGACCCCATTGGTTGGCCTAGCCTCCGCGACACAGACTCGTATCTCGCGACAGAGTGTCGCGGAGGCTAGGCCAACCAGCGGGTCCGGGCCCGCGGCCCGGCCGCCGGAGGCCCCCCGTCGTCTCCTCATCCGTGGGCGCAGTACATGCGTTCTGCTTAGCGGATGACTGACCCGGCGATCTCGGTCCGCAACCTCGGTAAGCGCTATGCGATCGGCGAAGCGTGGCGGCCGAGGCAGGTCCGCGAGCTGCTCGCGAATCCGGCGCAGCTCTTCCGGCGCGCCGAACAGCCGGCCGAGCTCTGGGCGCTCCGCGACGTCTCCCTCGACATCCCGGAGAGCAAAGTGGTGGGCATCGTCGGGCGCAACGGCGCCGGCAAGTCGACCATGCTGAAGATCCTCAGCCGCATCACCGAGCCGACCACCGGCGAGGTGCGGATCTACGGCCGCGTGGCCAGCCTGCTCGAAGTCGGCACCGGCTTCCATCCCGAGCTGACCGGCCGCGAGAACATCTACCTCAACGGCTCGATCCTCGGCATGTCGCGCGCCGAGATCCGCCGCAAGTTCGACGAGATGGTCGCCTTCGCGGAGATCGACCGCCTGCTCGACACGCCGGTCAAACGCTACTCCTCCGGCATGTTCGTCCGCCTCGCCTTCGCTGTTGCCGCGCACGTCGAGCCGGAGATCCTGCTGGTCGACGAAGTGCTGGCGGTGGGCGACGCCTCCTTCCAACGCAAATGCCTCGGCAAGATCTCCGACATCGTCTCCGAAGGACGGACCGTGGTCGTGGTGAGCCACAACATGTCGATCGTCACGCAGCTCTGCGAGGCGGTGATCTGGCTCGATAAGGGGGAGCTCGTCGAGCAGGGGGCGGCCGCGAGCGTCATCGGCCGCTACCTCTCGGCTGGTATCGAACGGCAGATCCGCTGGGAGCCGCTGCACTCGCGTAACGAAGGATTCGTCCTGCACGCGGTCGAGCTGGTCGCGGATGAAGTCGAGTACGACGCCTTTCCGGCCGACCATCCGATCACCCTCCAGTTCGTCATCACGGTTACGGAACGCATCCCCCCGAGTCGTCTCGGTTTTCTGATCCGCAACTCGGAAGGGCTGAACGTCATCGAATCGCACTCGAGCGACGTCGGCACGACGCTCAACGAAGCGTGGCCGATGGGGCGGTTCCACATGCGCTGCACGATTCCGGGCGGCCTGCTGCGGCCGGGGCGCTATTTCGTGACCGTCGGCGAGCCGTCGGGTGAGACGCCGATCGTGCACGAGAACGTCCTCGACTTCACGATCAGCGAGCAGAACAGCATCGTGGCGCGCGACGGCCGTTCGGCACTCATCGCGCCGGTGCTGCCGTGGGAGAGGGAGGCGATCGCGTGATGTGGCGATGGCTCGATCCGCTGCTGCTGCGCCTCCGCTCGCGCCTCGAGCATCTGGCCGACCGTTACCCCTCGCAGCGTCACGACAAGATCCAGCGCCCGTCAGGGCAGCTGGCAGGGTCGGTGAAGATCTTCCGCACCGCGGCGATCGACAACCAGTGGCCGGAGCATCTCGTCGTCGGCGAGGCCGTTCGGCTGCTCGGCCTGATCCGCCTCGTCACGCCTGAGGCGCGCGTGACGATCGGGGCGTACTCGTACTTTGGACCGGGCTCGCGCATCGTCTGCGATCGCGAGGTGACGATCGGCTCTTACGTGTACGTTGCCGATCAGGTCGACATCGCCGACACTGACTCGCACTCGCTGCAGTGGCGCGACCGGCGAGCCGAAGCGCACGCGGTGGCGGAAGGGCGGCCGGTCGATCGCACGCCGATCGCCGTCGCGCCGGTGGTCATCGAGGACGATGTCTGGATCGGCACAAAAGCGTCCATCCTCAAAGGGGTACGCATCGGACGAGGTGCAGTCGTCGCGGCGGGTGCGGTGGTCACCGATGACGTCGCCCCGTGCACGCTCGTCGGCGGCGTCCCGGCGAAGAAGCTACGCGACCTCACGCAGTAGCGCGACGAAAGCGCGGCCGACCTCGACCCCTTCGCGCAGCACGCGCGTCCGCGCCGCTTCCTCGGCGGCGAGATCCGGACCGGGGGAGCGCGTGGCGAGCAGCTCTGCCATCGCATCGGCCCAGGTGCCGGCTTCCAGCGGCGCGATCCACTGCACGTCGCCGGGCGCGTGCTCATGGTTGACCGGAAGATCGCTGGCCAGCAACGGCTTGCCGAGGGCCTTCGCTTCCGCGACAGCCGCCCCCCAGCCCTCGAAGAGCGATGGCTGGATGACGGCGACCGAGCGCCGGATGACCGCCATCTGATCGGTCCGCTCCAGGACGCCGGTGAAATGGATGCGGCTGGTGACGCCGAGGGTCTCGATCTCGCGGGTGAGACGCTGGAAGAACGACACGTCGCGGTAGTCGCCGGTCTTGCCGGTGCAGACCACGTGCGCCTTGATACCGCGCTGCTTCAGGATGGCCAGGGCGCGGGCGATCGAGAGATGGTTCTTGTGCGCCGCGACCATGTTGGGGATGACGAGGTAGCGCTCCGGCAGCCGAAGGCGCCGCGCGACCGGCATCGGCTCGCGCTCGTACCAGAGCGGTGTGGGGATGCTCACCGGGAAGACCAGCCGCACCTTCGGGAGGATCTCGGGCAGAAAGCGCTCGACGTCGTCGCGGATCGACTGGCTGCTGACGTGGACGAGGGTCGCGGCCCGCGCTTCATCCTCGAAACGGCGCTCGAACTCCTCCCGCACGCGCTGATCATTGATCTGCGGTAGGTAGCGGTGCTGAAAGTCGGGGAGGTGGAAGATCAGCGGAACGCCGGCCTTGTCGACCACCCGGACCGGGAGCATGACGTCGATACCGGCCGCCTCGAAGAGATCGCGCATCGTCCCGTCCCGCCGGCCTCGGCGGAAAGCGCGCCGGGCGCGTCCCGCGAGCGTCCGCGGCAACTGAACTACGGCTGGCGGGCCGAGCTGAGAGCGGATGTCGATCCAAGGGTCGGTGACGGGAGGGGAGCCCCAGTAGAGGTCGCGGAACAGCGGGCGTTCGGAGGGAGGGAGGAGGGTCGTCGCCAGAACGAGGTTCTGCGTGATGTAGAGACCGCCGAGCCAGGAAGAGCCGGTGGTCGGACTGACGAGGCCGACTTGCATGAGAGACAAAAAAAGGGCGCCGTTTTTACGGGCGCCCTCCGGGGTGGGATCTACCTTGTAGCTTTAGCTACGAAGTAGCCCCCTTAGGTTTATTAGAACAATCCATGCGAATTTTAATACCTCCTCCCCATGAATTTCCGGCGGACCCGCTACAAGCGTCACGTCACGTGCCATGACCCACCTCGCAAGCGTTGCGGACCGGATCGACCGTTCCTACTCGCCCCGTGGTGGAAGGGAGGAACGGGATCTTGATATCTGCTCAAAGATCGTGCGGCCATCGGCCGCTCGGAGTACTTACACTAACAGTTGGCGCCGGGCTTTATTGCAACCCGCCGGAGACCGTTCGTGTTCGCTGCATGCGCACTAGAATACGGCTTCCATGGGAAATCGCAATCAAAAATTCGCACGATATTCCTGCTTCAAGCGGCATGCCGGAAAGCACAAATCCTTGTGCTAAGATCGCAGACCCCCGGAGAACATAGATGACACGTTCGGTCCTCGTCGCAACGGGTCTGGTCTTCCTCCTGACACTCGACCTCGGCGCCGCCACGGTGGCGGGCAAAGTCGCGTTCGCAAGCAAACGCGGGCAGAAGCCGGCCATCAACGAAACGCTGGTGTGGCTCGATCCCCTCGGCGCGAAGCCGGCCCGGAAGCCGGCCGCGACCGTCTCGATGACCACCAGAAACAAGACCGTCTTCCCGCACGTCATGGCCGTACCGGCCGGTTCGACGATCAACTTCCCGAACGAAGACCCGATCTCCCACAACCTCTTCTCCCTCACCCCCGGCAACACCTTCGACCTCGGCCTCTACCGCAAGGGGACCGGCAAGGCGCAGAAGTTCGACAGCCCGGGCGCGGTGAACGTCTACTGCAACGTCCATCCGAACATGTCCGCGGTCGTGCACGTCATGGCCACGCCATACTACGGCTTCGCTGACGCCAGCGGCAGCTTCTCGTTCGACGTCCCGCCCGGCAAGTACCGCCTCACCGCCTGGAATGAGCTCGGCGGGTCGGCAACATCCGACATCGAAGTCGGCGCCGACGGCAAAGTGCAGGGGGCGACGCAGCTGACCATCGACAGCCGCAACTTCCGCGCGGTCCAGCACAAGAACAAGTTCGGGCAGACCTACAAGGCTCCGAAGGACTATTGAGAATCATGACCGCGCAGACACTCGACCGCGTGACCGTCGCCGATCAGGAGCTTCCTCGCGCGAACAGCTACGCGGTCGAAAAGCCGCGCGTCCCGCTCGTCCTCAAGCTCTTCGGCTCGACCGCGCTCCTCATCGCTACCGTGGTCGCCCTGGCCGTCGGCATCACCATCGAGCGCGCCAATCGCATCGCGCGCGACACCGTCAACACCTCGATCTCCGCGGCCGCGAAGCTCTTCCAGGAATTCGAAACGCAGCGCCTGCAGCGGCTCACGCTGCCAACGGTGCTCCTCAGCAGCGATCCCTCTTTTGTCGCGCTGATCCAGAACGATCTCACCGGCGGAGCCGACGCGGCCGCCGATCCCGGCGCACCGGTCACCGAACCGGCCGTACCGAACGCCGCGGTTACCGCGCCGCTGCCGGTGCAGCCCGACCGGGTCAGCATCCTCGACCAGCTCGAGCAGCGCCGCGAATCGTTCGGCACCGATCTGGTGATGCTCCTCAACGACGAAGGGGTGGTCGTCGCACGCACCGATCAGCCGCCGACCGCGACGCCCGCCCAGGAGGAGATCGACAAGACCGTTCTGGTCAGCCGTCTCCTCGACGACGCCAGCGTCGAATCTTCCTCCGGCGTGCTCTCCCTCGGCGGCAAGCTCTATCACGCCGCCGTCGCGCCGGTCGGCGCCGGCACACCGCGCATCCCGATCGCGTACCTGATCAACGCCGTGGCCATCGACGACCGGTTCGCGAACCGCATCGCCGAGTCGACCAATGCCGGCGTGGTCTTCGTCGCCAAAGGCGCCTCGAAAGCGGTCGCCGCCCGCTCCGGCAATGCGCCGAGCGTCGGCATGGAGCAGATGGCCGGCACCGACGAAGTGCTGCGCAGCGGCAAGACCGTCCCGCCGTCGAACCTCACCATCGAGCGCACCAAGTACGTGATGACCGGACAGCCGCTGGTCTCCGGACAGGACGTCGTCGGCGCCGCGGTCTTCCTCCGCTCGCTCGATCGCGAGCTCGCGCCGTTCCGCCAGATCGAGCGCACCCTCCTCATCGGCGGCGGCATCGCGCTCCTGCTCGCCTTCGTCTTCTCCTGGCTGATCGCCAAACGCGTCACGCGCCCCATCGAGCAGCTCGCCGGGATGGCCCAGGCCGTGACCGCCGGCGACTACAGCGTCCATCCGGAGATGGGCCGTAACGACGAGGTGGGGATCCTCGGCCGCTCGTTCGCGAAGATGATCACCTCCCTCCGCGACAAGTCGGAGCTCGAGGAGCTCTACTCTGCGATGGCCGATCGCAACGATGACGCGCAGTCAGCGCGGGTCATCGAACCGGCCCGGCTCGACGAAGGCACGGTCCTGGTCACCGATCTGCGCGGGCTGCCGGCCACCGTCGGCGAAGGCGACGCCGCGAATGTCGTCGCCGAGGTCGAGAAAGCGATGCGCCTGCAGGAACGCGAAGTGGAACGGCAGGAGGGCGAGGTCCGCGAGATCCTCGGTCACCGCCTGATCTCCGTCTTCCGAGGAGAGCGCGGAATCATCCACGCCATCCGCGCCGCGCGCGCGATCAACGAGGAACTGGCGATTCAGCTCGGCGCGCGATCGCCGATGACCGGCGTCGTCAAGGCGCCCATGAGCATCGGTGTTGGAATCGCCACGGGCGAGTTCGTCACTGGTTCGGTCGCGCTCGAACATGAAAGCGGACTGGCCATCGTCGGCAACGCGCCGCAGATCGCCATGCTCTTCGCCTGGCACGCGCCGTCCGGGCAGGCCTACGTGTCCTATGAAACTGCCCAGGCCATTGGCGGGGAAGTGCTCTCACAATCCACGCGGAAAGAGCTGCGCCTCGACTGGCTCGCGCAGCCGCTGCCGGTGGCCGCGCTGCCGCTCGTCAGCGTCACCACCGGCATGATGCGCTCCGTCGGCGACGGCACAGCCAGTATGGCCACGATGAAGATGGACGCGACCTCTCCGGGCGTTACCGCGCCGGCCGCCTCTCAGGCGGACCTCTCCCTCGGCCACACGTTCGCTGGCCGCTATCGCATCGAGCAGGTTCTCGGACGCGGCGGCATGGGCGTCGTCTACAAAGCGGTCGACACGCAGCTCGATGAAGTGGTGGCCATCAAGACGCTGCCGGGCGACGTGATGTCCAAGTCGCCGGAAGACCTTGAGCGCTTCAAGCGCGAGATCCGCCTGGCGCGCAGGATCACGCATCGCAACGTCCTCCGCACGTACGACTACGGCGAAGCCGAAGGCGTCTACTTCATCAGCATGGAGTACGTGCGCGGCTACACGCTCTCGGAACTGCTCGACGAAGCGCCGCAGCGGCAGATGTCGCCGCGACCCGCCGCCGGCATCTCCCGCCAGATCTGCCGCGGCCTCCAGACCGCGCACGAGCAGGGGATCATCCATCGCGACATCAAGCCGGGGAACGTGCTGATCGACGCCAAGGGTGAAGTGAAGCTGATGGACTTCGGCATCGCCCGCATGGCCGAAACGCCGGAAGCGATGACCCAGGCGGGACTGATCGTCGGCACGCCGCACTACATGAGCCCCGAGCAGGTGCAGGGCAAACAGCTCGACTCGCGCAGCGACGTCTACTCGATGGGTGTGCTGATCTACGAGATGCTCGTCGGCCAGCGCCCCTTCACCGGCAGCTCGCTGACCGGCATCCTGATGGCCCACATCACCGAGCCGCCGAAGCCGCCGATCGACGTCCGTCCGGAGATCGGACGTGAGCTGAACGCGATCGTCATGCGCTGCCTGGCCAAAGATCCGAAGGAGCGCTACGCCGACGCCGGCGCCCTGCTCGCCGATCTGGATCGCCTCGGCGTCGCCGCGGCCGCGTGACGTGTCAGCGCAACGCGATCACCGCCTGCTCGAGCGCCCGCAGACGCTGATCCTGCGTGCCGTGGATCTCGATCACGCGCGGTGAGCCGCTTCCGAAGAGGGCGTATTCATCAGCGGCGATGAGGTCGAGCAGCCGCTCGTTCATCGCCTCTCGCAGCGCGAGGTCTTCCGCCTCCGGTGCGACGATTCCGTCTCGCTCGTTCAGCGGCAGGACGACGAGCAGATCGACGTGGGCCATACCGGTGGCGGCAAGTTCCGCCGCGGACGCGATCATCTCGCAATCGCGTCCCGCACGTCCGAGGTCAGTGAGAGCGAGCAGGTACGCCAGAAAGTCGATCGGGCTTCGTTCCGCGACCACCTGCGCGCCACGTGGGTAACCCTGGAGGCGCTCCACGGAAAGCTCCAGCTGTCGGTGAAAGTCTTCGGCGGTCGGTTCCTCGGCGACCACTTCGCCGTACACCTCTTCCAGCCACTCGTACGGCTCCGGCTCGTGCACGTAAGCGCCATGGGCCGCGAGGAAGTCTTCGACCAGCGTGCTCTTGCCGGAGCAGTGGGTGCCGGAGATGGCGATTCTCAAACGCGCCGCGCTCGTCCGCGGCCGATCATCGCGTCGATCGACCACGGGCCGGGACCGGCGAAGGCCAGATAGAGGAACACGAAGCAGTAAAACGCCGCCAGCTCTCCGCCGTTCAGCGTTGGCCAGAAACCGTCCGGCGCGTGCTGTTTGAAATATGCGACGGCCATCTGGCCGGAGGCAATGAAGGCGGCGATGCTGGTGAGCAGGCCGACCGCGATCAGCGCACCGCCGACGAGCTCGATGAATCCGGCGGCTTTCATGAGCAGCGGCGCGTGGGGCTGCAGCTTCGCCCCGGGGTCGGGAAAGCCGAGGATCTTCTGCGTTCCGTGGAGCATGAACATGAGTCCGGCGACGATGCGCAGAACGCTGCGAAGCTGAGGCGCCCAGGTGGCCGGGAAAGCGAATGCCATGGGGTGCTCCTTGTGGCGATGAGACGTTTCGTTCGGGCCGTCGATCAGAGGGATCAGTACGATGATACCAGCAGGGGAACGGTAGAATCGGGGACCATGAACGACACTCGCGATGCTCGACGGAAGCTCGTACGCCAGCTTCAAGGTGCGTGTTCGGGCGAGCTCGCGGCGGGATTCGCGTATCGCGGGCACGCACGCAGTCTCGCCGAGGGGCCCGATCGCGAGCGCATCATCGAGATCGAGAACGAGGAGTGGCATCACCGCCGGTTGGTCCTGGACCTTCTCCGGGAGCTCGATGCGGCACCGAGCCGCGCACGCGAGGTCGTGTTCTGGTGTATCGGCAAAGCGATCGGTTTGCTGTGTCACGTCGGCGGCTGGTTCGTCCCGATGTACGGAGCGGGGAGGCTCGAGCGCAGCAATATCGTCGAGTACGAGCAGGCCGCGATCTATGCCGTGGCGTGTGGACGGACGGAAATGGTCGACTGCATTCTCACGATGGCCGAGGTCGAATGGGAGCACGAGCGCTTCTTTCGGGAGCGCCTCGTCGGTCACCGGCTGCTGAAGATTCTGCCGCTGTGGGAACCGCCGCCGCCGAAGGCTTCGCTCCGTAAAGCGTATTCGCGTGACGACTCGACAGCAGTCCACGTCGCGTGACGGACTGCCGCATTCTCAGATGTCGCCAGGTGCGGGCACAACGGTTGCTCTGGTCGAGCCTGGCACCCCGTTAACTGGAGGAAAGCGTATGGGCATTCTGACGTGGATCATCGTGGGACTGGTCGCCGGCGTTTTAGCCTCTCTGGTGATGGGCGGTACCGGCTACGGCATCATCGGCGACATCATCATCGGCATCGTCGGTGCGTTCATCGGCGGCTGGCTGTTCGCGAAGCTGGGCGTCTCCACGCCATTCGGCGGACTGCCCGGCACAATATTCGTCGCCTTCATCGGCGCGATCGTGCTGCTGTTCATCCTGCGCCTGTTGCGGGGTGGCATGGCGCGGCGAGCGCGATAAGGCGGCCGTTCACCGGCAGCTCGCTGACGGGGTTGTTGGCCCACATCACCGAGCTGCCGGGAGGAGCGCGATGCGGACGCCGGCGCGCTCCTCGCCGCTCTGAACCGCCCCGGCGTCGCCGCGGCGGCCTGAAACGGTTTACTCCTCGAGCAGCACGCCCTCGCGGACGACCGGCCCGAATTCCTCTTCGCCGCCCTCTTTGTCTTTACGCTGGGCGCGCTTTTCAGCCTTCTTCTGCTGCCGTTCACGCTTCGCCTGCTCGCGCTGGCGTTTCACGACTGATACTTGAGGTCTGGCCATATTTACCTCCGCCTGATAGAAACAAAAAGGACAGGATCGCTCCTGTCCTTTCCCGAGTGACGCTTGAAGCGCCGACTATACAGTGACGACGTTCGAAGCCTGAAGACCTTTCGGTCCACGGACGATTTCGAACTCGACCGCAGCGCCTTCAGGAAGCGAGCGGAAACCGCCGCCCTGAATGGCCGAGAAGTGAACGAAGACGTCATCGCCGCTCTCGCTGGTGATGAAGCCGAAACCCTTCGCGTCATTGAACCACTTGACGTTACCGGATGTTCTCATGGGGTGAATCTCCTTTCTGTGCTGCCTTCGGAGATTCAAACCTGCGTTCATCCCTCTCGAGCTGGCAAACCACTGGATTACATCGAGGCCAACCAAGGGTGCGGATTCGGAATTCCGGTGGTCGGCCTAATCCCAGAGCTTCTCGAGCGCCTGCGCGCGGATCCACATTTTGCCGAGGGTCAGGGCGTCCTCTTCCCCCTCGCTTTCGAACGTCAGCTTGTTCACTTTGAGCAGGGTCAGCTTCTGGAAGCGGCGGAAGTTGAGCTCGATGTAGATCGGGACGCCGGGGATCTTCTTCGCGACGTCGGCCGTGCCGGGGGAGACGCCTCGGACGAGCTCGTGCGCGACGGCGCGGAGCTGCGGGTTCTCGGGGATGGCGCTCGTGGTCCAGAGGTCGATGTACGCGTTCTTGCCGTACGAGAGGCGGTAGCGGGTGGCCGCGATCCCTTTCACTTCGCCCCTGGAGGTCGAGGTGAGGGTCGGCCGCGCGCCGCGCTCCACGCCCGCTTTGCTGCCGGCGAGCTTGGCCACGATACCGGCGATGTCGCGGACCGGGACGTCGACGTACATCCTCCCGAGGGGGTTTGCGACGGTGACGGAGGGTGCGCCGTTGCGGCTCATGCCGTTGAGCCAGAGCGCGTCGGCGCGAACGCCGCCGCGGTAGACGTGCAGCTCGACCGTGCCGAACCGGCCGGCCCAGGGGAACGGCGCGGCGGGGTTTGCTTCGAGCTCGAGGTGATAGGCCGGCGGCGCGGCAGCGAGCGAGGGGAGGGCGAGAACGAACAGCAGGACCGTGATCAGGTGGCGCATGGAGGAGGGGGGCATTCTACGCAAAAAGGGCGGCCGTTTCGGGCCGCCCTTGTGAACGTTGTGTCGGAGATTATTTAGAAGGTAGCGTCGAGAAAGGGACGCAGCTTCTTCGAGCGCGAAGGATGCCGCAACTTGCGGAGCGCCTTCGACTCGATCTGCCGAATCCTTTCTCGTGTCACGTTGAAAGAACGGCCCACTTCTTCGAGCGTGTGCTCGGCGCCGTCGCCCACACCGAAGCGCATCTTGAGCACCTGCTCTTCGCGCGGGGTGAGCGTCCGCAGCACCTTGCCGGTCTGCTCTTTGAGGTTGGCCACGATGACGTGATCGATCGGCGAGATCACGCCGCGATCTTCGATGAAATCGCCCAGATGCGAATCTTCCTCTTCGCCGATCGGCGTTTCGAGGGAGATCGGCTCCTGCGCGATCTTCATGATCTTCCGCACCTTCGCCACCGGCATGTCCATCCGCTCGGCGATCTCCTCGGCCTGCGGTTCGCGGCCGAGCTCCTGCACGAGCGCACGCGACGTGCGCGTCAGCTTGTTGATCGTCTCGATCATGTGCACCGGGATACGAATGGTGCGGGCCTGATCGGCGATCGCGCGGGTGATGGCCTGACGGATCCACCACGTCGCGTAGGTCGAGAACTTGTAGCCGCGGCGGTAGTCGAACTTCTCGACCGCGCGGATGAGGCCGAGCGAGCCCTCCTGGATGAGGTCCAGGAACGTCAGGCCGCGGCCGAGATAGCTCTTGGCGATCGAGACGACGAGGCGCAGGTTGGCCTCGACCATGTGCTGCTTGGCCGCCATGTCGCCGCGCTCGATGCGCTTGGCGAGGGAGACCTCCTTCTCGGCGGTCAGCAGCTGGACGCGGCCGATCGAACGCAGGTAGAGGCGCAGCGAGTCGAGGCTGGGCTCGACCGTGAGGTCGACGGCCGGCTTGACGGGCGCGGCGACCTCGCGGCGGCCCGACG
>DASWOB010000046.1:0-4662 GCA_036398925.1 Thermoanaerobaculia bacterium
TTCTCCGGCAGCCAGTCGCTCAGCGACGGCGGCAGCAGGTAACTCTGCTCCGGTTGGTACGCTCGGTAGTTGCTCGGCATACATCATTTTACGACCCACTACCGCTTTTCTGCCGCGCAGACTCCTAGCCTCCGCGACACAGCCTCGGATCTCGCGACAGAGAGTCGCGGAGGCTAGGCCAACCAATGGGGGTCCGGGGCCCCTGGCCCCGGCCGCCGGAGGCCTCCGGTCGTTCCCTGATCTGTGGGTGACGTGCGTGCGTTCTGCTTAGCGGAGCGTGACCCGCTCCGCGCCCGAATAGATGTTGAAGCGCCCCTCGCGCACGAAGCCGAGGAGGGTCATGTTCAGCTCCCGCGCGAGCTCCACCGCCAGCGAGCTCGGGGCGCCGACCGCGGCGAGGAAGGGGATCCTGGCCACGGCCGCCTTCTGCACCAGCTCGAAGCTGGTCCGGCTGCTGACGAAGAGGATGCGCCGCTCGAGCGGTGTGCCGTCGAGGAGCGCGGAGCCGATCACCTTGTCGACCGCGTTGTGGCGGCCGAGGTCCTCGCGCACGCGGAGGAGCGTGCCGTCGGGGTCGAAGAGACCGGCCGCGTGAATCCCCCCGGTGGCGTCGAAGGTCGTCTGCGCGCCGCGCAACAGCTCCGGCAGGCGGGCGATGGTTTCGCCGGTCACGCGGATGTCGTCGTCGATGGCGCTGGTGTTCACGCGCACGGCATCGATGGAAGTCTTTCCGCAGACGCCGCACGATGAGGTCGAATAGAAGTGCCGTTGCAGCCGCTGCAGGTCGACCTTGACCCCTTCCTTCAATGCCACGCGCACGACGTTCGCCGACCCCCAGTGGCGGATCGATTCGATGTCCTCCGCGCGCTGCACGATCGACTCGGTGAACAGAAAGCCGGCCGCCAGCTCAAAGTCGTGACCGGGAGTACGCATGGTGACGGAGACCGGACGCTCGCCGACGCGGATCTCCAACGGCTCCTCGATCACGACCGCGTCGTCCGTTTCGGTGACCGCATTGGCGACGTGGCGAGTGACGGTGACGGACGCGGTCTGGCTCACGAGCTCGATTATCGCCGCAGACGCCAGAGGGCCATTGACGGACGGTGCGCCCGGCAGCGCTTGATTGAGTGCGCCGCCGTTCTTCCCGCGAGAATGCGCATTCACGCGACAACCACCCGTGCAGGCTGGGCCAACAAGCGCTGCCGGTCGTACCGGCCCGCCGGAGGCCCCCCGGTCGTCCTCCGCGATACACTCGCCCCATGCTCGACCTGCTCATGCGATGGCCATTTCTCCGGCAGTTGCGCGACCGCACCGACGGCACCGGACCGGAGGCCATGTCGCCGCGGACGCTCATGCTCAAACCGAAGACCGAGGAGGCGAAAGTGGCCCGCTCGGTCTGCCCGTATTGCGCGGTCGGATGTGGTCAACTGGTTTACCATCGCCAGGGGAAGGTGGTGGCCATCGAGGGCGATCCGGAGTCGCCGATCTCGCGCGGGCACCTCTGCCCGAAAGGGTCGGCCAGCTACGAGCTGGTCACGCACGCCGGCCGCTCCACCAAAGTGAAATACCGCGCGCCGCGCTCGCGCGAGTGGCAGGAGATGCCGCTCGAAGAGGCGACCGAGCGCGTCGCGCAACGGATGTGGGAGTCGCGCAACCGCACGTTCGACGAGCAGCAGATGCACACCACCGGCATCGCGCACCTCGGCGGCGCGACGCTCGACATCGAAGAGAACTACCTCATCAAGAAGCTCTTCACCGCCGGCCTGGGGATGGTCTGCCTCAGCAATCAGGCCCGTATATGACACAGCTCCACCGTGCCCGGTCTGGGCACTTCGCTGGGACGCGGCGGCGCGACGATGGCGCAGCAGGATCTCGCCCATTCCGACGCCATCCTGATCATGGGCTCGTCGATGGCCGAGAACCATCCGGTCGGCTTCCAGTGGGTGATCGAAGCGCGTGAGAAGAACGGCGCGAAGATCATCCACGTCGATCCGCGCTTCACGCGCACCTCGGCCATGTCCGACTACTGGCTGCCGCTCCGCGCCGGCAGCGATCTGATCTTCCTCGGCGCGCTGATCCGCTACGTGCTCGAGGAGGAGCGGTGGTTCCGCGAGTACGTCATCCGCTACACCAACGCACCGGTGATCCTCCGCGACGACTTCGTCGACACCGAGGAGCTGGACGGGATCTTCTCCGATCCGAAGACGTGGCAGTACGCCGGTAGCGACGAAGAGGGCGCGTTCGACAGCGGTCATCGCGGCGAGGGGCAGGGGACCGCGCGCGCCACCGCCTTCCCGCAGCGCGACGACACGCTCGCCAATCCGCGCTGCGTCTTTCAGGTGCTGCGCCGCCATTTCGCGCGCTACACGCCGGAGCTGGTCGAGCAGTCGTGCGGCATCCCGCGCGAGGAGTTCCTCCGCATCGCCGACGTCTACACGAGCGCCTCGGGGCCGGAGAAGACGGGGGCGATCTGCTACGCGGTCGGCTGGACGCAGCACTCCACCGGCGTGCAGACCATCCGCGCCGCCGCGATCCTGCAACTGCTGCTCGGCAACATCGGCCGCCCCGGCGGCGGGATCATGGCGCTGCGCGGGCACGCGTCGATTCAGGGCTCGACCGACATCCCGACGCTCTACGACGTGCTGCCGGGCTACCTGCCGATGCCGACCTCGAAGGAGCACGACCTCGCCGCGTACCTCGGCAAGCACAAAGCGTCGAAGGGGTGGTGGCACAACATCGACAAGTACATGGTCTCGCTGCTGAAGGCGTACTACGGCGACGCCGCCACGCGCGAGAACGATTTCGGCTTCAACCTCCTGCCGCGCCTGACCGGCGATCATTCGTATTTCGGCTACTGGCTGGACATGGCCGACGGCAAGCTCGAGGGGCTGATCGTGATGGGGCAGAACCCCGCGGTCGGCTCACCGAACGCGAAACTTGAACGCGCCGCGATGCGGAAGCTGAAGTGGCTGGCCGTGCGCGAGCTGGTCGAGACCGAAACCGCCCTCTTCTGGCAGGAAGCCCCCGACGACATCGACACCGAGGTCTTCTTCTTCCCCGCCGCGTCGCACGTCGAAAAGGACGGCACCTTCACCAACACCCAGCGCATGCTGCAATGGCGCGAGAAAGCGGTCGAGCCCCCCGGCGAGGCGCGCAGCGAGCTGCACTTTCTCGTCGACCTCGGCCGCCGTTTCAAACGACTGGCCACCGACGCCCCGCGCGATGCAGCCCTGCGCGCGCTGACGTGGGACTACGGCGATGAGGATGCGGAGGAGGTGCTGCGGGAGATTCATGGATGGAGCGATGAGCGAGGAGCGATGAGCGATGAACAGGGTGCCGCGAACGCTCATCGCTCATCTCTCATCTCTCATCGCTCGTCTCATCGTTCGCCCATCCGCCACTTTGGCGACCTCCGCAACGACGGCTCCACCGCCTGCGGCTGCTGGATCTACTCCGGCGTCTTCGACGGCGCCAACCGCGCCAATGGCCGCGCGCCGGAAGGTCGCTACGGCCACGGCTGGGGCTACACCTGGCCGCTCGATCGACGCATCCTCTACAACCGCGCCTCGGCGCGTCCCGACGGCAAGCCGTGGAGTGAGCGGAAGGCGTTGGTGTGGTGGGACGAGGAGAAGCGGGAGTGGGTGGGGCACGACGTGGCCGACTTTACGCGCGGGAAGCCGCCCGACTACCAACGAACGCAGGATCAGGGGGGCGATGAAGCGATTGCCGGCGACAAGCCGTTCATCATGCATCCCGATGGACTGGGCTGGCTGTGGGTGCCGTCCGGCTTGAAGGACGGCCCGCTGCCGGCGCACTACGAGCCGCTCGAATCGAACGTCCGCAATCCGCTGTACGCGCAGCAGAGCAATCCCGCCGCGAACCGGATGGAGCGGCCCGACAACGTCTACGCGTCATCGCCGGACGAGCGCTTCCCGTACGTGCTGACCACCTATCGCCTCACCGAGCATCACACCGCCGGAGGGATGTCGCGCACGCTCTCGCATCTCGCCGAGCTGCAGCCGGAGCTCTTCGCCGAGATCTCGCCGGAGCTG
This sequence comes from Thermoanaerobaculia bacterium, assembly GCA_036398925.1. GTDB lineage: Bacteria > Acidobacteriota > Thermoanaerobaculia > Gp7-AA8 > Gp7-AA8 > DASWOB01. The sequence goes on from DASWOB010000046.1 coordinate 4,053, forward strand.
GCGAACGAGGCCGGGGTGCGCAACGGTGAGATGGTGGAGATCAGCACCGCCCGTGGATCGATCCGCGCGAGGGCGCTCGTCACCACGCGCATGCCCTCCCTCGACATCCACGACCAGCGCGTACACCAGGTCGGCCTGCCGTACCACTGGGGCTCGGCCGGCCTCGTCACCGGTGACGTGGTGAATGACCTGCTCGCGATTTCCGAGGAGCCGAACGTGAAGATTTTCGAATCGAAAGGGCTGACGTGCTCGTTGAGAAGGGCCGAGGGCCGGGAGTCGAGGGCCGAGGGCCGAGAGCCGAGGGCCGAGGGAAAAGCAGGATGACGACGATACCCGTGCAGGATCGCGACAGCGCCCTCGGCCCTCAGCCCTCGGCCCTCGGCCCTGATTCACCCGGCCCTCGTATCACCGGCTTTCTCACCGACTCCACCATCTGCATCGGCTGCAAGGCGTGCGAGGTGGCGTGCAAGGAGTGGAACGGCGTCCCGGACGACGGTTTCAACATGCTCGGGATGTCCTACGACAACACGGGGTCGCTGAACGCGAACACCTGGCGCCACGTGGCTTTCATCGAGCAGCCGCGCAAGACCGTGGACCTCGGCATGCCGAC
>DASWOB010000047.1:0-71995 GCA_036398925.1 Thermoanaerobaculia bacterium
CCGTCGAGGACAACGGCGGCGTGCACATCAACTCCGGCATCCTGAACCACGCCTTCTATCGCGCGGCGATGGCCATCGGCGGGAAGACGTGGCACGTGCTGGGGAAGATCTGGTACGTCGCGCTGACGGAGCGGCTCACGCAGGAGGCGGACTTTGCCGACTTTGCGCGGGCCACGACCGACATTGCCGGTGAGCTGTACGGCAATGGCGGCGAGGTGCAGCGGATCGTCGCCGGCGCCTGGTCGGACGTGGGGCTGAAGGTGCCGCTCTTCGGGTGTGGCTCCGCTTCGCACGGCGCGCCCATCAGACGACGCTCGCGCCCGAGGGTGGGGCAACCCAACGCTGCCGGCCGTCCCGGCTCGAAGTGGCGTCAGCGTCCCGCACGCTGAGCCTGCACGTGAAACCTGCCGCAGATGCGCTCGGGCGCTTCGCGCGCCCGAGGCTCTGCCAACCGGCGGCCGTCCTGGCCGCAGGGAGAAACACCATGAGCACCAATCCGAAACACGTCGAACAGATGTCCGCGAAGACGCCGTCGTTCAAGACGATCGACCGCGAGATCAAGACGCTCACCGCGCAGATGCAACAGGAGCAGACGCTGATGCCGGAGACGCAGAGCGGGCGGATCGCGCGGCTGCTGAAGATCTACAACGGCATCAAGCCGCTGCTGACGGTGATCAGCGCGCTGCCGCTGATTCCGAGCGGCTGGCGCGCGGCGCTGGTGCTGTTCAACAACGCGCTCGCGGCGGTGGCCGCCGGCGCGGACGAGGTGTCCGCCGAGTTCAAGGCGGGGAAGGATCTGTGAGGCGCGCCATGCCGACCCGCAAGATCGGCCGCGACGCGACGTCGGGCAGGTTCATCTCGGTCACCGAGGCGCGGGAGCGTCCGGCGACGGCGATCGTCGACGCCATCCACGTCTCGCGCAATGGCGTGCGCCGTCTGAAGCGCCGCCGCGCCGTTCGTCATCTGACGGAGGAGAACCAGAACGAGACCGCCGGCTTCAAGGCCGGACGCGATCTCTAACCCATGCACCTAGTTGACCCGGTGGGGCGCGCCCGTGCGCGCTCCACCCCTTCTGAGGACACCATGAACATCAAGTCTTATCCGCTGAAGCGCGGACAATGGTTCGAAGAAGCAACCGAGAAAAAGTACGTGGTCTGGCACGGCACCGCCGGCCGCACGCTGCACACGCCGTCGTCCGGCCGTCCCGGTCGCGCGACGACGTCGATCGACGGCTGGAACCTCGACGCTCTCCGCGTCGGCGCGCCGTATCTGGTGGACCGCGACGGGACGATCTACAAGACGTTCGACGACACTGCCTGGATCTATCACCTCGGCATCAAGGGCACGAACGGGCGTTACGACAAAGCCTCGGTGGCCATCGAGTTCGCGAACGAGCTCGGTCTGGCGTTGGATGGTGACCGGCTGTACGCGTTCGGGATGAACACGCCGAACACGGTCTACACCGGCCCGTTCTTCGCCTACGACTGGCGCGACTACAGTTTCTTCGCGCAGCTCGACGAGGCGCAAGTGGACGCCGGCATCGAGCTGACCCTCGACATCTGCCGCCGCCACGACATCGAACCGTCGTTCTACTACCCCTCGACGACGTTCGATTTCCCGCGCTGCTTCCAGGTGGCGACGATCGTCTGCCACTCGAATTGCCGGCGGGATAAGACGGATCTGGCGCTGCCGGATTGGGTGTACGAGAAGGTGGAGGGGGCAGGGATTCGGCTGGTTTCGTAGGGAGGGGGGCTCGGCCACGCTCCGGCTCGGCCACGCTCCGGCTTCGCATCGATGCACGGCGTTGCGTTGACCGGTATACTCCGACGATGGAGCGTCTCTTCCCACCGCAGATACGGCGCCGCGCACCACGGCTGTGGCGCGACGCCGTTGTGCATTCCGAGTGCACCCTGCACCAGCTGTCGCCGTACATTGGGAAGCTTAAAAGTAGTATCGCACGCGATCTCATCGCTAAGTACTCGAAACCGGGACATCTAGTCGTTGACCCATTTGCCGGCTCCGGTACCATCCCCTTTGAGGCGAAACTCTCGGCACGTCGTGCAGTAGCGTTCGACACTAGCGCCTACGCGGAAGTACTGTGTCACGCGAAATTCAATGCGCCGTCAAGCTATGCGGACGCGATCACCGAGTGCGACGACCTCTTGGCAGAAGCTGCGACTCTTCGGTCGTCGGTTGCAGCCGTACCGCAGTGGGTGCGCGCGTTCTTTCACGAAAAGACGCTGCGCGAGATCCTGAGATTCGTAACGGTCGCTAAGAAGCGGCGGGCGTATTTTCAACTCGCGTGCCTCCTCGGGATTCTCCATCATCAACGGCCTGGGTTTCTGTCGTTTCCCGCCAGTCATCTGACACCATACTTGCGCGACAAGAAATTCCCAGTGGATAGCTATCCAGAACTCTACGGCTATCGTCCTTTGCGTCCGCGCCTGATCGCAAAGATTGAACGAACTTACAAGCGTCCGCCGCAGCATGGAGTGGGCCCGGCCACGTTTCATCGCGACTCGATCGAAACTGCAGATATCCCGATAGGTGTCGATGCGGTGATTACCAGCCCTCCGTACATGAATGCTCTTGATTACGTGCGCGATAATCGTCTGCGCCTATGGTTTCTTGACGAGGCGTCTGTCGCAGTGGGCGACGCAGCATCTACGCGTCGGGTGCAGGCGTTCCGCGATATGATCGCCACTCTCGCAACCAAGGTCGAACGGGCATTACGGTCGGGCGGCTATTGCGTGCTTATAATCGGTGACCACGTCAAGCGAAGCGGAGATTCGTTCCCGTCAAAGATGGTTGCCGAACTCGTAGCAACGCATGCACCAGCTTTGCGACTTGAGCGTGTAATCACCGACGCTATTCCCGACATCCGGCGGGCGCGCCGTGAATTGCGTGGTACGAAAAATGAGCACGTGCTTGTCTTTCGGAAGGAGACGGCGTAGTGATATCACTCTCGTTCTTCAACAATAAGGGTGGTGTCGGCAAAACGACTCTCGCATGCAACGTGGCGGCGTTCATGGCTGAGCGATCCGAGCCACGTCTGCGCGTGCTGATTGTTGACGCCGACCCTCAGTGCAACGCGACGCAGCTCATCCTCGGTGAAGAGAAGGTCACGAAACTTTACGCCGCCGAGGCGACCCAGAGCACGCTTGCGGGCGTATTGATGCCAATCAGCCATGGTGAGGCAGTCATCGACAAAAATATCACTCCGCTGTCAGCCGCGGACAACAGGTTTGGTGTCGATCTGCTGCCGGGTCACCCGCACATGTCTTTGGTTGAGGATCGGTTGGCGACCGAGTGGGGCAAAGTGATGGGAGGCGATGTCGGTGGCATTCGGAAGACAAATTGGTGCCGGCAGTTGCTCGAGGGCGTTAAGGAGAGCTATGACCTCGTCATCTTCGACCTCGGACCAAGTCTCGGTGCTCTCAACCGCACCGTTCTGATTGGAGTCGATGCGTTTGTCACGCCAATGGGCTGCGACATCTTCAGCATCATGGGTATCAAAAACATCTCAGAGTGGCTTACCGCCTGGACGGGCGAATACAAGCTCGGCCTGAGGCACTGCGAAAACCGAGAGCGCGGCGTTCTGGCGCATTACGGTATGACCGCCGATCCAGACGACAAGTATCGGTTCGTAGGATACACGGTCCAGCAGTACATCACGAAGAGTATCCGCGGCGAGCGACGCGCAACCAGAGCCTACGAAGAAATCAAATCCGAGATTCCGGCCGCGGTCGACGCGCATCTGTCGCGCTTCCTGCGTCCCGGGACAGACCCGGCGAAACTAAAACTCGGGGACATCCCGCATCTCTTCAGTCTCGTCCCACTTGCGCAGAGTGCTAATGCACCGATTCACGATCTCACCAGCAAGGACTCGCTAGTCGGGAGCCAGTTCCAACAGCAGCAGGTCTACATTGGGATGGTCCAGCCGGTTGTCGATCAGCTGCGATCTAATATCGGCTTAGGTGGGTCGGATGTTTGACTGGCCAAAGGCCCTCATTCCTGAACTGGCAGAGCGGCGTTGTACGCTAGTCATAGGCGCTGGAGTGTCGGCATCATGCGTAGATGAGAAAGGCGAGCGGCCCCGGACTTGGTCCGAATTGCTGCGCCTCCTCGCGGATTTGGTTTCCGACGCATCGGCGCGAGCGGAAGGTCTTGCGTTGCTTGACAAAGAGCGCTTTCTGGACGCCGCACAAATTTTTGTCGACGCTGTGCCGACGCCGGATTTCGTGGCGTTCATTCGACGAGAGTTTCAGCAGCGCTCGTTCTCTCCATCGAAGCTTGTGAAGAGCTTGGTCGCACTGGACCCGAAAGTGGTAGTCACGACCAATTACGATCGGATCTACGAAGCGTATTGCGAAAGCCTGCAGCAGCACGATAAGCCGGCGTACGTGGTACGGCGATACTACGACGACGGTATTTTGGATGAAGTTCGCTCGACAACGCGGCTGTTGCTGAAGGCCCACGGTTGCGCGACGGAACCGCAGAAGATAGTCCTAAGTCGCGGGCAGTACTTCGAGGCACGCAACCGCTACGGTCCATTTTTTAAGATCCTGGATTCGGTGTTCCTGACCAATACGCTTCTTTTCATCGGTAGTAGTTTGTCTGACCCAGACGTCCAACTGCTATTGGAGAACGCGAACATCGCCGCTCGCAGTTCTTTCCCGCATTACGCGGTGGTGGAAAGCGGGCGACATCCTGCGCTTCGACGCGTTGTTCGTTCTACCTATAACATCGAGTTGTTGGAGTACGACGCCGGCCGCCACGAACTCGTTACCGATGCCGTAGCGGCGCTCGTGGACGACGTTGAAGCGTTCCGCGCAGGTCATTGACGCTATTCCTGGGCGGGAACCCGCCTTGCGCGTTGCTCGTCTTCGTTGGAGTACTTTCCGTAGATATAACCGTGAGGCATTGTTTGGCTAACCAGCGGAAGTGGTGGGAACAACTGGAAGGTTACCGCGTCGGCGACTACACACTCGGCAGCTTTGTGGGGTGCGGGCGCATCGGTTATGTTTACAAGGCGACCACGACTCAACACGCGGGCGTCTGGGCCGTAAAACTGATCGCCGGCCGTCCACGTACCGGCTGGGAGGTAGAACTTAATAAAGTTACTCAATTGAGCAGGACGCCGGCCGTCGTGCAATTTCATCGCTTAGGAACTGACCAAATCGCGCACGCCGGTCGTACTGAGGTTTTTCAGTATACCGTGTGGGACTACATCGCGCCGGGGCGTAATCTGCGGCAGTACCTGAAAACTGTCGGCCGATGTCCCACAAGTGTTCTAGTCGCGGTGATTGAGCGCGTTCTCCTCGTTCTCAATGCATGCCGAGCGCGAGGCGTCGCGCGCCATGGCGATTTGCATGCTGGCAACATTCTGGTAGGTGACCCGGATGACGCGGACATCGACCCGTCGACACTTGAGCCGCGCCTGCCAATCTATATCTCGGACTTTGGATACGGTGCTACTGGTGGTAAGACACAACCTAAGAACGACTATGCGGGTCTAGCATCAATCATCGCTGACATCGTCGAGGTGATTGACTGGGACACGGGGACCCAGCCCGACCGTAGTCACTTGCGACGCGCGATTCCTGTCGTGCTGAAGATGTTGCGTGAGCACGACACTGGCGAGCTGCGCGAACCTCTAGACATTCTTCGAGCGCTGCGACAGGCGGGAGCTGAGTCACGCATGCTGCAGATCGAGCAGGGTCCGTCGGATACCGGAACGTCGCAGAGCGTCTCCGTCGGCCACTTCCTCGTCAGCGAGATGCTTGGCGATTCGTGGCACTGGTGGAAGAGCTTGTTCGTGGCTGCTGTGCCAGGGAAATCGCGAATTCTTGAACGCGGCATCGCTACCGTCGTGACCGGACCACGCGGGTGCGGCAAAACTATGTTGTTTCGGCGGCTTAGTAGTCGAGTCATCGCCGAATGCGGGTTCCCGCACGGAACGCCGACTGACTTTGCGGCGTTGTACGTCAATGCGAATGACTTCGCTGACGCTTTTGCCACCTTTCCAGATGAAGCGTCGACCGCCCAAGCCGAGCGCCTCACCGCGTATGCAAATCTGTGCATTTTTGCTGATTTTTTGGCCGTCATTGCCGCGAGATCGCTACGAGAGAACACGCATCCCTCGGCGGAGCTTCTCTTGTTGCTCCAGCAACAGATGCGAAGTGCTGTGAAGATCCCCGCGCCTATTATTGAGAGCGAGAACGTCGTTGACCGTCTCAGATACGAGGTTGAAAACTTTAAGTGGGTCTTCCCTGACGGTGACATCAGCAATCAATTTGTCGCTGGGCTTCGCCGACATACGTGGCTGCCGCGCTTTCTTGCACAAGTTCGGCCTCATTGTGCGTGGCTCTCCGACAAGCCGGTTGTAGTGTTCGTCGACGACTACTCTACGCCCCGCGTATCACGTGGGATGCAACGGGTGTTAAATCGACTGTTCTTTCAGCGTTCGCCCGAGTTTGTGAGTAAGCTCGCCACAGAGGCCGCGAATACGTTTTTTCCACAAGATTCGAGCGCCAAGACCCTTCAACATGGCGATGACTACCAAATGGTCGACATGGGTGAGGAGTCACTCTTCCTGACTGAAGCCGAACGTGCCACGTTCTTGAATGATGTCTTCGCGCGGCGGTTGAGTACCGATAGTCGTGTTCCGGAGAACTTCAGGACGCTGGCTAACCTGTTGGGTACGGCACCACATTCAAAGACGGACTACGCGCGGCGGCTGCGAGCGGAGCACGCCGTGGCTGACGACCCGGTGCAGGATCCGCTTGCACGTCGCCGAGGGAGAACAAAGCCGCGGGTGCTATATCACGGGGCTGGCGTGTTCCACGCTTTATGGTCAGGCGACACGCGCATGATGATTCAACTCATCCAGGAGGTTCTCGATGAGGCAACGTTTCAAACGGGTCATCTCGAAGCGCACGCGATCCAAGGCGACATTCAAGATAGGGTCTTCAGAAATCGTGGTTCACTGTGGCTCGATTCGCACATCAGGAGCCAGCCGACGAATCGCGTTGAATACGAGAACGCGCTGTCTGAGCTCAAGGCGGTAGAGCCCAAGTACGAGTTCACCGGGGCTACATACGGTGCGCATCTGAAGGCGGTCGTAGAGGCCTTTGTGGCAGCGGCGCGACGTCTTCTACTGAAGGGCCCCGTATATGTCTTGCGCGAGAATGGTAAGCCACGAAACGTCCCGCGAATGGCCTTTCGTATCGAGGTCGTGGACGAATTTCGGGTTAGCGGTTTTGCCCGAGAGGTGTATCACGATTTGATCAGGTACGGACTGTTCCTCAGAGATCCGCGCGGCAAGAGCGTGAGAGGCGCGATGGTTCCACGTCTTTTTTTGCGCCGGCTGCTTCTGCCGTATGCGGGGCTTGCGTTATCGAAGCGTGACAGTGTTCCCTTGACCTCTTCTCAATTCACCAAGCTCCTGCTGTACCCAGATGTGTTTCGTCGTGACTTCGAGGAACAGACAGAACGCTCATGGCGAGTCAATCCGGCTCAGCGAGCGATGGCGTTCGCTACCGACATTGATGTGCAAGTCGCGGACCCCGCTTACGACGATATCGAGGAGAGCGATGAGGACGCGACGTAATACGGGTCAGCGCGACAGCGGGTTACCGCGGATCGATCGCGTCAAGCACGTCCGATTGGACGCTGGCCGCGTACTGATCGTGTCTGCGGGATTTGAAGATCGAACCTTAGCGTGGCGGGATGTCATCAGTGTCACTCAGCCTGGTCGGTGCATCGTGCTGACGTACCTTCCATTCGACCGGCGTAATCGGGAGACAGATGTGGCGGCGGCGGTGACTTCTGCCGGTCTCGAGTTGCGCATCGTGGAGTTCGACCGTTATCAGCCGGAGTCGTTCGAGCTGTCCCTGCGTTCCGCCATTGCTGACGCGCGCTCGGTTGTGGTTGACGCTTCGACAATGTCCAAACTAGCGCTGCTTTTGTGTCTCGCCGTGTGTGACGATCTCGATCTAGATCTCGACGTGCTTTACACCGAGGCGCAGGAGTACGGTCCGTCGAAGGCTGAACTTGACGCAGCTGTTGCGGCTGGGGATGTGCATCGGCCTTCAGTGCAGGTCTATACGGGCGTTCATGGCGTGATGCGTGTCGCGAGGCTATCGAGTGTGGCGATGCAGGGTCAGCCAACTGCCGCCGTCGCGTTCATGTCTTTCAACGAGTATCTGACCCAAGCTCTCGTTGACGCTGTGTATCCGAGCAGATTGTTTTTAATTAACGGTCGGCCACCGCGACTCACATGGCGGGAGCAGGCGACGTTCATGATCCATGATCAACTGGTTCGCGAGTGGCCGCTTGAGGACAACCCCGTTCGAACTGACGCAGATGGCACCGTCACGTACGGTCGTTCGACCTCAACTCTCTGGTACGCCGAAACCGTGTCACTACTTTTTGACTTGTACTGGCAGATCGCGACCGATTACCGCGTGCTCTTGGCGCCAACCGGTAGCAAGATGCAGACCCTTGGCTGCTACATCGCTCGCGCTGCTCATCCCGATATTCACATCGAATATCCGACGCCGAAAAGCTTTTTTGACTTCTACAGCACCGGCATTGCCGAATCGTGGCGCGTTCGGTTCGGAAAGTTTGGCTCTTTTGTTAACCGTGTTCGCGAGACCGAGCGCCGGCGTCTTATAAAGTCGATTTTGGCCTGATCCTACGTGTTAAGCCACGGCGCTGGTATGCCGAGGCGGGTCAAGAGCTTCTCCTCGAATTCTGCACGCTCGCGATTACGGCGCGGCGCGCCGTTACCATCCCTGGCGAGCCACCCATGTTGGTCAGCAGCCTGGATTGCAGCGAGTGGACCCTCTCGAAGGAGCGCGCCAAGGATGTCCACTTCGATCGCCGAAAAGCTTGTGGTGTTGAGTGCGTAGTCGTTGAACGCTTGCCACGTAAGCGGCACCCACGCCGCAACGATCCGTTGACCAATCACACTCGCATATTGACGAATCTCGTGTTGAGCGTGGCGGTTAAGACGCAAACGTAGAAAATGAAGCAAGTTGTGAAGGTCGATCTTCCAATATGCCTCGGTGTAAGTCGACAGCGGAAGGTCTTTTCTGGCTTGTTCACGCGCCACACCGTGGCCGAGCCGCTCTGCATAAATGTCGTGGGCCAGCGTCTGCAGCTCAGTCTCGCGTTGCGTTAACGATGCCCCGATCTGAACATCGATGTGCTCAGCGCTACCTTGGCGATTCCTTGGGTCTTGTGTACGCCACCGATCAGGCGATGTTACTGCCATACGGTCGATTGCCACTGAATAGCGAGTGCTGTATTCGTTTACGTTCGCTGTTCGATGGCGGATCCACTGGCGCCACGTGTCCATGGGGACACGGACATGCAGTTTAAGTTCACACATTTCGAAAGGTGTGGTGTGCGCGTGACGCATCAGATACCGAATCAGTGTCCCGTCATCACTCGGTGTCTTTGTTCCCTCGCCGTAGGACACTCTAGCTGCCTGGACGATGGCGGTATCACCGCCGAGATAGTCGACCACCCGCACAAAGCCGTCATCGAGAACTGGAAAAGACTGTCCCAGCAACGCCTCGATTGCGGGGACAGAGAGTCGGGTAGTGTTCTCCTTCATTTCTTCCTCCGGAACGGAATACTACCGTTCCTCGACGTAATCTTTGGAAATCCACGGTGCGTGGAGTGGGCGATGTGGGTACAAGGCGCGGCTGCGGGCGATGCATCGCTCGATCTATGTTGCGCCGTACACATTCACTCGTTGAAGTCCTCGATCATCGCTGACGGTTGCACTCCGAGCGCACGGGCGAGTTGAAGGATCGTCGTTAGCGTCGGCACGTTCTCCCCGCGCTCAATGAAGCCGACAAAGTCCGCGTTCATCCCAGCGCGTTCGGCGAGAGCCTCTTGACTGAGGTTCCGTTCCTTGCGAAGTCGGCGAACGGTCTCGCCGAATTTCATCCCTTCTTCGCTTCGTGACTTCCTGCGCGACACGCTTGACACCCTAGCTATGGACAGGAGTAAACTCCACCTGACCATGGGCAGGAACGTGTCAGCGAATTCGTTATGGGGACGCTTGCCGCCAGTACTGGAACGACAGATCAGGAGAAAACACCATGACCACCACCACCCCCACCCACATCCGCACCCTATTCCTCCACCCGAAACCCACCTACGCCATCGGCGAAGCGGCAACGCTGCTGGAGATGGACTGGCGCGACCTGCGCGGGTGGGTGGAAACGGGCGAAGTGGAGGGGATCGAGACCGACGAGGGGCTCGTCCTGCCGTGGGCGGAGCTGGTTTCGTTCGGGATGGATTTCTGGTCGCAGGAGGTGGTCGAGGAAGCCCTCGGCGCGGAGTTGGCCGAGGCGCTGCCCGAGCTGCTGCGACTTACCGACCTGGAGGTGCGCATCCCGCGCATGGAAGTCGTGGCGCTGGAGCGGCTTGCCGCCCTCGACGGCGAGACCGTCAGCGCCGTCCTCGCGCGCGAGCTGCGCGACCTCGTGTCCGTGCATTCCGAGTGGCTGTCGCACGAAGTGCCCGGATTCGCGGAGGCCTTGGCCTGGCCGGAACTTCCGCCCGTCCCCTCGCCGCGCGGCGGCGGAGCGGCCGGCGCGCCGGCCGCGAAGCAGGCCGCATCGGCAGACGAGACGCGTCGCCGGACGCCGAACCGGTCCGACGACGCCGGACGGAAGACGGAAGCGACGATGTTCAGCCTCGCCGCGCGTGGCGGTTCGGCGGCGGACGTCAATGCGGTGATCCACTAAGGGACGGAGCAGAACGATGAGACGAAAGGCCCAACCGACCGAACCCCAGCCACTGCCCCCCTCCCGCCGCGGCGGCAAGGGCGGCCCGCGAGAGCTGAGCATCACGACGCTCTTCCGCGCGAGCCAGCGTGCCCGGAATGGCGAGACGCCCGTGCCCTACCTGCGAATCTCCGGACGCTGGCTCGAGCAGTACGGCCTGACGCGCGGCAGCCGCGTCGTGGTCTCCGGCGAGTCGGGAGGCTCGTGCTCATCGTGGCGGCGGCAGCCGACGCGCTTTAGGTCCAGGCGCGCGGCTGAGCGGGAACATTTCATGACTCGCTCACGAGGTGAGCAGCCTTGTGCTCGCGCGAGAGCGTACCGGCATCTAGAATGCGATGCGACACACGGTTCCCGCCCAGAGTTCGCCAGGACCTTCCGCAGGAAACACTGCCTTCCCGACGATTAGTACCTGCTGGTTTACGAAACCGTCGAGTACTGTGTCACTTCCGAGTGTGTAAACACGGACATCGCCCAAGTAATAGCAGTATCTCGGATTCATGCCGCAGTTCTTCGTGAGCCGGCCAGGAGCAGACGTGAGTGGCTCCGTTCTCGCGACATACGCGGGATCATTCGCCAGGACGGGCGTTTGACCAACGCAGTTGATTGGTTCGGTGGGACTGTCGCCGTTGCAGCTCGCGAATACTAACGCAGCGAGGCTGAAAGGAAGCAACGAACTCGCTAAAGCCGCACGTATGCGCATGTGTTCACCTCGCAATCTGTCACACTAAGATGCTCGTCCCATCCGCGTCTAAATGAGGGTGCCTAGGACGAGCCATTTCCCGGATCTGAACGAAACACATAACCAGGCAGTTCTTTGAATCCTGGTTCGCCGGCGTGTGCCTGCACGGGCTCACATGTTGCTGCGGCATCTAGACGCAAATGCCGCAGCTGGCACGTTTGCTTAATTAGGCGGCGCAGGTCGGGAGCTAGCGACGCGCGAAGTTCCAGAGGAACCCCGCGAGTATCTGCTTGTCAAACGTAAAGCCCTCATTTTCACCGCTTACGTATCGCACGACGGGTTGTACATCGACGTTAGGCATCTTCGCCGCAATTGCGATGTCAACAAAGGTTTCGACATCGCGCTCGCTGCCTCGTGTCGGATAAGTAGCTTTGGCGTCGAAGAGGAACCGCAATCGCGTCTCGCCAAAGCTGATCCGTGGAACGCTTAGGTCCCCCTTGAATTGCATCACAAGTTTGTCCGCGTCAATTCCAGCAGGCACATCTTGTGGCGAATCCGAGGTGTCGATGACATGATAGTAGCGGAGCGATAGCACCGGTGTGGCATCCAGATTAGACTCCGTTCCCGCTGCGAACGGGTCATCTCCGGTTCCGTCATCGGGCTCCTGGGAGGCAATCCATCGAACGAGTGCGCCGGCGAACGCCCAATCGACGCCAGCGCCCACCAGTGTTTGGTTGACGTTCAAGACGGCCGCATCAGCCGACTCGCCCTTGAATTGGCCATACTTCACGCGGGCGTCCGCGTATATCTCGAGGTGATTCAGCGTGTCCTGGTTGATCGCGACGCCGTTGGCGGTAACCGTTCGTGAGAACCAACGCATGAGGCCTGGGCGAAACGAAACGGAGGCGTTGTTTAGCGCATCCGGTGAGGCCCCCCAGTAGGCGTCTGTCGACACCTCTGCATATGCTGCCCGCCACGGATTGAAATTGGGGTTCGAAGAGTCGTATATGCGCTTCTCGTCGAAGTACATTCGACTACCCTTCATCGTAGCGCCGAAGTTGTTGCTATCCGGATCGAATCCAACGGTCACGTCAAATGGATCCTTGGTCGCCGGTGCAGTGGTAGAGGTCTCGTCATCGTCGGCCCACGCGGGCACGACGTTCCCGATTGCGACTGTAAAGAGCACAAAGAACAGGAACAGCCGCCGCTTCACTTCGTACCTCCATCCCGTAGCTCGGAGAGAAGCATTGCTGTTTGTTCGAGCACCGAGCCAGACAGACCACTGTCATCGATGTCGACCGAATCAAAGTCGGGCGTAGAGCCGCCGTCGAGCGCGGCAAAGATCTCCTCAGCCAACTCAGCGGGCGCCACCACTTCGCTGATCTGCTTGTAACATAGCCGCATCAATTCGCCCGCTGGCGACTTCTTAAAGACCTGCTGCGCAGTGAGATCTTCGAAGCGATACTCGCCTTGCGTCGCGACGGGCAGCCAGTCACGACCTATTTGGTTGAGGCTGCCCGCGACGTGAGCTGCACCGAGCGTTGTCCCAGTGCGGCTGAGTATATTTTGGCCCGTTGGTATTTTGAATCCGAAGTGGAGATATACCATCGTTTTGGCGAGAGCTACTCGCTTCGGGTCCCATTGTGAAGCAGTTCCGATCGCAGGCATGATGTCCCTCCTAAGTTGTTGTTGATCGTGTAGAGGGACGGATTTCGCAGATTCCCTGTCGGTAACTTCGCGCGACTTCGTGGTTAAGCGTCAGTTCGCCACTAGTCCCACGGAAGAGTGATAGAGAAGGTCGATAGAGTCGACTTGAGTCGCTTGCGCGAGCCGTCGACTGCGCGGCGGATGGTCCCGGCGGGGCTGCGTCTGCTGGTCGTTCTGCGGTTATCGTAGGCGAAGCGAAATTTCGGGGCTATTAGTGAACGGGCCGTACGCCTCCGCGATGTGTCACGTCAAGCTCGACGCTATCGCGGATGACGCCGATCATCCGCTGCGCCCGGGAGGCGGTAGTAGAACGCGCCGCCTCCCGTGCAATCAGGCATCCGCCTATGAACCACGGCTACTCAGCCACCTCGATTCCCACCGCCTGATACGCTGCGACTACGGCTGCGACTTTCGTATCGATTACGGCCGGGCGTCCTGAGTAAAACGTTCGGATGACGTTCTTTAGTGTCGCGAGAACGTCGGCGAACGTGGCGAGTGACGAAAGGCGCGTCAGCGAGAGGTAGTAGATCAATGCCACCTCTTTCGGCTTGAAAGTGAAGGCGCCGTCGTTCTTCGACGTCAGAACATGGAAAGCCGCTTTGTTGTGGATGTTGCTATTCGTGTGCACGCCCCCGCTGTCATCCCACCACTCTTTAATCTTGTAATCACGCATATGGTCCGGGTAGCCGAGGCCGGCGGGATTACTCAGATCGCGCAGTGGACGGCCGCCGGATTTGAGTCCGCGACCGAGCTGCCAGTCCCACTGAGCTACATCGTCTGGATGCGATCCATTGAGGTTCTTGACGATGATTCCGAAGATGTCGCAGAACGACTCGTTCAGCGCTCCCGATTCGTTGAGATACTTTAGCGCCGAAGTCGATTCCACGACCCCGTGCGTGAGCTCGTGCGCGATCACGTCAAGGTGGCGCGAGTAGCTTTCGAACTTGCCCTCCGGGTTCTTCACCTGGCCGTACCACATCCGCTGCTTGTGCCAGACGGCGTTCTTCCAGTCCACCGACTCTGGCGGCTTGTAGGTGCAATTGACGATTGACACGAGCTCCATTCCACGGTCATCGACGCCATCTCGCTTTAGAACATCATTGTAGAAGTCGAAAACGCGCATGGCATTGGCGTGTGCGGAAACGGCGGCCGTGTTGAGGTTCTGGAAATCGAAGGAGGGCGCGGTCACCGGCGTCGTCGGCAATGCCGCGTCGCTGAGATTCGCGAATCCCAGATCGAGTGTGCGGATCTTCCGCACGGGATCGCGCAGTTCGAATGCGCCGCCGCTCTGAGCACCGAAGAATGTAACGGGTTCATTAAACTCATCGAAGCCGGTACATTCCACCGGAAACTCGTCGACCCACGGCGTGGCACTGTAGTACAGCAGAAGAGTGCCCTCCGACGCGTCGACAATATAGGTCATGTCGAGAAAGTCCTGCCGTGGTGATTCGCCGAGGCCGTGACCGTCGGAGTTGCTGATAGCGTCCCGGAACCGGACGGGTGCTACCGGCACATTCCGAACCTCGTAGACGAGGTGCCACTTGTCGCCAATACCATGGAACGCGAGGCGCGGCGCTGCGGTCTGGCCGAGTGCCGGCACATCGACGCCGGCCGCGGTCGCAATGCTCGCCAGAGCGTCGGCTGCGCTGATCCGCGCGATGGGCGATACGCCTGGCGTGTCGCCGATCTGCGCGTCCATCGACATGAGTCTTCGATCACCGGTTATCTCGACCACCGCTTTCGATCCGATGACCGGCACGTTGTGAACGGTTTGGCTGAAGTGCAGCAGCCGTGTCCCAGTGGCCGAACACTCCTGCACACGTCGAAGCTGCAGGTCGGGTACGACGGCCGGGAAGTCGGGCGCTGTGATTTCGAACAGTGGCCCCTCCTCCTGCGTCCACATTCGCTCCATGAAATGACGCGCAGCGGCCTCGTCGTTGTGAAACGAGCGTTTCACCGCTGCATGTGCGGTTGCAGCAGGCAAGTCGAACTCCACCGGCCGCGGAACGTCGACTGCGGCGCTGTCGGTCGAGTCGGTGCTGATTGAGACGTCGTCAATACCGAAAATCGCCGGCTCGGCTTTCGCGCCCGTTGCGGATTCAGTCGGTTCTGTAGCGTGGAAATGATACTTGCGATAGCTCGCCATCGGCGGTTCCTTATAGCTCGGCACGAATCAGGTCGTGTACTTGCGACTGCATAAAGAAGTTCGTGTGCATTACCGCGCTTTGCGTGGAGGCGTTGGTGCCAAATTGGATGTTCGTTCCAACCTGCTGCCATTTGTCGAATGTTGCGGCGCCGGTGAACGGGACGACCATGTCATTGGGCTGCTTGAAAACAAAATCGACGTTGAGGTCGAGAAAGCGAGCTAACGGACCTTTGGAAGGATCGTAGTTGGCGTGCACCACCACGAGCTCACCGGCAGGCGTCATGTGAGCGTCGTTCAGCGCGCGAAGGAATTCGTTCTTGTCGAGATCAGAACTGAGCGCCTCAACTGACGCCAGTCCTGACGCGCCATGCGCCAGCACGCGGAGCACACCGACGATCACTTTCAAGACGACGCCGACGCCCCCGAGTGCCGGGAATGAAGCTACTGCCGAATAGATGTTGAGGAGCCGATTGATGTTCTGAAGGTTCGCGAGCTGCGAGCCCTGATTCGCGCCGGCGACAAAAATCGCTTTGCCGATGCGCGGGAAGAGTTGCTGGCGCCGCTGCATGAGCGTCGGATGCTCGAGCATCGCGCGAGTGACCAAGCCGCCGCGACTGTGGCAGATGATGTCGGGCTGGATGGTCGGTGGTAGGGCCATCAGCATTTCGGCGGCGTTCTCCAAGGGCGTCTTCCCGACGGTCCAGTGATCCCAGCCGATGATGTTTTCGCCGTAAACACCGCGTAGGTGTTTCAGCACCTCGCTCTTCGGATTCGAGATCCCGGCGAACGCCCCTTCCAGCGAACTGAAGATGCCATGTGTCAGGAGCAGCACGCGCTGGCCCGCGAGCGCCTGCAGTTGATCGGTAGACAGAAAAGGGTAGCTCTGCGCGCTGTCGAAAAAGCGAAACCCCTCGCGTGGCTTCGCTCGCTTCTCCACCTTGTCGATGATCCAGTCGAGAACGAACCGCAGCGGCGCGCCGAGGAGCTCGCGAATCAGCTTCACGCGAAATACACGGAGGATCGCTCCCCCGGATCCTTCACCGAACCCGGCAAACGTTTCGCCCGCAGCCATCGCACTGTGCGGCACGCGGAAGGTAAGCGTGGTGGGGCCAGCCTCGTCGGTAAAGCCGAGGGGTGCGTCGACTGCCTGCGGCGCATTCGCAGGGGCGTACCACTGGACGACCCCGTCGATGTCCGCCATCAGGAGCAGCGATTCGCCAGGCGCGGCGTCGAGCTGCAGTTCAGCGTACATGTCGGGGGAGTCCGGTGTGGCAATGACCGGCGAAGCTTCTTCGAGCGCCATCGGCTGCGCTGCGACAGCGCCGATCGGTTCAAGCTCGTTTGCGGCAATGGCTTCGGCCCAACCGCCGTCTTCCTCGCCGGCGGCCGCGAAGATCTCTCCGTCCACCGGCATCGTGGCGATGTCGAGGCTTGCCCACCGGACGTGCATCCCGGGCGCGCGCACGCGTCCGCTAATGCCGCCGATCTGCAGATCCGTAAACCGTACCCCTCCACGCGTGATTACCTCGGCCATCCGCGTCCTCCTCGTCAATGGGAGAGCCGCGACGTTCACATTTCCCTACCTCAAGGTCGATGTGGTCGCCGAGATCCGCCGTCTGACTGGTCGACGTCGCGATGAGGCGCTCGGGACGCAGCCGACGTTCGAAAACGCCTTGCGCGTCCTCCGTCCGGGCGGCATGCTCTCCAGCCTCGGCGTCTACTCGGGCAAGCTGGAGATCCCCTACGACGCGTTCGGCGCCGGCCTGGCCGACGTCCGCATCATCACGACGCTTTGCCCGGGCGGCAAGGAGCGGATGCGCCGTCTTCTGGACATGGTGCGCAGTGGCCGGCTCGACCTCCGTCCGCTCATCACGCATCGCTTCAAGCTCGCGGACATCAACGAGGCCTACCGCGTCTTCCGCGGGGGGCTCGACGGTGTGATGAAGGTGGCAGTGACGCCGTGAACGCGAGGGGACGACCGGGGGCCTCCGGCGGCTGGGGTCATGGGTGTGACGCTCGAGCGTATCGATGAAGGCGTGCATAAACCGCGGCCCGGCTATCCGCCGATCTTGAGACCTTCGCCACCCAAATCGGCGAGCGAATCGCGAAACGTCGCGCGCTCCAAAGCGCTGTTGCTTTCGCGAAGGATGACCCGAAGATCGCACGGCTTCTCGATGCCGTATCGTCGGACATGGACCTCAAAGCCTATCGTGATGCCCTGAATAAGATCCTGAGGGATAACCGACCCGAGGCTGAGAGCGCATAGGGGTGGACGACGAAGCGTCTTACACAACCGAAAGTCTCTGATCCAATACGTGGAGCGCGGAAAGCGCTGCTCTTTCTACCGAAACTCCGGTACCTGGTTTAGATGCTGGTCGTGCTCAGCACTGCCTATGCGATGTTCTATGCGACCCGCTGCAGCTTCGGTACGCTCGTCGACTACATCACCGTCTTCCTCTGGGCGGCGTCGATGGTCATCGACATCGACCGGCGTGCGTCTGGCCGGTGGACGTGGTGTTCGATTACCGCAAGGCCGACGTCGTCTCCGAGATCCGTCGGCTGCCTGACGGCAGAATCGACGTGGCGATCTAGGCACACGGCACGCAGCCGACGCGATGCGCGCCGGGCTGCGCGCCGCGAGCGCGGACAAACTTTAATGCAGTCGAGCAATCTCCTCCGACAGCCCTCAGTTTCCAGCGCGAGCCCCTGCGGAATCGGCGCGACATCTCGCTGCCTTACGCCGCAACGATCCCTTGGCAATTCCGAGCACTCCGAGGGGCTGTCGGCCGCCCCGCCCCCCCCTCACCCCCGCCGCGCCGCCTCAATCACCTCGACGTCAATCTTCCGCATCGTCATCATCGCCTCGAACGCGCGTCTCGCCTCGTCCCCTCCGGCCGCGAGCGCGGCCGTCAGGGCGCGGGGGGTGATCTGCCAGGAGAGGCCCCAGCGGTCTTTGCACCAGCCGCAGGCGCTTTCCTGGCCGCCGTTGCTCACGATGGCGTTCCAGTAGCGGTCCGTCTCTTCCTGATCGTCGGTCGCGATCTGGAACGAGAAGGCTTCGCTGTGCTTGAAGGCGGGGCCGCCGTTGAGGCCGAGGCAGGGGATGCCGAGGACGGTGAACTCGACGGTCAGGACATCGCCTTTCCTGCCGCTCGGGAAGTCGCTCGGGGCTTTGTGGACGGCGGTCACTTCGCTATTGGGGAACGTCGCCGCGTAGAACTGCGCGGCGTCGAGGGCGTCTTTGTCGAACCAGAGGCAGATTGTGTTTTTGGGCGTCATGTTCGTCGGTGCCATTATCGGGGCAAGGGCTGGAGGATGCTGGCGCGGTTGCCTTCGGTGTCGCGGAAGGAGACGTACTGGCCGACGCCGGGGATCTCCATCGGCTCGGTGAGGAGCGTGCCGCCGGCGGCGGTGATTTTCTGCATGGCCGCGCGGACGTCGTTCACCGCGATCACGATCGACGGCGCCTGAGCGACGGGGTCGGACGGCTTCTGGTGAAAGCCGCCGTTGATGGCGCCGGGGCGGAGCGGCATGCGGTCCGGTCCTGTCTCGGTGGTCTGGACGGTCACGTAGTTCCACATCTCGGCTCCGAGGGGCCTGGGTCTGCCATCCGAAGGCAGACTCGTAGAACTTCGTCATTCGGTCCCGGTCCTCGTACGCCATTTCAAAGTGCACCACACTATCCATTGGTACTTTCCTCCTGGGTTTCGATGTCAATCAACGAGCCGGCGAGTGTCCGCGCAGTCCGGTCAGGGATGCCTGCGCGAGCACGTGGCCGCGGATGATCGCGCGCAGCTTGCGCCAGGTCATCGGCGTGCCGGCGTCGTCGATCGTGGGGAGATCGGGCGCGTAAATCGTGAAGCGGTAACGGTGCGGCGCGCCTTCCGGCGGACAGGGGCCGGCGTAGCGGCGGCGGAGGAAGTCGTTGTACGCGTTCTTCCCGCCGCCCGTGAGGTCCGGCTCCGTGGCGCCCGCGTTGGCGGCAAGCTGCGTCGTCGTCGCGGGGATGTTGTACGCGACCCAGTGGATGAAGCCGTCGGCGTAGCGCGCCTCGTAGTCGTCGAGGATCAGCGCGTAGCTCTGCGTGCCGGCGGGCGCACCCGACCAGTGCAGCTCGGGCGATTCATTCGGGCCGTTGCAATCGAGTCCGTTCAGCACCGTGCTGTCGGGGAGCATCGCTTCCGCGGTGAAGGTGTTGCTCGCGAGCTGAAATGCGGACGCGGGAGCGGTCTGGCTGGCGTGCGTGCATCCGCCGAGGAGGGCGGCGAACAGGAGGAGTGCGACGTTGCGTCGAACGTTCATGGCTCCTTCTAGCACCGCGCGGCGGCCTCGGGACGTACCGCTTTGTCCCGGGCCACCGGACCACTTCCGGCGCGGACGTGGTCGAGTCGTGCGCGCAAAGTGGTTCTGTCGTGGTGGCCCTCCGCTCAGTACCGTACCGACGATGAACGAAGCGAAGAATGCGATGCGGATCGGTGGCGCGTGCTGATGATGTGGCTGGCGGCCAACACATTGACGATCGCATCCGCACAAACAGCGCCCCCATCGCCGCCGGCCGCCACTGTCGCCACGCCACGCGACGGCCAGCACGATTTCGATTTCGAGATCGGCACGTGGCGCACGCACCTGCGCCGCCGTCTGAAGCCGCTCACCGGCTCCAATGAATGGATCGAGATGGAAGGGATCACCACCGTGCGCAAGGTCTGGAACGGCCGTGCGAATCTCGTCGAGCTCGTGGCCGATGGCGCCGGGCGTCACTTCGAGGGGCTCAGCCTCCGCCTGTCTCACCCGGAAGCGCGGCAGTGGAGCCTGCACTTCTCCAATGCGGCGGATGGCGAGATGGCCGTGCCGACGGTGGGCGAGTTTCGCAATGGGCGCGGCGAGTTTTACAGTCAGGAGTCGTACAACGGCCGCACGATCCTGGTCCGCTTCGTCATCTCGGATATCAAGGCGGACTCGGTCCGCTTCGAGCAGGCGTTCTCGGACGACTACGGCAAGACGTGGGAAGTGAACTGGATCGCCGTCGACACGCGTGTAAACGAAAGGGACGACGAGGGGCCTCCGGCGGCCGGGGCACCGGGCCCCAGCCGCCGGAGGCCCCCGGTCGTCTCCCTTCCGCTAGCATGGCGCGATGCAGCGCGGGTACACGCTCGCGGCAATCAGGCTCGATCCAGCGTCGCCAACGCCGCTCCATCGCCAGCTCTACGAGGCCATCCGGCAAGCCATCGTGACGAAGCAGCTCCACGCCGGCAGCCGTCTCCCGTCGACGCGCAGCCTCGCCGCCGACCTCGAGGTCTCGCGCAACACCGTGCTCCTCGCCTTCGAGCAACTCCTCGGCGAGGGCTATCTCGAAACCAGAAGCGGTTCCGGGACGTTCGTCGCGAACAGCGTTCCGGACGAGCTGCTGCGCACCGGCACGCACCGCGGGGTCCCAGCGATTCGCCGTCCCATCGCGAGGCGCGCACGCACGCTTCCGCAGACGGTCATGACCACCGCCGACAAGCGTCGCGCGTTCGAGCCGGCGCTGCCGGCGCTCGACCTCTTTCCCATCCAGCTCTGGACGAGGCTCATCGCCAGGCAATGGTCGAGGAACGGGCCGGAGCTGCTCGATTCGCTCGGATACGGCGACGCGGCGGGTCACGTGCGGCTGCGCACCGCCATCGCGCAGTACGTCGGCGCCGCGCGCGGCGTGGCGTGCGAGGCGGCGCAGGTCATCGTCACGAACGGCCTGCAGCACAGTCTGGAGATGATCTGCCGCGCGCTGGTCGAGCCGGGAGAGAGCATCTGGTTCGAGGATCCGGCGTATCCGCCCGCGCGCGCCGCGCTCGCGGCGACCGGCGCGCAGGTCGTGCTCGTGCCGGTCGATGCGGAAGGGATCGACGTCGCCGCGGGTCTCGCGAAATCGCCGACGCCGCGCCTGATCTACGTCACCCCCTCGCATCAATTTCCCCTCGGCATCACGATGTCGGTCGCACGCCGGATGCAGTTGCTCGAAGCGGCGCGGCGCAGCGACGCCTGGATCATCGAGGACGACTACGACGGCGAGTATCGCCATCGCACCGCGCCCGTGCCGGCGATCCACGGAATGGACAGCGACGGGCGCGTCATCTATCTCGGCTCGTTCAGCAAATCACTGTTCCCGGCGTTGCGGCTCGGCTACGTCATCGTGCCGCCGTCGGTGGCGGAGACGTTCCTGCGCGCGCGGGCGCTCGCCGGCCGGACGTTGTCAGCGGTAGACCAGCTCGTGGTGGCGGACTTCCTCGAGCTCGGTCACTTCGAGCGGCACATCCGGCGGATGCGTGCCGCGTATCGCGAGCGGCAGGAGGCGCTGGTCGAAAGCGCGGCGAAGCATCTCGCCGGCCTGGCGGTCGTCGAGCCGACGGACGCGGGGATGCATTCGCTGGCGTGGCTGGAGCAGATCGATGACGTCGCCGCCTCGCGCGAGGCGGCCGCGGAGAATCTCGAGGCGGCAGCGCTGTCGGCGTTCTGCGGCGAGGTGAAGTTGCCGGACGCGCTCGTCCTCGGATACGGCGCGGTCACGCCGCGGCAGATCCGCGTGGCGACCGAGGCGCTAGGGCGGGCGCTGGAGCGCGCGCGCCGCGGTTGAGTGGCTCGGCGGACATTGTCTCTGTCGCCTCAACGGCCGTTGCGCGTCCGCAAGGGCGGCGAACGGCCGTCGCAGTCCGCTAGATCTTGTCCAGCTCCCCCCACGTCTTCGGTCCCACGATCCCGTCGGGGACCATGTCGCGTGTGCGCTGGAAGTTGCGAACCGCCGCCTCTGTGTTCGGGCCGAAGTTGTCAGCCTGCGGCGAGACCTTCACCTTTTGCTGGATCACGCGGACCAGCGGATGGACATCGCCCCGGCGCAGCGTCGGCCGTGGTTGCGCGGTGGGTTCGGCTTTGGGGATGAGCACGGGCGGCGGCGCGGTCCCATCGAGAATCGCGGCGACGCCGAGGCGGAAGGTGTGCATGTCGAAGAGCGGATCGTCCTTTCGCTTCGGCGCCCATTCGCGATGTCCGCAGCAGTAGTCGGCACTCCGGCCGATCTGGCGGAGGATCGCCGCCACGCCGCGGCGATACGCATCCATCTGCACCTCGGGCCACGGAAAGGCGGCAGCGGTGCCATCGTTCTCCGCTTCGATGCCGATGAAGTTCGCGTTTCCGGACTTCAGCTTCTTCCACTCGCCCGGTCCCGCGTGATTGGCGCGGCCGGCCGCCACGACGTAGTAGGTGCCATCGAGTCCGAGGGCCAACTGGCAGAGCGGGCCGTCCAGGAAGAACTTCGTTCCGTCCTTCTTCTTCTGCCAGACGCCCTTGGTGAGGCCCCTTTTTGTCGGGAAGTTAAGGTGCTTGGGGTTTGACGTGCCCGTGTGGTGGCAGATCACGCCCAGCACGGGATCTAGGTTCCCGAAGCCGCGATTCTCCCAACCGTCGACCAGCGCCACCTTCAGGCCCGCCTGCAGCAGCACATCGGGCAGCCACGTCAGCGAGTACGTCACTGGACACCTCCCGTCGCCGCCGGCAGGTCATCGTCGCTAGTCTCTTCGAACTCCCGCGGCCCGCAAGCATCGACGTCCGACAGCGGATCGCCGGCTCCGGCCGCCAGTTCTGGAGGCGGCGGTGGGGGTGGCGGGACGTTCGTCTGTCGCTGCTGAGCGGTGGTTGCCAAGGCGCCGGGTTTGGTCTGCCGGTCTTCAGACGCTTCCTCCGGGCTCTTCTCGTGCGGCTTCACCGTGGCCCTGATGACCATGACTTTGTTGAGCACGTCGAACCAGAACGGGGCGCCCAGCGATGTCGCCAGCGCGGTCAGCATCCAGCCGCCGAGCGGGACCGCCACGAACTTCCAGATCATGCTGAAGTTGTAGTCCGCGCGTCCGAACAGCTCGTAGCCTTTCCAGCCGATGGGCAACGACAGACCCTCGAGCGTTTTCTGCGCCGCGACGCGGTTGGTCTCATCGAGATACTTCGGATCGGCCACCGCCGCCTCGGCGCGACTCACCACAAGCTCGCGTGCGGCCGGCGTAACGTAGAGGTGATGGGCGATGGTCAGGATGTTGACGTTGAGAACCACGGCGATGAAGAAGCCGATCCCGAGCAGCCACACATGCGTGGTCCGCTTGTACCAGCCGGACACGCGGTCCATCGCGCTGTCGTACCAGGCTTCGATCTCCGCCTGCGCCTTGCGGACGTCGCCCTCGGCCGAATCGATGGCTGTCAGCAGGATCCGCCGCACGGCCGGACTCTGCACGTTCAGGATGTTCGCGCGGAGGTTCTCCAGGGTGATCGCTGGCGCCGTTGCGTCGGCGGTAGCGGTGCTGGTCACCGGGCCACGTGCGGCGATGTCCATCAGCGCCAGAGCGAAATTGCGGGCGGGGATGTACGACGGCATTCCCCTGCCGCTGGCCCACACCCGCGGTGCGTCGACCTGCTTCCGTTCGCGGAGCTCACCCGGAAAGAGGCTGTAGATCAGCGGGTGTTGGTAGAAAACCTTGGCCAGGCCGGTGGACTGACGGTCGTGCAACAGCTCACGGATTCCGAGCCACAGGTACGCACCGCGCGTCTTCATGTGCGCTTCGATCCCTTCGCGCACAGCCGCGGCAATGATGCTGACCAGCAGGAAGACGAAGATCACTCCGATAACGACGTCGAGCGTCTCCAGACCCATGGCGATTCCTCCCTCTATCAGGAGAGGGACGGCGATGACGATTTCCCCGTCACGGGCGCTTCACGGAGCAATTCGTCACACGAAGTGGCTCAATGCGGCGATGTAGTTCGTGTGACACACTCAACCGTCATCACAACCACAGGAGGGATTCCGTGAAGAATGCCGTAATAGTGGGGCTGATCGCCATCTTCTCGTTCGGTTGCGCCACGACTGCAACCGATTCCGCAGCTACGTCGACGCGCACCGCCGTCGCGCGCGAATGGAAAGGCAGAGTCGCGCCGGCGCGCGCCGACGAGTATCACGCGCACCTGCTCGAAGGCGTGAAGAAGATGCGCGCCATCGCCGGCTACCTCGGCGTCGAAGTGATGCGGCGCGACGAGCCGGACGCGGTCACGTTCACGGTCATTTCCTATTGGGAGTCGCGCGAGTCCATCAAGGCTTACGCCGGCGAGGATATCGAGAAGCCGCGGCATTTGCCGATCGATAAGGACATGCTGCTCGAGCTGCCGACGCGCGTGCTGCATTACGACGTCACGTACACCGATCTCGCACGGGTGCGACTGCGTGATTGATCGCGTGCTGCTGCTCGCCATCCTCTGTTGCGCCGCTTTGTCGGTTCGGGCGCAGGCTCCGCAGCCACTCGCCATCGGCGAAACGTTCGTGATTCCGTCGCAAGTCCTGCACGAGGATCGGCGGATCAACGTCTATGCACCGCCGGCGTATGCAGCGTCGCCGGGCGTCCGCCTGCCGGTGCTATACATGCCGGACGGTGGCATCGCCGAGGATTTCCTGCACGTGGCCGGACTCGTTCAGGTCCTGACCGGCAACGGCACCATGCGCCCGTTTCTCCTGGTCGGCATCGAGAACACGGAGCGCCGCCGCGATCTCACCGGCCCGACCGAGAACGCGGAAGACAAGAAGATCGCTCCACGCGTCGGCGGCTCCGCGAACTTTCGTGCGTTCCTTCGCGAGGAGCTGATTCCCGCGATCGAGAAACGCTATCGCACGACCAGCGAGCGCGCCATCGTCGGCGAGTCGCTGGCGGGATTGTTCATTGTGGAGACGCTGCTCCTCGAGCCGGCGCTGTTCGACACCTACATCGCCTTCGACCCGAGCCTCTGGTGGAACGACGGGAAGCTCGTGAAGCAGGCGGGGGTCCCAGCGGCGACTCCGAAGCGGCTCTACATCGCCATGAGCAGCGACGGGAGCATAGCGGCGGCGCGCCGGCTCACGAAATCACTGTCCCGCCGCTTGCGCGTCTGGTCCCACCCCATGCCGGAAGAAAAGCACGCGACCATCTACCACCCGGCGGCGCTCCGCGCATTCCGGCTGTTGTTCGCTCCGGAGCCGCGCCGGTAGAACGCGGCTGCTACCCGCGAGCTACACTCCGACGATGTTGCGATGGGGAATCCTCGGCACCGCTCGTTTCGGCGATTCGTTCGTCCCCCTCATCCGCGCCGCCGGCCAGCGAGTGGTGACGGTCGCCAGCCGCTCGCCGGAGCGCGCGCGGGAGTGCGCGACGCGGTGGGAGGTCGAGCGCTGGTCGGCGTCGTACGAGGCGCTGCTCGCCGATCCCGACGTTGACGTGGTCTACATCCCGCTGCCGAACGCACTGCACGTCGAATGGACGCTGCGCGCGGTCGAGGCGGGAAAGCACGTCCTCTGCGAGAAGCCGCTCGCGCTCGATCCCGCCGACGTCGACCGCATCGCCGCCGCCGCATCCGCCGCGGGTGTGGTGGTGTCGGAGGCGTTCGCCTATCGCGCCCATCCGCTCACCGCAAAGCTGCGCGCGCTCGTCCGCGACGGCGCGATCGGGACGCCGCGCCTGATCAAGAGCGCGTTCACGTTCCTCTTCGACCGCGAGGGCGACGTCCGCTTCGACCCCGCCCTCGGCGGCGGCGCGCTGTGGGACGTCGGCTGCTATTGCGTCAGTCTGGCCCGCTACGTCCTCGCCGAAGAGCCGGTCGAAGCCACCGCCTCGCATCGCCTCGGACCCACGGGCGTCGATCTGTCATTCGACGGCACGCTGCGCTTTCCCTCCGACGCCCGCCTGCAGTTCCGCTGCAGCTTCGAAGCGCCACCCGAGACGCGCACCGAGATCATCGGCACCGCCGGCACGATCGTAGTGGAGCACCCATACAAGCCGCACGTCCGCTCCGAGATCGTCGTCAATGCGGACTCGGTCACGATCCCCGGAGACGACGCCCGTGTCGCTCTGGTCCAGGATTTCGCTCGCGCGATCGCCGAGGGAACGCCGCCCGCAATGACGCTCGACGATTCCCGCGCAAACGCTGCCGCGCTGATGGCGCTGGCCGAGGCGGCGAGGTCGGGGCGGATGCAGCGAATTCGAGGGTGAACGACGCACGACCCCCAGAAATCACGTCGGCGGCACCAGCCCGCCTACAGGCGGGACATCTAAGCGGGATGCTTTGGATTCGCCAACGGATCGGGGACGACGAGAGGCCTCCGGCGGCTGGGGCCATGGGCCCCAGACCCCATCGGTTGGCCTGGCCTCCGCGCTGCCTTCCAAGTTCGTGACGCTGTCGCGGAGGCTAGGCCAACCAGCGGGTCCGGGCCCGCGGCCCGGCCGCCGGAGGCCCCCGGTCGTTTCCCGATCCGTTGGCGACGCCAGAGCATCCTGCTTAGCCGTCAGTTGTGGACCGCGTTCATCACCGCGCGCCGTCAGCCGCGCTCTCCGGCCAGACCATGGCCATGTCGAACCCCGGCACCGCCGCCGCCAGCTCCTCGGCATGCGCGCACGCGACGTCCTCGAGCTCGCGTGTCAGCAGCTCATCGACCGTCATCCGATTGCGCTCCGCCAGATACCGCAGCATGTCCCGCTGATACCGCGGCACCCGCGCCCGCAGCTCGACCAGACGAATCGCCTCCGGCAACACCGCCGCCGCGTCCTCGCCAAGAGCCTCCTCGATCGCCGACTGCTCCCACACCTGCATCGCCGCCGCAATCAACTCCTCCCGCGCCACCCGCTGCCCGAGCCTCGTCGAAACCGCTACAATCGCCCCGCTCTCGATCTCCCGTTTCAACTCCTTGAGCGTCATGCCGAGCAGGTCCGCCGCCGACATGAGCGGAACGTTAGGGCGAGGCGAGAGGAAGATGTGGCGGATGCGGTTGCGGGTGGTTTGATTCATGGTTGCCTCCACTGTTGATACTAAATTTAGTATCAGAAATGGCGTTCGTCAAGAGGAAGGTCACACGAACTGATGCCCGCACGCGGTGACTACGCGGAGATCTTCGGCGCCCGCCTGCGAGAGCTACGAGCGGCCGCCGGATTGACCCAGCGCGAGCTTGCGAGCCGAAGCGGAACCAGCAGCGCCGCGATCAGCAACTTCGAGGCAGGAAACAACGCGCCGACGCTAGGCACGCTGGTGCGACTGGCTGAAGCGCTCGGCTGTAACCTGACGGATCTCGTTCGAGTTCTCGATGGTCACTCCAGTTCGTCGCCTGTTCCCTCGGACCCAGCGCCGAAGAGGCGGCGCAAGTGATTGCAGAGCAACGGCTTAGGTGCGATAGTCACCCGCGGCGCCCCGGTTGGGTTCGACTCGTCGCCGAGAAACATTTCTGGTAGCGTGAGACCTGATGGATGCCGTCGTTGCCCAGCGCATGGCCGCCGAACTCGTGAACCGCGAGATCGGCGGATGGAATGTGACCGAATATGTAAATTGCGGCAAATCGGCAATCGTCCTCCGAGGCCGGCGCGAGGATAAGGTCGCTGCGTTGAAAGTCTTCGATCCGGATCTCGTTCAACGTTTCGGTCGCGCATCTCAGCTCGCCCGTATCGAGCGTGAGAAGGCGCTTGTAGGGAAGAATCACCCCAATCTAGTCTCCATCTTCGACGGTGGCGAGTGCCCGCAGACCGGCTACTTGTTCGTCGCTATGGAATTCATTGAAGCGCCTAACCTTGCAGCCGTGCTGCAGACGCTTCCGCGAGACCGAATTCGTTCAGTGATCTCTCAAGTTGCTGCTGCCGCTGAGTTCCTCGAGGGGCTCGATCTGGCACATCGCGATATCAAGCCGGAGAATATTGTCATAACTGAGAGTTGGGCTCGCACAGTGCTACTGGATCTCGGCGTGGTGCGTCCATTATCGGGATCCGATCTCACCGATGAAACAAATGCGAAGCCCTTCATCGGCACACTTCGTTATGCTTCGCCGGAGCATCTGTTAAGGGAGAGTGATGAGGCGCCGTCCAGCTGGCGTGCACTTACTTTCTATCAGATCGGTGCCGTGCTTCATGATCTGATCATGCGTCGCCCGCTCTTCTCAGAGTACTCCGAACCTTATGGCCGCCTCGTCCGCGCTGTCCTGCATACGGTACCCATGATGGACGCTCCGGATGTTGACCCTGAGCTGATCTCCTTGGCAAAAGACTGCCTCGTCAAGTCGCCTGAACACCGACTTCGCTTTGTGAGTTGGGAACGCTTTCAGTTTCGGCATGGCCATACGTCAGCCCTCGCGGACGCGCGTGAGAAACTGGCCAAACGCCGTGCGCTAACCGCGTCGTCCGGTCCAACGGAACTGACGGAACATGAGCGGCTGGTGTTCCGCGGTGATCTTATTAACCAGTTGGCAGCCATAGTTCGCCAGCTCTGCGTCTCAAATCCCGACGTGCCACCGGTGGAGGTCAAAGGCGCTGAAACACCGAACGGCGGGATCTGCACGGTCACATTTCCGGGCACGGCGTCATTCGGCCTCTCGGAAGAAGTCAAAGTGCAGGTGACTCTCGCAATCGTAGACTACGTCGATTCGTCTATCCGGCTTACCGCGGAAGCGCGTGCCGGAGAACCTACAACGGGTGGAGAGGCGGCGAGGATCTTCGAGGGCGTTTTAGAATGGGGTCGTGTACGCATCGCGTTGGATTGCATTATCTGCGCCGCGCTCGTTAACGCACAGGATCTGTTTGAACGAGGAGGTCGCAACGGAGCGATTGACCTGACGATGGCATGTGGAGGCGATCTTGGCTGAAACGTGGTGGGTGCGACCAGAACAGCTCGATGACGATCAAAGGAGGGTGATCGGATTGCCGATCGGCGGCAGCCATCTGATCACAGGACCTCCCGGATCGGGCAAATCAAACCTACTGCTGCTCCGAGCCAGCTATGTTCGGCGAGCTGGCCGTCCCAATCTCATTGTCCTGGTATTTACGCGTACGCTGCAGGAGTTCATGCGTGCCGGCGTTTCCACCTATGACATTCCATCAGAGCGAATCAGCACGTTTCGCCGGTGGAAAAAGAGATTTCTAGCAGAGCACAACATGACAGTGGACCTGCCGCCAGATTTCGATGAATCGCGCCGCGTGCTTAATACCGCCGTCATCGACGTAATCCACAAGCGGCACCTGAAGAACGTATACGACTGCATTTTGCTCGACGAAGCGCAGGACTATCTTCCAGAAGAGATGGAGATCGTGTGCTTGCTTGCGCGCGACGTGTACGCGGCTGCGGATGGCGAGCAGAAGATTTATCGAGGCAAAGACCCACTTCCGCTGCTCATAGCACAGAAGGAGCCGCAGACACATCGGCTCAGATTTCACTACCGGAACGGCTACAAAATCTGCCGTTTTGCCGACGCGATTGCGTCAGATAGCGGCAGCCATGTCTCGATAACATCGACGTCTAACTACGACGAAGACGCCAACCCTTCAACTGTGACAGCCTATTCCGCTGGTACGCTTCAAGAGCAGATCGCCAACGCAGCGAGTCAAATCGAACGGCAGCTCCGTGTGTTCCCGGACGAGATGATTGGCGTCCTCTGCCCTAGGGTTGACCAAGCGGTTGCGGCATATGAACAGCTCGCGGAATTGTATGGCGAAGGATGCCTGCTTCAAACCGCAGAACGTGGGTATTCGCCGTTTGCTGAGAGTACACGCGTTTGCGTCTCCACAATTCATTCAGCCAAAGGTCTTGAATACCGCGCCGTTCATGTCATCGGGACGGAGGCGTTGCAGGACTTCTCGTACCGCCGCAACGTCGCCTATACCGCCGCCACGCGTGCCAAGACTTCGCTGAGTATCCATCACTCGGGCGCTCTGCCGGACTTCATTGAAGGTGCGCTGGCAGATATCGGGCCACGTCCACAGTTGCCGCGACTCGGCGACCTATTCGGGGTGAAGTCATGATTTGGCTCAATGCATGCGACCGGCACGAGTTGCTTCGCGTTCTAGGCGGCGGGATGGCGAACGCTCACGCCGTACCTCATGTGTCTGACGTCTATCTTTCTGGTCGGGAGTGCGGCTTGTTGTGGCGGAAAGATCCTGAATACGCCCCTGGCCCGCCGCAAGCCATCGTTGTGGCCAACGTTGAAGACTTCCTGGCATGGGGAGCGACGTATTTGCCGAACTATCGGCCGATCACGGCGTACTTCCGGATACTACGTGATGAAGATCTCCACAGGTTCGCTACGTCCGAAAACGACATCGCACTCGGGCAACTTGCAAGCGCATTTCTCGGAGCTATTCTCGCCGAATGTCACGTGCGAAACACCGAGCTGACGAACGTGTGGCGGCCCTCGCTGTCCGACTTGTTAGGTACGTGTTCTTTTGTAGTGGCGCGGACATTCGCTTTGCAATCTGCGGACGCGTTTGAGTACATTATTGATCGGTGGTATGCGGCGAGCTTGAAACTCGGGCAAGACTGGCGTGATCAGTCTCAGCTTCGCGCGGGCATAGCCGATATTTGTAGACACCTGGCCATGCTTGCATCAGATGAACCGCCCGGAAGGTCGGTCGTGGCCGACGCATGCAAACAGATCCTGAGGCAGGGTCATATCGCGCCGCATACCTGGACAATGTTGGCTGGACCATCATCCGACGTGAGCGATGCGACAGAAATGATGTCGCTGTCGCGTGAGCGAAGACTGGAGTGGCTGGATCGAGTCATCCACAACGTTGCAACTGTGGAGCTCGCACAGCCCGAAGCGCTTCCATTCGTTCTCGGCTACCTTTTTAGTCAGCTGGCTCCTGGTACCTTGGAGCACTTGCCGCTCTTCGCGTCTTCTGCTGTTGGTGAGCCACGGACCCTGCTCTGGTACGGCGTGTGTGCTGGATTGCATCCGCGATCTGACGTGCAGAACTTTGCAGGCGGTATCGGACGACGCGCTCTTCGTGATATTGAAGCTTGGGAGGCGATTGTCGATCGGCCGCGCGGCGACTTCAACGCCGATGAGCTGGACTTCTTGAGCGCGTCCTCGGTCGCGCAACACCGCGGCGCTACAGTCGTCGAGCTTGCGCCGCGAGTTTATGCGACGTTCAGTGGCGTTGGCAGGCCAGCGATGGCAACTGATGCAATTGATCGCGCTCGTCTGCGCGAACTAGGCGTCCTTATCAATAATGCTGCTGATCTGGTGTTTGAACTTACCCATCGTGGTGATCAGCGACAACTTGAGTTCCCGCGCTCTCGACCCACCCGTAAAGCCCCACCCAAGGCGCGATAACACACCATCGAGTTACTGGCTGTGTCGGATGTCTATCGTCCGCGCACAGTTACTTAGGGGTGCGGTGGTACGGATCCTCGCGGATGTAGTAGCCGGTGGCACGGATGACACATGGCGACGACGCCGTTGACTTGCCGAAGTTGAGATAGAGCTCGCCGCCACGGCGGAGGTTGTATCGGCGACCGTCGACGCGCGCGAGAAGCTCGTTCTGCGGAACGTGCACGGCAAGAGCACCGGCAACGGTGCACTGGAGTGATATCTCGTCAATGAAGGAGTGCTCTGGTTCCACTTCGCGAATCAGGACCTCGCCTGAGAACTGCGGCAGTGAGCGAACCTGAGTCGTTTCGTTCGCCCTGCCAAGAGCGCCGACGATGATAGGTCCAGCCATTTGCCACTCGTCGTCAGATGATCGCCTCGTGAAGACAATCGGACAAGCGAGACCGGCCATTACGGATTGCCGATGCATCAGGTAGAACGGTGTAGCACGGTAAATCTCACTGAACACCGTCTGCAGTTGGGTGGCGATATTGTTGGGGAGACATGGGGGTCCCCACGTTGTAATCGGACGCTGCTTGTGACAACGACGAGCAAGCGCGAACCATGCGGCTGCGACGGGTTCGTTGTTCGTTCGCGCATCATCATAGCCGGAGGTCGGTACCGTCTCAGCGTCATCTTCGGGCGCAACGTTCATCCCGTCGTTGAACGGGTAGTCGAGGTGGCTGCTCTTCATGCCTGCAGCACGCCGAAGCAGATGGGCAGCGTAGTGGCCGAGGTCGATCCGCCGGTCGTACTCCGGCGCAAAGTACTCCTTCCAGCGGCGTAAGGCAGATTCCAACGTGTCGGCGGCACGCGCATACTGCCCTGCCCTTTGATACACGTCGGCGCGGAGAAAGACTCCTACACCGCCGAACGCGTCGACGAACGCTGCCTCCGGAACCCGGTCGAGATGCTGATGAATCTCCCGAATGTCGTTCGTGAGGAGCGCCGCGAGTACGTGCGCTTCGGGGATAGTCTCGTGTTTCAGGGCATCCCATACGCATGCCGCGCGTCCCTGTCGGCGGCAGATCTGAGCAATGTTAAATTGAATTCCGCGCAGGCTCGGCAAGAGTTTGTGAGCCGTCCTGAATCGCTGTTCCGCAGCCGCCAGGTCCTCTCTATTCGCGGCGATGATGCCGAGCACGAGGTGTGCCCCAGGAATAGTCGGATCAACCTTGAGAACGTCCTCAAAAGCTCGCGCGAAGTCGTCAGTCTCGAACTCGCCTTCCATCGCGCCGCCGTCCCATCGATACGCCCACAGGTTGTATCGAAGCACGGCAGAAGTTGGAAACAGCTCAATTGCGCGCTCGAATACCGCTGCTGCGTGTGGTGACAGGATGTCTATTGCTGCCAGACATGGCGGCGCATCATCATCCGCCTCGTACCGCTGCGCGAAGAGAATTCCAAGATTGTTCCATGCGCCGAGAATGTGTTGGTTCGCGCGGATGGCGGCGCCATATGCACACGCCACGTCGTCGTCCGCGGCGCCGGCGCTCTGCATCGCCCGCCCGCGGAAGTATTCCCAAAGACCGACGTCGACGATCTTCGTTGTTGCGGGCAAATTCGCGACGGCGTCGTCAACCACTGCACGGCCAGCGGCGTATTCGTTGCGGAGATAGAGCAGTTCTCCGAGCGCCGCCAACGCGAGGAAGCGTACATCGTTCGTAATCGCCTCTCGGGCGATAGCCATGCGCAACGGAGGAGTCTCCGCCGCCTCCCAAGCGATCTCGTATGGCTGGCTCGTCACCTCTGCATCTGAGCCCTGAAGACGGATCTGAACACCGGCCGCGTCATACCAACCCCACACGAGCAGCGTAGCTCCTTGTTCTTGCAGGAGCTTCCGCGCGGACGAGTCGTCGACTGGAGAGGTCGCGGTCAACGAAATCCGCAGGTCTTTGAAGCCACGTGTCTGAACCGTCTGCCGCAACATACCGTCGATTCGGCCGGCGATCTCCATCGGCTCGCCGCCGCGCTGGGCAAATGCTGCGACGACAATATCCGATGGCGGAATGGCTACAGCGCCGCCAGTTGCGACGAGTGTTACCTCGATAGTTCCTGCCAGCTTGTACTTGCCTTGTGACGGCTTATAGCCTTCCGCGCGAACGACGACTTCTGCATCCTTGCCCGCGTCGGCGCGCGGCAGCCCCGCTAAGTGGACCTCTCCGTCAGCGTTCGTGGTTCTTGTATCCGATCGCTTCTCATAGCGGAATCGAACCGTCGCGCCTGCGACGGGATCCCTCTCGGCGTTCAGGACACGGACCGTGATATCGAGCGGACCATCGTCGCGGGTAAGCTGAAAGCCCAGGATTATGACGAGAAAGAATGCGACGACCGGTCCGCCGAGCTCGAGATATGCGTTACTCTGTTTGCCGACAAATCGCGCGAAGGAGCGCATCGCCCCGAACAGAAACCCGGCCGCTGCCAGCCCGCCGATTAGAAGGACGACGAAGTAGATTCTCCGACCAAGATCAGCAGGTGTGTTAGGTCTGCCGAGGAAAACGAGCAAGCCAATCGTGATCGCAAGAAGCACGATCGACATGACAGCGTATCCCCAAGGATTGCCGTGTGTCGCTGAGTGGTCGGAACTCTGATTGCTTGATTCCGTCATCGCGCTCTCCAGTTCCTTCAGCGTCGTTGCCGCCGAAGCAGCGTCGGCCAGCTTTCGCAGCCGTAGCTTGATCGCATCGTGTTCGGCGGGGAGGGGGATTAGGAAATGACCACCTTCGGCCTCCACCCAGAGGCAGGGCAGGTCGCTGCGCCTGAGCCCGTTGTATCGGGTTTGTTCGTCTAAGACCTTGCCTAGGTCGGCTGCGTTCCCTTGCGAGACCGTCTCCGGGTATACGATGACAAGTGCAGTGCCGGTGATCTCATCGATCTCCTTCCGGAATCCGGTGAAGTAGGTCGAGGGGCCGACGTCCTCGTTCGTGTACAACGGTATCGCTTGGACGTACATGGTCTACTACTCGCGGCACGCCTCCCATGCCCGCCGGAGTTCGTCACGCGTTGGAGGCCGACCTTGAGGCAGGCGCGCCTCCATGCATCTGGCGGAAGGAATGCCATCGAGATCGTCGCCCGGTAGCACGATCTGCACTGCCGAGCCGATTGAATATTCCTCGTTTAATGTCCGAGGGGGCTGCGGCCCTCGGACGTACGAGATGATCGACGGAATCGTTAGGAGGTCCTCATCCGCCAGAACGTCGTGCAGATCTTCACCATGTCGCAGGCGGCTGTTTGCGACGCTGACGGTCTCACGCACGCCCTTCGCGAGGGCAGAACGCAGCGATTGCCCTTCGGATAGAGCGGCGACGATTCGGTCGTGCAGCATTGCTGTTCGTGATCGAGATGTTGATGAAGAGTGGGAGCAGAGTATATCGCATTGTCTAATCGCTTGTTAATCGCGGACTTTTCCGTACAACGTGTTCGACGAGAGAGCCGCGACGCTGGGAATCCTTCGATGTACTGTCCTCGCTTGAGCCGCCGGCGGACGGGCGAACGTCGGTGCACCTGTGTCACCGCGACGACCCCCCTCACAACACCATCTCCGACGTAATCGGCAATCCCGCACCCTCCGCCCCGTCGCATGAAACACCGCATTCGCGATCGCCGCAGGGATGCCGACCATCCCCAGCTCGCCCATGCCTTTGACGCCGAGGGGGTTGATGATGCGGTCCTCCTCCTCGACGAACAGCGTCGATGGCGTGGATGTCGGCGTTGACGGGACGTGGTAGTGCTGGAGGTCGGGGTTCATGATGTGGCCGTAGCGGTGGTCGATCTCGGTGGCTTCCTGGAGGGCCATGCCGATGCCCCAGACGACGCCGCCGATTTCCTGGCTGTGGGAGGCTTTGGGATTGAGGATCTTGCCGCAGGCGGTGACTTCGACGGCGCGGGTGACGCGCACGTGGCCGAGGTCGGGATCGACTTTGACCTCGACGAACTGCGCGCCGTGGGCGAGGCTCGCGTACTTTGACGTTCCGGCGAGGGGCGCGACTCGTCGGGTTTCGGTAATCTCGGTCAGGTTGTGGCGGCGCATGATGTCGGCGATGCTGAGCGAGCGCGCGGGATCGCTCTTGTGGCGCAGACGGCCGTCGAGCATCTCGATGTCGTCAATGATGACGCCGCGGAACGGCGAATTCGGGTCACGGTTAGCGAACGAGAGCAGCCGCGTGGTGACGGCGAGCGCCGGGGCATTCGTCTCGACAATGCGTCGGCAGCGGTCGCGACGCTCGGACGCGGCCGTTTCCCTACCCGCGAAGTACGATTCGTTCATCCGAAGCACGCCGATCCCGGCCGCCAACCCGAAGGTCGCGGCGCGCGCATCGCGCTTGGTTGCTCCGGCGGCGAGCAGTTCTTGGACGACGACGAATGCGCCTCGTGCTCCTTACTCGCGGTACGATCGTAAGGAGAACCGACGATGCCCGTCTCAACGATGACCAGCAAGGGGCAAACGACCGTACCGAAGGAAGTGCGAGAAGCGCTCGACCTGGCGCCGGGCGCGAAGTTGCGCTGGGAAGTGCGCGGCGGCAAGGTCGCGATCACGACGGATCGCCCTGCGCTCTACGAGCTGCAGGGCTTCATCAAGGAAGGCCCGGACGCGCTCACGGCGGTTGCCGAAGCACGCAAGACGCGAGGCCGCGTCTGACGTGCGCACCGTAGTCGTTGACGCCAACGTCTTCGTCTCCTTCTTCGTCGAGCGAAAAAAGGCGCAGCAGGACGCGGCTCTTGGGCTGCTCGCTGCTGCCGAAGAGGGGGAGATCGCCGCAGTCATCCCTCAGTCCGTCGTGTTCGAGATCGTGTACGTCCTCCAGAGCCAATACCACCTGGCGCCGCGCCAGCTCGCCGCCGTGGTTGATGCCGTGGCCGCGTTCCCCGGGATGCAGATCGTTGACGATTGCCCTTGGAAGCGGATTCTCAAGATCTGGCCGGATCGCCTATCCGGCCTCACGGACGCGGTCGTGATTGCGCTCGCCACGACGAACCGCTACGACGTCGTGGCGACGTTCGATCGGAAGCTGGCAAACAAGCTCCAGGCCTTCGGGCTCGCGTCGTACTTTTGAGCCGCGGTGTCACTAAGCAGGATCCTTTGGATTCGCCAACGGATCGGGAAACGACCGGGGGCCTCCGGCGGCCGGGCCGCGGGCCCGGACCCGCTGGTTGGCCTAGCCTCCGCGACACAGCGTCACGAACTTGGAAGGCAGTGTCGCGGAGGCTAGGCCAACCAATGGGGTCTGGGGCCCATGGCCCCAGCCGCCGGAGGCCTCTCGTCGTCCCCGATCCGTTGGCGAATCCAAAGGATCCTGCTTAGCTGGCGCAAAAGGCGGTCGCCCTCGCCGCGAGTGCGACCCCCCTCACAACACCTTCTCCGCGGTAATCGGCAAATCCCTCACCCTTTTCCCCGTCGCATGAAACACCGCATTCGCGATCGCCGCGGGGATCCCCACCATCCCCAGCTCCCCCATGCCCTTCACGCCGAGGGGGTTGATGATGCGGTCCTCCTCCTCGACGAACATGGTCTCGATGGCGAGGATGTCGGCGTTGACGGGGACGTGGTAGTGCTGGAGGTCGGGGTTCATGATGCGGCCGAAGCGGTGGTCGATCTCGGTGGCTTCCTGCAGGGCCATGCCGATGCCCCAGACGACGCCGCCGATTTCCTGGCTGTGCGAGGCTTTGGGATTGAGGATCTTGCCGCAGGCGGTGACTTCGATGGCGCGGGTGACGCGCACGTGGCCGAGGTCGGGATCGACTTTGACCTCGACGAACTGTGCGCCGTGGGCGAGGCTCGCGTATTTCTGACGTTCCGGCGAGGGGCGGGCCTCGTGGGTTTCGGTGATCTCGGTCAGGTCGTGGCGACGCATGAGGTCGGCGATGCTGAGCGAGCGCGCGGGGTCGCTCTTGTGGCGCAGACGGCCGTCGAGCATTTCGATGTCGTCGATGATGACGCCGCGGAACGGCGAATTCGGGTCGCGGTTGGCGAACGAGAGAAGCCGCGCGGTGACGGCGAGCGCCGCTCCCTGCACGGCCGAGCCGACGCTGGCGGTGGTCAGCGACCCGCCCTGGGCCGGTGAGCGGGGGAACTTCGTGTCGCCGAGCTCGAACTGCACTTTGTCCGGTGTGAGTCCGAGGAACTCCGCGGCGATCATGGTCATGACGGTATAGGTGCCGGGGCCGATGTCGCTGGTCGCGCTGGCGACGTGCGCGGTGCCGTCGGCGCGATAGGTGATCTTCGCGCTGGCCGGGGCCTGGAAGGCGCCCCACACGCCCGTGGCCGTGCCCCAGCCGACGAGCATGCGGCCGTCGCGCATGGAGCGCGGCTCGTGTTTACGCTTGCTCCAGCCGAATTTCTCCGCGCCGAGGCGGTAGCACTCGCGCAGCGCCTTACTCGACCATGGCTTGCCGCTTTGCGGGTCGTAATCGGCGTAATTGATCAGCCGCAGCTCCAATGGGTCGATCTTCAGCGCATACGCCAGCTCGTCCATCGCGCATTCGAGCGCGAACATGCCGCTCACCGCGCCGGGCGCGCGCATCCAGGTCGGCGTATTGAGATCGGTGTTCGTGATGCGGAGCGGCGCGTACAGATTCGGGCAGGCGTAGACCTGACGGGTGAAATTGGTCGTGCCGTCATTGAACTCTTCGAACGACGACGTGTTGTGCACCGCGTCGTGGATCATCGACGTCAGCTTGCCGGATCGGTCGGCGCCGAGGGCGATTTTCTGGATGGTGTACGGCCGATAACCGTGGCCGGTGTACATCTGCCGGCGCGTATAGACGATCTTCACCGGCCGTTTCAGCTCGCGCGCGGCCATCGCGGTGAGGGCAGGGTAGTAGTTCGGCCGCAATGACGATCCGAACGCGCCCCCGACGAAGGGCGACACCACGCTCACGTTCTCCTCGGCGACATTGAAGCTCGACGCGAGATGCGCGCGCACGCCGTAGACGTCCTGCGTCTTGTCGAAGATCGTCAGCTTGTCGTCCTGCCAGAAGGGGAAACTCTCGCTCGACGACAAGCTGGAGAAATTCATCCCCGGCCTGCCGGGCGGGGACAAGATCACCATCCACATGATGTTGTCGCACCAGTCCGGCTTTCCGCCGACGAGCCACGAGGATGCGAGCATCGACATGGCGATGACGAAAGAAAAGGTGCTGGAGGTGTTGAAGCAGAAGCCGCTGGAGTTCGAGCCCGGCACGACGTCGGGTTACAGCAACACAGCCTTTCTTCTGTTGGCCTACGTCATCGAGGCCGCCGTCGGGGGGAAGCTTCACGAGCTTCATGGAAAAGCATGTCCTCGCGCCCGGCCGGTTTGCAGAACAGCGGCTTCTTCGATCCGCAGGTGATGCTCTCGAAGAGGGCACGGCATTACTGGCCGGAGCAGACTCCGGCCGGCCGGACGTTTCGGAACGAGCGCGGAACTACAGCATGTTCCATGGACATGGGTCGATGTATTCGACGGTCGACGAGCTCGCGCGTTTCCTCGGCGCGCTGCGTCGGCGGCCCGGCGAACTTTCGTGCGTTCCTTCGCGACGAGCTGATCCCCGCCATCGAGAAACGCTATCGCACGACCAGCGAGCGCGCCATTGTTCAGCGAATCGCTGGCGGGATTGTTCATTGTGGAGACGCTGCTCCTCGAGCCGGCGCTGTTCGATACGTACATCGCCTTCGACCCCAGCCTCTGGTGGAACGACGAGAAGCTCGTGAAACAGCCCGCCGTCGCTGCGGCGACGCCGAAGCGGCTTTACATCGCCACGAGCAGCGAGGGGAGCATTGCTGCTGGGCGCCGCCTCACGAAGTCACTGGGGCGGCGCTTGCGGGTCTGGTCCGTCCCGATGCCCGAAGAAAAACACGCGACCATCCACCAGCCGGCAGCGCTCCGCGCATTCCGCCTGCTGTTCGCTCCGGAGCCGCGCCGATGAAGCTGTAAGGAGTCATCACGCCTTCGTCGATGAAGGGCTGGTCTGTCATGTCGGCTTCGTCGCCGACGGCGAGCGCTCGCGGGAAGTCATCCCCGGAACAGCTGAGCCCGCGCGCTCTTCACAATTCATTCATCGCCCTTTGCCAGCATCGCCGCATGCGAAATCATCCTCTGCAATCTCTGCTCGTTGCTGCAGCGCTGCTGTTCTCCGTACACGCGCACGCACAATCGCCCGCGATGCGGGAGCGCATCGAAGAATCGTGGCTGCGTTCAGCGGCACCGCGGAGGAATTCGAGAAACATGTCGCCGGCGCGTACACAGCGCTGCTCGCCGAAGACACGCCGGCGGAGCGAAGCGACTTTCTGCGCCGCGTGCAGGAAGACTTCGGCACGTTCGAGATCGACGAGCTGCGCCGCGAAGGACCGAACCGCGTCTCCATCGGTATCACCGGTTCGGCATCTTCGATGGAAGTATCACGACTCCGCTTCGAGTTCGTTGAACCGCGCGCGCGCTCGCTCGCGTACGTGCTCGAG
Organism: Thermoanaerobaculia bacterium; assembly: GCA_036398925.1. Classification (GTDB taxonomy): domain Bacteria; phylum Acidobacteriota; class Thermoanaerobaculia; order Gp7-AA8; family Gp7-AA8; genus DASWOB01. The sequence goes on from DASWOB010000047.1 coordinate 39,928, forward strand.
CCGCTTCCTCGCGATGTCGTTTACGGTGGCGGAAGCGGCCCCGCCCAGCGCGGCATCGAACCGTTCGCGACTGACCTGCCGCGCGAACAGGAGGTCGACCCAGGCCACCACGTCGCGTTCGTCGGAGAGACTCAGGATTTTCGCAGGTGACAGCAGATCCTCGGTGCTTGTTGCCACATCTTGCGCGACGGTCGGGAAGGGTAGGTCCTCGCGCATGCCGTGATCGCGCGAGGTGGTACCGACTCGCCAGGTCGTGAAGCGAGCGAGGATCGGCTCCACGCGACGCGCAACGTCTCGCTGTCGGCGGTGATCTTCGATTCCGAATGCAAAACGTCGGAGTGCGTCGTCCGCCCCGCCGAGGCCGGGAAGAGCGGTCTCGAAAATCGCGCGTGCCGCGTTCTCATCGTCGTTCTCGACGAGGAGGCGCAACGTGCGAGCGGCGGAGAGCCGCTCGCCGTCCGACAAAGCCGCTGTTCGCGCGAACGCCATTCCGCAGAGAATGCAGGTCGCGGTGTCGGCGCGCGTGGGCTGTGCCGCTACTGCGAGTGTCGGAAAGACTTCCCGGCAGAGTGCGCAGGACGACACGTGATACGCCTGCGTGTAGACCGGCAGAACCGCTTCGGCGCAGAACGCGCAGTGCCTGGTCTCGTCGGGAAAGCGTGTAGTGTCGAGCGAGCGTCCGGCAGGGCAGGTGTAGACGTTCGAACAGAAACGCGCCTTCGCCTCGTGATCGGCTCCCGATCCGTAGAGCGGCTCGCTCCGCGGCAGACCGCATGACGGGCATGGGGAGCCCGGAGGTGCCACGGGGATGAGCACGTGCCGGAACGCCGTGCAAAAGCGGCATTCCTCGAGCGCCGTGCCGCAGCGGTCGCAGACAGGGTCGCCGGTCCGGCGTGGCATTCCGCAGTGATGACACGTGAGGAATTGCTCATTCGGATGTGTGTAGCAATGCCAGCGCGAGCGTTCGTCAGAACGATGGAGATAATGCGAATGCGGTGTGCCATCGCGGGGGCACACCGGCACCATGCGGCAGCCGCATCGTGGGCAATCGCTCCCGCCGGCCAGCGTCGCAGCCAGCGCGCGCGCAATCGCCGCGCCGTTCTGGCCGTTCACGCCGTTGCGGCAGGCATCGGCGAGATCTCCTTCGACGCGGAACGCGCGGGGCACCGATGCCGCGGTGCATCCGGGGCAGACGAAGTGCTCGATGCCTTCGGGCCGGCGTTCCGCCACGCGGCGCTCGCGTACGCAATGGGGGCAGTGCGGTTTGTCCATCGATATGCGACGCCGGTGATGCGGACAGGTCCACCAGTAGGTGCGCAATGGTTCGCGACATCGGGGGCAGCGCCCGCTGGCGATCGCATCGTGCAGGCCGGGATGCGACGCCAGATCGTCGGCGCACCCCTCGTTACCGCAGCGCGCGCGAATTGGCCGGCGGCATTCGGGACAGAGGAGCGTGCGGCGCGGCACGCCACTGATGTCGTATCCGCATCCCTGATTGCCGCAAAGGAGCTGGCCGCGGGTGCTGGTAGCCGAAAGGAGCCGCGGCAGCAAGGCCGGGAATCGGCGGTCGCTGTGAAAGAGCTCCGGACGCGGGCGGCGCACATAGTCAGCGTAATAGTCATAAATTCCGGCAATCTCCTCGGCCGGATGAAACAAATCCTCGACGAGGATCAGCACACGGTCTTCGTCATGGACGAATGCAGGCTGATAGGTCGCCCGCAGCACCGACTTGCAGACTTTTTCCAGAAAGTCGCTGAACTCCACATATCCGGGAAAGCGATCCGGGATGACCGCTCGCACACTGCGGTGACGTACCAGTGATTCCGTTCGTCCGAGCTCGAATGTTGGCGCGTTGCACTTCTCGATCAGCGAGAGGATGAGGTCATTCCCATATGAGACCGATGGGGACAGGCAATCGGTGTTCTTGCCGGGCCTCGTACTGAAAAGTCGATGGATATCGGGGACGAGCTTGTCTGCCGCCGCCCGATTGTTGACGCGCATCGCATACGCCGAGTGAAACGCCTTCAAAATGCCCAGGCGAAGAGTCTCCTGTGCCGTTCGGTCGGTGATGCGTGCGAGCTCGGACTGGACGCTCTTCACCACGTGCGTGTCGGCAGTCGTGATCGCCATACGCTGGCGGCTGCGCGTATTCACCAGTTTTTCGTCCGAGACTGCGGTCTTTACTTCCTCGTGGAACTGCCCGGCGTCCGACCATGTCGTTTCGATCTCGCGATAGAGCGCCTCCAGTTCGGCGACTGCAGTGTTGCGGATCGCCTGTTCGAACAACGGTCCGCGCTCGGTTCGGAGGTGCTGCCGGAGGTTCTGCACCGCCCGGTCGCGCAGACGGCGAAGGCGGACGTGCCGGAAAATCGGCAACGCGAGGACCCATCTCCAGCGTCCGGCGAGCCACATGTGAAAGTCGCTCATGTCGTCCATCGCGGGGACGCGCGCGAGCTCGAGCCGCCGCCGGACGTGATCGAGAACGTCGCTCACGACCCCGAGGGCGGCTCGAGGATTCGTATATTTCAACGCGCGGACCTTCTGCAGTTCGTCTCGCAGCTCGTCGCGGAAACTGGAGCAGGCCTGCTGCAGCAGGCCTGACGCTTCAGGCGCGGTAGCCATGTCACTTCCCGCTCTGGCGTCTCCGCAGAAACTTCGGAGTTTCGACACGAACAGTGCGAGCGACTCCTGCGTCCACTCGCGTTCGCTGTTCTTCGCGACAAACTCGTCGATGATGGCGTCGATCTGTTCGTCGCTCAGGCTTTCCTGCGATACATGGACGCTGGCCTGCCGTTCGATGAGCTGGACGATCGCCTCGGCCTCTTTAGGCGTCAGAGGATCCTGTAACGTATCGAACAGAGCCGGCGCCGCGTTGCCGGAGGCCTCGAGCGCGAGACGCCGCGCAATGAGACGTGACAGATCCTCGTAGGTGAGGAGCCGGATCGACGCTCCCGAAAAGCTGCAGAAGAGATCCCGCGACACGGGATCATCAAGTGTCGCACTGCCGTCCGCATCGACGTTCGCCTGCTGCGAAACGCGATTGCCTCGCAGGGTTTCGGTGGTCAGGACATTCAGCATGTCCGCGAGATGGTCGAAACCCTCGCTCGGCGTCACGAACGGCTGCCGGTCGCCAACGTAAGGGCCGGCGACATAGACGCGCTGCAGCGGCGGTACATTGCGCCTCGGGTCGGACGCCGGTTCACGCAAATAGCGGGTATTGATGACGACATGCTGGTTTTTCACATACGCCAGCTCCCAAAGCGTGGCGTATGCATTCGCCAGCACCTTGCCGCCGATGTCGACGTGCTTGAAGAAGTCGGGCAGCAGGAGCACGGCGCGTACGGCGACGCCGGGATAGTGGTGGCGAAGCCGTGCAGCGACATCGAGGAGAATTCCCGAGCCGGTTCCACCCGCAATCGACGCGACGAGGTAGACCACGATTTTCGACTGAACGTACTGAATCGATCGGGCCCGCTTCTCGAGCTCGGTCATGCCGCTGCCGATGGTCTGCATGATCTCTTTGTCATGCAGAAAAAACCCGATTCGGCCGAGGGGGCGCCATTGACGGGCGCCGGCCGCTTCGACCTGTGCGAACCGGATGGTCCTGCCCTCGACGTCGGGGTACCAGTCGAGGATGGGTTCGAACGCCGGCTTCCAGTCCGGATCGTTGCCGATGAGCACGCGATTGTGCATCGCGCGGACGCAGTTCGCGATCGGCGCGGGAGGGAAGAACTGGAACTCGTCGTATTGCAGCCGCGCTTCGGTGGACGTCGTGACGGGTTCATCGAAATCGATGGCGCGAAACACGATCGGAATGGCTGTATCGTCTCCGCTCTTGCGATACACCATCTGTCTCAGCCGGCCCAGAACCGCTGCGCCGCTGCCGCCGAGCCCGACGAACAACGTCGGTGCGTAACGCGAGGTCATTGGGCCGCCGCCAGCGCGCTCGGGACGACAGATGCCATCGACATTTCCACGGCGACGAACGCGACCGCCGTGCAACTCCAGATCGTGGCACTCAGAGTGGCAAGCCGCTTTTCCGCCACCTTTGGAGGCAGCATCGTGCCCCTTGGCTCGACGGCGAGTGCCCAGTAGAAGAGGGCCAGGACGCGCAGCAGGTAGAACATGCAGATCGCCGCCATCAGTGCGATCGGAAACGCGTTGACCCATGCAGCCCAGTGTCCGCCGGATACGAAGTACGCCGGCACAAACAAGGACATCAGCGCAATCGACGAATGGGCGTACCGTTCCGGCCCCGGCAGCAGGTCCAGAACATTCGAGTCCATCGCTGCACTGAAGATTCGACGGGTGATGCCCTGTCCCGGCAGCAGCCACGAAATGAGAAAAATCACGAAGCATCGGATGACGCGGGGTATCGTGTCGCGCCAATCGCCTTCTGTCTTCGTCTCACTTTCGTAAGTGGACTCGTTGCCGCTCGTGGTCCCTTTCGGCAAAACGATGTCGCCGTCCACTGTAAAGCGGGCGTGCACGGTCTCATCGGCACGCAGACCCGCGGCGTTGGTGGAAATTGGGATTGCGAACGTGACCGGTTCGTCCGCGATCCCCTTCCTGATCGAGAGGGTCCGCTTCTCGTGGCCGGCGATCTCGACGTCGACTCGCGCGTCGTCAGTGAGCAGCTTTCTGACGTGCATCTGCAGGAGCAGTGTTCCCTTCCCCATTACACCAAGCAGCACGCGCGATTCCCGTGCTTCGAGGTCGAGGACGTCGCGGATGACGCTCGCGGGCGGATTCTCGCCTACGTCGAATTCGGCTGTAATTTGTGCGCCAGGTGGCGCGGAGATATCGATCGTCGCGGTTGCTCCGCAGCCGATGAGACGATTCACCGGAGTGTCTTTCCCGTCCGCCTTCGTCTGGAGAAGCCGAACCGGAAAGGCGTTCGGATTCGTCACTTTCAATACGAGGCGGGCCTTTCCGCCATCCGAACGCAACTCGACTGCGGCGAGCATTGCCTTGCCGATCCTGCGTTTCAGCTGCTGTGCGACCGCGCTCTCACCCGTAACCGGAATCCGGTCGGCATGCAGCGGCGCCGTCAGCAACGCGTCGGTAATTTTCTTCCCGACGCCCGCATCCAGATCCCCGCCGACATTCGCGTCGAGAATGATCATCTCCGGGATGGTCTCGGCGGCGACATTGCGTTTGAAGTCGGCCAGGCGCTGGAGGAACGCCTCTTCCCTGTTCTTCTGGTTTCGTTTGTTCTCGTTCTCGGGATCGTGAATGAGATCGCTGGCGAGGATCACGTAGGTCTTCCGGCCACGAGTGAGCTCTGCCTGCAGGTCGTTCAGGACGAGAGTCAGATCCGTCGCCTGACTGGCTGCATCGTCAGTCTCCGCGTCCAGGCCGCGCAGACGCATCAGCTCCGCCGAGAGGCGCGACGCCCCATCACCGTCGATGGTTTCGTCGAACGCCACGTGTGCCTTGCCGGCGAACGTGACGAGACGGACGCGATCGCCCGTCACGAGAAAATCAGAGGTCCGAGCGAGCAGATCGTCGATGGCCCGCGTGAAGACCTGGAGGCGACTCACGCCGCCCGCGCGCGGCGTACGCATGGTTTTCGAGGTATCGACGTAGAGCAGTACGTCTTTTTCGCAGACGGACTGGGATTCAGCGGCCGCCAGAGGCATCGCCGCCAGCGCGAGAACGATCAGGCCGAGGTTCAGTGGCAGTCGCATGGAGCGTTTTCTCCTGCTTCGCCATTTCGATTACGGCACCCGAGTTGCGACCGGTACAGCTTCAGGATGGCATCGATGCGCGGCCCGACTACGCGCAGCACCGCTTTGCGTTGGATGTTCTGCACGAAGCAGATCAGGTAATCCTCGAACCGTGCGCCGGCAAGCTCGAAGTACTGGCCCATGAGACAACGGAATGCCTCGTCGGTGTCGCGCGTGCAGCGCAGCGTCCGTGCAATGAGGGTGAAGAGCCGACCCATTCTCCTCACTTCGCTGTCCGCCCCAGCGGTCTTACCGGCGGCAGCAGTCGCGAAGCCCCGCGTGAGCTCGAAGCCGAAGCCGCACAGGCAGCAGTACGAGTTCATGCTTGCTGCCGCCACCTCGGGGCATGGCGGGCTTGAACCATTCCTGTCCGGAGCTTTAACTTCGGAATTGTCTTCCGGCAGTTTGAAAGTCGATCCGAACGAGGAACTGCACAGCCAGCACTGCGAGAGGTGATGGCTCCGCGTGCGCACCATCAGCAGCGTGAGCTCGCGGTCTTCGCAGACGCGGCAGTGGTGCGTGCCGGGCGGAAATACGGCCTCGTTGAGACGCGCGCCGGCCGGACAGCCGTAGAGGTTCGAGCAGAACAGATCCCTGCCGTTCCCGTTGCCCCGCGTGTCGCGCTCCTGGTGAGGTGATACCGCACGTGGCAGCCTGCAGGACGGACAGGATGCGGAAGGTTCTTCCGCTTTCGGGATGCGGAGGGAGCGCTCGGGCGTACAGAAGCGGCAATCCTCGAGATCGACGCCACAGCGCCTGCAGCGAGGCTCCTGGGAGCCGACCGGGAACTGACAGTTGCCGCACGTGAGGAACCGTTTGTCGGTGTGCGCATAGCAGCGGAAACGATCATTCCGCGCCGCGCCTCGCCTGTGCAGGTAGTGAGGTCGCGGCGTCTGTGGATCCCTCTCGGGACAATGCGGAACCAGATGCGTTCCGCACCGCGGGCAACGCCCATCCACGTGCAAGTGCTCCGCGAAAAGCTTTTCGGCGAGTAGCGCGTCATGGCCATTGACGCCGTCGCGCAGAAAGCGGGCGAGCTCGCCCCGCGCCTTGAACGGCTCGGTCAGCCCTCGTCCAACGCAACTCGGGCAGGTGAATCGTTCGACGCGATCCGGACGGCGGGAAATCTCCTCCTCCGGCCGTCCCTCCCGCACGCAGGACCGGCATGATTCCTTGCCCATCGCCATTGGGCCATGCGCGCTGCATTTCCAGAAATACGTCCGCAGGGGCCGCCGGCAGCCGGGGCAGGCGCCGCTTTCGACGAACCGACGCCGTTCGGCCTCGGGGCGTGCCGCGAGATCATCGATGACACATCGCGGATTTCCACAGCGGTTCTGGATCGGTCGCTCACAACCGGGGCAAAAGATGGTCGTGCGCGGCGTGAAGCGAAGATCGTATCGGCAATCTTTGTTGCCGCAGTGCACGGGGCTGCGATTTCCGGCGCGCGTGATGAGCGGCGCAAATTGACGCGGCCAGTCCTTGTGAATGTGGAACAGCGTCGGATCTGGTTGGGCTGCGTATTGCGCGTGATAGTCGTAGATCCCGCTCAGTTCCTCGGCTGGATGGAACAGGTCGTCGAGGACGATGACGACACGATCCTCCACGTCCTTGCTTTCTTCGGATGCGCTGCTTGCATTCGCGCCGAGTAGCGCACGGCACCATGATTTCAGCCGTTTCTCGAATGCATCGCGGTGCGCGAACCCCTGCGGTATGAGCAGGCGCGCCAGACGCGCGGTTGCGCGAGCCTGCACGCGTCCCGGCTGAAACACGCGCGTGCCGAGGCGGAACAGCGCGAGCTTCACCTCGTCCGCACTGAATAGCGCCTCCGGGGCGACGAACCTGTAGTTCCGGGCCGGCTCGTTCGGATCCTTCTCTCGATCGACCACGCTCAGCTCGCGCTCGAACAGCGTCTGCGTCTGTGCGAGCCATTCGGTGAACAGCTTCGGCTCCGTCGCGCTCGTCGCGGCGAAGTCTCGATAGAACCGGTCGAAATTTCTGAGGAACAGCTCGATGAACGCCTGGCGCCGATCGCTGCCGATGCGCTCGAGCTCTGCGCGTAACGCGGCCCGCACGTCACCTCGCCGGCTGTCGAGCATGAGGTGCTCCGCCTCGGGATCGCGCTCGCTGCCGGCCGTCGACAGCTTCTTGTTCGCGAGCGTCCGCAAGTCCGCCACGAACGACCAGAATCGTTCTTCCGCTTCCAGTAGCTCGTTGACCGCGTCGTTCGCGCCGGCGAGCACGGCCTGCGCGCCCCACGTCTTCAGGTCCGTTTCTTCAGGCGTAACGCGCGCCCATTCCGCGATCGCGGCGCGTACGTTCGCGAGGTGTGGCGGCGTGATGCCCTGGGTGAACGACAACGGGAGCGTTCTGCCGGTGAGCCACCGCGGCAAGCCGTGGAGAAACTCCACCGCCGGAAGCACCCGCCGCGTGCGCGGCTCCGGGATCCGCCGCTTGAGATCCTGCAGGAGCGCTTCGAACGATCGCGGTGATCGTGCATACGTCGTCTGTCTCAGCTCCTCGAGTCGCTCGCGCAACGCATTGCGGAATCGCGTGCGCACGCTTCCCGCGATCTCCGGCGGTTCATGGACGCTCATCGACGTGTCGGTGCCGATGAAACGGTGAACGGTATCGACGAGCTTCTGAAGACGTTCCGGCGACCAGACCTCGCCGTATCGCAATTCACTGGCGAGCAGCGTTCGAACGCGGTCCTGCAGGAACCCGCGGTCGACCGTGAAATTCGAATCCCCGCCCTCGGCGGCGGTGGTGATCCACCGCAACGTCTCGTGCTTCTTGTCGTCCGTCGGCGTCGGCGCAAAGATCTCGATGGTCGGGCGTGGTCCGCGTGGCTCGAGCTCGTCCAGAAAACGCCGCACGACGAGATCGGCCATCTCGCGGTAGCGGAGAAGGCGGATCCCCATCGCCGACATCGTGCAGAACACGTCGCGTGACGTCGGGCTGGTGAGCGGCGCGCCGGTGTCGGCGGCCGCATTGGCTTCCGACGTCAGGGCTGCAGCGCGGATTTCGCGAGTGATCGCGAGTCTGAGCAGATCGCCGAGATGCGGATAGGCCTCATCGGGATTGACGAACGGCCGGCGGTCGCCCATCCACGGACCGAGAACGTAAACGCGCTGAAACGGGGGAGGGCTGTCCGACACCGTGACGGGCGGGATTCGCGGGTAGCGCGCGTTGAAGACGACGTGTTGATTCTTGAGGTTTGCAATCTCCCAGAGCGTCGCGTAGGCATTCGGGACGACGCGGTCGCGAAAATCGACGTGCTCGAAGATTTCCGGCAGGAGCAGTACCGCGCGAACGGTGATGCCGCGACGAATCTTGCGAATGGCCACCGCGACGTCGAACAGAATGGACGAGCCGGTGCCACCGGACAGTGAGCTCACGATCATCACGGTCGGCTGTTCGCCGAGCCGTGCACTGTGGGCTCGCTTGTCGTCCAATGTCGTCAATGCGAGCGATAGCGCCTCGGTGATTTTCCTGTCGTAGAGGTAGAACCCGATGCGTCCGAGCGGGCGCCATTGTGCCGCGCCTGTAGCCTCGCTCTGCGCATAGCGGATGGCCCGCTGCTCCGGATCGGGGTACCACTCGCGCACTTCTTCGAACTCGAAGGCGGGCGGGCGCTCCGGCCCGTCGGTCGTGCCGTCCGGCTCCGGCCGTTCCCGGTCGAGATGATTGACCTGTTCCGCGATTCCGGGTGCCGGGAAATAGTGGAACTCGTCATCGCCGAGCCGCAGTAACGGTCCCGCGGTATTGTTGGAAAAAGGATCGAAGTCGATCCCGAGGAACGAGACCGGCTCGTGATCGAGCGCCGATTCGTCCCTGCCGTCGCACATCCGAGTCTTGACCCAGCGTAGAACCTTGATGCCGCTGCCGCCGAGACCGACGAAAAGCGTGGGTGCGTATCTGGTCATCGGAGGGCTCCTGCGAGAAGACGGCTGGCCCATGGCGGAGCCGAGGCGCGGAAGAAGTCGCTGACGAAGACAATGAAGACCACCGCGGTGGCGCTCCAGACCACGATACGGGCGAAGGTCCGCCGGAACACCGCATCCTCGTTGTCGAGCAGCTTCGGCTCGAACAGCCGCCACAGGCCGCCCTGGAAGAAACACTGCGACAGGAGGAGGTGCGTGACGGCTGCGGCCAGCAGCGCGCGAATCAGCAATGCCACCCCGACGAGCGACCAGTCCGCGAACCACAAGTGGCCGAACTTGACCGAAAGCAGAAACGTGCCGGCGGCGGGCAAGAGCAGCGATGCGAGTCTTCTGAGGACCGACGACATCGCGTCGCGAGTCTTTTCGTCCCGATCTTCGGCCGCACGGCGCGCGAAAATCGCGATCACCAGGTAAATGAGTATGAAGAGCGACGCCGTCTGATGCCCTTCGATGAACTTCCCGACCGTAGACGACAGCGGTGTGCTTACCGGCAGCGTGATCTCAGGCAGTGGAGACGCATCGCTTTCGACGAGCCGCGCTCCGTTCGCTGAGATCGTGAGCGGCAGGCCCGATCTCCACGTGTCGCCCGTCCCGGACTCCATGCGAAACCGGAACGTGGCTGGCTGCGTCGTGTAGCCGGGCTCGATCTCGAATTCCCTCGCACGACCGTCCGATTCACCACCGCGGATCGACAGCAGCGTCGGACCGCGCAGCGACCGCTCGACCGCGGCGCTCACGAGGAGGTCGCCGGCCGTGAAAATTCTTGGATAGGCTCGTGCCGAAGGGCGCGACACTCGAACCCAGTCTCCGAGCCAGAACCGCGCGGAAGGTTGCGTGCGTGCGGCGGAACCGGCAGCGAGCAGCGGCACGACCTCCACGTCGCTGTTCCACAGCGGGATCAATTTCTCCGTGGTGACGCGTGTGTTGGTCTTTCCGTTACTGAGACGGACCGGTTCGGAAAACGTCTGCTCGACTACGCGGGATGCGCCTCGAAATTGCAGGCCGTTGATCTGCACCTCGGCACAGTTGTCGTTCTGCAGGCGAATGGTGATGCTCTGGTCGGCTCCCACGCGTACGACGTTTCCATCCGCGGGCGCGGCATGAATTGGCGTGACGAAGGCATTCCAGAGCGTGCGCGCCGCTTCATCCGCGTCTTCATTGAAGTCATACGTACGTACGCCTCGCTGCCGCAGCAACTCACGCACCTGTGCGGCGACTGTGCGGTCCGTCTCTCCGACAGGAGTGGGCGCGGCAATACCGACGACCTGCACTTTGCTCGCGCTGCTGCTGCCGAGCAGCGGCGCGATCGGCTGGAGGGCTTCCTCGAACGAGCGGATGCGATCGGCCGCGGCGGCCGCGCCGGGAAGCCGAATCGGATCCTCGGCGAAGTCGCTGGCGATGAAGATGATCTGTTGCGCCGCTGTGCTGTTGGAAACGCGGCTGGCCACGTCGGCGAATGCGCGTCCGAAATCCGTCTTCTTGACGAACGTGCCGCGGTCGTTCGCAATGGCACTTTGCCAGGTGCCGCTGCCGGCCAGTTGCTGCAGCAGTGCCGTAACGTCCTCACGCGTCTCGCCCTTCGTCGCCACGTATGTGCCGAAGAACTTCAATGCGATTTCGTCACTGCCACGAATGAATTGCGGGTTCGAGACGAACTTCAGCAGGGTCGAGGCGATGAAGTTCAGCGGTACGAGAGTCGCGTTCCGCTGGTCTGGTGCAGGCCGCGTCATCGTCCCTGAGAGGTCGATGTAGATGACGACCTGCCGCGAGCACGGGTCGCGTTGCGCGGGCGGTGCCGCCACCCCATCCTGTTGTGCGGGCATGCTGGTTGTCGCGGGCGGTACAGGTTGTCCGAGCACTGCCGGCACGAGCAGACAGGCAACTATGGCGAGGACGATTGATCGCATGATGGGGCGCCTATTGCGCAACGAACATGCCGTATGCATCGCATGGCCGTGAATGAGCGCAACTCTTCATTTCCGAGTTACTTGTGCGAAAAGTGCGGTTGGGCGGTCTGCGCTTCGTACTGTGCACGAGCATGCACACCGTGCACGCGGCTGCGCACCTGGCGCGTTGCGTCATAGACCGTATTTCGCGATTTTTCCTTGAAGTGTACGCCGCGCGATATTGAGCAGCCTCGCCGCGCGGACGCGGTTGCCGTCGGTGCGTCGCAGTGCTTCGGCGATCACTTCGCGCTCCGATTGCAGTTTTGCGTCGGCCAGGTCGAGCACGGGATTGTGGCCGCCGCCGACGGCGGCGTGGCGCGCGGCCAGCAGTGACTCGATACGGTCGGTGCGGATCGCATGGTCTTCGTGCAGATACGCCGCGAGATACGTAATGCTCTTGAGCTCGCGCACGTTTCCGGGCCAGTCATGAGCGCACAGGAGCCGCAGTGCGCCGGTCTCCCAGCGTATCTGCGGAAGGTTGAAACGGGCACGTGCTTCCTCGAGAAACATGCCGGCGAGAAACGTGATGTCCTCAGGATGCTCGCGCAGCGCCGGTATGAACAATGGCGACCAGCTGATGCGGGTCAGGAGATCGGCGCGGAAGGCGCCGTCCGCCACCATCTGCCACAGGTCCCGATTCGTAGTGAAAATGAGCGCCGCGTCGCACGACAGCGTTTCGCGCCCACCTACGCGCTCGAAGAGCCGGTGATCGACGAGGCGCAGCAGCTTCGCCTGCAACGTGAGATCGAGACAGTCGATCTCGTCGAACAGCAGCGTCCCCCGCCCGGCGAGCTCCACGCGTCCCGCGCGCTGATCGCGCGCATCCGTGAAGGCGCCGCGTTCGTGCCCGAAGAGCTCCGACTCGAAGAGCGTCGACGTCAGATTCGCACAATGAACGTCGATGAAAGGATTGCCCGCACGCGACGATTTTTCGTGAATGTGCCGCGCGAGCTCGTACTTGCCGGTGCCGGTTTCTCCCGAGATCAGGATCGGAAACGGGAAATCGGCGAGCCGCGCCGCGAGTCGCCGGAGGTCCGCAATCGTGCGGCTGTCTCCTGTGAACGATGCGCGGCGCGGCGCCGAATGCACGACCCGTTGCACTGAGTGTTTCCCGAAAACGGCGGCTCGTCGCTCGATCACCGGTGCTTCAGTTGGATCGTGACGACGACGGGCTCCGGCGGCCGCCCGCTGACGGCGCGTCGCACCACGTACGTCGCAGGCGCGGGACCGCGACTGTCGGTCTCGACCACGAGGCCCTTGCTGCCCTCGGGCGGCCCGAGTTCGCCGTACCGCAACGCCGCCATCTGCAGCACCGGCTCCGTCTGCGGCGGCGCCTCATCCACCGCATGCGGCGTCAGCACGATTGTCAGTTCTTCGGTTCCGGGTTGATCGTCGAACCGGAACCACGACGTCGGAGAGGGGAGGATCGTGTCCACGCCTTTCACGATCCGCCCGCTTCCATTGCGGATGCGGTCGTCGGGAAAGAGCCGCGCCGCCTGGCCATTTGGTGTTTTCTGATAGACCGCCACGTCGCCATCGATGGCCGAAACGACGTGCAGAAGAATTCTCTCGCCACTGGTGAACGTGCGATCGGTCGTGACGCGGCTCGTCTCGCCTTTCGGTGATACCAGCTCGACGTAATACATGAGGCCACTGACCTCGGAGACCGGAGCCGCAGGCTGCGGCGCCTCCGGCCGGCGGGCCGCCACCCGAGGCTTTTGTCGCGACGCCGTCGTCCTTCGGGCATCAGGCTTCGCATTCGTGTTGTGAATGGTGGCGCCGCTCGTGGTGTCCACGAAAAGAGCCTTCGCGCCTTTTTCTCCCGCAAGTGCGACTGTTGCGAACGTGAGCGCGGCCGCGGTAGCGATAACGGTTCTCATCGATGTCTCCTTCTCAATCGACTGCCGTGCCTACGACGATGTCGATGCGTTGTCCTTCGGGCCACATCACCGGCGTCTGCCTCTGCTGCAGTTCGGCCTTCACGGCGCGTGGAACCGTCCGCTGTAACTGAGTGAAGATGGTCGTGATGTCGGCGAGCCCGCCTTTGGCGCGCAGCGCGTCGATCAGGTGAAGCGTGAAGAAGCTGTTCGGTTGTCGGCTCGACTCCCACGACTGTTCGTCGTTCCGGCTCGATGCGATGACGACGCGGCCAACGCCTTGGGCAATCCGTTCTTTCGAGGAGTCGGCGATGCCGATCGACATCATCTTCGAGCCCGCCGCTGCCGCCGGTTTGACGGTATCGCCGCTGAAGCAGGTGTCGAGGAACAGCACGACGCGGCACGCGCGAATTCGTTTTTCGACGACCCGACGCAGTTCCTCCATGGGAAATGCAGTGCCGTAGAGGTTCGATATGTCCGTCTCGTGGGTGACGATGTAACCCGACTTCGCGTCGTCATCGGCGACGTCGTTCGCCGCGGCGGTTCCGTGCGAGCTGAAGTACATCACGACGATGTCTTCCGGCCGGGCGTCTTTCGCCACGTCATTGATCGCAGTGCGGATGTTCGAAACGGTGGCGCTTCCATTGACGAGCAGCCGGACGTGCTCCGGGTCGGCCTTGAACCGGCCGATCGCCGGATCCTGCAGCGCGCGGGCGAAATCACTCGCGTCCTTGGCCGCGTATCGAAGGTTGTATGAGGAGTTTTGGAATTCGCTCACGCCGACGACGATCGCGTACTTCTCGCGCACCCAGCCGCGGCCGTCTTTCAGGAGCTGCTCGCAACCCGGCGCGCCACCCTGTGGCGCGGTACCGGTACCCTGCAGCTTCAGCGGCGTCCCGCGCTGCTGTGCTTCGGCGCGCTCGCGCCAGGATTTCGCCGTCTCCGCGTCTCCGAGCGCCTCGTAGAGACCGGCGATTTTGCCGAGGACGACCGCGCTGGTCGGGCATTCGAGCGCCGCCTGTTCGATCCAGCGGCGTCCCTGGGCGTCATTGCCCGCCACGATTTCCGCTCGTGCTTTGCCGAGGCTTCCCAGCGCCTGTGAGACGCATTGCTGAGCGTGGGCGTGGAAAGCGCCGAGCAGCAGCGTCAACGCGAAAGCAACGTTATCGATTCGCATCGCAGCTCCGATCAGTCGTTGCCCGGTTTCGACTTCACCGTCTGTGCTTTTCGCGGCGCCTGTTCTTCGTACGAGTAGCGGCCGTGCACTCCCTGGGTCGACTGTTTGTCGAGCGACAGGTTCTTCGCCAGCTCCTGCAGCACGCTACGCTCGTCGCTGGACAGCACACGATCCTCTACAAGCGACGCAAACGTCTCCTCGTACGTGCCGATCGCCGCCGCCGAACGCGCAATGCGATCGTTCTCCTGAAAAACGATGCGCTGGGTCTGATCGGAGGTGAGACCGTAGGCACGCTCGCCCGTCATCTCCAGTTCCTTCCGATCGTCGGACGGCAGCTCGCCCTTCGCGCTTCGCAGCCGTACGGTTACCAACTGGCGGAACGACGCTTCTTTCGCCGAATCGGGGCGTTTGTCTTCGAGCAGCTTGCGGCGCTGATCTGCAATGACGGCCATGCTGCGCTTTTCGCTTTCCTCGGCCGCCGCCGTTTCGGAAGCGATGTTCTGCATTGCCGTCTTCAGAGAGGCGTACATCTGAAGCGCCTGAGTGACGTTCTTCTCGTTGGGTTTTCCGGTCGACGCTTTGAGCAGGAACTGGCCCCCCTGCTCGAACAGCGCCGCGACTTCCGCCGGATCCTGTCCCTGGCCATAGGCCTGAAACGCGAGCGCGACGTGACCCACGCCGAGGTTGAACTGCCGCATCCATTCGGTTTTCGCGTTCTTCAGCGTCGCTTTCTGCCACTGTTCCGTCGCACCGGGCCAATCGCCCGCACGCGCCAGCGCCGTACCGGCGGCGAGGCTCGCCTCCGTCGACAGGACGATCGGAACTTCATTGATCGTCCGCGCGAATCTGCCGCAGGTTTTGTTGCTGACCTGTTCGATGAAGAGCAGGTCGAGGCTGTCGGTCGTGTGTCGGCTGGCTTGCGGAGCGTTGTTTCCGATGCCGATGATCTTTCCGAGGTCGCGTCCGATGTCGGCGATGGACGTTTGAGGCGCAGGATCATTCACGGTGTGCTTTTCGGAGAACTCCGCCATGGCCGTGGCCGAGTCGATTGCCGCGGTGGACCCACGGGGCGAAACGCTGATGCGAATGGCGAGTTTTCCCTTGCCTTCCCAGTAGCGGATCGGCACGAGCCGCTCCTCGTAGATCGCCTGAGTGGCGTGGCCGCCGAACAGGTTCTTCTTCGGCGTGCCGTCTTTGTTGTAGAGCGGCGTTTCGCCGACCTGAATGCGCCGCTTCTCGTTGACCTCGAACTCGCGAACCTTCGGCGACTCGTACGCCGCGACCTCGACCTCGAACAGCAGGTCTGCATCGCCGGCCTCGGCGCGGACGAACTGCGTCGAGAGCGCGCGCTCCACGGCGGCCAGAAGCTCCGTCTGGCGCGCAAAGGACTTCGGCATCGTGCCGATCCTCACGCGCATGGTCTTCCCGGTCAGGTAGCGTTCTGCCGGCTTTACGACGCGAATGGCGGCAGTTCCTTTCCGGGCGTCGAAGTCCCCTCCGAACAGACCTGCGTGAACAGGCAATGCGGCTAGCAGAAAACCGGCAAACAGGTATCTCATCGTTCGAGCTCCATTTATTCGAACAGCGTTTCGAAATCGCGGCGGCCCCTCAGCGAGGCCAGGTCGGGGTCGCGCCTGATGGACGCGGTGAATTCCATGCCGTGGTCTTTGGCCGCAGTCAGGCTGGCGATGGCGTCGCCACGTTGCCCGAGCCGCGCCTGCAGGCAGGCCATGTTGTAGTGAGCGGCGGCGTCGCGCGGGTTCTGGTCAATGGCGCGCCGGAGGTATTCGGAGGCGCGTACCAGATCGCCGAGCTGAAGATACGTCACGCCGAGGTTCATGAGCAGGCCATTGAAGCGGGGCGATAGCTTCTCGGCGGCCTTGAACTCTTTGAGCGCGTTTGTGTAATCACCGCGCGAGGCGTATTGGACGCCGCTCTTGAAGAAAACGACTGCCTCCTGCGCTTGGGCCGCACTGGACGCCGCCTGGGATGGTTTCGGCTCGCGCTGCGGCGTTGGCGTGCCGGTGCAGACGATGTCCCAATGCGATACGCGTGCGTCGGCGAGGAGTTGGGGATTGAGGTCGGCCCGGACGCCGCTCAGGTTGCGCTTCCAGAGATTCTCCGGCGTTTGTCCCGGCAGCAAGCCACTCCAGCCGAGGTCGATCGTCTCGATACGCCCGTTCCGCGAGACGATGACCTTCGACTTCTTGAGCGACACTTCGAGATTGCGTCGCTCGACTTCAGCGAGAAATTGGCGGAACAGCGACCATGCGTCGCCGCCGGCGAGCACGATCGTCCGCGCCACTGGACCCGATTCGGCGATCTGGCGGGTGCAGTCAGCTCCGCTCACCGGTACGGCAGTTGCGCACAGCACGAACGCGATGGCGGTGCCGAGCCTCGTTTGTCTCATGATGACCTCGTTCTTCCGGATGCGGCGCGAAGGGTCCTGGCCGTACGTTCGAGCTTTGCGAAGGAGTCGCACCACCGCCGTGCAGTGGAGTGCGGATCCTCGAAATCGGTCGGATACGCCATTTGCAGCACGTGGCACGGCGGGCCGACGAGAGGCTGCGCATCGAGCGCCCGCTCGGGCGAAGCGCCGACGGACGGGCCGGCGATCAGCTGTTGTTGCTGGATGAGTTCTGCGCATGCCTCGCGCACGGCGCGGTCATCGCCGCGTTGGGTGAGGCTCAGGAGTTCCGCCGGCTCCAGCTCGCGGATGACAGTGACCTGTGCGGCCACCCCTCGCAATGCGATCTCCCGTTGCACGAACGGCGATCTCGCGATTCCGGCTGCGACGGCGAGGGCAAAACAAACTGCCAAACTCCATCGCGCCGCATGGGAATGACGTGGTGCGCGAACGACCGGCGCAGTGGCCGGAGCCGTTTCGACGAGGTATTCGAACGGATCGTCGCCGCTTCGGAGCTCGTCGAAGGCCTGCTGCGCGCGCTCGTCGGCTGGATGGCAATAAACGACGTCGAACTCTTCTCCGGCCGCGGCGAGGCGCGAACTGGCGGTGATGCCGAGAATCGTCGGCAGTTCGCGCCGTTGCCGGATTGCGCCAAGGAGGAGAGCGCGTACTTCTGCGAGTGTCTTTTGCGCGCCGAACCGCCGATAAACCGGAGTAGCGGCTACAAAGCGAAGAGGTGCAGGCATTGGTGCGGGTGCCGTCAGCACGATTGACGACTCCGGCGAGGAGGAGCGCACCGCCGACTGCACCGCCCCCACTACATCAGTGGCGAGTACCGACTCGAGCGATTGCGGATCGGGACACCAAAGGCCATAAACGGCCCAACTCGGACGGCCGAATGCATCCGGCGTTTCCACGGTCACGCAAAGCAGGTAACCGTTGCCGTTTCGCGGGCGAACCCCTCCGAGTGCTCGATCGAAGCCGCCCAGATAGCCGCGATCGCCGCTGAGCAGTCCGCAATAGCGCTCGAAAAGCCATCGCAGGTCGTCGCGGCCGGAGAGCGCGCCGGTGGCGTTCTTGACGCCCCAGTCACGCCCGATTCCGGCCGTCCAGGTGCGATTGTCGTAAACGAGATAGTCGAGTGCGAGCATGGTTGTGCGGATCGACTACGCGGCCGTTTTCGCAGGACGTGGGCGGCTCGACGGGCTCGCCAGCACACGCGCGAAGATCGCGTCGCCGGCGCTGAAGTTGCGGATCGCGTTCTCGAGCGCCGCCGCGCGCTGGTTGTCCGCGGCGCCTGCGAACCAGTCCGAAAGAAACCTCGTCCTTGCGTCGAGGAGCGGGTGGAGCGTCGGACGCCACTCGGCCGTGTTCTCGGGATCGAGGAGCATCGCGAGGCGGCGGAAGCGCATCAACTCGTCGGCGTACGCGGAATCAAAGGATGGTTGATCGGCCAGCCGCTGCGCCGCCTTTCCGAACGCTTCGTGTACATCGCGTATCCCACGGCGAATCTCGGGGGACGTCCCGTTGCGGTCGCTCCGGTACCCCCCGAGGATTTCGCCGAGCCTCGCTTCGGCCTCCGGCGCGACCGCGGAGAGCTGGCCGTCGCTCATCGTCGTAGCGACGCCGGCGAGCAATTCGAGCTTCTGGTTTTCGTGCCGCATACGCAGCAGGAGCGCGACGACGCCGATCGTCAGTACCAGCGCAGCCGACGCTGCGGCGGCGATCATGCGGCGGCGCTTGCGCTCGCGCTCCTTTGCGAGCTCGGCCTCTTCCTGCTGACGGCGCGCGGCCGCCGCTGCCGCTGCCGCCGCGCTGGCCAGTCGTGCGTTGATGCGCGGCATTGCGGCGCGGAGGAGCTCGAGCACCACCTGCGCGGGCTCGGGCTTCCAGATGTTGCCGTCGAGCGTCTGGCGCAGCGGCGCCAGATCGCCCGCGACGGTCTCGTAGCAGGAGACGCGGCGGACGATGCCGAACGGCCGGTCACCCGCCGCGGCCTCGTCGTGGTCGGCAGTGAACTGCCGCTCGAAGGCTTCGACCCGCGGCATGCTGCGGAAGACTTCCTCCGTCAACATCGGCGTCTGATCCACCTGCGTGAAGAGGAGTGCTACCGGTTTCTCCTCGGCCCGGCAGTGCGCGAGCAGGAAGTTCACACTCGGACTGAAGGGATTCCGCGTCGGCGTCTCGTTCAATGGATCGATCTGCTTGGCGTTGATCAGAATGATGAACGCGTCTGCTTTCTTGAGCGTGTCGTTCACCTTGCGCAGTGCTTTCACATCGTCCGGCTCGGAGTCCCGCGGTGCGCCCAGTCCGGTCAGATTCGCGAGCGACCGGAAATGGCGGCCGGCGAAATCCTGAATGTCGACCGACAACACGGGCGGCAGCGACTGGGGACGCGGGCCGTACGGCTTCACGTAAATCCGCGCCGGAAACACGGAATGCGGCAGCGTTCCCTGATCCGGACTGCCGCTCTGGATCAGCCGATCTTCGATGTCGCGGAAGTAATCGGCGTTCCCGATCTCGTGACGATCGAAATCGAGAATGACGTCGTCTGCACACGCGGTCCAGATGCTCTGGAAAATGCAGGCCAGGAAAACGGTTTTTCCCGCCCCCTGTTCGCCACAGACGGCGACGGTGACATTGGCGGATTCTTTCGGAACTAGTTCATTCACGGCTTCGGCTCCCCCTGGATGCGGATTTTTTGTGCGGCGGCGGCGGCGGTTGCGAAGCGGACGCGCAACTGGTCGAGCTTCGTTTTGCGTGCAACGAGTAACGTGCGTTCGGTTCCGGTACGCGTCCCGGCGTCTCTGAGCAGTTCCTCCTGCGTTCGCTGCCAGGAGCGCTGCAGCCACGTGCGTTCACGAGGGGAGAGTCGTGTGTCGAGCTCCTGGAGCAGGAGCGTCAGCAGCGCCTGTCCATCGGGCGCGGGCGTAGTCGCCGGATTGCCTTCCAGGACCCACGCGAAGTGCTCGAGGAGCTCGGCGACGTGATCGAATCTCGCGGTCTGGGACGTCTTGAGCGGATCGGACGGTTCGGCTCGAGCGTCTGTTGCTCCGCGGGTGTCGATGAGCCACGCCACGAGCGCACCAATGTTCCCACTCGCCTCCGCCGGGTCGGGTGGAAGTGCATAAAATAATGGATGATCGGACGGCCAGGCGCCCGCCTCGACCCACGGCGCCATTTCGTCGCAGTAGAGGAATGGGAAATTCAGCGCCAGCAACTCCGACGTCGAGTACCGTTCGGCCTCGCAATCCTCGTCCGGCAGCCAGTCGTAGATCGTGGCGAGAAACTCGTAGATCCGCGGGCCGGCGCGCCGTGCGAGATAAAGCAGGCGTCGTTGTGTGCGCGTCTGGATTTCGTCGGTTCCTTCGTTCAGCAGGCGTCGCATCCAGATCAACGGGTCGAAGTCAGGCAGGTATTGGAGAGCCGGCTCAGCGATGAGGTCGAGGAGCGTGTCGTGCTCCCTGGAGGCGAGGAGCTGCTCGAAAAACTGGCGAATCACGGGGCGCAGGACGTTGCGATCCGCCATCTCGCGAATCAGGATCGACAGCCGCTCGATCACTCGTTGGCGGCCTGGTGTCTCCTTGCCGGAGCGAACGGTCGTGCCACGTACGAGATCGCCCAACCAGGGACGCCCGAATGCAGCAGGATCCGCGATGGCGCGCTCTACGAAGAGGCGCACGAGACCGTCGACGCCGGCGGGCGACAGCTCAGCGTCGAAGAAGATGCCGGACTGCTGCAGGCGCTCGCACTGTTGCCGCAGATACCACGGGTGCCGCTCACCGAGATGAGATCGAAGCGCGGCGCGAAGATGAGGTTCGGAGAAATCGACGACCCATGCGCCGTTCCCGGCCGCGATCGTTCGCAGACCACAGTCGCGAAAAATCGCATCCGCCTCGCGACCCCAGACGTCGCTGCAGCGCTCTTCCTTGCTGTCGCGAACAGTGACGAGCTTTCCGTCGCGCCGAAATGCCTGGCGAACTTCTTCTTTCCTGATCATGGCGTCGCCCAGCGTCAGCCGGACGAACCGATCGAAGTCTTTCTGATTCACCTCTGGGAACGACGCGGCGATGAAGGCAGTGCTTTTGTGAACTTCCGAATCTTCCTTGAAGACATCGACGGCGGTAATCGTCCGCACCTCAGCGGGAATGGCGTCGGCGCCGCTGTTCGCCGCAGCCTCGCGTTCTGCGATAAACCGCAGGAAGGCCTCGGGCCCATGTGCCAGATGGCTTTCGACCAGCCGGTAGAGCGCGCGCCGTTCGGCGAACGTAGCGGGCCGCGGGCCGAAAATCCTGCGCAGCCGTTTCTCGAGCTCGCCGGCTTGTGTTGGAAAGTCACGCGAGAGCAGATACTCGAGCTGAGAGACCTGCCAGCGGTGGTATGCGGTGATCCGTTCTGCGTCATCCGCGTCTTCGAGGAGAGCATCGTCCACGACGAGGACGAGGTGCGACCGGTGCTTCTCGAGGAGTACGCGGATATTCGTCAACGCCCCACTGCGCACGTGCAGGATGGCGTCGAGAAACGTGCGTTGGTCGCCGACTTCGACCACGAGAACCTGTCGCTCGTCCTTCACGAGTGCTTCAGTGACACTTACGAGATCGAGATCTTTTCGATCCTTGTCCTGGAGCGTTGCGATGAATAGGCCCGACTTTTTCCATCCGCTGAAGCACGGGTCGTTTGCGAGTGCATGTCCTGCGACAAACGCTGCGTCTCCGTCGGACGTCAGCACGGCGATGCCGTGTTTTTCCAGTTTCTCGACGATGTCCGCATGAAGCGGATGGCGGTACGGGTAAAGAGGTGACGCCAGATTCGGGAGGGCCTGCAGCAACTCGTGAACAGTGCGCCGATTCTTGTCCCGGAAATAGTTGTGATTGTTGATCGTTCCGGCGTTGTACTGATTGCGGACGTCGCCGTTATTGACCTCCGAAGGCGCGGGAGGGGGCGGTGGCGGATTGTGGGGATCCTGCCGGTTCTCGGCAGCGTTCGGACCAGGATTCGGTCCCGCAGAAAACTTCTCCTCCGCGATCTGCGTCATGATTCCCGCCCGTGCCGGCCGTAGTAGTTCGTCGGGCCGTTGTATTGCTGCCGTACATCCCTGTTGTTCACGACGATCTGAGGCCCATGCAGTGGCGGTACTGCAGGAGCGTCAGATCGTGGCGGTGCCGCCGGCTGCACCTGCGGTGCAGCTTTCTCACTGTCGCGTACGAACAGCACCGGGGCCGCCCAATCGGTGGTTGGCGTCTTCGCGCTGCGTAATGCGCGCCGTGCATCGGCGACCGCGGCTTCGATCGGGTCGTCGTAGCAAATGCGGCGATACAGTCGTTGCGTGAAGCGAATCGCGCTGTCATCACCGACCTTGAACTGCATTGCGACCACCGCAGGCAGGCCCGCGGCCACGAGAGAGAAGGCGAGGCCGGCGAACGGTTGCCCGCGGCCCTGGCGCGCCGAGAGACACGAGTTCAGGATGACGAGCCGCGGGGCCGGTCTGCCGGTGAAGAACCCGGCAAACAGCGTTCCGGGCAGCGGGTCCTCTTCACCATCGTTGTCTTCGAGCAGAAGCACGCCACCGCCCGTTTCCGGATCGATGTCGGAATGTCCCATGAAGTGCACCAGCTGCGGGTTCGTATCGGCGATTGCGTCGAGGAGCGCGGCGCGGTTCGTGTGCTCGAGAACCCGCGGCTGGATTCCGAGTTCCGCGAGCGCCTTTTCCGCGAATGCTCGCTCGAGGTCGAGATCGAGGGGACGCAGGCCTTTCGGATCCGCCAGGGCGAGCAGTACGTGCTGCAGTGGCCCGCCGGCGATCGGAAGCGGCGGCTCGGCGGTTTCGATCGTCCGCACGACGGGGAACCGCGCATCGGCAGCCGGCGGCTCACTCATGTCGCGGGAGGCATCGCGCAGGATTTCCCACGGCACGCTAATCAGGCGTTGGATGCGTTCGTCGCGTGAATCGAAGATGAGCCGCAGACGGAATCCGCTTTTGTCGCTCGTCATCACGCGGCCGCGGCCCTGCTGATAGAGGTCGCGGATGCCGCCGCGAATCAGCGCCCGGAACAGGTCGGCGCCCCGGTCATGGATCAACTTCGCGTCCGCACCTTCGATGTGCAGCAGGTCGCGGAACAGGGCGTCATCGAGCTCGACGCGCTCTTTCGCTGTCTGTGAACCGTATCGCGCGTGAACGACGAACGAGTTGCCGTCCGACTGCAAACGTAAATCGAGATCTTCGTAAACGAACATCCGTCTCTCCCGCCAATTCCTGCTGGTGTGTCTATGTGACGGACGTGCGTCGCTTTTTTTTTCGTTCCTCTCGTGCGGCAGATTCCGGACAAAACTCTCCGCCTGAGTCCGTCCCATCGAAGAACCCAGCGGATTCAGCGCCGTCGTGCCGGTTCGGCGGCAGAGTAGGAGGTTGTGTGCGGACCGTCCGCCGCGTGATCGTCGTCCTGTTGCTGGCAGCCGCCGTGACGGTGCGCGCCGGACAATGGGAAGACCTTCGTCATCGCCCCGGTAACGACGACGTCTTCGTGATGATCGACTCATCGCGGTCGATGTCCGCCGGCGGCTCGCTGGTCACGGCCAAGGTATTCGTGCAGGATCTCCTGGCGCGATACCCCAAGGACGGAGATCGCGTCGTCGTCATGACATTCGACTCCGAGGCGCACGTGCGTGGAGTCATCGACATCGCGCACCGCCCGCGGGACGTCGAAGTGCTCGGCGAGATGATCGACGCGATCGACGTCCGTCGCGTCATCCGTTACAGCGGCAGTTGGCCCGATCTCACCGAATCGAAAACCGGTCCGTGGAAAGGCGGCTCCGCATTCAGTGATTACTGCGAAATGTGGCGGCTGGCGGGCCGTGTACTGCAGACGTACGGCGATCCCTCACATCGGCAGATGTTGCTGCTCTTCACGAATGCGTCGTCGGTCCGTCCGGATTACCGAGCGTGCGACGATCCGCGTCCCCCCGCCGCGATCGTGACGGCGTTGCGACAGAACCGCCTGCGGCTCGGCTTGTTCACGCCGTCCGCGGCGGGGCTGCCGCCGCCACTGCGCAGGTTGACGGATCGACCCTCGGTCGCAGTCGATTCGCTAAAGATCATCGAGCTGCACGCCGACCGGCGCCGAGTCGATGCCGTGCCAGAGCTCCTCGGCCTGCTGAGCGCACGGGTGGACCTCATCGGTCCCGAGAAGGAGCGTTTCACTGTCAGCGGCGACGGCGACGTGCGGATGGGGCTGACCGTCGTGAACCGTTCCGCAGTTCCCCGCCGGATCGAGGTTCGTGCCGCCACACTGCAGTTGGACGAGGCGTCTTCTTCGTTGCCGCTGACGGTGACGCCGTCCGTCGTCACCCTTGATCCGGGAGACTCGGTCCTCCTGACGGTTGCGCGCGACGGCGTGATCCGAAAGCCGGGCACCTATCGAGGGAGAATCGTCTTTCGGTTCGCTGACGGGGATCGTTTTCATCCCTCGATCCTGCCGTTCGAGGCAAAAAAAGAGGCCTGGATCGAGCACCTCGGAATGGAGGGCACACGTTCTGTATCGATCACGGTCGTCGTCGGGTTTGCGATCTGTGCCTGTGCCGTGGTGACATCTTTGATCGTCTGGTTCGTCATGGAAAAGAGGTGTACGTGCGGTCGTGCGCGCTCCTGGCGGCCACTGCGAGTGCGGCGAGGCAGACCGTCATGACCAGGCGTCGCCGTGCCGTCTCGCGACCCATCCGGACCCGCCACGCATCCTGCCGTGTGGAAGGCTGCACATCAATCATGCGTGGTGTATTCTCGCGAACGAACTCCGAGAGAAGACGAGCTGCAGCCACGCCAAGGGAGAGCTGCGAACGGTTCTTCGTGTCCTGCCATGTCCAAACCGAGCGATACCTTTCTCGACCAGCTGCCGCTGATCGAGCAGATCATTCGTGCTCTCTGCCGAGGGAGAAGGATGGACGCGACCGACGCTGAAGAGTTCGAGGCTTTCGTCAAGCTCAGGTTCATCGAAAACGACTACGCGATCATCCGGAAGTTCGAAGGCAGGAGCAGCTTCGGAACGTTCGTCACCACCGTCATTTCGCGCCTGTTGAAGGATTACAGGGATCAGGAATGGGGGAAGTGGCGCAACTCGGCGGAAACCAGACGCATGGGCGCTTTGGCGATGGACCTGGAGCGCCTGCTGGTCAGGGACATGCGATCACTCGATGAAGCATTCGCGGAGTTATCTGCGCGCCACCCCGGCACGACGCGAGCGGCGCTCGAGGAGATCTCGATCCGGTTCCGCGCGCGGCACCGGCCAAAGATGAGGAGTCTGGAGGAGTGCGAGACTACGGCCGTGGCTCCGGCGGCCATCGACATGGGGAAGGCGCAGACGGTCGCCACGATCTCGTCGATCGTGTCGGAATTCATTCAGCGACTCCCGAAAGAGGATCAGTTGATCTTCCAGTTCCGGTTCGAAGAGGACATGCCCGTGCCGCGGATCGCGCTCATGTTGCAACTCGACATGCAGTCGGTCTACAGGCGGCTCCGGCGGCACTTTGCCGCCCTTCGTTCCGCGTTGGTGAAGGCGGGCATCAGCGAAGAGGACATCGACGGCCTCACCGGCCAGGATGGAGCTCTGCTCGATTTTGAGCTCAAAAAAGACGACGAACGTCCGTCCAATGACGATGAAGAGACGGACAGAGCGTCGGAGGAGCGCGCGTAGTGGAACGCGGACCGAGCGCCTGTCCCGACCCCGTGGTCCTCGCGGCTTTCGCGGAAGGGAAGTTGTCGGGAGCAGAGCTGGAAATGACGGTCGAACACTTGCGCGAATGCCGGGACTGCCGCCATACGGTGGCGGAAGTGGTGCGGCTGGAGCCGCTGTCGCAGGAACTGCGTGAGCCGAAGCGGCGACGTCACCTTCCGGTCTGGCTCGCTGCCGCTGCCGCGCTGGCGGGCGTCGGCTATCTCTCGCTCTGGAGCGTGCGCTCACACCGCGCCAATGCTCCGATGCGCACCCTCGTCGCTGCGAGTCCGACGGATGGACGTTATCTCGAGCCGCGTGTCAGCGGCGGGTTCCCCTGGGCGCCGCTGCGCCCTGTCACGCGCGGGACCGAGGCTCCGCCGCCGGCGCAGATGAAGCTCGTCGGCGCTGCGGGTCGAGTCATCGAGCAGACGGAAGGGGACTCCTCCTCGCGTGCACGTCACGCGGCCGCTGTCGCGCGACTGCTGACCGGATCTGCGGGCCAAGCCGCCGCGGAACTGTCCGCGGTCGCGAAATCGGCGGCGGAAGCGGCGGTCTGGAGCGATCTCGCTGCCGCTCGTTTCGCCGAGGCGGTCCAGAGAGAGGACGAGAAACCGAAGCTCGCGCAGGCGCTGGCGGCAGCTGATGCCGCACTTCGCATTGATCCCGCGTTGCCGGAGGCGCTCTTCAACCGCGCGTTGATTCTGGAGCACCTCGGATTGCGCGACGCGGCGCGCGCAGCTTGGCAACGCTACCTCGCGGTCGATCCCAACAGCCCGTGGGGTCGCGAGGCGGAGCGGCACCTGCAGGGGCTCGCTGCGCCGGCCGAATTCCGGCGTGAGCTCGACCGCACGTACGCCGCGTTGGAAAACGACCCGGCAAACGACGGCAGCAGTCTCGTCCAACGCTTTCCGCAGGAGTGCCGCGTCTGGGGAGAGAGCGAGATTCTCAATCGGTGGGCGGCGGCGGAGCTGGCCGGCGACAGCCGTGCCGCCGTTCATCTGCGGCTTGCCCGCGGCTTCGGCCAGGAACTCGCGCGCCGGAGCGGGGAAGGACTTCTGCAAGCCGCCGTTGCCGCGATCGACAAGGCGGCGCCCGTTGAGCGCAGCGCTTTGGCGGATGCGCACATCCTCTTCCGGCGCGCGCAGAATTCGGTGCGAACCGAAGGGCCGCCGGTCGCGGAGCGCTTTTACCGCGAAGCCGCCGTGAAATTCGAACAGGGCGGCAGCCCGATGGCGCTCGTGGCGGGCTATTTCGCAGCGAACATGACGTACGAGCAGGGGCGGATCGATGAGGCGCGCGCGCAGCTCGAGGAGCTCCTCGCCCGTATGCCGGCTGCGTTCAAAGCCAATGCGGCGGGCATCCGGTGGGAACTCGGCCTCGCGTATGCGAACAAAGGTCGGTGGGGTCGCGCGCTCGAGTCGTTCAACAAGAGCATCGCCGGGTTTCAAGCGCTGGGTGAGTTCAACAACGCGATGACGGTTCGTCAGATCGTCGCCGAGCTCTACGACAGAATCGGCGAGCCGCGGCAGGCGTGGACGCACCGTCTCGGGGCGCTTCAGGAACTCGGCCGCTCGGCGAACATGCGTCTTCAGGTCGCGATGTACGCTGTCGCACGCGGCGCGGCATTGAGCCGCGATTGGGCGGTTGGTCTGTCGTTCCTCAATCTGCAGATGGAGATGGAACGACAGGCGGGCGACGAGATGATGCGCGCTCACGCCCTGCTGCTGCGCGCCAGCATCCTCGGCCGAATGGGCGGAGAAGGTGCGGCGCTGGAGGACCTCCGCCGCGCGTCGGCAATCATCCCGGCGATTGCCGACGCCACACGGCGAGAGCGCGCCGAGTCGGAACGTCTTGCCGTGGAGGGTTTCCTTGCGCGCTCCCCTTCGCAGGCAGTGGTTGCGCTTTCGCGGGCGATTGATTACCAGCGCACCAAAGGCCGGCGCATGTTTCTTCCCGAGCTGTTGCTGTACCGCGGGCGTGCACACGCCGCGGCCGGGCAGCGCGACCGTGCGGCTGATGATTTCGAGTCGGGCATCCGCGAGCTGGAAGAGCAGCGGGCGTCGATCGAATCGTCCGACCAGCGATGGGGGATGTTCGCCACGGTCGATGAGCTGTTCGACGAAGCAGTCGTGCTCGCGCTGGACAGCGGCGACGCCGCGCGCGCGTTTTCGTACTCCGAACGCGCAAGGGCCCGGGAACTGCTCGATGCGATGGACGTAACGGTGCCGGCTGCTCGTGCCTCCGTGCCGAACGCCGTGGTCCTCGAATACGTGCAACTCGCTGATCAGATTGTCATCTTCATCGTCGAGGGCGACCGCGTCCGCGCCGTGAAACAGCAGGTGTCGCGCTCGGTCGTTACCCAGGAAATCGAGCGACTCGTCGAGAGCGCGAACGGGCGGGACGGTGAGGAGTTCCGGCGCCGCGCGACCGTGCTCTACAACCGCCTGTTGGCACCGGTTGCGGCCGATATCGCGTTCACGAAGACGCTCGTGATCGTACCGGACGGTAGTCTCTCGCTCGTACCGTTTGCCGCGCTCGTCGACCCCGCAGGACGGTACGTGATCGAGCGGCATACGATCGTCGTCGCGCCGAGCCTCGCCGCGTTTTCGCGCACGGCCGAGCGAACGGAGCGATTCGGCCGGATGTCGCGGCTGCTCATGATCGAAGGCCCCGCCGCAAGGGAAGGCGACCTCGGTCGCCTGACGGCGCAACAACGCGAGATCTCTTCGATCGTCGCGCAGTACGGCAGCAGCGTCGCGCATGCTCCCGCCGCGCCGCTCGACGATTTTCTGCGGCAGCGCGCCGCGTCCGCCGACGTGCTGCACTTCGTCGGTCACGCAGTGGTGCCGGATGAAAGCGGCGGCGGTGCGCTCGTCATGTCGCGCGACGATTCACTCGACGTGCGCGAGATCGCCGCGATGCCGCTCCATGGCATCCGGCTGGTGGTTCTCGCGGCATGCGGTACCGCGCGCGCCCACGGCCGTGCAGGCGTGCCGAGCATCAGCGTCGCTCGGGCCTTTCTCGTTGCCGGTGTTCCGAACGTCGTGGCCACACTCTGGTCGATCGAAGATACGCCGGCCGCCGAGTTCTTTCCGCGCTTCCATCATTACCTCTTGCAAGGCCTGCCCCCGGCCGAGGCGCTGCGCGCAGTGCAATTGGAATGGATTCACCGGCCCGACGAATCCCCCGGTGTCTGGGCCGCCGTACAGATCATCGGAACCTGAAAAACAGGAGGAGCTCATGCCTTACAAAGTGCAGTTTGCGGGACTCGTGTGTTTTTATCGCAAATCAGGAGTGCGCCTGGCGCTGCTGCCGGATGGTCGGAACCCCGGTGCGGGGATCGATCCTCACTATGGCTCGATCGTCATCCACGAGGACTGGATCGAGGACACCAGCGGCTGGAGCAACGCGGAGCTGGAGGAGCCGGGAGTCTTCCCGCTCGAGTCGTGCGACGTGACGCTCGAAGGCGCGGACGTCAGTGGAACGCTCGACGTCAGCGAGCAGGAGGGAAAACTGCCGCAGTTGCGGCAGATCGATCCTGATTTCGTGATCGACCCCGACACGGCGCCGACCGTGGCGCGCATCCCGATCCGCCGCGGCACGCTCACCGCCTATCGCGTCCCGCAGGGGGAGGCGGTCGTTTCGGAGCTCGTGGTGCCGCACGACGGCAGCATCACCATCACCGTGACGCCGCGGAACGGTTCGCCGGCGCGTACGATCTGCGTAATGGCCGGCGCCGAGATCGCCATCGGAAACATGGCCAAAGGGGTGTACCGCGACGGCGAGACCGAGCACGCACCTCACTTCAAGATCTACGAGGTGCTGAGCTCGCAACCGGTGTCGCTGGTCAACCTGCCGGCGTCCTCGCAGCAACTGAACGAATTGCAGTCGCAGAATCCGATCTTCACCGGCCGCGGCCCCATTGGGCTGTACGTCGAGTGCTCGAACACCGGCTGCTGCTGAGCTACAGCGGCTGCACCGTGCCGATGACGGAGACGACGACCGGAACTCCGTCGACGTCACACGGCACGGTGCCGGCCGCGACTTCATTGCTGAGATTCACCTTCACGCCAAAACCGTCCTCGAGCAGCGCAATGCCGATCCCCTGCAGTTCCGGAAGCTGCGCGAGCACCGCCGTGAGCGTCTCCTTTGCCGCCTCCGCGGCGGCGAGCGTCGCCGGCCTCATGTCAGCAGACGCACGTCCAGCTCGCGCAGGACGTCGTCGATCGGGTTCGCGTACGCGAAGCTGCCGTCGCGATTCGCAGCGAACAAGAGACCGATCGGATGCCCTTCCGCATTGACCACCAGCGAGCCACTGTCGCCCGGTTCGCAGAAGCGCGTCCCCTCGGCCTCGGGCACGATCTCGATCTGCCGGTCGAATGCGATTCTCGTCCGGAGCGCGGGATATTCGACATCGACGTTCTGCAGCGCGAACGCACTGATCTTTCCTCGCGTGAGTTGCGTCGAGCGGCCGAACTTCAGGACCTCGCGCTGTTTGAACAACGGGACGAGCAGCGGCTGCAGCTTCATCGAGGGGCCAATGCTCGAGGCGTCATAACCGACGCCGTCGCGCAGCCGAGCGAATGCGGCGTCGACTACGGCGCCGTTCCTCTGCAGGCGCGGATATCCGCGAACCAGTTCCGCCACGACATCCCTGGAGCGGTCGCCCTTGTCGAGCGGGCCCGGGTGGAGGACGTCGTCGCCTCCTTTTCCATAGTCGCAATCGGCGATCACGTGATTATTCGACACGAACCCGACGGCACTATCGACAAGGCTTTGTGCGAAGAATCCCAGCGATCCGGCCGTGCAGTTGTAGTGGCCGACGGAGGCCCCGATCGTGAGGGTCGAAGTCCGGGCTGCCGGTTGCGGGGGAGCAACCTCGATCTCGCCCGTAATCCTGATGTCGATCTCCATCACGCCTGCCATCGTCCGTACTTCTGTCAGGATCCCTCGGCCGAGCGCGCGCTCGAGCTCTTTCTGCGATGGTGCGCGAATCGTCATCTTCAATCCCGTTTCGCCAGGTCCCACGCCGATCGACACTCGCGGTGCCCGCCGCGCTCTCCGGCTGACCGGATCGACACCGAGAAACGCCGCAATCCGGTCCCGCACTTTCAATGCCTCTTCAAGCTCCATACTGTCTCCTGTCGTCGAGTAGACGGACCAGCGTGGCGGATTTGCGGATGAAGCGCAGGATTCTCGTCATTGAATACTACTGGACGCCGAAACGGCTGTACGCGTTCGGGATCCGCTCCGATCTGCAGCAGCCGTTCGTCGCGGCCATTCCGGTCGACGTCCGGTATTTGCAGGAGCAAATTCGCGCAAACGCGGGAACGAAGTTGGCGGATCACGTCCACGAAGTCGTGCGGTGGGAGGAGCTCCTTCGCGTCGTCGAGCCGATCGCTCGCTGGTCGGCGCCCGACGATCTCGTCTGCATCGTTCCCGCCGGGCCGTTGTTCTACGTGCCGCTACACGCGGTTGCCAGCGACGGTGAGGTGCCGCTCATGGTCCGCAACGCGGTCTCGTACGCGCCGAGCGCCTCCGCGCTTCGTTATTGCCTGCGCCGGCGGCGTGTGCGGAGCGGCTTGCCGCGCGCTACGGTCTTCGGAAACCCGGAGGGCGATCTGCCGACGGCAGGCTTCGAAGCCGAGATCGTCGCCCGTATCTTCGGGGTTCCTGCATGGAAGCGGGAGGATGTCACGCGCGAGCGGTGGTTCGAAGCGCTGGCCTCGAGCGACGTCGTTCATTTCGCGGGCCACGCCGAGTTCGATCCCGCCGATCCTGCTCGGGTCTCTGCATCGCGAACGACGATGTGCTCACTGCTCGCGAACTGATCCAGCGGCCGGCCGCGCCTCTCGAGCTCGTGACGCTCAGCGGATGCGTAACCGGCTACAACGACATTCATCCGGGCGACGAGCTCCTCGGCCTGACGCGCGCGTTTCTGTACGCCGGTGCGTCCTCGCTGGTCGTGACGCTGTGGGAGGTCCGCGGCCTGGAGGCGGCCGATCTCATCGCGGCGTTCTACGAAACGTGGGTCGGGATGGGGTGCGGAAGGTCGACGCGTTGCGCAACGCGCAACGCGAGTTGTGGCGACGTGCCCGGACGACGTCGACGCTTGGGCGTCGTTCCTCCTCGTCGGCGACTGGACCTAATTCTGCTTTGTCACATTTCCGGCGGGTCCTCGGGAAAGACTTCTCCTCGCCGTTTGAAACGTCTTCGGAGAAGATCGATTAGATCCTCTGGCTTGCGGTCACGTCGCGGAAGATAGTGCACGAGCATCATCTGCACG
>DASWOB010000048.1:0-64262 GCA_036398925.1 Thermoanaerobaculia bacterium
CGTTGGTTGGCCTAGCCTCCGCGACACAGCCTCGTATCTCGCGACAGAGTGTCGCGGAGGCTAGGCCAACCAGCGGGTCCGGGCCCGCGGCCCGGCCGCCGGAGGCCCCCCGTCGTCTCCTCATCTGTTGGTGAAGTAAGAGCATTCCGCTTAGAGCGGCTTGCGCTGACCGGTTTTCATGTCCCACAGGGCGATGCCGCCACCGACGCTGGCCAGCGCGACGTCGGTGTCGGCGCCCAGCAGCGGGAGGCGCGGATCGATCGAGTGCCACGGCATCGAGACGTGACTCCCGTTCAACTGGTGCACGATCGCGCCGCGTTTCACATCGATGATGTACGCCGTCTCGAGGCGCGGGTCGTTGACCGTGGTGAGCGCAATGCGGCCGCCATCGAGCTCCGCCCCGATGCGAACCCATTTCGGGGCCGGGATGCTCACCTGACGGAGCGGATTACCGTTCGGATCGAAAACGTGCACCTTCCCCGCGCCACGCTCGACCAGGACGATCGTGCCGTCACTCAGGATCGCTCCACCCATCCGCCGTCCTGTCGGCAACTGCCGGAGCGTGGCACCCGTGCGGCCGTCGATGAGCAGCCCCGCTTCGTTGAGGAGCACGCGCGAACCGTCCGCATTCGCGGTGAGTCCGCGGTAGTGCACATTGATGGCGGACTGGCCGGTCTTCACGAGCGATTTGCGCCTGACGTCGAGCTCGAAAATCTCGAGGATGTTCGTCCGCGCATTGTTGAACTGCCAGATGCGCACGAGGTCGGGAGTCACGAACATCACCGCGTGTGCGGCATCGCTCTCCAGACCCCGCGCGGAGACGAGCAGCGTCTGGCGGGCAACGTCATGCACGCTGACGATGCCACCGCGGTCGATCGTCATCAGACGTCCGCCATCATTGGAGAGCGCGAATTCGTGTGCGGCCGCAATCCGGGTGTCGTGCAGCTTCGGCTTAGCGTCGGCGAGGTTCACCACGTACAACGTGAGGTCCTCGTTGCGCTTCGGCGGTACGAAACCGGAGCCACCCATTACGGCGATGCGCCCGTCGCGCGAGAACACCGGTCCCACCCACGCATGCAGTCCGCGCAGGCGCGTCCCACCCCTGGTGTCGACGAGGAACGAAGCGATGTAATCGCCGCGATGCTTCGTCTCTCCGTGGACGTGCAGCCAGCGGCCGCCCGGCGCCTGCACGACCGTACCGCGAACGATGTCTGACGCGGACGGCGTCACCACCCACCACACGAACGCGGCAGCGGCGAGCAGCACCACCGCGACGCCGGTCCAGACGAAGCGTGACAAGGCGGCGTGGTTGCGGCGCACGTCGGCACGTCCTTTCGCGAGCTGCCACACCGGCCCCGCCGCGAGCACGAGCGTGAGAGCCGCCAGAACGGCCGCACCGAGGCGGAGCGACATCAGCATCCCCTCGCCGAGCAGCAGCGGTTTCTCCAGCGAGACCAGCACGAAACCGGTCGCCACGATGAAGGCGATGTCGAGACCGAGCAGCGCTGAGCGCGAGCGAACCATCGTGCTCAAGGCATGGCTGACGAGAAACAGCACGACCACGCCCGCCGCTACCGCCGCGACGAACTGCGGCTGCGTCAACATCCACGCCGTCCCCCATACGTCGCGCGAGACGATCAGGGCGGGCACGGCGATGATCGCGAAGCAGGCGAAGGCGGTGAAGATGCCGGCCGCCGCCTTGCCGATCCAGATCGACGCCGGCGAGAGCGGCCTCGCAAAGTAGAACGACAATCGCTTGTCCGTCAGTTCGCGCCCGATCACCGACGCGCCGAGGGCGATCGCCAGACCGAGACCGAGCGCCACGCCGAGCATGCCGCCGAAGAAACCGATCAGCGTCGAGTTTCCCCACCCGCGCATGGCCGGCACCAGCGTCATCAGAAACGGCAGCGCCGCCAGGATCAGCGCCAGCGTGAAGAGGCGCCCCTTCTCCCGCAGTTCCCGCGTTGCAATCACAAGAGCGTGGCTCACGACTATGCTCCTTCTTCACCAGCAATGGCGACAAAGATTTCTTCCAGCGACATCGCCGAGACCTCGGCGTTCGCCACGCCGGATTCGGCGCGGAACCGCTCGAAAGCGAGATCGTCGTAATTCGTCACGACCGCTTCCGTCCCGTTGCCCCACCGCCGCACGTTCGCGGCGATGAACGTGGCCGAGGACAAAACCACCGGCTGACTGGCGAACCGGATCCGGCGGAAGCGCGACTTGAGCGTCTCGACCTCTTCGTCGAGCATCAGCCTGCCGTCCTTGAGGATGCCGACGCGATCGGCGATCGCCTCCACCGGCGCCAGGTCGTGCGTCGTCACCAGCACCGTGATTCCGCGATCGGCCATGTCGCCGATGACTTCATCGAACAGTGACTTGCGCGCGACGACGTCGAGCCCGAGGGTCGGGTCGTCGAGGATCAGCAGCTCCGGCGACGTCGCCAGGGCCAGCGCCAGCATGACCTGCTTCTTCTGCCCCTTGGACAGCTCGCCGAACCGCCGCTCCGCGCCGATGCCGAAGCGCGCGATGCGCTCGTCGAACGCGCTCTGCGTCCAGCGCGAATAGAGGGAGGCCCAGAACTTGCCGAGGTTCCGCACACGCATCTCCGGCGGAGCATCCGGATCCTCCGGCACGACGCCGATGCGATCCATCAATGCCGCGCGGCGGCGCCAGGCATCCTCGCCGAACAGCTCGACCTTGCCCGCGGCCGGCTCGAGCTGGCCGAGAATCGAGCGCACCAGCGACGACTTTCCCGCCCCGTTGCGCCCAAGGAGCGCGTAGACCGCGCCCGCGCTCACCTCGAGCGATACGTCATCGACCACCACGCGGCGCCCGTAGCGCACCGACACGCCCGCTACACGAATCACCGTTTCACCACTCATGCTTTTCTCCTCGTTTCCCGGATCAGCCGGCCGAAGCTCGCTTCCAGCTGTTCGGAGGCTTCCTCGAAATCGGCGCCGACGGCCAGGGCTGTGCCGGCATATCGGTTCGCCGCGTCGCGCAGCGCTTCGTTCCGCTCCGACTTGCGCAACTGCGCCGGGACATCCGCCACGAATGTCCCCTCTCCCCGCTTCACAGCCAGGACACCATGCTCCGTCAGGCGCTGATAGGCCCGCGCGACGGTGTTCGGGTTCACCTGAAGCGCCCTGGCCAGATCGCGTACCGACGGGGCCGGATCGCCGGGCCGCAACGTCCCCAGCGAAATCATCCGGCGAACCCCTTCCTCGATCTGTCTCCAGATGGGACTCGCTCCTGATGCATCAATGTCGAACATGAACCTCCCCGCACAGCGTCACTGTACTATCTAGCTAGTACACTAGGTCGCGGCGACACGTGTGTCAAGGGCTCACGCCGAAAAAACCAGCACTGTCATCCCGAGGAGCGCAGCGACGAAGGATGACCGGGGGCGCGGACGGAGTGGTCCCGCGTCAGCCCCAGAAGACGCCGGAGGGATCGGCCACGATGGCGCGGAGCAGCGCGTCGATGTTGGCCGCGGCCGGCGCGCTCGAGACGCGGCGCCAGCGCTCGTTGCTGTCGGCCCAGTAGAGCGTCCAGACGCCCTTGCCGACCGAGTAGCGGAACTTGGCCACCGGGACGGAGGTCCATTCGGACTTGTTCA
This sequence comes from Thermoanaerobaculia bacterium, assembly GCA_036398925.1. Classification (GTDB taxonomy): domain Bacteria; phylum Acidobacteriota; class Thermoanaerobaculia; order Gp7-AA8; family Gp7-AA8; genus DASWOB01. The sequence goes on from DASWOB010000048.1 coordinate 3,623, forward strand.
TGAACGACGGGCGCTTCTCGATCAGCAGGGCGGCATTGGCCGAGAAGTCGTAGTCGTAGCGCAGCTGATCGGCGACGTCGACGGACGAATGACTGCGGCAGAACTCTGCAAGAGCGGCTTCCGCCGCGGCGCGCACTTCCACCGGAATCGCCATCACCGTCTCAGCTTTGTCCTCGTTACGCGGCACGTTTCAGTGCCACCGCAGTATGCCACTCCAGCGGCGAAATGCACTCACGCGGAGCGAACTCGATGTGCAGCACCCGCCGGTGCGCCGGCGACGCCGCCGCGGAGGACGAATGCACGAGCAGCGGCCGCATGAAGATGACCGAGCCCTGCGTGACGGTCAGCTCGGCCACCGGTCCGCCGGCCACCGCGGCCGCGATCTCCCGCTCGCTGAGCTTCCCGAGCGTGTGCGTCCCGGGAATGACCCGCAGCGGCCCGTTCTCCGCGCCCGAGTGATCGAGGTGGATGCGCACCGCCACCATCTGCGCCAGCACCGCATCGGGGGCGTCGACGTGAGCGGTGCCGTTCTTCGTGCTCCACGGGCCGTACCCGCGCACGTCCAGCCGATCCTTGACCGCAATGGTCCGGTCCTGATGCCACTGCACCCGCCAGTTCGCGGCCGGCGTCTTGTCGAACAGCGTCGCGTTGACAGCCACGAGATCGCGACCGACCGCCGACCACAACGACCCGCTCAGCTGCTGCAACAGAAGCAACTTACCGACCACCGGGTGCGAGATCAGGTGCCGGATTCCACCCCGTCCCGCCGCCGCCAGAGTCGGAAGCGCTCCCGCGATGTGCTCGCACTGCGGCTGCGTCAGCACCATAGCGGCGCGCGCGTAGCCATCGCCATCGAAGTCATTCATCGGCGCATCGTACGCGAGAAACGGCCCGGCGCCGCGAAAAGTGGCGGTTGCGACGGCCCATCGGGCCTCGGATCGCTACAAACCGCGCACCTGCACTGCCGCGAGCAGAAGGCCGAAGCCGATGATCCACGCCCATTCGCCGACATTACCGGGGATGCGGACCACACCAAAGTGCGCGACCAGCGCGACGACGTATAAGACGAGGCAGATCAACCACGTGATCTGCCTGGGAGCTTTCCCCGAGCCTCGTGCCATCGAAACCTCCTGTAGCTGCAAAGGTAGAGCCGCCGACTGTACTCTCTACTTGCTTCGATGAGCGGTTTTTCTTTCCCGGCTGCTGCCGCGCATAGCGCGGCTTCCAGCAGTTACGATGCGCCATGCCTGCCGCGCCCCCCTATCTGACGTTCGCAGCCGACCTGGCCTCGGATGCCGTCGTCAACGCGTACGACGAGCTTCCGCTCTGGTCCGCGGCATTCGGTGCCTTGCTGCTCGAGCACGTCCCGCTGGCCGGCATCCGGACCGCACTGGACGTCGGCTGCGGCACCGGCTTCCCGCTGATCGAGCTGGCCGAGCGACTCGGCCCCGCCGCGGAAGTGCATGGCGTCGATCCCTGGCAGGCAGGGTTGGTGCGCGCGAAGAGCAAGCTGGCCGTTCGCGGCGTGGAGAACGTCCGGCTTCACGACGGCTCGGCGGCCGCCCTCCCCTTCGACGACGCGACCTTCGATCTGATCGTCTCGAACCTCGGGATCAACAATTTCGACGACGCCCCGTCCGTCGTCCGTGAGTGCCGGCGAGTGGCTCGCCCCGGCGCAACGATCGCCCTGACCACCAACCTGCAGGGCCACATGCAGGAGTTCTATGCAGTCTTCGAGGAGGTGCTGCGCGCGACCGGTGACCGCGAATCGATCCGTCGCCTGCGCGAGCACATCGCCCACCGCGCCACCGTCAGCAGTGCCTGCGACCTGCTCGAAACCGGTGGTTTCACGGTCAAACGCGTCGTGGAACGAAGCAGCCATATGCGCTTCGCCGACGGCACAGCGCTCTTCAACCACTACTTCATCAAGCTCGGATTCCTCGACGGCTGGAAGGGCACTGTGCCGGGAACCGAAGCGACGGTTTTTCCCGCCCTGGAGGCACGACTGAACGAGCGCGCACAACAGGCCGGCGAGCTGTCGCTCACGATTCCGATGGCGTATATCGAGGGGTTCGTCGGCTAGCGCGACACCGGCGCAAACAGCGCGCGGAACGCGCGAAGAGCGGCCGGGTGATAGATCGTCGCGTGTGTTTCCTCGGGCATCGGCTCGTACCGCCACTGCATTCGCTCGCCGTCACCCGTGCTCAGTACCTTCGCCAGTCGTTGTGTCGACGCAACAATGCCCGGCTCGTTGCTCGTAGCGAGGAAGAGCGTCTTCTTCGCGTACAGTTTTTTGCGAAGCTGTTGGCCTGCCCGCTTCACCAGCGCTTCGTCGTTCCACCAGAGGCTCGGATCGAAAGCGATGAACGTATCGAATAGTTCGGGCTCGAGCAGCAGCGTCTCGATCACAAAGAGACCGGCCAATGATTCGCCGACGATGGCTCGCTCACTCGTCGTGCGGTAGCGCTTCTCCACTTCCGGCATCAACTCCTTGCGCAGGAACGTGCGGAACTTCGCCGAGCCGCCCACGCGCGGCGCAATCTTCCGGTCTTCCGCCTTCTCCGTCGGCCCGGTCAGATCGCGGCGACGTTCCGTGTTCTCGATCCCCACCAGCAGAAACGGCCGCATGGTCCCGTTCCCGACCAGCACCTGCACCAGCCCCGCAATGTGGATGAAGTCTTCCGCCACGCCTCCATCCGGCATGTACAAGACCGGCAGCCGATCGTCGGGCGACGACCCGTACACCGAGGGACGATAGACATTGATCCGTCGCTGCTCGTCGAGAACCTCCGATTGGATCGTGAACGTCTCGCCGATCGCGAGCGGCTGCGCGGGCTTGGTCTCGCCATAGGCAGCAGTACCGAGGAGCGTGGCGCAGACGAGGGAGCAGAGTAGCGACATTCCCATCGACAAGAGTGTACGTGGTGCGTCGCGGATCGCACCCTGCCGGGGCGGTCGTGCCGCAACTCGTCATCAGCCGGGCTGCGCCGCTGTGCCGCAGAGGCCGCACGCACACACCACACGATTGCGGCCGGAGCGCTTGGACTCGGACGAGAGCTGCCGCTTTGGTCCTTTCCAACCATTACACTTCGCGGCGATGAAACCGCTCGCCATCTCCCTCGGCGATCCTGCCGGCATCGGGCCCGAGATCGTCGCGAAGGCGCTCGCGGAGCTCGACGTCCCGGCGTACGTCTTCGGCGCGAAGGCGTGGTCGCCGGCGATCCGGGCGGAGCGCTTCATCGACGTCGGCCATGAAGGCGAGCTGCAGCCGGGGAAGATCGACGCGCGCCATGGACGGGTGGCGCTGCAGTCGATTCACGCGGCCGTCGACGCCATCGAGCGCGGCGAGTGCTCGGCGCTCGTCACGGCACCGATCCACAAGCAGGCGGTCGCGCTGGCGGGCAGCGAGCACCCCGGCCACACCGAGCTGCTGGCGGCGCGCGCCAACCTCCCCCGCTACGCGCACGACTACGCGATGTACTTCGATTCGCCGCGCCTCAAGACGGTGCTGCTCTCCGTGCACGTCTCGCTGCGCCGGGCCGTCGAATCGATCGACGCCGGCGACATCGCCGCCCTGGCGCGCCTCACCTCACGCGAATTCGATCAGCTCTACGGCAAGCGGCCGAGGATCGCCGTGGCCGGGGTCAACCCGCATGCGGGCGAAGGGGGGAAGTTCGGCGTGGAGGAAGAAGAGATCGCCCGCGGCGTGGCACTGGCGCGGGAGGCGCTCGGCGACGACGTCACCGGTCCGCATCCTCCCGACACGGTCTTTCTGGCGGCGATGAACGGCCGTTACGACGTGGTCATGGCCATGTACCACGACCAGGGGCTGATCCCGATCAAGACCGTCGATTTTCATCATTCCGTCAACGTCACGCTCGGTCTGCCCTACCTCCGCGTCTCGGTCGATCACGGGACCGCCTTCGACATCGCCGGACTGGGCGTGGCCGATGCGGCGCCGATGCGTTACGCGATCGAGTGGGCGGCCCGCTTCTGCTAGCATGCGGCGCAATGCCGCGCATCCTCGTGACCAACGACGACGGGATCTACAGCGAGGGTCTGCGCAAGCTGGCTGACGCCTGCAGGCCGCTCGGCGAGGTGATCATCGTGGCCCCCGATCGCGAGCAGAGCGCCGCCTCGCACGCCCTCACCCTCAACCGCCCGCTGCGCCTCCTGCGCATCGAGGAAAACGAGTACATCGTCGACGGCACGCCGACCGACTGCGTGAACCTGGCGGTGCTGAAGGTGATGAAGGATCGCCGCCCCGACCTGGTCGTCTCCGGCATCAACTTCGGTCCGAACCTCGGCGACGACGTGACCTACTCCGGCACGATCTCGGCCGCGTTCGAAGGGGCTCTCCTCAACATCCCCTCCATCGCTTTTTCCGCCCTGGTCGGCGAGCACTTTTCGTTCGACCGCTGTGCCGCCTTCGCCGGCGAGCTGGCCCGGATCGCCCTCGAGCAGCATCGCGACCCGCGCATCATCTGGAACGTCAACTTCCCGGTCTCGGAGTTCAAAGGCATCCGCGTGACACGGCTCGGGCAGCGCGTCTACTCCGAGGGGGTCATCGAACGGCGCGATCCTCGGGGACGCCCGTACTACTGGATCGGCGGCGAGCCGCCGGTCTGGACGCCGGGCGAAGGCACCGACTTTGAGGCGCTCCAGAACGGCTTCGTCTCCATCACCCCGCTGCACCTCGACCTCACTCACCACGAATCGATCGCACGGCTGCAGCCGCTCGAGGACCTCCTTGGCAACTACGCTCAAAAGGGATGATCCGGCCAGCGTCGAGCGCGAGCTCGCCCACCAGCGGGCCATGATGGTAGAGCGCTACGTCGCCGCGCGCGGCATCAAGGACGAGCGCATCCTTCAGGCCATGCGCGAGGTGCCCCGCCACCGCTTCGTGCCGCAGGTCGTGCAGGCCAAGGCATACGGCCCCGGCGCGCTGCCGATCGGCGCCAGGCAGACCATCTCCCAGCCGTACATCGTGGCGCGGATGATCGAGCTGCTGGAGCTGACCGGCAACGAGAAAGTGCTCGAAATTGGCACGGGAACGGGATACCAGGCAGTGGTTCTGTCGAGGCTGTGCGCGAAAGTCTTCTCCATCGAACGCATCAACGAGCTGGCGCTGAAAGCGTCGGAGCTCTTCCGCGTCCTGCGCGTGCACAACGCCTCGGTGAAGGTCTTCGACGGCACCTATGGCTGGTCGGATCAGGCGCCGTTCGACCGGATCATCGTCGCGGCCGCGGCGCCGGAAGTGCCCGAGCCGCTGGTGCAGCAGCTCGCCCGCACCGGCAAGCTGGTGATCCCGGTCGGCCCGGAAGGGCGCCAGCGCCTGGCGCGGGTGATCCGCGTCGGCACCGGCATCAAGATCGAAGATTGCGGCACCGCCGAATTCGTTCCGCTGGTCGGGCGCTTCGGCTGGCGCGAGTAGCAGCGCGTCGGAGCTCGTCATGAAAAAAGTCCGCTGGCTCCTCATCCTCACGGCCATCGTGTCTTCGGTTCTCGGCGCGGTGGTGCTCTACCTGCTGATGTCGGTGCCGAACGACCTGCGCGCCGATGCGCTGCTCAAACAGGCCCGCCAGGAGATCGCGGACGGCAAGCAGCAGGAAGCGCGCACGTCGCTCTCGCGCATCGTCCAGCAGTATCCGCGGACCGACGCGGCAGCCGCGGCGACGGTGGCGCTCGTGACGCTGGCCGATTCGGAGCGCGTGCGCATGCAGAGGTCGCTCGAGACGCTGGCCGCCGCGAACCGGCAGCACGCCCAGAAGCTCGCCACGCTCGAGCGGACGCTGACCGAGGTGAAGAACGCTCCGCCGAAAGTCGTCACGGTCCAGGCGCCGCCGCCCGCGCCGAAACCGGCCGTGAAAAAAGCGACGCCGAAAAAGAAGCCGACGCCGAAGAAGAAGCCCACCCGGCGGCGCCGCTGAGCACTGTACAATTTCGCGCATCATGAATGAACAGCGGCACTTGCGGATCCATGGGAAGGTCCAGGGCGTCGGGTATCGCTTCTTTGCCACACGCGTCGCCCGCCGGCTCAAGCTGAAGGGGTGGATTCAGAACATGCGCGACGGCACAGTCGAAGCGCTCGTCGAAGGGGAGAAGAAGGACATCGATCGCTGGATCGAGGAGCTCAAAGAAGGCCCTCGCTACGCCGAAGTGACCAAGATCGACGCGGAGTCGAAGGACTACAGCGGCAAGCTGGCCGACTTCGACGTGAAATTCTGATGACCACCGAACAGCTGAAGGCGCTCATCCGCGACGTCCCCGACTTTCCGAAACCGGGGATTCTGTTCAAAGACATCACCCCGCTCCTCCGCTCGCCCGAAGCGCTCGATGAAGCGTGCGCGATGCTGGCGGAGCCGTTCCGCGGAGAGAACATCTCCCACGTCGCCGCCATCGAATCGCGCGGCTTCATCTTCGGCAGCCTCGTGGCCCGTCACCTCGGCGCCGGCTTCATCCCCATCCGTAAGCCGGGCAAGCTGCCGTGGACCAAACGGCGGCACGAGTACGTCCTCGAGTACGGCACCGACGCGCTGGAGATCCACGACGACGCCCTCACGCCCGACGACCGGGTGGTGGTGGTCGACGACGTGCTGGCCACCGGCGGAACGGCGGCCGCGGCGGCGACCCTCGTGCGCGGCTTCGACGCGAACCTGGTCGGCGTCGCCACGCTCATCGAGCTCGAGTTTCTCGACGGCCGCGCGAAGCTGGGCTCGGACGTCGCGGTGCATTCTTTGCTTCGGTACTGATCCCGCAGCAGAACAACCTCAGGGGGACTGATGAGACAGATCGCAGAGCTGCTCGAAGGCCGTCCGCTGTTCCACGCCGAAACGAACTCCAACGTGCGCGACGTGGCCCGCTACATGAGCGAGCGCAACATCGGCGCCGTGGCCGTTCTCGACGCCGGCAAGCTGGTCGGCGTCTTCTCGGAACGCGACGTCATGTCGCGCGTCGTGGCGCAGGGTCTCGATCCCGACGACACGATGGTCGAGAACGTGATGACGAAGGAGATCGTCGTCGGTGAGCCGAACGACAACTTCGACAGCGCCCTCCAGAAGATGCACGGCATCGGCTCGCGCCATCTCCCGATCGTGACGGACGGAAAGCTGGTCGGGATGATCTCGCTGCGCGATCTGCTGGAAGTCGACGATCAGGATCAGCGCCGCAAGGCGACGTTCCTCAGCGAGCTCGTGACCTACTCGCCCGACTACGACAGCTAGTCAGAGCGCAATCGCAGGCGCAGAAGAGGCGAGCCGTCTTCGACGTGCACGCCCGGTGTCAGCTCGAACGCATCCTCGGCGGTCTGCACGCCGCCGAGGAGCAGACAGAGGCGCGCCAGCTCCTTGAAGGAAGCGGGATGCGCTTCCAGCACCACTTCGCCGCCTTCGACCGTCACGCGCATCGGCTGCCGCGTGAGCCCCTCGAGCGCCATCATCGCCAGGTCGTAATTCATCACTCGTCCTCGCCGCGGTAGCGCACGGAGTTGCGTTCCGTCTCCTGCAGCAGAATCTCGTGCAGCTCGCCCTCGGAGATGGCCGGCGCGAGCTGCTGCCAGAAGGCGCGCGCCAGGTTCTCCGCGGTCGGGATCACTCCCTGCAGGAAATCGACGTCGGTGTTCAGGTTGGTGTGGTCGACGCGATCGATGACCCGCTCGCGCATGATGTCCTTGAGGCGCTTGAGATCGATCACCATTCCGGTATCCGGATCGATGGTCCCCTTCACGCTCACCTCGAGCACGTAGTTGTGCCCGTGGCCGGCCGGGTTGTCGCATTTGTCGTAGGTGCGCCGGTTCCACTCCGCATCACGGCTCGGGTTGTGCAGACGGTGGGCTGCCGAGAACGTCAGTCGCGCGGTCACGATCATCGAAGGCGCATTATGTCTGGAAACGAACCCTTTTACGTCGTCTGCCACAACGGCGTGTTCATCCTCCCGGAGAGGATCTTCCGCGCGCTGTCGACGTTCGTTTCCAACGGCTGCGTTTACCTGCGCCAGGACGTCGACACGCTCACCATCTCCGCCACCCGACTCACCGACGGACACCGCCGCCAGCTCAGCGCCCGCTTCCGCGCGCCGATGTTCCGCAACGCGAGGAAGCTGGCCATCGTCGATCTCAACGACTCGGTGCAGGTGATGGCTGTGTCGTCGGCAGCGAAGTGATCGGCGCTGAGGCCGCAAACATCTCCGCCGTCCCCTTCTCGGTGCTGCCGTACTGCACCAGCATCTTCCAGACGCCGTTCTCTTTGCGCGAGAAGTAGTGCGCGATCCCGTACGACGTCTGCGCCTGTCCATCCTTGAACAGCGTGAAGCGGATGATCGCCTTCTCGGCCGCGAACGCCGCGCGCACGTTGCGCTCCAGAAAGCGGATCTCCACCTCCGCCCGCTCGCCGTTCTTTCTGCGCCGCTCCATCACCATGCGCGAGTCGACGTCGTACTCCGCCAGATCCATCACCCGCCCCTTCCCGCCCGGCGCCACCCAGTGAAACTCGGGCGAATGAATGCCGACATACAGCTCCGGCTTGTCGGTATTGACCCCCTCCACGAACGGGATCCACATCTGCCGATCGATATCGGCCGTCTGCGCGGCGACCGGAAAAGCGAGCAGAAGCAGAACGAGCAACGATTTCATCGCGCGCGACAGTAGCAGCGGCAAGTGGTGGATGAGCGTCGCGGAAGAGGGGCGGAGCGGTGACGGGATGTCTCAGCGTTTGCGGTTCGCGAGCAGCGTCTCGTACTGCTCGTGCGGCCCGATCCAGAACCAGAGAATCGCACCTGCTTCCCGCTGGATGCCGACGGCGCGGTAATCGCGCCCGATGCGAACGGACATGATCGGCTCCGTGGAGTGCACGCGCTTGAAGTGCAGGCTCGGGTGCCACGGATTCGCGCGAAACAGCAGGTAAGCGGCGATTGCGTGCTCGCGGACGTCGCGCGGGAGCGCCGCGAGCAGCTTGCGGAACGCTGCGTTCGTGCGCGACTTCAAAGCTTTTCCGGATCGAGCGGCTCGGTCAGCCCCGCTTCATCTTCGCGCACGGCCTCCGCCGCCATCGCTGACAGCAGATCCGGCGATTGCGCGAAGAGGTCATCCCATCGACGCTCTGATTCGAGCTCAGCGAGAATCCACGCGGCAACGCTCTCCTGTTCAACTTCCGGCAGCTTCGAAACCTCGGCGACAACGCGCTCCATCAGCGTGACCATACGGTCATTGTAACCAGCGCCGGCCCACAATCGCTTCCGCCGCCCTTACTTCACCTGCAGCAACGCCTCCCGTACCTCTTCCTTCTGCATGCCGAGCAGCTGCCGCAGTTTCTGGAACTTGGGCTCGCTGTCGAGGTAGCGGAAGAGCGGGTTGGCGATGATGTAGGCGCCGGTCGGTTCTTTGCGCTCGACCGCTTTTTCGAGCGAGGCGAGCGTGGCGGCGTTGTCGGCGAGGATGGCGTAGATCTCGGCCGCGCAGGTATAGGCGTCGTCGCCGGGCGTCGACGCGGTCAGCGCTTTGGTGAGCTGCGCTTCGGCACCGCTGCGATCTTTGTTCTCCGCCGCGATGTACGCGCGCAGCATCGGCGCCCCGTAGAGCGGGTCGCTCTGTTCGAGTTTCGTCAACTGGTGATCCGCCATCTCCAGCGAGTGCCGCAGCACGGCCAGGCGTCCGATCTTGAGCGCGAGCGCGGAGTTGTTGCCCGCGGTCTCTTCGACCGCGTAGTAACGCTGCGCCGCGACGTCGAGCCGTCCGGCGTTCGCGATCATGTCGGGCTCGTGGACGTCGATCGCATTCGGCGGGATGCCGCGCATCCGCGTGAGCGTCGACTGGAAGCGCGGGCCGTCTTCGATCGAGGCAGCGTACCGCGCGATGAGGTTCAGTGCCTCGACGTCGTTCGGTTCGCGGCGCAGGACCAGGTCGTACATCGCGAAGGCCTGCTTGAGATCGCCGCCCATGAGACTGGCGCGGGCGACGGTGCGGGTGGCGTCGAGGTTCGTCGGGTCGAGCGCGGCTACCTGTTTCGCCGCGGCCAGCGCTTCCTCTTTCTTCCCCTGCGAGGCGAAGAAGTGCATCGCCAGCAGTTGTCCCGGCAGGAAGGTCGGATCGGCGGCCAGTGCGGCGCGCAGCGAGGTGTCGGCGCGCGTGACGTCGTTGAGCGAGCGGGCGAGCAGCGCATCGGCGAACGGATTGAGCGCCTCCGCCTTCGCGAAGGTGCGCGGCTGCAGCTTCACTTCGGCGGCCACCCAGCGCACCACCGCTTCGATGCCGGTGGCCACGTCGGGAGCGGCGACCGGCGCACCTGTTTTCGCGCCGGAGGTGGGGACGACGAATGCGCCGGTCGCATCGCTGCGCACGCGGGCCGAGAACGCCGTGACGTCACCCGCCGCATGCTCGGTCACGCGCAGCTCGGGGAAAGTCCGCAGCACTTCGGCGGCGCCGAGGCGAATCGCGTTCGCGCGCTCCGCAAGCAGAGGATCGGCCGGCGTCTCGACGGTGAACTCGGCCAGGAGAATCGTGCGCGGATTGGCAGCGGTCGCGGGAGCGGGACCGCTCGGCACCGCCGCTACCGGCGTCGCGGCCGGCGTTTCGGTGCGGCGCATCCACATCAGGGCGATCCCGCCGAGGATGGCGATCACGATCGCGGCCGCAATTGCGCTCGAGATCATCGTCCGCTTGCGCTGCGCGGCAGCGGCGGCGAGCTCGCGGGCGTCTTCTTCGGCTTCGATCCGCTCCTGCTCACCGGTATCGAGCGCGGTCGGCTCGACCACCTGCGGCGGCTCGGCCGGCACGATCTGGAAGAGCTTGAGCCCCGCGCGGGCGCCGGCATCGCGCAGCCGCACGCTCCCGCGCCCTTCCTTCACCAGCTCCTCGGATACGAAGAGCGTATTCGCCGGCAGCTCTTGCAGCGCTTCGAAGCCTTTGTCGATGGCCGGCCCCGACGCCATTCCGTCGTGCACTTCGTACTCGCCCGCGTGCAGGAGCATGTGCACGGAGAGGTCCGACGCATCCTGCCCCGGCGAGAAATCGAACTCGCCCTTGCGGCCCGCTTCATACGCGCTGTCGACGTCGGGCAGCTCCGCGACCATGCGCGGGCCGAACGGATCGATCACGTTGCCGTTGAAGAGATAGACCGCCTCGCCGAGGATCTGCTGCATCCGCGCGCCGGCCTTCTGCGCTTCATCGAGCTCGAGCAGGTCGAAGTTCGCCAGCTCCGCGAGGAAGAGGATGGAGCGCTTCTTCTCGCCGCTCGAGCCGGCCCGGCTGGCGATGTTCTTTTTCGAGAGCAGCTCGGAGAACGTCACCGCGCCCGGATCGGCCTTGGCGATGAGCTCGAGCACCGCTTTCGCGTCCTTGTGCCGCTTGAACGGGTCCTTGAACAGCGCGCCGCCGAGGATGGTCATGATGGTGGCGTCGATGTCGGGATGGACCGCTTTCGGCGAGGCCGGTGCGCCATCGACCACCGCCCGGGCGACGTCGGCCGCGGTCGCGCCGGCGTACGGCGGACGACCGGTGGCCATCTCGTACATCGCCACACCGATCGAGAAGATGTCGGTGCGTTCGTCGGCGATCTGCTGCGCGATCTGCTCGGGCGCCATGTACGCGACGGCGCGGATGTCGCTCCCCTTCTGCTGATAGGTGCTCGACGACGTGTCACGCCGCAGCAGGTTGCCGGCATTGAGACCCGCCAGGCGAAGCTGTCCGTTCGGCTGGATCAGCACGGAGTCGGCCGCGATGTTGCCGTGCTGAATGCCCTTCATGTGGAGGTACTTCACGACCTCCGCCAGCTGGTACGTGAGACGGAGGACCTCCGGGCGCGAGAGCGGCTTGCCGCCGACATGCTTCGCCAGCGGCTGCGCCTCGAGGCGCTCCATGATCATCAGCAGGTTGTCGCCGACCGGCACGATCTCGACGATCGGCACGAGGAACGCGTGATAGAGCGCCGCGGTCACGCGCACGTCGCGGATCAGCGAGTCGCGCCGTGCCGGCTCTTTCGGCAGTTGCCGCGACAGCAGCTTGATCGCAACCTGCTTCCCGTTGCGTGTGTCCTCCGCCAACCACGTCGAAGAGCCGACACGTTCACCGATAGCGAAAGGACCGAGGGATTGGATCGAGGACATGAGGATGGAAATTATACGGGGGAGGGCTTACGAGATGTGGACGAGATCCGCGCCGCCCTCGACCGTTTGCCCCGGCGTGACGAAGAGCTCGTCGACCACGCCATCCGCCGGCGCGACGATTTCGTTCTCCATCTTCATCGCTTCGAGGATCAGCAGGCCCGTGCCTTTGCGCACCGTGTCGCCTTTGCTCACCAGCACGCGCACGACCCGGCCGGGCATCAGCGCTTTGACCACGCCGCCGGCGGACGATTCGTCCTCGCGGCGGCGGCGCTTGGCGGCGAGGGGGTCGATGATGTCGACGCGCACGGAGGTGCCGCCGTGCGAGATCTCGTGCGTGTTGCCTTCGCGGTGATGCACGAGCGCGTACTGCCGGCCGTCGTCGAACCGGAGCGAGCGCACGTAGCGGCCGACCTCGACGAAGTCGCACTCCATCCAGCGCTCGCCGATGCGCACGCGGTAGCCGCTGCCGTGGCGCTGCACTTCGATGTCGACGTCGTTGCCGTCGCGGCGCGCGATGAACTTCACAAGCGGCCTCGCATCGCTTCGAGCCGGCCGGTTTCCCGCCAGTTCGACGGGCCGTCTTCCGGCAGCTTCACGTTCTGCGACTCTTCGAAGGCGAGGATCGCCGCCGCGACGATGGCCGCATCGTCGTCCGATTCGGTCACTGGATGCTCGAAGTCGAGCGTCGGCAGCAGGCGATCGATGAAGCCGGTGTCGAAGTGGCCGGCCCGAAAGTCCGGGTTGTCCATGATGAAGGTGAAGAAGGGGATGGTGGTCTCGATGCCGTCGACGCGATATTCGGTGAGGGCACGGCGCATGCGCGCGATCGCTTCCTGCCGCGAGTTGCCGTGCGCGATCAGCTTCGAGAGCATCGGGTCGTAGAACACCGGCACGCTGTATCCCGCGTAGACGCCGTTGTCGTTCCGGATGCCCGGTCCCTCCGGAAGGTTGATGTAGCGGATCAGGCCGGGTGACGGGGCGAACTTGCGCGCGGGACTCTCCGCGTAGACGCGGCACTCGATGGCGTGACCGAGCGGCCGCAGGTCTTCCTGCCTGACCGAAAGCGGCTCGCCCTGCGCGATGCGCAGTTGCTCTTTCACCAGGTCGATGCCCCAGACCGCTTCGGTGACCGGGTGCTCGACCTGCAGGCGGGTGTTCATCTCGAGGAAGTAGAACTGCCGGTCGGCGCCCATCAGGCATTCGATCGTGCCGGCGGAGTAGTAGTTCACCGCCTTCGCCGCTTTGACGGCCATCGCGCCGAGCTGCGCGCGTAGCTCGGCGTCGACCACGGGCGACGGACACTCTTCCACGACCTTCTGATGGCGGCGCTGCAGCGTGCATTCGCGCTCGCCGACGTGAATGATGTTGCCGTGCTGATCGCCGACGATCTGCACCTCGATGTGACGGGGCGAGGTGATGAATTTTTCGGCGTAGACCGAGCCGTCGCCGAAGAACGATTCGGCTTCGCTGGTGACGCGCTCGTACGACTGCTGAAGGTCTTCCTCCCGCTCGACGAGACGCATCCCTTTGCCGCCGCCGCCGGCGCTGGCTTTGATCATGATGGGGAAGCCGGCTTCGCGCGCGAACGCGGCGATCTCGTCGAACGACTGCACCGCTTCGGTGAGCCCCGGCACGACCGGCACACCGGCGGCCTTCATCCGCTGCCGGCTTTCGGTCTTGGAGCCCATGGCGTCGATCGACTCCGGCGAGGGGCCGATGAAGATCAGTCCCGCATCGCGCACGGCCCGCGCAAAGTCGGCGTTCTCGGCGAGGAATCCGTAGCCGGGATGAATGGCCTCCGCGCCGCTCTTCTTCGCGGCGTCGAGGATGCGGTCGATGCGCAGGTAGCTCTCCCGCGAGGGCGCGGGGCCGATGGGGAGCGCCTGATCGGCGTAGACGACGTGCAGCGCGGCGCGATCGGGCTCGGAGTAAACCGCGACGGTCGGATACCCGAGCTCGCGGCAGGCGCGGATGACGCGCACCGCGATCTCGCCGCGGTTCGCGATCAGGACTTTCATGCGCCGCGCATTGTAAGCGGGATGCGATACCATGCGCCGCGATCATGAGCGACGAAGGCCTTCAGCAGCAGCGAGCGGACATTCTCTCGGGCGTCGTCACGACGCTCCTCGACGACCTCAAGAACGGCGTGGGCGACAAAGACCGCCGCCGTCAGGTCGAAGAGTGGATGCGCACGCTGGCCGAGAAATACCCGGAGTTCCACATCGAGGTCGGCCTCCGCGATTACTACCTCGCCGAAGCGTCCCGCCTCCGCGGCGACTTTGACAAGGCCCCCGACCTGACCGAGAAGCTCGGCCTCGGCCGCAGCATCGAGTCGTTCCTCGACCGCGCCGCCGATTACGACCGGCGCATTCGCGATCGGGGCTGACGGGCAACCGACCGGGCCCTCCGGCCGGGCAACCACGCGCGCCCCGTCGAGAACCGGCTGTGTCCTGCCGAGAACCAGCTGTGTCCCGCCGAGAACCAGCTGGTGTCCTGCCGAGAACCGGCTGTGTCCTGCTGAGAACCAGCAGTGTCCTGCCGAGAACCAGCTGTGTCCTGCCGAGAATCAGGTGCGTCCCGGCGAGAATCAGGTGTGTCCCGCCGAGAACCAGCTGTGTCCTGCCGAGAACCAGCCGTGTCCTGCCGAGAACCAGCTGTGTCCTGCCGAGAATCAGGTGCGTCCTGCCGAGAATCAGGTGCGTCCCGGCGAGAATCAGGTGCGTCCCGGCGAGAACCGACCGTGTCGCAGCGGGAACCAGGCGTAACACGGCGAAAACCAGGCGACGCGGGGGGAGGAAGCGTCAGCCGCGCGACTGCCGGACGTGCGTGCGCCCTCCGGCGTCGTCTTTCCCCTGAATGCGAAAACGGCCCGCGATGTCTCGCGAGCCGTTGATGATCTCCAAAGGATGGTGCCCAAGGCCGGACTCGAACCGGCACGGATTTCTCCACACGCCCCTCAAACGTGCGCGTCTACCAATTCCGCCACTTGGGCATTCAAAGAACGAACTGCGGTTACTTCTTGGCCGGAGCGGTGGGGACCGCCGGTGCGCCCGACATGACCGACCCGCGCGGACGTGCCTGAAGGATGGCAAGCGCGAGCGAGGTGACGACGAAGAGGATGAAGAACGCCGTGGTCAGCTTGTGCAGAAGGGTCGTCGCGCCGCGCGCGCCGAACGCCGTCTGCGAGCCGCCGCCGCCGAACGCGCCCGCGAGATCCGCGCCCTTCCCCTGCTGAACGAGGACGACGAGGATCAGGAAGATGCTGATCAGGACGTGCAAGATGACGAGGACGTAGGTCATTGACTCTCCGGTACTTCGTACTTCGGTACTGCCGATTGCCCAGCCGCTAACCGGTCAGGGGAGCGAATTCTTCCCGGAATCGGACCCGGCGTCAAGTCCGCGCCGAATGGCCCCGAATTTGGCCGAGCTGAGGCTCGCCCCGCCGACCAGGAATCCGTCGATGTTGCCATTCGCAACGAGGTCATCGACGTTCTCCGGCGTGACGCTGCCGCCGTACAGGATCGGGAGGCTGCCCCACTTCTCCGGCCAGAAACGCTCCAGCGCATGGCGGATGTCGTAGAGCGTCTCCGCGACCATCTCGCCGCTGGCGTTGCGGCCGGTGCCGATGGCCCAGATCGGCTCGTAGGCGACGACGATCTGCTCCGCCTTCTCGAGCTGCGGGATGGCGGTCGCTTTGATCTGCTCGGCGAGGAAGCGGGCCACGTGGCCGGCGTCGCGGACCTTGAGGTCCTCACCGATGCAGAGCACCGGGGTGAGGCCACTGTCGATGGCGATGGCCAGCTTGCGCGCGACGACCGCGTCAGCCTCGTGAAAGAGGGTGCGGCGCTCGGAATGGCCGAGGATGACGCAGGTGACGCCGCAGTCCTTCAGCATCGAGGGGGCCACCTCACCGGTGAATGCGCCCGACTCGTGGTCGCTGCAGTTCTGCGCCGCGACCGATGCGGAGCCGCAGCGCGCGACGACGTCCTTCAGATACGGAAACGGCGGTGCGATGACGGTCCGCGAATTCGATGGCGCGTCATTCACGAGCGCATCGAGGTACGGCCCCACTCCTTCGGGCGGAAGATTCATCTTCCAGTTGGCGATCAGGTAGCGCATTTCAGGCAGTGTATCGATTTTTGCCGTGCCGCTTCGCTTCATACAACCGCTCGTCGGCGCGGCGGATCAGATCGTGCGCCCCCTCGTCGCGGTTGTACTCCGCGATGCCGATCGAGACCGAGCAGCGGATGGCCGCCTCTTCGTCGGTGGGGATGGTCAGAGCGGTGACTTTGCGGATGATTCGCTCCGCCACCTTGCAGGCGCCGCCGGCGTCGGTGTGCGGCAGGATCACGGCGAATTCGTCGCCGCCGAAGCGGGCGATGATGTCGGGCGGACGGAGCGTCTCCCGCACCACGCCACAGAGCTCCGACAGCACGACGTCGCCGATCACGTGGCCGAAGCCGTCGTTGATCTGCTTGAAGTCGTCGATATCGAACAGCAGCAGCGACAGCGAGACGTTGAAGGTCCGCGCACGCTCCACCTCCTGCGGCAACTGCCGCCGGAAGTAGCGCTTGTTCCAGATGCCGGTCAGGTCGTCGGTGTCGGCGAGGTTCACGATCTTCTCGCGCGCCCGCATCATCCCGACGAGCATGGAGATCTGGGTCGAGAAGATCTCCAGCACCTGATTGTCGTAGCGGGTGAACGGTTTGTCGGAGCGACAGAGCAGCAGCAGGCCGGCGGTCCGGTTCTCCTGGCGAAAAAGGACGTAGGTTTCGTGCTCCGGCTCGCTCACGACCTCGCGCGCCGGAACGTCGTGCTGCTGCGCCCGCACCATGACCTCGGTCGACCCGAACGACACCGGAATCAGCGTCTCCAGCGTGCGGCGGATCCGCGCCACGAGCTTGTCGTTGACCAGCTCCTGCGCCCCTTCGCGGGTGGTCACGTAGAGGTCGAGGTGCTGTTCGAGCATGACCGCGACCGCGCAGTCGAACGGCAGGCAATCGAAGAGCGTCGCAAAGCCGGCCGCAAAGAGCTCACGCACCGACTCCGCTCGCGCGGTCCGCGTCGAGAGCTCCTGGATGAGCGACACCAGTGACTGCAACTCCGTATGTACGGCGTCTGAAGCCATTGACCCGGGCCGAATGATACAGGGTCCGGCGAGGCGCTCCGCGGCGGTTCTGTCCAATACAATGCGCCCGTCTATGCTCGAGTCAGCCGCCATTCCGTACGAAGCGTCGCCATTGCGCGGCGAACGGCTGCTCGTACTGGCGCCCCATCCTGATGACGAGGTGATCGGCTGCGGCGGCCTCGTCGCCCAGCACCTGCGCGACGGCCGCGCCGTCCGGATCATCATCGCCACCGATGGCGCACAAGCCGGCGACGCTGCCGCGCGCGAGGAGGAATCGCGGCGCGGCATCGCCAGACTGGGCGACGGCGCGGAGGTCGAGTTCCTCCGCTTTCCCGACCGCGGTCTGGGTGATGACGTCGCGGCGCGGCTGCGCGGGGAGCTGATGGCGTTCCGTCCCGACCTCATCGCCGTGCCGAGCCCGATCGAGATCCATCCCGATCACCTGGCCCTGGCGCGCGCCTTCTGCGATCTCGTGCAGCGCGACGAACTGCTGTTCGCGGAGCTGGCCGTCGCGCGCGTGGCGTTCTACGAGGTCAGTCAGCCGCTGCGCCCGAACGTGCTGGTCGACATCACCGACGTAGCCGACGCGAAATTCGCCGGGATCGACGAGCATCGCTCGCAGACGGCGCTCCGCAACTACTCATCGTTTGCGCGCGGGCTGAACTCCTATCGCGCCATGACGCTGCCGCCGGAGACGACGTACGCGGAGGCGTATTACCTCCTCGACCTGGCCACTCTGCGCACGAGCGCCTTCAGCACGCTGCGCGCGATGACCGGCGCACCCGCCACGATCGAAACCGTGCGCGAGCAGACGCCGGTGAGCGTGATCATCCGCACCAAAGACCGGCCGGCCCTGCTGCGCGAAGCGATCGACTCCGTCCGCGCCAGCAACTATCCGTGCGAGATCGTGGTGGTCAACGACGGCGGCGCGCGCGTCGAGATCGACGGCGTGACGCTGATCGAGCACGAGCAGTCGCGCGGCCGCTCGGTCGCCGCAAACGAAGGGGTACGCGCGGCCAGCAATGGATTCATCGTCTTTCTCGATGACGACGATCTGCACTACCCCGAGCATCTCCCGACCCTCACCGCCGCCGCGACGACGACCCATGCGGCGTGGTACAGCGACGCTGTCTCGGCGTTCCTGCGGACGGCCGCATCCGGCGCCTACGAAACGCACTCGCGCCAGCGGCTCTATTCGTACGATTTCGATCGCGAGCTGCTCCTCGCCGACAACTACGTCCCCCTCCCCACCCTCCTCATCCCGCGCGCGACGTTCCTCGACCTCGGCGGCTTCGATCCCGAGTTCGACCTCTTCGAGGATTGGGAGTTCCTGATCCGCCTCGCGCAGCGCGGCGACTTTCTGCACGTGCCGCGGGTGACCTGCGAGATCCGTCATTTCGAGGGCGGCTCGTCGATCATCCTCGCGACCACCGGCTCCGCATCGCCGCGCTACAGCGAGGCGAAGCTGCAGGTCTGGCGCAAACACGACGTCCAGCCAGCGACGGTGCTGGCCGCCTTCGAGCGCCAGAAGCGCCGCATCGCGGCGCTCTACTCCGGTGCGATCGACGCAAAGGGCGAGAGCGCCGCGGTGCATCACGACGTGGTGCGGCTCGAGCGCGAAAAGTCGGAGCTCCTCCGCCAGCTCGGCGACGTGCACCAGTCGCTCAACGGATCGATGCTGCGGGTGCGCGAGCTCGAAGGGGCGATCACGGCGCTCGGACCGATCGTCGCGAACGCCACTTCTTACGCGGAGCAGAAGACGCTCGAGATCGCGGGCATGGCGAATGAGATTGCGACGCTGCGGCAAATCAACGCCGAAACCGGAGCGGCGCTCGAATTGACGCGCGTGGAAGTGAACCGCCTGACCGGCCTCCTCGACCTCATCTACCGCTCGAAGACGTGGAAGCTGCACACCACCCTCGAAAAAATACGAGGACGCGGATGACGCGGGTGATGCTGGTCTGCCCCGAACCGCTCGGACACGGCCAGCCGGCCGGCATCGGCATCCGCTTCACGGAAATCGCCCGCGTACTGCTCGCCGACGGCCACGCCGTCACCGTGCTCTCGCCCGACGGCGGCACGATCGACGGCTGCGGTGCCGCGACGATCTCGCCGCGGAACCTGCTCGCCGCGAGCGAAGCGCACGACGTGGCGGTGGTACAGGGACACGTTGCGAACGATTACTTTGCGCACGCAAAGCCGATCCCGACGGTCATCGATCTGTATGACCCGTTCATCATCGAGAACCTCCATTACTACAGCGAGCGTGGTGCGGAGGTCTTCTCGCACGATCACGCCACGCTGATGCAGTCGCTCGTGCGCGGCGATCTCTTTCTCTGCGCGTCCGAGGCGCAGCGCCTCTTCTGGCTGGGGATGCTGCTGGCCATCGGCCGGCTCAATCCGATCGTCTTCGCCAGCAGTCCCGATCTCGAGGCGCTGGTGCGCATCGCACCATTCGGCGTGCAGCCGCAGCGCCCGGAAGTGGCGCGCGATCTCGCCGCGCCGTCGATCCTCTTCGGCGGCATCTACGACTGGTACGACCCGCTCGTGGCCATCGACGCGGTGGCCATCGCGCGCGAGCGGATCCCGAACCTCACCCTCACCTTCACCCGCCACCCCAATCCTGACATCACCCCGCAGGGCAAGACCGCGGAAGCGATGCAGTACGTGAAGAAGAAGGGCCACGAAGCGTTCATCCGCTTCGAGCCGTGGGCGCCGTACGACCGGCGCGCCGAGTTCTTCGAGCGCTTCACGCTGGCGCTGCTCACCTTCCGGCAATCGCTCGAAACCGATCTCTCCATGCGCACGCGCATCTACGACTATCTCTGGTGCGGGCTGCCGATCATCACCAGCTCTGCGCCGGGCACGGACGAAGTGCTGAAGCGTTACGGCGCCGGCTCGATCGTTTCCATCGATGCCGCCCACGCATTCGCCAGCGAGCTGGTGGCCATCCTGCGCGACCGCGAGACGTACGGGGGGATGGTGCGCGGCGCGCGCTCGTTCGTCAGCGACCATCAGTGGCCGCGCACGCTCGAGCCGCTCCGCACGTTCTGCCGCACGCCGGCATTCGAGAGCACGAAAGCGGGGTTCACCCTGCCGCACCGAATCGCGGAGCGGCCACCGTCGCTCCTCCGCCGCATCCGCCGGCGGCTTCGCGCATGAAGACTGAGATCATCATCGTCAACTGGAACAACCGCCGCGAGACGCTCGAGTGTCTCGACGCGGTGGCCCTGCAGTTGAACGGCGACACACTGGTCACCGTCGTCGACAACGGCTCGACCGACGGCAGCCCGACCGCAATCGCGGCCCGCCATCCGAAGGTGAAGCTGTTCGCGCTGACGGAGAACCGCGGCTTCACCGGCGGCCTCGCCGCGGCACTGGCCGGCTCGTCGGCGGAGCACGTCATTTTCCTCAACAACGACGCGGTGCCGGAGCCGGGCTGGCTCGCGGCGATGACCCGGGCCATCGAGGAAGCTCCCGACGACGTCGTCTCCATCGGCGGGAAGATCGTCGACCTTTCGGGAAAACTGATCGACTTCATCGGCGGGATGATGACGTTCGACGGGCACGCCTTCCAGAACGGCTTCCGCCAGCCGCTCGGCTCGCGCGAGGAGCCGCCGAACGGCGCGGAGCTGCTCTTCGCCTGCGGCGGGAACATGATCTCCCGCCGCGCGAAACTGATCGAGCTCGGCGCGTTCGACGACGATTACTTCGCCTACCTCGAGGACGTCGATTTCGGCTGGCGCACGTGGATCGCCGGCTATCGCGTGCTGTACGCCGCTGACGCCGTGGTCCGTCATGCGTCGTCCACCACCAGCAACCGGCTCGGCGATTTCGAACGCGGGGTGCTGTTCGAGCGGAACGCGCTGCAGACCGCGATCAAGAACTACGAGCACCTCCACGAGACCGGCGGGGCGATCTTCTTCACCTACCTGCATCGCCTCCACCACTACGCCACGACCCGCAATCCGCGCGCGAGCGAGCTGCGGCGCGCGCCGTTCCGCGGTACGTCCGCATCCGCGGAAAACCGGTTCCTGCAGCGCGTGAAACGGAAGCTCGCCGGCGCTCCTCCCCTGGCCGCGCTCGACGATCCGCTGACCACCATGCAGTTCCGCGCGCTCGACTGGATCCTCACGCACGAGGAGCGGCTGGCGCAGAAGCGCCACGCCGTGCAGAAGCTCCGCAAGAGGAGCGACCGCGAGATCTTCGAGCGCTTTCCGCTCCACGTCGTCCCCACTTACCCCGGCGACGAGACGCTGATGCGCAGCGCGCTCTTCCGCCTGCTTCGCCCCCAGCTCCCCTCCGTCGACCGGGAGCTGAGCGATATCATCCGCCCGTGAGCTGGCGTCAGCGTTTTCTGGTGCGGGGGGTTTTCTGGCGGCAGCTCCTTCGCTGGGCGGTGCTCCACGTCCCGATCTGGCTCGAGCCGGCAGTGATGGGCACCTGGTCGATGCTCTTCCTGCTGTGGGGGGCCGGGCGCCGTGGGGTGATGCGGAACCTCACCGCGATCAAGCCCGGCTCGTGGGCGATCGCCAACTTTTTCCGCACGTATCTCGTTTTCTGGAACTTCGCCTGGACCATCGCTGACATGGTCCGCTTCAAGGAACAGCGCGTCGTCCCTGACTGGGAGTTCGCGGGCCTCGAGCATTTCGAGTCGCTGAAGCGCGAGCCGGGCGGCGCGATCATCCTCACCGCCCATATGGGCAACTACGACCTCGGCGCGCACCTCTTCGCCGAAACGTCCGGCCGTCAGATGGTGATGGTCCGCGCGCCGGAGGCCGATCCCGAAACGCGCCGCTTCGAAGAGTCGCGCATCGAGAACGCCGCCGGACTGAAGATCGACTTCTCCAGCCGCGCCAGCGATCTGGCGTTCGACCTGCTCGAGGCCGTTCAGCGCGGCCATATCGTCGCGATCCAGGGCGACCGGATGACCCCCGGTATCGGCGGCCTTCCGGCGACGCTTTTCGGGAAACAGACCGAGGTGCCGGCCGGGCCCTTCGCGCTCGCAATGGCGGCGCACGTGCCGATCTATCCGCTCTTCATCTTCCGCCTCGGACGCCGCCGCTATCGCCTGCTGACCTGCGAGCCAATCACCGTGGTCCGGACGCGCAACCGCAGCGAAGCGTTCGCGCGCGCCGTCACGCAGTGGACGGAGCGGCTGGAAGGCGTGGTCGGCGCGGCGTGGTTCCAGTGGTTCGCCTTCGAGGCGTATTCGAAGGAGCTGGAACCATGATGCGCGCCATCTGCGAGCGTGAGGACGCGCGCTGGCTGCCGGCCCGGCATCACTACGCGCTCTTCCGCCTCGCCGCGTTCCTCCGCCTGCGTTTCGCGAAGCCGCGGATCACTCCCGGCGTACTGCTGATGATCGATCGCGACCAGAGCCAGTTCGAGAACTACGCGATGAGCGCCTGGTTCACCGCCACGCTGACCTGCTTCGTCGCGGCGACGTTCTTCTCCACGTGGCCGGTCGCGCTCGCGCTCCTGGTCGCATTCCCGATCGCGGTCGCGCTCTCGCAGGTGACGCTCGTGATCCTCGCACTGACTGCGGCGCCGCTGTGGGCGCGCTTCATCGATCAGGGGGGGCGGATCGGCGTGGTGTCGATCGGGACGATGATGCTGGTGCTCGTGCCGACCGCGTATTACGCCACCGCCAGGACGTGGATTCGCTGGGTGTCGTGGCACGTACTCGTCCTGATCGCACTGAACGCCCTCGCGGCCGTGCTCCTATTCTTCCTCCGCGGGCCGATCGCGCGGCTCGAGCGGGCCTACGAAGACGAGCGCGCATACGACGACAACGGAGGCCGTTCATCCGCAAGCTGATCCTCGGATTTGCGCTCGTCGCGCCGATCCTGCTGATGGCGCTCTGGCGCCACTCCCCCGCTGCCGGCATCGGCGTGCTCGCGCTCTCGCACGCGCTGATCCTCTATCCGACGCTCCGCCCGAACGTGCAGTGGCTCGGCCCCGTGATCACCCGCTTCCGCACTGATCGCAAGGAAGTCTGGCTGACCATCGATGACGGTCCGACCGACGACACGCCGGCCGTGCTCGAGCTCTTCGCGCGGCTGAACGTGAAGGCGACCTTCTTCGTCAAAGGCGTGCTCACTGAGGCGCATCCGGAGCTGATTCAGGCGATCGTCTCGCATGGGCACTCGGTCGCCAATCACTCGCAGACACATCCGGCCGGAAGCTTCTGGTGTGCGCCGCCAGGCCGCATCGCGACCGAGATCGACGGCTGCAGCCGCGCCTTGCAGCACGCCACCGGCAACCGGGTGACGTGGTTCCGCGCACCCGTCGGTATGAAGAACCCGGCCGTGCATCCGGCGCTCGCCAGGCGCGGCATGCGCCTCATCGGCTGGACAGCGCGCGGCTTCGACGCGGTGCTGACCGACCCGGACGAGATCGCGAAGCGCATCCTGCCGGAGATCCTCCCTGGCGCGATCATCGTGCTGCATCAGGGGCGCGCGCATTCGCTGGCCACGCTCGAGAAGGTGATCGTCGCATTGCAGGAGCGCGGTTACGCGTTCGTCATTCCGAGCGACGCGCAGCTCGCCGAAAAATGAAGAGATAGTTGTTGAACGGGGTCCGCCCCCACAGCGGCACGACCTCTTTCTCGAATCCTTCCGCGAACGCCCCTTCGATCTCCTCCCGCGTCGGGATGACCAGCCGCTCCGCCTGCATCCAGCGAATGGCGCGGCCGAAGGTGTCGGAGAGCCAGCTCAGTCGATAGCGCCACGACTTGTCGCGCACCCCTGAGCGGATGATCACCACGCCCCCCTCCGGCACCACACGCGCCGCGTTGCGCAAGGTGACCTGCTGGCCTGCCGTCTCAAAGTACTGGAGCACATCGAGGATCAGGACGCTGTGCCCCTCCGGCAGTGGCGCGCGTGCGTCGCCGGTGCGGAACTCGGTGTGCTCGTAACGCGAGGCCATCTCGTTCGCGGCGGCGATCTTTCCTTCGTCGAAGTCGATGCCGACGATCGGACCGTCGAAACCACTCTCGCGCAGGTAGAAGACCATCAGGCCGACGCCGCAGCCGACGTCGACGAGCGGCAGGTGATGCTCGCGGAGGCGCTCGGCGACGCCTTCGTACACCGGGTCCATCGCCACCTTCCAGCGAACGTAGTTGCGCAGATACGGCGTGGCGTAGCGCGACCCGAGGGCCCGCGCGACGGCATCCCGGTTCATGGGCCGCGTCACGAGGCGAAATGCTCGATGACCGCGATGAGCTCGGGGAGATTGAACGGTTTCGGCAGAATCGCCGCGACTCCCATCTGCAATAACGCCTGCGGCTCGACGCGCACGTGCGCGGAGACGACCACGATCGGTACCTTGCCGAGGTGCCCGGTTTCTTGCAGCCGCTGCAAAAAGTCCCATCCATTGACGTCGGGCATGGCCAGGTCGAGCAGGACGATGTCGGGGTTGTGAATGGTCAGAGCACGCTGACCCTCTGCACCGTCGCCGGCGAGCAGGACCTGAAAGCCATGCTGCCGCAACGCGGCGGCGAGCATCCCCCGGAGCGGGAGGTCGTCATCGATGACCAGAACCCGTTTTTTCTCCACCTCGGCGAGGCGTTTGTCTTTCGTACTGCTGTGCGGCTGCGCGTGATTCATGAGCGGTACATTCTAACGACGGCTGAGGGCGGCAATGCATGTGACGCACCAGCCCGCGGCCGGTGTCAGAAGAGGTCCGAGTCGCCCCAGGTGTAGTAAAGGCGGTCCCGCATGCGGCTCACCGCGTCCGCGGTGACGAACGGGACGCACATCAGGGAGAGGTCCTGCGGCTCCGGGCGCGTCTCGAATCCGAGCTCTCTCAGGACGCTGTCGAACCAGAACGGACGGGGCGGGAACCACGCTTCGATGAGCTCCACCGGATACTGCGGAACGACGTGGCGCAGGGCGATCTCGACGGCATCCGGAAACTCTGGATCGAAGAGCGCGTCGCCCCAGGTGAAGCGGTTCTCGCGGATACGGAACGCGATCCAGCCGACGAGGTGGCGCCACTTCCTCACGGCTACCAGAGAGTACGGCACGTCGGGGCAATCGAGGTAGCGCCACTGCAGGTAGGCGGCGTTGCGCCGGATGCAAAAGCGGTAGGCCGGCGCAACTCGGGCGAAGAACGCGTCGAATTCAGGAGTGGCGCGTTTCACGAGCTCGCACTGATAGCCGCGCAGCCAGCGTTCGGTCCGCTTCAGCGGCGGCAGCGGTCTGGCGACGCGATAGGCGATCGGCTCGACCCGATCGCTGCGGAGGAACTTGAGCGAGAACTTCTGAATGTTCGCAACGTTGAAGCCGTAGTTGAACGCGATCTGCCTCTCGCAAAAGTGCTCGTAGAAGTGGAGCGCGGTTTTGCCGAGGATCGACGACGGGCCGCGGCCGATATGGCGCACGCCGACCTCGGTCATCGTGTCGCCGATCTGGTGCGCGACGAGCTCGCGTCCTTCGTCGACGAACGGCACCGCGTAGCCGCTGTAGTGGCCGACCAGCGAGCCGTCCGCATCGAACGTCAGGCTGATGCGGCCGTTGCCGAATGGGTTCGCAAGGTACTTCCAGCGGAAATGTTCGACGGAGCGGGGGGCGTGCGGGAAGGAGCGGGCGAAGAGATCGAGGATCTTCGTTTCGTCGCCCTCTCTGTACGCGCGTGTCGTGAATCGCGCGGCGTCAACGGGCATGCGTCGGCTCCGCCGAGCGGATCGAGCGGGCGTTCATCGCTGCGCCGGCACGTCGCCGCGCGACGATGCGGATCGAGCCGGTGCTGATGAGCATCGGATCGCGGAACAGCCGCAGGAACGGCAGCATCAGCTTACCGACGAGCGGCGGCCGCTGCGCGAGCCAGTGCCGCAGGAACTTGTGGTCGCGATATTCGAAATCGGGCCCGATGTCGATGAGCTCGAAGCCGGAGCGCTCGAGTAGCTCGATCAGCGCGGAGCGCGAGTAGAGGATCAGGTGCGTGCGGAAGTTCTGAGCCATGCTCCGCCGCTCGGTCATCAGGTAGATCAGCCCCTCCGTGTCCATCGTCGACAGAAAGAGCACGCCGCCCGGTTTGAGCAGGTCCTTGATCCGCGCCAGCGCGTCGTGCGGATCGGCCATGTTCTCGAACACGTGAAAGAGCGTGATCGCGTCGAAGGACGGTCCGGTGTTCACGAAGGACGAAAGCGTTGCGCAGTAGACGTCGAGCCCGCGCGCACGTGCGTGGCGTGCGGCGGCCGCGGCGGGATCGAGACCGACGTACTCATAGTCGGAAGAGGCGATCGCCCCGAAGCTGCCGTCGCGCACGCCGACCTCGAGCACGCGGGCGCGTGGCGGCACCTGACGCCGCACCCACGCGAGGCGGCGCATGCTCGTCTTCTCGCGCGCCGGAGGCGAATGCGCCTCGTACGACGGCGTGGCAGTGAGCGGATGTGCGCGCAGCACGCGGCGCACCGGCAGGCCACTGTCATCGTCGGTGATGAACTGGTTCAGGTAGCGGCACTTACAGCGCTTGCAGTGCCGCACCACATTGGCGGGCGTCTGCGCGCAGCTCCAGACTTCGGACGAGAAACAGACCGGACAGCGCCGCGAGGGGCGATAGGCGTTGTTGCGGTTCGCCAGACGGATCGAGATGGCCGGGATGATGCCGCCGAGCGCTGAGAACGAATGCGGCGTGCGCACCGGCGCGTCGCGCTGGATGTCGCACTTCACGAGCAGACGCTCCACGCGGAAGCCGTACTTGTTCGAGAGGAAGGCCAGTTCGAGATCGCAGCCGTTCTGGCGCGACTCGCCGACGACGATCTTCGCGGCGGTCGAGGAGAAGGCCTTGAGGTGAATGTCGGGATCGGGAAGGATCGGGACGAGAATCCAGCGGAGGATCGCGTACGCCGGGTTTTCGTCGCGCCGCGTCGAGGCGAAAACGACGTCTGTCGCGCCGGAGTCGACCATTGCGATCGCGTCGCCGATGGCGCTCATCGGATACGGCAGCTCGGGATCGACGAGGACAACGATCTCCCCTTTCGCCTCGCTCACGCCTTTGCGAATGGCCGGACCGTAGTGCTCGGCGGCAGGCGCGAGCACCTCGAAGGTGAGACCGGTGCTCTCGAGGTACCTGGAAATGCGCTCGACGGCCGCATCGCGCTCGATGGCCCCGACGCGCTCGACGGCCGCATCGGGACGTGCGCCGGCGCCGATGCGCGGCACCACGACCGAAACGCTGGTCGAGCTCATGTGCCGATTCTAATCAAGTCCTGTACCGGACGTCTGTGGCCACGACCCGGCCGGTGGCGCGGTCGATGGTGCGGAGGTAGAGCGCGGGCGCTCTGTAGGAGTCCCACACCTCGGGCGGAATGCCGGTCGCCAGGAACGATCCGGCCGCCGTCGAGAAGCTCGACAGCGGAGAGGCTTCGAGCACGATGTGATCGGGATTCGTGCTCGCCCGCGGTCCCGCGAAGGGCGGCAGAGGCCGCTCGATCCTCTTCAGGAAGCGTGCGGCGAACGGGCCGTTCCACTTCTCGACGTAGCGCATCTCCGATTGGGCGAAACGGGCCGCGGCCTGTTCCGACTCCTGACCGGCGCTCTGGTTGTAGAGATGGCGGCAACGCGCGGCGGGGACGTAGACGATCCTGCGGCGCAGCGCGGCGATGCGGCGCAGGAAGTCGTTCTCCTCGAAATAGAGGGCGAAGCGCTCGTCGAAGCCGTGGGCGCGATCGAAATCGGCGGCACGGATGGCCAGCACCGCGCCGGAGAGTGCGCGCACGCGCGTCGTTGTCTCCAGCGACCAGAATCTGATGCGCGTGCGGATGCGTCGCTGATCGCGCTGCTCGAACCAGGCACGGCTGCGGCTCGCGAGGATCTCGTCGAGTTTTTCGAGACCCGTGTAGAGATCAGCCGGCGGCAGGCGCCAGGTCAGCGCGTTGTCCCAGAAGAACGCCGGGCCCGCCACCGCTGCGTCGTTCTGCAGCGCCTCCACCAGGCGATCGATGGCGCGGTCGTGATAGACGACGTCGGGGTTGGTGACGATCAGGATCTCACCGCTGCAGGCGCGGCGTCCGTCGTTGATGCCGCCTGCGTAGCCGCGATTGCTGGCAGACGTGATGACGACGTCGGCGTGTTCGCGCAGCCCCTCCGACTCGCGCGGATCGAGGCTGTTGTCAACCGCCACCACCTCGAGCGGACGCGAGGAGGCCGCGCGCGCGGTGCGGATCGCGGTGGCGGCGAGTGCAGCGGAGCGATAGTTGACGAGGAGGAGCGAGATCATCGCAGCGCTTCGACGCCGGTCGGCTCGAGCTGCCAGCGGTGATCGATCGAGAGCAGGCCGATCTCAAAGCGGTCGCCCGTCATCGAGAAGCCGGGGCGCAGTTGGCGTTGATCGAAGACCGCCATCGCGTTCTCGTCGCCGACGAAGGCGAAGACGGTGTAGTCGCCGCGGAGGAGAGGCACGCCGAGCAGTTGCGCGGAGACTTCGTATTCGTTGCTGCCGAGGAGCGGCTTTGCTCCGTCCGCGTGCGTGCCTACGGCGAAGCATTGCAGGTCGTCGGCGGAGCGATGCACGCCGACGAGGACGTGCAGCGGCTGCGACGGATCGTCGGCTTCGATGCGCATCCGCACGTGGATGTCCTCGCCGCGTGCGAACTGATCGCGAGGCCGGCCGCTGCGATCGCAGATCAGCACTTCCTTGAAACGCGCCGGCGTGTGGGCGCGCTCGGCGAGCTCCGTCTCGTTCGCGGGAAGACGTTTGTCGCGTTCGAGCAGGAAGGTCTCGTAATCGTGCACGACGTCGAGCGACGGGCCGTAGCGCATCACTTTGCCGCCGTCGAGCCAGAGGGTGCGGCGACAGATGGCGCTGACGTAGTAGAGCGCGTGCGAGCAGAAGAGGATGGTCTTCCCCTCCTCCTGAAACTCGCGGATCTTGTCCATGCACTTTTTCTGGAAATGGCCGTCGCCGACCGCCAGCGCTTCGTCGATCACAAGGATGTCGGGATTGACGTTCACCGCCACCGAGAACGCCAGGCGCATGTACATGCCGGAGGAGTAGGTCTTCACCGGCCGGTCGAGGAACGAACCGAGCTCGGAGAACTCGAGGATCGACGGCAGGCGCTCGCGCACTTCGCTCGCGGAAAGCCCGAGGATCGCGGCGTTCAGCGCGGCGTTGTCGCGGCCGCTGAATTCGGGGTGAAAGCCCGCCCCGAGCTCGAGGATGGAGGCGATTGTGCCGTGCGTCTCGAGCGTCCCGCTCGTGGGAGTGGTCACGCCGCAGAGAAGCTTGAGGAGGGTGCTTTTGCCGGCGCCGTTCTGGCCGATGATCCCCACGGTCTCGCCGCGCATCACGTCGAACGATACATCTTCGAGCGCGGGAAAGACGGCGTGGCGATTCCGCCGCGTCACCATCTCGACGAGGCGGTCGATCGGGCGGCGGTAGATGTCGTAGCGTTTCGTCAGTCCGTCGGCACGGACGGCGATCTCCATTCGCGACATTCTACGAGGTTGGTCGGAAGCGCGTCCAAAAGCAAAGTGGCGGACCTTGCGGCCCGCCACTTCACGGATTACCGATGAACTGCGCTTACTGCGCCGGGATCGCGGCGATGTACTCCGGATCGAACGTGCGCTTGTCGACGTTCGATGCGTAGGCCCAGACTTCGCCCGTGCCCGCAATCACTTCGATGCGGAACGACGCGCGGACCGAGTTCGGGCTGAGCGCCTTGATGATGTCGACACCACCCGACGGCGAGCGAACGATCGACTGATACGCGGCCAGTTCGTAGGTCTCGGTGAGACCCGCGGCGCCGGTGTCGGGGTCGAGGAGCGTTACGCGGACGGTGGCCGGCTTGTCGGTGACGTTGGTCAGGCCGATGTTGGTGTAGTAGTGCTCGGTGCTGCGGACGGCCGGGATGATGCCGGGCTTGCCGACTTTGACGTTCGCACGCTTGGCCGCCACACCGGTGATGCCCTGTCCGTAGGAGCCGGTTGGGGCGTCGAAGTAGGTGCGGGCGAAGACGAGCGGGTAGTGGCCGTTGTTCGTCGTCTCGACGCGCAGGCGGAGCGACCCGAGCGACTCGCCGTCGACGTTGACCTGCGAGGTGCGGAGAAGATCGTCGAGCTGCAGCATCTCGAGCGAGCCGAGAGTGATGCCGCCGGTCTTCTTCTTCAGCGCGCCGGTCTGGTCGTAATACGACAGCTCGAGAGAGACGCCCTTCGTATCAGGGTTGAAGACGGTCACGTCGCTGCGCCACGATCCGATGCGGCCGACGCCCGGGAGGACGCCTTCCTTGTAATCGGCCGAGGCAAGCTCGCCGCCACGGACAGCCTGCAGGTAGGTCGGATCACCGGTGCGGTTGTCGACGAACGAGGCGTACGCGATCACCCACTTGCCGGCCGGCGCTTCGACTTCGATGCTGAACGGACGGTCCGGCATGTCGGTCCGATTCAGGAGGGCCTGAATGTTGGTCTGCTCGAGCTTGAACGGCTCGAGGGTCTTGGTGAAGGTGCCGATGGCGATGCCCTTCTCAGCCTCGTACACCGTACCGGTGACGGTGATGTTCGAGGTGTTGGGGTTCACGAAGCCGATGTTGGTGCGGTACCGCGCGTTGTGGCGCAGACCGGCCACGTAGTACTTCGGCGCTTCGTTGCCGGCGCCCCCCGAACCGTCGCCCGAAAGAAGCATGGCCGGAATGAACTGGCCATACGTTCCGCCGGCGGTCTGGTTGTAGGTGCGCGTCCAGATCTGCGGCTGATAGTTACCGGTGACCGAAACGATCATCGGCCCCAGATCCTTGCCGGAGGTGAAGCGGGTCATGAAGTCTTCGAAGATGACGGTGGCCTGCGGAACCGTGATGGTCTGCGTGCTGCCCTTGAACGTGACCTTCATCGTCATCGGGTTCGATGCGCTGACGGTCGGATCGGGGTTGTAGACCTGCACGTCCGTGCGCCACGCGCTGCCGCCCACACCTTCGTCATGAGTGACGACGGGGAGAACGAAGCGGTGCTCCGGAACGTCGGTGATGACGATCTGGCGGGTGGCCTGGCCTCTGCTGCCGGTCGCACCCGCGGCGGCATTGCGCGCCTGGACACGAACGGTGTAGGTACCGGGGCTGGTGAAGGTGTGCGAGACGCTGTTGCTGCTGCCGACGTGTGCGTTCTGCGAGTTGTCGACACCGGTGCCGTCGTTGAACTCCCACGCCCAGCCGGTGCTGTTGGCGATGTCGGACGTCGCGGAGAACGTGACGGTGCTGTTCTTCCCCGCGGTGGCCGGACCGGTCAGCGACAGGACCGGCGTGGCCGGCACGTTGGCGCCTTCGACACGAACCGTGGCGCTGACGTTGACCTCACCGTTCGAGTTCTTGACCTTCAGCGTGACGTTGAACGTGTCCTTATTGCCCGGGAAGACGTGATCGACCGTACGAGTGGTGGCGTTGGCCGAGCCGTCGTCGAACGACCAGAGGAACGTGTCGCACGCCTGGATGTCGTAGTTGAACGCATCGACCTCGAAGCGGACGGTCTCGTTCTGACGGCAGGCGTTCGTGCTGCCGAACGAGCAGCCGCTCTGCAGGCCGGTGAACTTGACGGAGATGTTGCGCGGCGTCAGCGAGCAGCCCGGATCCGTGTTGCCCTGCGACACGATGACGGTGCGCGGCGACGAGGTGACGGTGCCGTTCACGTTCTGAACGGTCGCGGTGACGTTGTACGTGCCAGCGCTGCTGAAGATCTTCGTGGTCGAGCGGCCTGTACCGGTGCCGGCGGCACCGAAGTCCCAGGTCACGTTGTCGCACGACTGCGCCGTGGCGCCGTTCTTCGTGGCGGTGAAGGTGATCACCTCACCTGTCTTGCACGGCTGGCCGTTGCCGTTCGTACAGGAGACGCTGCCGTACGAGATGTTGACGCTGACCGGCGCGTTGCACTGCGGCGGAGGCGGCGGCTCGACGACCGTGCCGAAGGTAACGGTCTTCGGGAACGCGGCGCTGGTGGCGCCGGTGGCCGAGTTCTGGATCTTCAGGGTCGCGTTGAACGGACCGTTGCCGCTGTAGACCTTCGTGGTCTCCGGCGTCGTGGTCGTCTGCGACGAGCCGTCGCCGAACGTCCAGATGAAGCGGTCGCACGGCTGGAAGTCGTAGTTCCAGGCTTCGGCGCGGAACGTCAGAGTCTCACCCGCGGTGCAGGCCGAGCCCGCGCAGCCGGAGGTGTTGCCGTAGACGCCGAGAGCCATGTTGCTGGAAGTGGGGAGAGTGCCGTTGCACAGCGCACCGGCGACGTTGAGGTTCGCGGTGGCGGTCTTGGTGAAGATCGAGCGGGAGACCGTCAGGGTGACGGCGTACGTGCCGACCGCGTCGAGCTTGCTCGCGATGTCGACCGTGGTGCCGGTGCCGCTGAACTTCGTGACGCTGCCGAGCTTCACGACCCACTCGACCTTGTCCCAGTTCGAGGTACCGGCGGGAGTCGCCGTGAGCGTGCAGGGGCTGCCCGTGTTGGCGCAACCGGCCGGGGTGATGGTGGGGTTGACCGGAGCGTCAATGGTGGTGGAGGTCGTGTAGCTCGCGAACGCGGCGGTGCCGGCCGGGAGACCAGCCGTCGGAACGCTGACCGTGAGCGTGAGGACCGCCCCCTCGGGGATGGTCTGGGTGACGACGAAGTTCGGAACGCTGCCGATCGCGTCGGGCTTGGCCTGCGGCGGAACGACGTCGGCGCCGGTGCTCGTCTTGAGCGTCCAGAGCGTATCCCATTGGGTGATGGCCGGAAGGACGGTGATGTCGCTGGTGTAGCGGCCGGTGGCGCCGAAGGTGACGGCGCTGCCGCTCTTCGTCGGGGTCTTGAGGGTCGCGAGGAACGGCAGAACTTTGTAGTTCAGCGGTCCGACCAGCGACGTGAACACCGGGGTGGTCGAGTTCTGCGGACCGTACTTGGCCGCGAGCTTCACACTGTGCGATCCGAGACCGCCGGCCCCCTTGGTGGCCGTGGAAGCGAGCGTCTCATCGGCTCCGTCCAGCGTCCAGACGTTGTAGTGGCCGGCCGGCTGACCGTCAGAGTTGTCGGCGAACTGGTCGCCGAAGATCAGCTCCGCGTTGTTGGCGATGGCCACGCCGGTCGCAACGACCTTCACGCGCGCCTGCGGCACTTTGAGGGAGACGCTGACCTGATCCTTGACCGCCGGATCGGTGGCCAGCTTGACCGTGACCTTCTTCGCCGCGTTGATCGCGTTTGCGGTGGTCAGGCCGGAGAAACGGTGATGAACGCTGCTGCCGGTGCGGCTGCTGGCCTCATTGGCCGTTCCCGATTCCGGATTGCCGAAGTCCCACAGCACGTTGAGGGGAAACTCGGAGGTCGAGGTGCTGGCGGAGAAGACGAAGTCGTCGCCGTAGAACTCGCCGGAGGCGGGCTCCATCTTGGCTGTGACGCTCTCGCCGACCTGCAGCTGGTAGACGTCGCCGAGACCGAAAGCGGAGTAGATCAGGTAGGTCTTTCCGTCGTACTCGATCGGACGGATGGCGCGAGGATTGATGCGCGATTCCGGCTCCGCGTAGCCGTCCGGGGCCCGGTGGTAGTAGTTGCGGAAGAAACCCTTCAGGTCGAGCTCGACCGGGGTGCCGCCCGAAACCTTGAAGAGGCGGATGTCGCCAGCGCCGGCGATGTAGCCGCCGACACCGATGTAGCCGTCGCCGCCGTCCACGAGCTGCGCCGTGAAGCCGCCGGAGTTGGGGATATCGTAGGAGGTGGCCTCATAGCCGCCGCCGGCCGGGGCGAACTTGAAGAGCTTCGCCGGTCCGGAGCCGACCGACGACTGGAGCGCCCAGAAGCTGCCCTCGCCGTCGGAGGTGACGGAGAGGAACTTCGCGCTTCCGGTCGGGGTGGTGTCGTGCAGCGACGAGCCGCCGGTGACGTACTGACGGGCGTCGTAGATCCGGACGCCATAGTTGCCATCGATGATGGCCACGCGGCTCAGGTCGGGCGACTTGGCCCAGGAGAAGAAGACCTTGGTCTTGCCGCTGAGCGACGAGTAGGAGGTCTTGTTCGCCGGATTCGTCGTGTTGTAGACGGCGACAGAGGACGAGTCGCTGATGCCGCCGGCGCTGACGACCGTGTAGTACTCGTTACCCGCCTTGATCGTGAAGATCAGCTTCGGACCGAACGGAACCTCGTTCGCCTCGATCCACTGCTGCGTCAGCGGGAGCTGCGTGACACCGGTCTTGGTGCCGTCGTCGCGCATGATGCCCCACCCGAAGATCGAGTAGGCGGCGTAGACATAGCCGCGGTCATCGACGTCGAAGTCGTAAAGACGATCGTTACCGTCGCTGTTGTAGAGCTTCCAGCCGGAGGTCGTCGACTCGGGGTAGACGAAGGCGTCCGGCGGCGTAATCCGCTCGAGAGGATTGCGGCTGTACTTCCTGCCGGTCGAGATCTTGCTGACCGGCTGCATACCCGCGGGGAGGGTCGAACTGAAGAACGTATTGGCCGAGTAGGCGCCGATGGTGGCGCCCAGCTGGACGTAGACGCGGCCCGGGAACGATCCTTTGGGCGGCGCGTAACGGACTTTGCCGGCGCGCGCGGTGCGCATGCCGTCGGTCGTATCGATCATGTTGGCCGAGTCGACGAGCCGGCCCACGTGGTCGTTGATCGGCAGCGAGTACGGGAACATCGGCAGCCCGGAGTTCGGCTGGCCGCTGGCGTTATAGCCGTTGCAGTTCGTGCAGATGGCCGCCGGCTCGGAGGAGCTGGCAGGCAGTGGGTAGAACTGCCCGAACGCTGGAACGGACGCGGCGAGCAGCAGGAGCACCACCGCAAGGTTCAAGCGGAACTTGTTCAAATCACACCCCCCGGAATGTATGTGAAGACGGACTGACGTCGGACGATACAGATGATAACTACGGCAGAGCTTATGTCAGGATAGCAAAAACCGACTGTTATTGTAAGGGAAACAATTGGAGCTTGGCCATACTTTTTTTGAGGTCGATCCAGCGCGGCGACGATGATCCGCGCTCGAGCGGCCCCGAAAACAAAAGTGGCGGGTCGGAAATCCGACCCGCCACGAGGGCTACTGCAATGTTGCAATAAAGACTACGGGGTCTGGTTCGGAGCCGGTCCGATCGGGTTGGTGGCGTCGACGCTGGTGACGCCCTCAGGAGCCGAGCAGCCGTTGCCGAGCCACGCCGCGTCGAAGTCGACCGAGTAACGGCCTTCCGCGAACATCGAGACGATGACCCAGTTCTGCGACGCGCGGTCGAACTCGACGTTGTCGAGGTTCATGTACATCCAGCCAGCGACGTCACCGCTCTCGAGCGGCGGGAAGGTCGAGTTGGACGACGCGATGCGCGAGGTTTCCGGCGTAGCGAACTCCGCTTCCGGCTGCGGCGAGATGATGACGTCCGGAACGGCCGTCGTCGGGTTCTCGCGCTCGTCGAAGCGAACGAACTCGCTGATCGTCAGCGCGGAGTTGTCAACGTAGTCAGCGCAGAGAGCGCCGGCGCCGGTGATGCCTTCACGCCAGATCTTGAAATCGGTGAGGAAGCCGCCCGTACCGCCCTGGATGTAACGGGCAGCGAAGGTGGCCGGAAGCGGCTGGCGGCGATCGCGAGTCTCGAAGCCAGGCGCCTGGTAACGGGTGTAGAAGGTGTACGGGAGGTTCGTCGGAACGACCGAGCCGGCCGGGCCACCCTCAGGAATCGCCCGGATGTGAACCATCGGGTTGCCCTGAGCGTAGTTGCCAGTGGTCGGATTCGGAGCAACCTGCTGATAGTCGCCGATCAGCACGTTGTCGAACAGGATTTCCGTCGCGAAGTACTCCGGCTCCGTCGGGAGACGGAAGGAGCAGGTCGCGGCGACGTCGATCGTGACGTAACCGATCGCGTTGGCGTGCGTGCCACCGATGCGCGTGTTGCCGCAGAGGCTGTTGAGGCCCTGGGTCAGCGAGCGGCGGACGTCCTGAAGGAGACCCTCAGGGATGTTGGTCGCGATACGGCCGCA
The DNA here is from genome assembly GCA_036398925.1 of Thermoanaerobaculia bacterium. GTDB lineage: Bacteria > Acidobacteriota > Thermoanaerobaculia > Gp7-AA8 > Gp7-AA8 > DASWOB01. The sequence continues at coordinate 39,764 of DASWOB010000048.1, forward strand.
GGTGTCGGCCGCACCACCCGTACCCGTCAGGAAGTTCGGGTTCGCGGTGTTCAGAGCCGAGCGGGCGCCCGGCGTCGTGCGGTTCGACGTACCGGTCGTCGGGGCGATGACGCCACGAACGATGATGTCGTACAGGTTGATCGCCTGGACGTCATAACCGGTCAGGAAGATGTTGAAGTCGAGAACCGGGAACGACCAGTCGGTCCACAGCGTGACGTGCGCGATCTGCGGAAGGCGCGAGGTGTTCGTCACGGTGAAGAGCGTGGTCTGCGCCGTGGTGATCGGCGCGTTCACGTCGACTTCGAAATACGGCAGCAGCAGCGTGGCAGCCGGCGCGGTGCCGATGTCGCAGCTGTCGTCGTTGTTGGTCGTCGTCGGCGCGCCGGTCGCGAACGTGGCATTGGCCGTAACTTGACCAGGACCAGCGAACGCAGAGCCGGCCACCAGCAACGTGGCCATTAGAGCCCAAACGAAAGTTTTTTTCATTTCTATCTCCTACACTTCAGATTGACTTGGAAACGCATACGAAGGTTTGCTCACCCGATCCCGACGATACGATCACCTCCGCGTTCGTTTAGTTTTAATCTCGAAACTCGAGAACTCTCGTATCCGATGTGAACCCGCCAAAAATATGGCGAAATATTCTGGAAGTCAATAGCCGGGATACGTTTTTATGCGATAGCACCATATCAGGTCCGGCCGATCGTGCGAATATACTCGCTCCCCACCCCTGCCGCAACCACTAATTAGGGCTTTTTCTCCGCTACGGGCCCGCGGTTGAGGAAAACCTGGACCTTCCCGTTCTTCGGCGAGAACGCCGTCGTCTCGTCCGACTCGTACATGATGATGACATCCGGACGCTTGTCCGCGTTCAGGTCCGCCACCTTCACATCGTAGTTCAGCAGCCCAGGCATCGTGATCCCCTCCACCACGGCGCGCTTGAAGCTGCCCGACCCGTCCCCCAGCAGGATTGATGCCCCGCGCGGTTCGTACGTCGTGTAGAGCACGTCCAGCTTGCCGTCGCCGTCGAAGTCACCGCGGTCCATGCCCCAGATCGCACGGGATGCCGGCCAGCGGGCGATCGACGTCCGCTTCGCCTCCGCCCCGTTGAACGAGATCCGGTCGATGCCGACGATGGCCGTGACCGGCGGGGTCGGAACGAGCTTCGGGCTGAGCGACTGCGGCCACTGGCGATAGTACGAGACGATCGCGTCATCGAGCTTGCCTGACGTGAAGCGGCCCGCCGTCAGCGCGTGGTAATACGAGCGGCCCGGCACCAGCGATCCGGCGCCCATGTTCTTCCACTTCTTTTCGCCGTCGCTCACCCACAGCGTCTGCACGCCGTTGAAGTAGATGCTCGAGCCGAAGAAGTCGGGGTACTTGTCGCCGTTGAAATTGCCCGTGACGAGCCAGTCGCCGCCCACGTACGCCTCGGGCGTGGCGATCTCGATCGACTCCCACGATGTGGCCTTGTTGCGGTTGAGGAAGGCGCGCAGGCGTCCCATCTTCGTGCCGCCCGGGGTATTCGTGGCCCGCATGACCGGACCCTCGCTGATGGTGACGATGTCCTCCCAGCCGTCGCGATCGATGTCCGTCACGACGATGCGCCGCGTCGGGAAGTCGTCGGCCAGTCCGGTGTTGACTGCGGTGAACTTCCCCTTGCCGTCGCCGAGGTACGCCCGGATGCCCGTGAGGTGCACGCCGAAGGCGAGGTCCATGATCTTGTCTTTATTGAGGTCGGCCGCGACCACGCTGCCGTAGTTGATCGCGTCGGGGAACTTGATGTCCCAGAACGTCCAGTTGCCCTTGCTGTCGCCGAGGAAGATCGACGGCGCGCCGGCCGGTCCGCGCTCCGGCGGGAAAACCAGGTCGACATGCCCGTCGCCGTTCATGTCGGCAACGCTCATCGTGTTGCGCCACGAGCCGTTGTTCGGCAGATTGGCCGACGCCTCTTCGAAGCGGATGGTCGTACCGGCGGACGGCACACCGATCTCGGTGAACTCGTTCCGCATCACCTCGAAGTACTTCACCTGCTCTTCGGCGTACGGCTTGTACTTGGTGGAGTCGTCGTTCGGGTCGACCGCGGTCTCTTCGAGCACCTCGTGCCACACCCAGACGTACTTGGCGTTCTCCTGGTAGATCTCCTTGGCCACGTTCACGCCACCGAAGGGGCGCACCCAGCCCGGCTGCTGGTCGTACTTGGCCCACTCCTTGTCATACTTGTGAATCGTGTACTGCTTGCCGAAGCGGAAGAAGAGCGTCTTCGGATCGGGGTTCGTCCCCGGGTCCTGCTGCGTGCCGAGGCGTGCCTGGCGCTGCTCGGGAGTCTCCGGACGGATGTAGCGCGGCTCGCCGCCATCGACGGCGGATGCGGCCTGAGCGGCCGTGCCGCCCTGCGTCTGCGGCGCGGCATCCTGCGCGGCGACCGCGGTCGCGCTGAGCGCAACGATCGCCACGTACGACGTGAACTTACGAAGGGACATTTCTTTCTCCTGCTGTGACTAGATGAGATCGACCAGCATCGGTTGCGTCCGCCGGAAGAAAAGCAGACCCGCGCTGAACACCGCCGCTGTGACGACCAGTAAGAAGACGATCGACGCCGCCTCAGGTAACGGGGCACCGAGCATCGCGCTGCGAAACAAACCGAACAGCGCGGTCAGAGGATTCCAGAAGAAGAACGCCGCGAAGCGCCCTCCCACCGGGTAAAGGATGGGGCTGAGGTAGAAGATGATGGAGAGAAAGAAGCCGAGCGCCTGGCTGAGGTCGCGAAAGAAAACGAAGCTGGAGGCGAGAAAAAGTCCGACGCCGAGCTGCAGCACGAGCTGAATGACCAGAACGAACGGCAGCAGCCAGAGGTAACGGACCGAGCCGCCACGAACGATGACCGCCGTGAGGAAGATCGCCAGACCGACCAGTTCAAAGAGCATGGCGGACGCGTTCGGCACGATCACCAGCAGTTCCGCCTTGAGCGGGAGCTTCCGGACGATCGGCGCGTTGTCGACGATGGCCGTGGTCGAGCGGAGCAGCCCCTCGTTGAGGCCGAGCCACGGAATCAGCCCGGCAATGAGAAAATAGATGTAGGAGTCGCCGCCCCCTCCCAGCCGTCCCCCCGGGATCATGAAGGTGAAGACGAACCAGTAGAGGGCGACCAGGCTGAGCGGTTGCAGGACGGCCCAGACCACGCCGAGGGCCGAGCCGGTGAAGCGGGCGTTGAAGTCGCGCCTGATCAGTTCGCGCAGGAGGTGGAGGTTGGCGTACGTGGTTGGAGCCTCGGCAGGGCGGCAGGATCCGGCAGAGTCCGGGTATCGGCCGCGGTTGTTGAATCTTTCTCGAGGTTATTGTTTAATAGCATAAAAGTCAACGCGACCGCGATGAACAGACCCGCCCAATTAGAACTCGTCGGACGAAAGATCCGGCAACTCCGCCGTCAGCGCAAGTTGACTCAGGTGGAGCTTGCCGATCGCATCGGCATTCATCAGTCCGACCTCTCCCGCATGGAGCAGGGAGAGTACAAGGTGGGTCTCGACACGCTCCTGAAGATCCTGCAGTGTTTCGATCTCAGCATCGGCGACTTCTTCGACGAGAACAACCGCGTCAACACGGTCCTGGAGAAGTTCCGGGCCCTCAGCCCCTCCGCGCAGAAAGAAGTCGAGAGCTTCATCGAGTTCAAGCGCAACCAGGAGCTGGGGGTCGAACCGGAAGGGGTGGAGGGTGGAGGTGGAGACGATGCTTAGCCCGAAGAACATGCGCGCCGATGAGCTTCGCAAATCAGCACTGGCGAAGGTTCGTGCGGAGGAGTACGACGCCGCGCTCGACTCGTACGATCTCGCGTTGTCGCTGGCAACGGACGAGGATCTCCGCGAGATCATCACCATCAACAAAGCCCATGCGCTGATCGCATGCGGACGCGAAGGGGCGGAGATCAACGCCCTGCCGACGATCCTCATGCGCCGCCGCAACCTGCATCACTCATTCATGGCCGCGTACGCGCTCATGTTCAAGCATCGCCTGCAGAACGACCTCCGCCGCTCGATCTTCTACGGTCAGCTGGCGGTCGAGATCGCGCAGGAAGCGGAAGAGCCGAGCTGGAAAATCGGCGCGCTCAACGAGCTCGGCATCATCTACGAGACCGACTCGCAGTTCGAGAAAGCGATCGAAGCGCTGACCGACGCGCTCACGCTCACCGAAGCTCTCGCGGACGCCGACGAGCGCGAGTTCATCCGCACCGCGATCTTCCAGAACCTCGGATACAACAAGCTCCTCATCGGCGAGACGCACGAGGGGCTGCGGATGATCCACAGCGTCATCGATCAGGTCCGCATCCCCAGCACACTCTCCGACTCCTACATCGATCTCTGCTACGGCTACCTCGATCTGAAAGAGTACGAGAAGGCCCGCTACTACGGTGAAAACGGCCTGAGCCTCGCCTCCGACGCGCGGCAGATCCGCAACGCGCATTACCTCCTCGGCGAGGCGGCGTACAAGCTCGACGACACCGAGGCCGCCGAGTACCACTTCGAGGAGCTGGCGAAGTTCTACCCGCAGTTCCGGAATCTCAAAAATCTCCTTTTCGCGATCGATCTCCGCAGCATGGTGAACCTCAAACTATGATCAAGAAAGTCGTGCTTTTCCTCGGTCTGCTGTTGCTGCCGATCTCCGCGATCGCGCAGCTCGACCGCGACCTCCTTCTGACGCCGGACGGCACGATGTTCACCGTCGAGCGCGAATGGACCTCGTACGAGACCGGGTTCGCCACCGCGTCGACCTCGTACCTCGTCCTGACCACGCGCCGCGGCAGTGAGATCGAGCGCAAGCCGATCCCCGGCTCGCTCGCCTCCGGCGCGCACGTCAATCCCGCCCTCGCCTACGACTCCGAATCGGAGATGCTCTTCGTGCTGTGGGAGCGCTCGCTCTCGCTGACGCACAAAGAGCTCCTCTTCAGCACCCTCGATCGTGAAGGGAACTGGAGCGAACCGGTTTCGTTCGCCGGCGGCGGCAACGCGCACCGCACCAACCTCCGCATCGCCGCCACCCGCCGCATCGACCTCCTGCCGGTCAACGGCGACCCGTCGATCATCCCGGGCGTCAGCGTCCACGCCGTCTGGTGGGAGCAGAACCGCTTCAACCAGGACGACGCCGCGCAGTACGCGCTGCTCTCGATTTACGACGGCAAAGTCGAAGGGATCGAGACGCGCCGCCTGCCGAGCATGCTCACGAACTTCGAAAAGCGTGACCCGCAGCCGGTTCCGGACGGATTCGACCCGGAAGTGCTCCGCCATCCGGCCCTCTTCTCGACGCCGAGCTCCGACGCCGTCGACGTCGTCTTCGGTGACATCGCCACGAACGGCTTCCACCGCATCCGCATCCGCCCCGGCAAGCGCTACTCCGATGCGCGCGTGCACATCCCCCTCGGCCGCGGCGAGTCGAACTTCCCGGCGCCCGGCTTCAACAAGGCGACGAACTCCGTCCGCATCGGCTCGATCAACGGCGACCCCGATCGCGTCGCCTTCTACGTCCGCGACGGCGAGTCGGTCCACTACGTGACCTACAAGGAAGAGCAGTGGTCGGCCATGAAGTCGATCCTCCTCGACGAGCAGGTCTCCGCTGAAGCGGCCGTCGACGCCATCCGCCGCCTCCTGAACGACGAATAGCCCCCTCCCCTCACGCAAACGCGAAAAGCCGGCCCTCGGGCCGGCTTTTTCTTTTGGTGCGCGCGGGGTCCGTCAGATGCGCGGCTTCGAGTGCTTGACCGAGGTGATGATCCCGACGCCGAGCAGCAGCAGCGCGCCGATGCCGATCCAGAACGGCTGCACGTCGAACTTGTAGGCGACGAGGGCAAGGGCGATGATCACGATGATCCACCCGATGAATGACAGATTGAACCAGTTCACGGCCAAATCCTCCGGGAAGGTGGCTCAGCAATGGGAGTGCCACGGCCAAAAAGTGGGAGGCCGGTCGCGCGAACCGGCCCCCCTCGTGTGAATGGCGTCAGCCGTTTCGTCGCGGCTCAGAACCGTCGTGGGGACAGACCTTCAGATGTCGCAGGCGCTGGGCGAGCTTGCGGCGCCGTTTGAAAATCCCAGCATCCCGGCGAGAACCAGCTGTGTCCCGGCGAGAACCAGCTGTGTCGCGGCGAGAATCAACTGTGTCCCGGCGAGAACCAGCTGTGTCGCGGCGAGAATCAACTGTGTCGCGGCGAGAATCAACTGTGTCGCGGCGAGAATCAACTGTGTCCCGGCGAGAATCAACTGTGTCCCGCCGAGAACCAACTGTGTCCCGGCGAGAACCAAGTGTGTCCGGCCGAAAATCAAACGTGTCAGACCGAGAATCAAACGCGTCCGGCCGAGAACCGAGTGTGCCTGACCGAGAATCAAACACGCCAGCCCGAAAATCAAACGCGTCGCGCACACGCTTCCGACTGCCGTGCGCAAACAAAAAAGCCCGGCGCAGACGCGCCGGGCCTTTCGTGGCTCGCGTGATTGCGAGCGGTGAGACTAGGTGACCATCATGAACGCGATGATGAGCGCGTAGATGACGAGCGACTCGATGAGCGCGAGACCGATGATCATGGCCAGACGGATCGCGCCGGCGGCACCGGGGTTGCGGGCGATGCCTTCGCAGGCAGCGACGATGGCGCGCGACTGACCGATGGCGCCGGCAGCGGCGGCGAGGCCGAGGACGAACGCGGCGCCGATGATGCCCCAGGCCACACCGGTGTTGGTGGTGGTGGCCGTATCGGCCTGACCGAAGGCCGAGAAGGCCGTGAGGGCCATGATGACGAACAGCAGGATGTGCTTCTTGTTCACTGAGTAGTTCTCCTTTCGAATGCCGAACCCGTAGGTTTTGTATGGTTCTCTAGTGTTCTTCCGTCGCCACCGCGCCGCCGATGTAGACCATCGTGAGCATGATGAAGACGAACGTCTGCAGGAACGATCCGAAGATGCCAAGCCCCATCATCGGCCAGGGCACGATGAAGGGCAGCATGCCCATGAACATCCCGGTGGCGGTGTGCTCGCCGAAGATGTTCCCGAACAGACGCATGCCCAGGGAGAGGATGCGCGCGAAATGTCCGATCAGCTCGATCGGGAACATCAGCGGCGCGAGCAGCGGCACCGGCCCGGCAAAGTGCGCGAGGTAGTGGCCGAGGCCCTGGGTCTTGATGCCCTGCCAGTTGTAGTAGAGGAAGGCCGTCAGCGACAGGGCGAAGGTCGTGTTGACGTTGCCGGTGGGGGGCTGGAGGAAGAAGAACAGCCCCATGATGTTCGAGATGAAGATGAACACCGCGAACGCGCCAACGATGTAGAGGAAGCGTTCCGAATGCGGTCCGACGATGTCGTTGAGCAGCCCTTTGAGGCCGCCGACGATCAGCTCGAGGAACTGCTGAAAGCCGCTCGGGTTGTCCTTGCTGATCTTCCGCGAGACGAGCGGAAAAACGATGCAACTGATCAGCAGCACCAGGAGCGCCATGATCACGTGATCCGGCACGTCGAAGTCGAAAGCCAGCCGCCAGAGCTTGTTGAACGGCTCGTACAGGATTGAGTGTTCGTGTTCCATTTCCTACTGAGCTACCTCATTCGATGAGAGTTCTGTAGAGCGAATACAGAGCTTCGCCGCAGATTCCCACGACGATGATCGAGAACCCCAGCAACACACTTACCGCATTGAAACGAGCGACGATGATTGTGACCGAGAGCGCCACACCGAGGAGAGCGAACCGCGCCAGGGTACGCAACGTCAGTCTCCGAGCGTGCAGGTGTGCCGCCGGTTGCAGGAGAACATCGACGATCTCCTCCAACCAAAGGAAGGAGATCATAGTCACCGCTGCACTGCAAGTCAATCCAAGGACAGCCGGAAAACCGCCCGAAATCCAAGAAAAAACGGCAAAGAGCGCCGCCGCAGCCAGTGCCGTCCGCTTCACCCGCCGCAGTACATCTCCGACCGTTTCGTGGTCGTACCACTGCGGCGGCGGAGGGGGCGGCGGTTCAGGCGCCTGGCTTGTCGCCATCGCTCCCGCCCGACATGCGGAAGAGGTTGATGAACGCCGCGATCACGCCGAAGCCGGCGAAGATCGCCGCCAGCCACGGCGACGTGCCGAACAGCTTGTCCATCCAGTAGCCCCAGCCGAATCCGAGGCCGATCGCGATCGGAAACATCCATCCGATCGACGACGCCTCGAGGATCTGCCGGTACTCGCGCTTCTTGCGATTCGGATCATCGGCCATTCGTCAGCATGCCTGCCTGCCGGGCCACCCAGCCGCCCGATACCCTCACCTGCTCGATGAGCGGCGACGGCAGGATACCGAAAATCAGCGTCACGATCAGACAAACCGCGCCGACGAAGCGGAGCGTCCCGCTCGGCGCGATCACCCCCGCTTTTCCGTCGCGCAGGTACATCGCCACGGCCAGGCGGAGGTAGTAGAACATCGAGACCGCCGACATCAGCACCGCGATGATGGCCAGCCAGCCGAAGCCCGACTTCACCGCGGCCGCGAAGAGGAAGTACTTGCCGATGAACCCCGCCGTCGGCGGGATGCCGCCCAGCGAGAGAAGGAAGACGAACATCGCGAAGGCCCAGAACGGCGCGCGGCGATGCAATCCCTCGAAATCCTCCACCGACTCGCCGGCGTAGTCGTTGCGCTCGAGCATCAGCACCGTCGCCCAGATCCCGAGCGTGGCGAAGACGTAGACCACCGAGTAGACCAGCACTCCCTGGAGTCCCATCTGGCTGATGGAGATGATCCCGAGCAGCACGTAGCCGGCATGCCCGATCGAGGAGTACGCGAGCATCCGCTTGACGCTGTCCTGCGTGATGGCGGCGAGGTTGCCGACGATCATCGAGAGGGCGGCGATCGTCGCCAGCACGATCTGCCAGTCCAGCCGGAAGTGATGCACCCCCACGTAGAAGATGCGCGCGAAGATCGCGAACGCCGCGACTTTCGAGGCGGTGGAGAGGAAGGCGGTGATCGGCGTCGGCGACCCTTCGTAAACGTCGGGCGTCCAGACGTGGAATGGCGCCGCCGCGATCTTGAAGCAGAGCCCCGCGCCGAGCAGCATGATCCCGACCATCAGCGCGTCGTTCGTGACCATCGTCGACATCGAGCGGGCGATGCCCATCAGGTTCAGCGATCCGGTCACGCCGTAAATGAGCGAGATCCCGTACAGCAGGATCGCCGAGCTCACCGCGCCGAGGATGAAGTACTTCATCGCCGCCTCGGTGCTCTTCTGTTCGTTCTTGAAGTAGCCCGCCAGGATGTAGCTCGACAGCGACATCAGCTCCAGGCCGACGTAGATCGTGGCCAGGTGAATCCCCGAGGCCATGAACATCATCCCGCAGAGCGCGAACGAGAGCAGCGAGTAGTACTCCCAGCTCGAGTAGCGCGTGCCGCGGAAGAAGTCATCCGAGAGCAGCACGATCATGCCGATCGTGACGATGAACAGCAGCTTGAAGAAGACCGCGAAGGCGTCGAGCGCGAACATCGCCGCGAAGCCGCGGGTCTGGTCGACGCTCTGCACCGCGTACGAACTGGCCAGCACCGAGCCGGCCGTGATCGCCAGGATCACCAGCGTCGCCCATTTGGCCGAGCGGCTGCTGCCCGTTCCGCTGCCGAAGCCGCTGACCGGCGCGAGCAGCAGCAGTGACGCGCCGATCGCGATGATCACCTCCGGCAGGAGGTAGAGCACGTCGCTCCAGGTCATCATCTGGCCGCGACCTCATGATGGCGGGCAGCCGGCGTGGCCGGGTACTTGATCGGGTTCTTTTCAAAGTACTGTGGATCGACCTTCTGCACGATGTAGTTGACCGGCTGCTCGAGGACATCGAAGAGCGGCTTCGGATAGATGCCGATCCAGATCATCAGGACGACCAGCGCCAGCATCAGACCGAGCTCGCGGCGGTTGACGTCCGGCACGTTAGCGTTGGCCGGATTGTCCAGCGGGCCCCAGAAGACGCGCTGATAGAGCCACAGCAGATACGCGGCGCCGAGGACGATACCGACCGCGGCGAAGACCGCCCAGACGATGTTGCGGTTCGCGACGCCGAGCAGGATCGTGAATTCACCGATGAACCCGTTCAGCGCCGGAAGGCCCATCGACGACAGGGCGGCAATCAGAAACAGCGTGGCGAAGATCGGCATCACCTTGGCCAGCCCGCCGTAATCGGCGATGAGGCGCGTGTGCCGGCGCTCGTAGATGATGCCGACCAGAAGGAAGAGCGCGCCGGTGGAGATGCCGTGGTTGATCATCTGCAGGACCGAGCCCTTGATGCCCATCGGGTTGAGGGCGAACATGCCCAGCATGACGAAGCCGAGGTGCGAGACCGAGGAGTACGCGACCAGCTTCTTCATGTCCTTCTGCACGAGCGACACGAGCGCGCCGTAGATGATGCCGATGATCGACAGCACCACGATCGGCACGATCAACTGCTGCGTCGCGTCGGGCAGGATCGGCAGCGCGAAACGGACGAACCCGTAGGTGCCCATCTTGAGGAGCACCGCCGCGAGGATGATCGAGCCGGCGGTCGGCGCTTCGACGTGCGCGTCGGGCAGCCAGGTGTGGAACGGGAACATCGGCACCTTGATGGCGAAGCCGAAGAAGAAGCCGAGGAACACCCAGAACTGCAGCGTCGGCGACATCAGCCGGCCGACCTCGTGGAACTGCAGCACGCTGAAGGTGGCCTCGTTCCCCAGCCCCGCGATATTGAGGAAAGGGATACCGCCGTCGTTGAAGAAGTAGAGCGCCAGGATCGAAAGCAGCATCAGCACCGATCCGGCCAGCGTGTAGAGGAAGAACTTGATGGCCGCGTAGAGTTTCCGCGCGCCACCCCAGATGCCGATGATGAAGTACATCGGCACGAGCATGATTTCCCAGAAGACGTAGAAGAGAAAGAAGTCGAGCGCGCAGAAGGTGCCGATCATCCCGGTCTGCAGGAGGAGCAGCAGCGTGTAGTACTCCTTCTCGCGGTACTTGATGGCGCTGTACGACGAGACGATGGCGATGATCCCGAAGAACGTCGTCATCAGGATCAGCAGCAGCGCGATGCCGTCGATGCCGAAGTCGTACTTGACCCCGAGCGACGGGATCCATTCGTAGGTCTCGCGGAACTGGAAGATCCCCGTGCCGGTGGCCGCGCGGTCGAAGTTCGGCCAGAGGTAGAGCGAGACCACGAAGTCGATCACCGCCGTGGCGGTGGCGACGATCCGGATCAGCCTCGGGTTGCCCTTGTTCACGAAGAACAGGATCACCAGTGCGCCCACCAGAGGGATGTAGGTGATGATGTTCAGAATCCCGATACTCATCGACTCGTTCTCCTGCGATTTCGTGAAGAGCTACGGCTTGGTGAAGAGATAAACGACCGCCATCAGGACGATCCCGCCGCCCATGATCAGCGCGTAGTTCTGTACGAGACCGCTCTGGACTCGGCGGAAAAACAGTGAGCCACCCTTGGCACTCCACGCCACGCCATTGACCGCACCGTCGACAACGTACTTGTCGACCGCGTTCGAGCCGTGACCGAAGACGATCACCGTCACGTGGCGCGTGAGGTTGACGAGACCGTCGATGATGTTCGCGTCGATCCACCAGAGCACGCGCGAGAAGGCCAGCGTGCCGCCGATGACCGTCGCTCGATAGAGCTCGTCGACGTAGTACTTGTTCTCGAGCAGGCGATGGACGAACGAGAAGCGGTTTGCGATCCGCGCCGGCGCCGCCCACGTCTCGTCGCGTTTGTAGAAACGCCACGCCAGGAAAATGCCGAGCGAGGCGATGGCCACCGAGACTGCCATCAGCGTCCACTCCAGCGCGTGCGACGCTTCGTGGAAGTGGAAGGGGTGGCCGGCGATCGGCAACAGCACCGGCTCGAGCCACTGCTGAAACCAGGTCGGGTGCGCGCCGCCCAGTGCCGCCGGAATGCCGACCCAGCCGCCGATGACCGACAGCACCGCCAGGATCGCCAGGACCATGGTCATGCTGGCCGGCGATTCGTGCGGATCGTGCCCGTGCGCGTGATGGCCGTGCGCTTTATCGGCGTGCTCGTCGCCGTGATCGAGATGCTTCGAATCGGGGATCAGATTGTGTCCGCCGTGCGCCGGCTCCGACTCCACGATGCCGACCCGCTCATGGCCGCGATAATGGCCGTGGAAGGTCATGAAGTAGAGGCGGAACATGTAGAAGGCGGTGAAGCCAGCCGCGATCGCGCCGAGGATCCAGACGAATTTGCTGTAGCCGAAGGCGTTCGCCAGGATCTCGTCCTTCGAGAAGAAGCCGGCCAGCGGCGGGAGGCCGGCGATGGCGATCGTCGAGACCAGCATCGGCCAGTGCGTGCGCGGCATGTACTTGCGCAGGCCGCCCATCTTGCGCATGTCCTGCTCGCCGCCGCAGCCGTGAATGACCGAGCCGGCGCCGAGGAAGAGGCAGGCCTTGAAGAAGGCGTGGGTCATGACGTGGAAGATCGCCGCGGTGAATGCACCGACGCCGACCGCCATGAACATGTACCCGAGCTGCGAGACCGTCGAGTACGCGAGAACCTTCTTGATGTCGTTCTGCACGAGGCCGATCGACGCGGCGAAGATCGCCGTCAACGCGCCGATCACCGCCACCACCAGCATCGCCTCGGGTGCCATCCGGAAGAGGACGTTCGAGCGGACGCACATGTAGACGCCGGCCGTGACCATCGTCGCGGCGTGGATCAGCGCGGAGACCGGCGTCGGGCCGGCCATGGCGTCCGGCAGCCAGACGTAGAGAGGAATCTGCGCCGACTTGCCGCACGCGCCGACGAAGAGCAGCAGGCAGATGGCCACCGAGATGCCGCCGTACGCCGCCTCGCCGCCGCTGGCCGCGAGCGCGAAGACCTTCGCGTAATCGCTGGTGCCGAAGGTGTTGAAGATCAGGAAGATGCCGAGGATGAAGCCAAAGTCACCGATGCGGTTGGTGATGAACGCTTTCTTGCCGGCGTCCGCGGCGAAGTGCTTGTCGTAGTAGAAGCCGATCAGCAGGTACGAGCAGAGGCCGACCCCTTCCCACCCGACGAACATGACCATGTAGTTCGCCCCCAGCACGAGGAGCAACATCATGAACATGAACAGATTGAGGTAGGTGAAGAAGCGCGTGTAGCCCTTCTCGTGCGACATGTAGCCGGTGGCGTAGACGTGAATCAGGAAGCCGATCCACGTCACGATCATCAGCATCGTGCAGGAGAGCGAGTCGACGCGGAACGCGAGGTCGACGCCGAAGTTCGCGAGGAACCCGCTGGCCTGCCCCATGCCGGCCGGGATCCATTCAAAGTACGTGTGCTGGAACGGCTCGCCGCCATGCTGCACGAACGGCAGCACCACGCCGAACGTCGCCGCGAGCGCCGACAGCAGCGTCGCGCCGAGGGCCACGATGTTCGTGACTTTCTTGTTCTTCGGACCGTGCGGTGCAGCAGCGGCGCGCAGGCCGTTGATCAGCGCACCGAGCGCGGGAAGCAGGACCACCAGCATCAGCGCGCTAGCCATGCAGCGTTCTCACCTCATCGACGTTCACGGTGCTGCGCATGCGGTAAAGCTGAATGATGATGGCCAAGCCGACCGCCGCTTCGCCGGCCGCGATGGTGATCACGAAGATCGTGAAGACCTGCCCCTCCAGCGAGGCCAGGCGATGCGAGAAGGCGATCAGGTTGATGTTCACCGCGTTGAGCATCAACTCGATGCACATCAGCACCGTGATCATGTTCCGCCGGATGATCACCCCCACCAGCCCGACGGCGAAGAGGGTGCCGGACAGCATCAGGTAGGCTTCCGTACTAGGCACTTTGCGCCTCCTGCGGAGGCGGATTGAGGATTGAGGATCGAGGATTGAGGAACGCTCTCGCGGCCGCCTCTTCCTCAATCCTCAATCCTTCATCCTCAATCTGCGTTCTACGCACTGAACGCCTCCTTCACTTCCTTCTCCACTTCCGCGCGTTCGAGGATGAAGTCGGGCGTGGTTTCTTCTTCCTCGGCGCTCAACTCGCGCTTGCCGATCACGATCGCGCCGATCATCGCCACCAGCAGGAAGAGCGAGACCACTTCGAACGGCACGAGGTAGTCGGTGTAGAGCGCCATGCCGACCGCTTCGGCGTTGCGGTTCTCCCGCTCGCGGGTGCGGCGGACCAGCTTCGACGGATCGCTCGGATGTTCGGTGATATAGCTCTCTTTGACGGTGGTCAGCTTCTCCGCGGCATCCGGCACCGCGTCAGCGAACGGACCGGTGCGCACGACGAAGAACATCAGCGCAAAGATGGCCAGCCCCACCGCCAGACCGCCTTTCCAGAGGCTCGACAGCACGCGCTCCTCCGGCAGATGGCGGTAGTTGATCAGCATCACCACGAAGAGGAACAGCACCATGATGCCGCCGGCGTAGACCAGCACCTGCACCGCCGCGACGAACTCCGCGGCCTTGATCACGAACAGCACCGCGACGCAGAGGAACGTCAGCAGCAGGAAGAGCGCGGAGTGCACCGGGTTGCGCATCGCCACGACGAGGATCGAGGCGGCGACGGCGAGCGTCCCGATCACCAGGAAGACGAGCATCGGCATCTGGCCGGTCAATGAGTCCATGGTGTGGCCGAGCGATGAGAGATGAGAGATGAGCGATGAGCGCGGCGCTGCACGGCCGTTCATCGTTCATCGTTCATCATTCATCGTTCATTCGCCCCTCCTGTGATGAGCTTGCGGTCGCCTTCGAGCGCGCGTGAGCCCTCGGGCTCCGGCAGGCCGGTGTACTTTGGCCGGTCCTCCCAGTACTCGAGCTCCTGCATGTTGAAATAGAGGTCGTTGCGGTCGTACGTGGCCAGTTCGTACGTCTTGGTGGTCAGCCAGATCGACTTCGGCTTGGTGGGGCAGGCCTCTTCGCAGAGCGCGCAGAACATGCAGCGCTTGACGTCGATGTCGTAGCGGTCGAGGACCTTGACCTTCTTCTTCTTACCGTCGGTCTCGATCATCTCGTCGTGGACGTCGATGTAGATGATGTCGATCGGGCAGGCCACCGCGCAGAGCTTGCACGCGATGCAGCGGTCGTAGGAGAAGCGGAACATGCCGCGGAAGCGATCGGCCGGTTCCATTCGTTCCTCCGGATAACGGATCGTCACCTTCGGCTTGAACAGCTCTTTGAACGTGGTCTTCAGCCCCTCGAGCATGTCGAGGAGGAGGAACTTGTCCGACCAGCGTGACTTCGGATGCTCAACCAGCATGAACGACCTCGGGACGAGTCCGGGCCGGTTTCGGCGCGGGCTTGCGGGAGAGATAGAAGGCGATCAGGGCGATCGTGCCGGCGCCGATCCAGTACATCAGACGCTCCTGCCCGATCAGGATGAAGACGCCGGTCACAAAGATGTTCGCCAGCGCCAGCGGGATCAGGAACTTCCAGCCGAGGTCCATCAGCTGGTCGAAGCGGAAGCGCGGGAAGGTCGCGCGCGTCCAGATGTAGCTCAGCATCACCAGCATCACCTTGGTCACGAAGATCAGCAGGCCGAGGATGCCGCCGAAGACGCCCATGCCGCGCATCACCTCGGTGGTCAGGCCGACACCGAACATGCCGAGCGTCCAGCCGCCGAAGAAGAGCGTCACCACCAGGCAGGAGTTGACGATCATCATCGAGTACTCGCCGAGCATGAAGAAGGCAAACTTCATCGCCGAATACTCGGTGTGGTATCCGGCCACGAGCTCCGACTCCGCCTCGGGTAAATCGAACGGGGTGCGGTTGTTCTCCGCGTTCATCGAGACGATGAAGATGAAACAGGCCACGATCTGCGGGAGGAAGTTCCAGGCGTTCGTCTCCTGGTAGCGGACGATCTGCACGAGATCGAGCGAGCCGCAGATCATCAGCACGCCGACGATCGACAGGCCGAACGGCACCTCGTACGAGACCATCTGCGCCGCGGAGCGCAGGCCGCCCATCAGCGAGTACTTGTTGTTCGAGGCCCAGCCGCCGAGGATGATCCCGTAGACCGCGGTCGAGGTCAGCGCCAGGATCAGCAGCAGGCCGACGTTCACGCGCGTGACGGTGAAGGTCGGCGGCGGGCCGTACGGAATCAGACAGAAGACGATGAAGGCCGGCACCAGCGGCAGCATCGGGCCGAGAAAGTACGCGACCTTCTCCGCCTTGGCCGGAACGATGTCTTCCTTGAGGAGGAACTTGATCGGATCGGCGATGATCTGCAGCAGACCGGCCGGACCGACGCGATTCGGACCGAGGCGCGCCTGGAAGAGTCCGAGCAGACGGCGCTCCACCCAGTTCATCGCCGCCACGATCACCTGCACGATCAGGAAGGCGATCACGAACTTGACCACCGGCCAGATCAGGTACGTCATGAGCGCTTTGTTCATCGATCGACCTCTCCCAGAACGATGTCGATCGTCCCGATCAGCGCGACCAGGTCCGACACCAGGTGGCCTTTGCACATCGCCGGCAGCGCCTGCAGATTGACGAACGACGGCGGCCGCACGTGGCAGCGGTACGCGTTCTGCGACTTGCCGTCGGAGACGATGTAGTAGCCGATCTCACCCTTCGGGCTTTCGATGGAGTGATAGACCTCTCCCTCGGGCGGCCGGATCACACGGGAGATCTTCGCTTTGATGTCGCCCGCGGGCGTCTGTTTGACCAGCGGGATGCACTGCCGGAGGATGTCGTTCGACTGCCGCATCTCCTCCATGCGCACCAGGTAGCGGTCGTACGTGTCGCCGTTCTTGCCGATCGGGATCTCGAAGGCGAGCTCCGGATAGCACTCGTACGGCTGCGCGCGGCGCAGGTCCCATTCAACGCCGGAGCCGCGCAGCGGCGGACCGGTGATCCCCCACTCGATCGCTTCTTCCGGCGAGAGCACGCCGACGCCGACCGTGCGCCGCTTCCAGATGCGATTGTTGGTCAGCAGCGACTCGTATTCGTCGACGGCGGCGTCGAACTTGGCGACGAACCGCTCGACGTCGTCGAGCCAGCCCTCCGGCAGATCGTCCGGCATGCCGCCGATGCGCATGCAGTTCAGGGTCAGGCGCGCGCCGCAGTAAGCCTCGAAGAGGTCGAGGACCTCCTCGCGCTCGCGGAAGGTGTAGAAGAAGGGGGTCATCGCACCGATGTCGATGGCGTGCGTCGCCAGCCAGAGCAGGTGCGAGGAGATGCGTTGCAGCTCCGACAGCATCACTCGCATGAGCTGCGCGCGCTTCGGGATCTGCGCGGCGATGCCCATCATCTTCTCGACCGTCTCGACGAAGCCGAGGTTGTTGGTTGCCGCGGCGACGTAGTCCATCCGGTCGGTGTGCGGGACGCACTGCGGATAGGCCATGTGCTCGAAGAGCTTCTCGGTGCCGCGGTGCAGGTAGCCGATGATCGGCTTGGCGTCGATGATCCGCTCGCCGTCGATCCGCAGCAGCACGCGCAGCACGCCGTGCGTCGACGGATGCTGAGGCCCGAAGTTGACCTCCATCTCATGGACGTCAAGCATCCGCGTCCTCCTCTTCGGTCACGACCGGCGCTGCCGCGACAGCAGGCGCGGGTGCCGGTGCTGCCGCGGGTTTCGCGGCCGGTTTCGCCGCCGCCGGTTTGGCCGCGCCGCCGATCTGCGCGACGGGCGACTTGCCGTAGGCTGGCCACTCACCGTTGTAGAGATTGACGTCCTTGACGTCCTTGCCGGTCGATCCCGCTTTCGGGCCGCCCCCCTCCGGAAAGACTTCCGGATAGATGCGCGCGCCGGTGTCGATGCCGCGGATCGGAAAGTCCTTGCGCAGCGGGAAGCCGTTGAAGCCTTCCCACATCAGGATGCGCTCGAGGTTGGGATGGCCGGAGAACTCGATGCCGAGCATGTCGTACGTCTCGCGCTCGTGCCAGTTGGCAGTCTTCCAGACCGAGGTCACGGAAGGGACGGGCCCCGTCTCGTCGGTCCAGACGCGCAGGCGGACGCGCGCGTTCTTCTGGAACGAGTAGAGGGTGTACGCCACGCTGAAGCGGAGATTGGTGTGGCCGGGAAACTTGGAGTAATCGACGCCACAGAGGTCGACCAGATAGTTGAAGCCGTCGGCCTTGAAGGCGCGGGCGACGTCTACGATGCGGTCGCGGTCGACGAAGAGGGTGATCTCACCGACGAATTCTTTCGCCGCGAGGATGTGCTCCTCGACGCGGGAAACGGCGGCGGCCACGAGAGGATCGCGCTTGAGCTCCTCGAAGCTGCGCCCGACGGGGGCGGCTGGTGCGGCTGCCGGTGCTGCGCTTGGTGGGGTCGATTCCGATTCCGCCATGATCGCTAACGCTTCCTCTTTTTCCCGCTCGCTGATGAGTCCTATGCTCCCTCGTACTCCTTGCCGGCTTCCTCCATCAGCATCTTGAGCATGTCCAGCGTCTCCGATTCACCCGGAACGCAGAGTGAGATGTCCATCGTCTCGCCGGTGGCGATGGCGTTCGCGTAGCCCTCGCAATCCCAGCCGCAGGCGCCGCAGTCAGTCTGCGCCATGGCCGCGAAGAGCTTCGTCTCCCACTTGTCGCCCATCTCGCTGGCCATCTGCATCCGCTCGGGAAGCGTCAGGTCCTCGCGATGGAATGGCGCGCCCGGCGAGGCGCCATCGGTCGCATCACCCGGCGCCACTTCCGGCGCCGCGATCTGCTCGATCTCCGCCTCGGTGACCCCTTCGGTTCCCGGCGCCGCCGATTCCGTGACCGCGGTGGGAGCCGGTTTCGCCTTCGGCGGAGCCGGCGGCGTCGGCGCACGCTTCACGCCCGAGATCGGGGCCTGCTTGAGCTGCGCGGCCTGCTCGGCACGCAGCGCCGGACCTTCGTGGGCCGGCCGCAGCGAGTCGCGCACCGCGGCGCGCGCAAAGTCGTACGCCTCTCCCCCTTTGCGGAGGATGTGCATCTTCTCGATCTTCTTCTGCAGCTCCATGAGGCCCCACATCAGAGCCTCGGGGCGCGGCGGGCATCCGGGGATATAGACGTCCACCGGGATCAGCCGATCGACCCCCTGCGTGACCGCGTAGGTGTCGTACGGGCCGCCACAGGTCGCGCACGACCCCATGGAGATGACCCATTTGGGATCGGGCATCTGGTCCCAGAGCCGGCGAACGATCGGGGCCATCTTCTCCGTCACCGTGCCGGAGACGATCATCAGATCGGCCTGGCGCGGCGTGGCGCGAAAGACTTCCGCGCCGAAGCGGGCCATGTCGTGCCGCGGGTCGAGCACCGCCATCATCTCGATGGCGCAGCACGCCAGGCCGAACTGCATCGGCCAGAGCGACGACTTGCGCGCCCAGTTGAAAAACTTATCGACGGAAGTGGTGAGGACGTTCGAGTCGAAGCGATTCTCGATCAGACCCATGAAAGGACCTTCCTCTTCCAGGCGTAGAAGTAACCGATCAGGAGAATCGCAAGGAAAATTGCCATCTCAACAGCGCCGAACAGGCCGAGCTGTTTGAACCGGATCGCCCATGGGAAGAGGAACACCGTCTCCACGTCGAAGACGATGAAGAGCACCGCGATCAGGAAGTACCGGACCGAAAAGCGGTGATCGAAGGCCAGAGAAGTGGCGGGGACGCCACACTCGTACGGCTCGAGCTTCACCTTGTTCGCGCGGGAAGAACGCACCAGCGGCGCAAGGATGAAAAGGGTCAGGACAGGCACCGAGATGACGATGAGCGCAGCTACCAGCAGCACTGAGTAATTTGCCATCTTTTTCGCTCGCGGCCGTTTCTGGGGGAACGGCCCACATTCTAGACGCCGCCGGGGCCGTGTCAAGAAAATGCCGACGATCTCGGAACATCAGAAAAGGGAACGCTGAAACGACCAGTTTTCGAAACTGATCCCCCTCCCCTGCACCAGCACCCGCAGATCGTGTCCCATCCCGTCCGGCAGGATCAGCCGTTTCGCGTTTTCGCGTTCTTCCAATAACTGCAACCCTTCCTCCGTTCCGGAGATCGGGACTTCGTCGATCAGCTCTTCGAACGGCCGGAAAAGCGGGTGCTCGGTGATGCCGATCGCCAGGAGGAACTTCGCCATCCGCTCGAAGAACAGCGTTCGTGCACCCCTCCGCTCGCCGGCCCGCTCGAGGTCGGAAAAGTTGATGTGCGCGGTGAGATCCTGCCTGCCCGGATCGGCGAGGAGGTCGCGCGAGACCCGCTGCCCGGCGTACGCCGCCGCCGTCCCGAACCGCCGCACCCGCCCGTGAAACAGCTTCTCGCCCGGATAGCCATAATCAAAGGTAACGACCAGCGCGCGGGGGAAACGGGCCACGATGTCGTCGTACAGCGCCCCCCACTCGAGGGACAGGTCTGCGAACTGCCCCTCCGCCAGCTCGATCCCCCGCTCCGCAAAGTAGTCGTCGTAGAGCGGCGCCGCCTCGTGCTCGCTCCAGTCGAAGCCGCCGTCACGCTCCCGCACCCACAGCTCATGGAGGTGCTCCCCTCGCTTGACCAGCCGGGTGAACGGCAGGGCATCGAAGAGCTCGTTCGAGAGGAGGAGCGCCGGAACGTCATTCGGGACTTCGTCGATGGTGCGCACGAATCGGACGGTTCCTCGGGGTTCCTCGGGTTCCTCGGGTTCCTCGGAGTTCCTCGGCTTGCGGTCGATCTCATCCGAGGAACGCCGAGGAACCCCGAGGAACCCCGAGGAACCGCCTTCAACCCGCTCCAGCGCCCGATCCACCCCGAAAAAACGGACGCCTTCCTCCGCCACATCAGTCGCCAGAGAACGGATGAGCCCCCCGTCGCCACAGCCGATGTCCACAATCGAGCACACTCCGCCCCCGCACCTGCTCACGAATTCACGGACCAGTCTGCTCAAAGCGAACGAAAACGCCGGGCTCAGCGACGGTCCGGTGATGTAATCGCCCCTCTTACCCACCGGATTCAGCCCGGTCGCGTAATAGCCGAACTCGGGATGGTAGAGGACCAGCTCGACGAAATCCCGGAACGACAAGTCGCCGTAATAGAGCAGGTTACGGAGGACATCTTCCATCGAGGATTCACGCGGCATCGGCTCGCATCCTACACCTCCGGCTGCTTTGCGGGCCAGTATTTGCCTTACTTATTTGCGGGCTGGCAGAGCCGTTGCGATAAGGGAGGCCAGATAGACACGGAGGACACATGAAACACTTCATCAGCTTCACCCTGATCTTCGCCCTCGTGGCCACCACCGCTTTTGCGGCCGACCCCGCCACCACGCGCGACAAGACCAAGAAGGGCGCCGTCATCGGCGGCGTGGCCGGTGCGATCGCCGGCGCCATCATCCATAACAACCGTGGCTCAGGGAACGCCAAGCGCGGCGCCGTCATCGGCGGTGCGGTCGGCGCGGCCACCGGTGCCATCGTCGGCGCCATGATGGACAAGCAGGAGCGCGAGCTCCGGCAGATCGAAGGGATCGACGTCACCCGTACCGACGACGACGAGCTGCGCGTGACGATGCGCAACGAGATCCTCTTCGACTACAACTCGGCCTCGCTGCGCTCCAGCTCGCGCGATGAGCTCCGCGAGATGGCCCAGGTCTTCAACCGCTACAACGACACCACCATCGTCGTGCAGGGTCACACCGACTCGACCGGTTCGGACGCGTACAACCAGCGCCTCTCGGAGCGCCGCGCGAACTCGGTGACCGGCTACCTCGAAGACGCCGGCGTCCGCGGCTCGCGTATCGACGCGGTCGGTTACGGCGAATCGCGCCCCCGCGCCTCGAACGGCTCCGCCAGCGGCCGCCAGCAGAACCGCCGGGTCGAGATCTTCGTCCGCGCCAACAATGCGTAAACGGACACAGACATACGATCGGTATCGATCGTGAATCTCTCAGGGACGCCCGCGGTATGGGCGTCCCTTCGTTTTTTTGCTAGGAGGCAGTGAAATCATGTTCCGCAAAACTCTGATTCTCGTTCTCATCCCCCTCTTCCTCATCTCCTGCGCCACCACCGGCGACACCGGCACCACCGCGAATAACGACGACCCGAACCGTAAGACGAAACGCGGCGCCGCCATCGGCGCGGTCGCGGGCGCCATCGCCGGCGCGGTCATCGGTAACCAGTCGGGCAGCAACCGCACCGGCGCCGTCGTCGGCGCGGCCGCGGGTGCCGCCGTCGGTGCCGCCGTCGGACGCCGCATGGACAAGCAGGAGCAGGAGCTCCGTCAGATCGAAGGCGTCGAGGTCTCCCGTCCGTCGGAAGGTGAAATCGCCGTCCGCCTGACCAGCGACATCCTCTTCGACGTCAACTCGTACGCCCTCCGCTCCGCCTCGCGCTCCACGCTCCAGGACCTGGCCCGCAACTTCTCGCAGTACCCCGACAACTTCATCGACGTCGAGGGGCACACCGACTCGTCCGGCACCGACGCCCACAACCAGCGTCTCTCCGAGCAGCGGGCC
The DNA here is from genome assembly GCA_036398925.1 of Thermoanaerobaculia bacterium. Taxonomy (GTDB): domain Bacteria; phylum Acidobacteriota; class Thermoanaerobaculia; order Gp7-AA8; family Gp7-AA8; genus DASWOB01. The sequence goes on from DASWOB010000048.1 coordinate 62,099, forward strand.
GCCTCGGTCGCCGACTTCCTGATCGATCAGGGCGTCGCCGCCCGGAACGTCACCGTCTACGGCTACGGCGAATCGCGTCCGAAGTCGAGCAACGACTCCGCGGAAGGACGCCAGCTCAACCGCCGCGTCGAGATCCACATCCGCGCCGCCAACCCGCAGGGTTAACACTTTTCTCCGTCGCGCGTCTCCAGTACGGTGACGCGCGACGTGACTCTCTCCCTCGACGATGTGCGCGCTGCGCGCGATGGCGATCCATCCGCGTTCGAGCGGCTTTACGCGCACTACCGTCGGATGGTGCACGCGATCGTCCTGTCACGCGTCCCGCCGCGCGATGCCGACGACCTCGTGCAGGACGTCTTCCTCACCGCGATGCAGAAGCTCGGCGCGCTGCGCGACGAGAGCGCGTTCGGCGGCTGGCTCGCCACCATCGCCCGCAACCGGGCCATCGGCTCTCATCGAAGTGCGGTCGAGCTGGTCGCGCTCGAAGAGCGCGCCGCGCGCGGCTCGCAGGAAGAAGACGAGGCGGCGCGGCGTGCGCTCGCCGCCATCCAGGAGTTGCCGGAGGCGTACCGCGAGACGCTGATGATGCGCCTCGTCGAAGGCATGACCGGACCGGAGATCGCGCGGCAGACCGGGCTCACCGAAGGCTCGGTGCGCGTCAACCTCCACCGCGGGATGAAACTGTTGCGCGAGGCGCTGCAATGAACGACGACTATCTCTGGGACCGCAGCGGCGAGCCCGATCCGGACATCTCCCGCCTCGAGCAGCTCCTCGGGCGCTACCGCCACGAAGCGCCACTCCGCCGCCCGCGGAGACGCTGGCTGGCCGTGGCCGCGGCGATCTTCCTCCTCGTGGCCATCGGCGCGTTCGCCGTCGCTTATCGCTTCTACTGGACGGCCGGCGCGGCGTGGGACGTCGTCGCCGTGACCGGCGCGCCGACCATCGACGGCCGCGTCATCGACGAAGGCTCTGTGCTCCCCGTCGGCCGTGAGCTGCGCACCGATGCGCGCTCGCGCGTGATCGTCCGCATCGCCCGGGTCGGCGATCTCGAGATCGGGCCCAGCTCGCGCGTCACCCTCACCGGCACGCGCAGCGGCGTGCATCGCATGCAGCTCGAGAGCGGCACGCTCTCCGCGCGGCTCTGGGCTCCCCCGTTCACCTTCGGCGTCCGTACCCCGGCCGGCCTGGCCAGCGACCTCGGATGCGAGTTCATCGTGAACTACGCGAACGGCGAGGGGCACATCGGCGTGACCTCCGGCTTCGTCGACTTTGACGGTCCGACCCGCTCCTCGCTCATCCCGAACGGCGCGCTGGCCGATCTCCGCGCGAGCGGCCCCGGCACCCCGTACTACCGCGACGCCAGCGCAGCCTTCCGCGCCGCGCTGCACGCCTTCGACTTCAACGGCGAACGCGATGCGCTGCGCGTCGTGCTCGCGGAGGCGCGCAGCAAGGACGTGATGACGCTCCTCCACCTGCTCGAACACGCCGATGACTACCCCGAATGGCGCCAGCGGATCCACGAACGCGCCGCGCAGCTCGCGCCGCCCCCCGCCGGCGGCAGCATCGATGAATGGCGCCGCTCCATCGGCCTCGGCGGGATCAAGAAGTGGTGGCTGCACTGGCGCGACGTGGTCCCGCGTTAACACTCCCCTCCTCCGTGCATCTACCGACTTTCACGATCGGGGGACAGGTCTTGGCACGATCGGGGACAGGTCTTCGATCGGCACAGCCGATCGTTCAGATCGGGGACAGGTCTTCGATCGGCAAGGAGCGCGATCGGGGCACACGATCGGGGACGCGCGGCGCGAACGGCATCGACGGCCAGCTCTCGACCTTCTTCGGGCAGTGCGAAGCGGGACGGGAGAACGTCTGCGTGGTCGGCGATCTGACCGCGCTCTACGATCTCAATGCGCCGTGGGTCGTGTCGCAGCTGGAAGAGGTCGCCTGGCGCATCGTGATTGTGAACAACGGCGGCGGACGGATCTTCTCCCGCGTTGCGTCACTCCGCTCGATGGACGCGGCGATGCGGGAGCGGATCATCGAGAACAGTCACGCGGTCCGCTTCGCCGATTGGGCCGCCATGTGGAACATCGTGGAACACGTCACCGAGCTGCTGCCGGACGCCGAGTCCTCCCGCCGCCTCTGGCAGAAATACGACGAGCTA
>DASWOB010000049.1:0-22565 GCA_036398925.1 Thermoanaerobaculia bacterium
AGCCTCCGCGGCACAGCCTTGTTATCTCGCGACAGAGTGTCGCGGAGGCTAGGCCAACCAACGGGTCCGGGCCCGTGGCCCGGCCGCCGGAGGCCCCCCGTCGTTCCACATGTCGGTGAAGTGAGAGCATGCTGCTCAACCGCCGAACGCGTAGCCGGCGCGCGAGTTCACGCGGAACTGCGGCTGGTTGCGGACGCCGAGGTTGACCTTCTGGAAGCCCTTCTCCCCGGCCGCCTGACGCGAGCGGTAGGAGATCAGGTAGTAGCCGTTGTTGACGCTCTCGATCTTGTCGAGGGCCGGTGTGAAGCTGGTGTTGAAGCGGAAGTACTGGCCGCCGGTTGCTTCGGCGATCTCTTCGAGCCGCTGATGCAGGTAGGGGGTCGTGTCGACGTCGCGCTGCAACTGCACCGAGTAGACCGAAACGTTGGCCGCGTTGAGCGACTGGAGCATCGGATCGAGGTAGCGGCTGCGCGAGGTGAGCATGCCGGCGCTGATGGTCTCGCTCGGCTCGACGATGCCGGGGGAGAAGAGCACCAGGTTCTTCCGCGCGCGGATCGGCCGCAGCGCGTCGGCCAGCAGGTCGAGCGCCTCGTAGACCGTGCCGGTGTTGTTCTTCATCTCCTTCGTGTCGAGGGAGGTGAAGAGCGACGGACCGCTGGTGCTCCCTTCCGCCTTCGCCAGTCCGGGGCCGAACTTTGCGGCGGCGTCGAGCGCGCGCTTGAGCTGCGCCTTGTCGCTCGTGAAGTCGCTGTAGATCTTCAGGCGGACGTCATGGCCGGCGATGGCCACGCGGTCGCCTTCCTTCATCTCTTCCTTGAAGAAGCGATTGAGGGCGTTGCGGGCGTGCGTGAGCTGATCGAACAGCACGCCGGGATCGGTGGGGCGGTCGAAGAAGAAGACGAAGTAGCGCTCTTCGCGCACCTTTTCGACGGGGAACGGCGCGTTCGTTTCGCGCGCGTTGAGGAGTTGGCGGTTGGTGAAGTAGTCGACGGATTCGATCTGCTGTTCGACTCCGTTTTCGGTGATGACGAAATCATCTTTCGTCAGGCCGAGGATCTGATTGCCGTTGCCGTCGGTAACGATGGCGTCGATGAGCACGAGATTGACGTCGATGCGCTCTTCGAAGGGTTGCGTTTGCGCCAGGGTCGGGAGGGCGAGGGCGAGAATCGCGGTGAGGAATGCCAGGCGTCTCATGAAGCCTCCTTGTCGACAAGCGCAACGGGGCCGCGACAGGAGCGATTCCGTTCCGCCACCGCTGTTTCGCGCGACGTAACCTCGCGGAATGAATCCCGGGAGGGGTCGGTTTGACCGGCCGACGCGGAATCACTACAATCCGCGCTCCTTCGCAGCGAGCCTCTCTCGCCCGCGTCGCAAGCTTCACCGAAATCGGGGCATAGCTCAGCCTGGTTAGAGCGCACGGTTCGGGACCGTGAGGTCGGAGGTTCAAATCCTCTTGCCCCGACCATTCCCTCCCGCCTTTACAATCCGCCACCGCATGAAGCGCGCAATCCTCCTGCTCCTCGTCTGTCTGGCCGCTCCCGCCGCGTTTGCATGGGGCGAGAAGGGCCACTACATCGTCAACGAGGCGGCCACGCACGGCCTCCCGACCGACATGCCGCCCTTCTTCCTGAAGGCCTTCGGCGAGCTGACGTGGCTCGGTTTCGAGCCCGATCGCTGGCGCAACGCGGGCGAATCGCTCGACGCGAACGCGCCGAACCACTTCCTCGACTACGAATTCGTGGAGGGGCTCGAGCTCCCGGAGGACCGGTACCAGTTCATCGCCCTCCTCTACTCGTCGGATCGCCTGCGCCAGCGCGGCATCACCAACTGGGAGTCGGGTTTCCTGCCGTGGGCCATCGCGGAGGAGTCGCAGAAGCTGCTGGTCGCCTTCCGCCTCTGGCGCGCCAGCGCTCCCGGCTCGATGGAGCGCGCCTGGATCGAGCGCGACGTGATCCACATCGCCGGCGTCCTCGGTCACTACGCCGGCGACTCGGCCAATCCGCATCACGCCACCATCAACTACAACGGTTGGATCGAGCCGAACCCGAACCGCTACCCGATCGACTGCGGCACGCACTCGCGCTTCGAAACGCAGTTCGTCTCGCACGCGGTCGACGTCAAGGACGTGATCCCGCTCGTCGCCGCCCCGCAGGTGCACACCGATTTCTTCAAGACCGCCGTCGCGCAGCTGCAGGAGTCGAACGCCCTGACCGAGACGCTCTATCGCCTCGACCGCGACGGCGCGTTCTCGCAGTTCGGAGCGGTGAAGAAGGAAGGGTTCGCGTTCGCCACGTCGAGGCTGGCCGATGCCGCCGCGCTGCTGCGCGACCTCTGGTACTCGGCCTGGGTGAACTCAGCGAAGCGCGCGGGGCGGGAGTGATCACTCGGGAGTGATAGCTATTCAGCTGTTGAGCTATTGAGCGAGAAGTGTATTGGTGATCTCAGACACTTCCTCGCTCAACAGCTCAACAGCTCAACAGCTGAATAGCTGAATAGCTCAACAGCTGAGTAGCTGAACAGCTGAACAGCTGAACAACTGAGTAGCTGAACAGCTCCACCTCGTCGCCTACCGCGTCTTCCACTCGACGTCCGCCACGCCATGCTTCGCGTTCGCGAAGCGCGCGGCCACGAAGAGGTAATCCGACAGGCGGTTCAGATACGCGATGGTCGCGATCGTGGCTGGATCTTCGTCGTGCAGGCCGACCACGAGCCGTTCCGCGCGGCGGCAGACGGTGCGGGCGACGTGGAGCTGCGCCGCGGCCAGCGAGCCTCCCGGCAGGATGAAGTTCTTCAGCGGCGCAAGCTCCGACTCCATGGCGTCGATGGCTCGCTCGAGTTGTTCGACGCGGGCCGGGTCGGGACCGGTGAAGCGGCTGGTGCCGGGGGAGGCGAGATGCGCGCCGATGTCGAAGAGGTCGAGCTGGACGTGGTGCAGCTCCGCGTCGACGCTCGACGACGGCCACGAAGCGCGCGCCACGCCGAGGACCGAGGAGAGCTCGTCGACCGTACCGTAAGACGCGATGCGGGTATCGTCTTTGGCGACGCGGGCGCCGCCAAAGAGCGAGGTCTCACCGTGATCGCCGGTGCGGGTGTAGATCTTCACTCGGCTTCGAGCTGCCGGATCCGTTCCTTCACGACCATCTCGGCCATGTCGGGGATCACTTCCCACGCGATGTTGCGGACGATCTGCTCGGACATCAGCTCCACCACGCGGCGGGCGATGCGGTCGACCTGCTCATCGGACAGCTCGCCGCCGCGCACCGCCAGGGTCGGACCTTCGGAGGTCACGGCCGATGCGGCAGCGGGAGTGGGAAGCTCTTCGAGGCTCGGCTTCGGCGATTCGACGGGCGACCAGGAAGGCTCGACCGGCGGCGGGGGCACTTCTTCGACGCGCTGCTGCGGCTCCGGCTCGACGGTCTCGAGCGACGGCGTTGCACGCTCGGGCTCAAACGGCGGCGTCGCAGCCTCCGGCTCGAACGACGACGTTGCAGGTTCGAACGACGGCGGCGGCTCTTCGCGCGTGTCGTCGAACGACGAGGTCGCGGCGAACGGCGTCGCCTCGGCCTCCGCTTCCGGCTCGGGCTCCTGCTCGAAGGCAGGTGCTTCCGCTTCCGGCTCCGAAGGGGTGAACGGCGGAATGATCGAGGTCGAAAAGTCGTGCGAGGCGGGAGCATCGAAGCTCGCCGCCGGCTCGTTCCAGGCCGGGGCGTCGGGCTCGCTCCACGCGGGGGCTGCCGGTTCGTTCCATGCCGGCGCGGCCGGCTCGTCCCACGGCGAAGGCTCGGGAGTGAGCGCCAGCGGCTGTTCCGGTTCCGGCGCCGGCGTCGGGGCCTGCATGTTCTGCAGATCCTCGAAGCTCATCTTCGGGAAGGCCTGCGTCTCGCCGCCGAAAGCGGGTGCTTCATCCCACGGCGACGGCTCGGGGGTGGTGGCGATCGGCGGTTCGGGCTGCGGCGGGGGCGCCGACGCCTGCAGCTCCTCGAAGCTCATCTTCGGGAAGGCGCGGGTCTCGCCGCCGAAGGCAGGCGCGTCATCCCACGGCGCCGGTTCGGGCGCGGACGGTTCCGGCTGCGGGGCCGGGACATCGTCGAAGCTCATCTTCGAGAACGCACGCGTCTCGCTGCTGAACGGATCGGCCGCCGGCGCGCCGCCGAACGGCGACTCCGGCTCGGCTGCCGGCGCGGATGCCTGCAGGTCCTCGAAGCTCATCTTCGGGAAGGCGCGGGTCTCGCCGCCGAACGCCGGCGCTTCATCCCACGGGGACGGCTCCGGGGCAGCAGGCGGAGCCGGCGGCTCGGGAGCGCTCGGCGTGGAGCCGGGCGATGGAAAGTCATCGAAAGACATCTTCGGAAACGCGCGCGTCTCCCCGCCGAAAGCGGCCGGCTCGTCGCCACCGAACGGGGTAGGCGGCGTGTCGAACGGCATCTCGGTCGTCGGCGAGGCGGGCGTCGCCGTCTCGTCGAAGATGTCGGTGCCGTGTGCGAACGGCTCGGGGGCGGCGGAGAACGGATCGTCGGCCGCCGGGGTGGCCATGTCGTCCATCCACGGCGACGGGGCGCTGGTCTCGGCCGGAGCCGCCTCGGGGGCCGCGCTGGCGGAGGCCTGAGCGTTCGCGATCAGCTCCTCCACTTTATGGATGAGGCTTTGCGACTCGAACGGCTTGGTCACCACGGCGTCGCAGCCGGCCTTCTCGGCGCGGTCGGGATCGAACGGCTCGAAGGTGCCGGTCAGGAGGACCACCGGGATGTTCCGGTAGTCCGGGTGCGACTTCACGTACTCGCAAACCTCGTAGCCGTTCTTCTCCGGCATGATGATGTCCGAGAGGATGATGTCGGGCCGCATCTCGGCGAGTTTCTGCACCGCCTTGGCCCCGTTATTGACTGCCGTGACCTCGTAGTCACCATCGGAAAACGTCAGTTCGACGACTTTCTGGATGGTGATACTGTCATCCGCGAGAAGGATCTTTTTCGGCATGTTTTCGGCTCCGCTGTTTCGAGCAACCTACCACGGTAGTTTCGACGGGACAAGAGATTACGGATGGTCGAGCGCTTCCTGATCTACGGCCATCGCGGCAGCCCCAAACGGCAGCCGGAGAACACGATGGAGTCGTTCGAGGAGACCCTGCGCGCCGGCGCCGACGGCTTCGAGACCGACCTCCGGATGCTCTCCGACCAGACGGCCATTCTCTTCCACGACGACGAGCTGGAAGAGGAGGACATCGAGTCGCTTTCCATGCGCGTTCTCCGCGAGCGCGGCGTCAAGGTCAGCCTGGTCCACGGCCTGGGCGATTTCGCCGGCCGCACCCAGATGATCCTGGAGGTGAAGCGGAGCAAGTGGGAGGACGTCCTCCTCAAAGAGGTGGCCGAGTGGCCGAACGTCGTCGTGACGTCGTTCGATCATTCTCTCGTCCCCGAGGTCCGCAAGCGGCGCCACGACATCGAGCTCGGGATCACCGTCTTCGGCTACCTGCTCGACCTGCCCGGCTACGCGAAGCGGCTCGGCGTGTCGTGGGTCTACCCGAGCTTCCGCTACACCGACGCCGCGCAGGTGGAGGCGCTGCACGCGCACGGCATCCGGGTCGTACCGTGGACCGTGAACCGCCCGCGCGACTGGGAGCGGCTGCACGCGATCGGCTGCGACGGGGTGATCACCGACTATCCGGCGGAAGCTGTCGCGTGGCGCGATGGCGCGGCTGCGCCGCGGATTGAGGATTGAGGGAATTGAGAATTGAGGAGCGGGCGAGAAGCAGGGACGAGCGCAGCCTTCCTCAATCCTCAATTCTCAATTCTCAATTCCCGGCAGGGTCAGCTACACTGCGCCGCACAGACACACCGGGAGGGGAGAGCGGACCATGAAGGCCTGGGAATACAAGATCATCAACGTCCGGTCGGAGAACTACTCAATGGATCCGCGGCGCGCCGAAGAGCTGAACCGGCTCGGCGATGACGGGTGGGAGCTGGTGAGCATCACCTCCATCAATTTCAAGACCGGCGCGACCGATCACATCGGCATGGTCTTCAAGCGCGAGAAGCAGCCGCAATCCGCGTAGCTTGTAGTATGTTTCGTCGCCTTTATGGCGACCGAGCGCCCCTTTCTCATCCTCATCGTGCTCGACGGATTCGGCTGCCGCAGCGAGTCCGAATGGAACGCGATCGCCCAGGCCGAGACCCCTCGCTTCTCGCGGCTCTGGCGTGAATCCGCATGGACCACGCTCGACGCGTCGGGCCTGGCGGTCGGTCTGCCCGAAGGCCAGATGGGGAACTCCGAGGTGGGACACCTCAACATCGGAGCGGGCCGGGTGGTCGATCAGGACATCGTCCGTATCTCGAAAGCGATCCGCGCCCGCGAGCTCGAACAGAACCCCACCTTCATCGACGCGGTGAAGAACGGCCGGAGCGTCCACTTCACCGGGCTGCTCTCCGACGGCGGCGTGCACTCGCTGCAGGAGCATCTGCACGGCGCCATCGACTCCGCCCTCGCCCTTGGCGCGAAAGAGGTCTTCGTCCACGCCATCCTCGACGGCCGTGACACGTCGCCGAAATCGGCGGAGCGCTACCTCGGCCAGCTGATCGACTTTCTCGCCGACAGGCCGCGGGCGCACCTGGCCACGGTCATCGGCCGCTACTACACGATGGACCGTGACAAGCGGTGGGAGCGCGTGCAGCGCGGCTACGACCTCCTGACGCTGGGGGTCGGGACCGAGACGAAAGATCCGCTCGAGACCATCCGCCGCTTCTACGGCCAGAACGTCACCGACGAGTTCATGGAGCCGATCTCGGTCGTCACCGAGGAAGGCAGCCATCGCGGACGGGTGGAAGAGGGCGACGCGCTGATCTTCTTCAACTACCGCGCCGACCGGATGCGCCAGATCGTCACCGCGTTCATGGACCCGGAGTTCGACGGCTTCTCGCGGGCCGTTCACCCGCGGGTCAACCTGCTGACCATGAACCGCTACAACGAAAAGTTCGACCTGCCGGTGCTCTTTCCGCCGGTGGCCATCGTGAACAACCTCGGCGAGGTGCTCTCCCGCGCGGGGCTCAAGCAGTTCCGCATCGCCGAGACCGAAAAGTACGCGCACGTGACGTTCTTCTTCAACGGCGGCAGCGACCTGCAGTTCCCCGGCGAAGAGCGCCTGCTCGTGCAGTCGCCGAAGGTCGCGACCTACGACCTCAAGCCGGAGATGTCGGTCTTCGAGGTCACGGACAACGTGGTGGAGGCGATCGCGTCGAAAAAGTACGACGTGATCATCATGAACATCGCCAACCCCGACATGGTCGGTCACACCGGCATCATGGAGGCGGCCATCCGCGCGGTGCGCGACACCGATACCGCCGTGGGACGGATCCTCGATGCAACGGCGGCCGTCGACGGCGTCGCACTGATCACCGCCGACCATGGCAACTGCGAGCTGATGTTCGATCCGCAAACGAACCAGCCGCACACCGCCCACACCACCAATCCGGTGCCGCTGATCCTCGTCGACGCAAAGAAGCGTTTCGGCGCATTGCGCGGCGGCGGCGTGCTCTCGAACGTCGCGCCGACCATCCTGACGATCCTCGGCATCGACCAGCCGGCCGAGATGACCGCCGAGTCGCTGCTGGTCCCCGATCCCGCGGTCGTGACGACGTGATGACGCAGCTCATCCTCGTTCGTCACGGGGAGACCGTCCACAACGTCGCCGGCATCGCCCAGGGTTGGAACGACAGCGATCTTTCGGAGCGCGGCCAGCGGCAGGTGCGTGCGCTCGCGGAGCGACTGCGCGACTCCGGCGTGACCGCGCTCTACTCCTCGCCCCTCGGGCGCGCCCGCTCGACCGCGGAGGCCATCGCCGCGGTGACCGGTCTGGAAGTGCAGTTCCTCGATGAGCTGCGCGAGATGAATTACGGTGGATGGGAAGGGCGCTCCTTCCTCGACGTCCGCCGCGACGACGAAGCGACCTATCTGCGGTGGATCGAAGACGCGGAAACGGCGTGTCCGGGCGGCGAATCGCACGCGGACGTCCGCCGGCGGATCGAACGCGCACTGGCGAACGTCGACAGCGCGAGTCCGGTGCTGGTCACGCACGGCACCGCCATTCGCATCGCCGTGACGGCGCTGCTCGACTTGCCGGTCATGGCCGCGCGCTCGTTCGCGCAGGACAACGCCGCCATCAACACCTTCGTGCGCCGCGGCGAGCGATGGGTGTTGAAAGTGTGGAACGACAGTACGCATTGTGTGGAACGATGAACGATGAGAGATGAGCGATGAACCGCTCGCGCGTCCGCGGCCTTCATCGCTCATCTCTCATCGTTCATCGCTCGTTCTGGAGATAACGCTTTGATTCTCGAACAGATCATCACCGACTTAACCGACACCCTCCGCTCGCGCGTGCTCGTCCTCTTCGGACACGCGGTCGATCGCGTCGTGCTGCAGGCGCCGCCGAAGCTGAACATGGGCGACCTGGCCACGCCGCTCGCGCTGGAGCTGGCGAAGGCGCTCAAACGCAAGCCGCGCGAGATCGCGGAGCAGCTCTCGAACGGCATGAAGCTGCCGCTCCTGGTCGAGAGCGTCACGGTGGAGGGGGCGGGCTATCTCAACTTCCGCCTCGACCGCGGCGCATTCACCGCATCGCATTTCCGCGGGGTGATGGCGCCACCGCCGGCGCACGGCGAGCGGGTGATCGTCGAGCACACCAACATCAATCCGAACAAAGCCGCGCACATCGGCCACATCCGCAACGCGGTCCTCGGCGACACCTACGTCCGTTGCTCGAAGTGGCTCGGCTATCACGTCGAGACGCAGAACTACATCGACGACACCGGCGTACAGGTCGCGGACGTGGTGGTGGCGTTCGAGCACCTCGAAAAGAAGTCGATGGCCGACGTCGAGCAGCTCATCGCGACCTCCGAGCGCTTCGACTACGTCTGCTGGGATGTCTACTCGAAGATGGCCCAGCACTACGCGGAGAACCCCGACTCGCAGCAGTGGCGGCGCGACACGCTGCACCGCATCGAGCATCAGGAGGGGGAGACGGCGCGGCTGGCGGCCACCATCGCCCGCGCCATCGTGCAGCGCCACATCGCCACGATGCTCCGTCTCGGCATCACCTACGACCTCCTGCCGAAGGAGAGCGACATCATCCACTCTCACTTCTGGGATCGCGCCTTCGAGCTGCTCAAAGAATCGGGCGCGGTGGTCTTTGAAGAAGAGGGGAAGGCGAAGGGCTGCTGGGTCATGAAGCTGGCCGAATCGGAGGAGTTCGCCGGCATGGACAACGCCGACAAGATCCTCGTCCGCTCCAACGGCACCGTCACCTACACCGGCAAAGACATCGCGTATCAGCTCTGGAAGCTTGGTCTCCTCGACCGCACCTTCCAGTACCGCAGGTTCTCGCAATACCCGGACGGTGATGTGCTGTGGGAGACGACGCACGGCAATGACGGCGATCCGACCGCGCCGAAATTCGGCGGCGCGAAGCGGGTGGTGAACGTCATCGACACGCGCCAGGCCTATCTGCAGAAGGTGGTCAAGGAAGGGGTGCGGCAGCTCGGCCACACCGCGGCGGCCGACAACTCGATCCACTTCTCGTACGAGATGGTCGCGCTGACGCCCGGCACGGCGAAAGCGCTGGGGATGGAGATCTCGGAGGAAGACGCGCAGCGCGCGTATGTCGAGATGTCGGGGCGCAAAGGCTTCGGCGTCAAAGCGGACGACATGATCGATCAGCTCGAGCAGAAGGCCACCGACGCCGTCCGCGCGAACGCTTCCGGCTTTTCGGAGGAGGAAGTGCGCGCCCTCGGAACGAAGGTGGCGATCGCCGCGCTGCGCTACTTCATGCTCCGCTTCGGCCGCAACAAAGTGATCGCCTTCGACTTCAACGAGGCGCTCAAGTTCGAGGGCGACTCGGGGCCGTACCTGCAGTACTCGACGGTCCGCGTGCAGAACATCTTCCGCAAGATGGCCGAGCGCGAGGTCGACCCGCGCATCGCCGACCAGCAGATCGACGACCTGACCCTCAATCAGGGGCTGACGGATGAGATGTGGGAGCTGGTGCGGCTCAGCGCCGAACTGCCTGCCGCGATCCGCCGGGCCGTCGACTCACTCGAGCTGAGCGTGATCACGCAGTACCTGCTCGACCTCTGCCAGAAGTTCAACAGTTTCTACCACAAGTACCCGATCCTCCCGGAGAAGGACAACGCCGAGCGTCAGCGCCGCGCCGTCTGCGCCGAAATCTTCCGCCGGACCATGGTCGGAGCGCTGGATCTGCTGGGGATTCCGGTACCGGAACGGATGTAAGGAGACGGTTCCTCGGAACCCGAGGCCCCGCTCCTCGTCGTCACAGTCCGGTTACGGCCGAGGAGCTCCGAGGAACCGAGGAACCCCGAGGAACCCCCCTTTGCTACAATTTCCAAGGCGCGGTCGTCCAAGCCGCGCCTCCAATTCGCCATGAAACTCGATCTCCAGGATCTCTCTATCCGCGCGCTTTTTCTGATCGCCGGCGGCATCGCCGCTGTCGTGCTGGCTCTCAAAGGGCATGGGGAAGCGCTCCCCGCGGCCGCCGTTGGCGGCGGGCTGGGAGCGTGGTTCATGGCGCGCGTACAGCAGGCCTCTACAAACGAGTGATGCTGCACGAGTTGATGCCCAACGAGTAATTCCGGGAGGCCGAGGCGGCCTCCCATTCGTCAGGATGCTTCTTCGCGCTGGCCGCCCTCGGCGCGGCGGACGTTCTCGGCCTGCAGTCCCTTCGGGCCCTGCTTCACGTCGAACTCCACCTGCTCGCCCTCATTGAGGGTCCGATAGCCGCTGGCCTGGATGGCCGAGTGATGAACGAACACGTCTTCACCGGTGCTCCGTTTGATGAAGCCGTATCCCTTGTCGTTGTTGAACCACTTCACGGTACCTTGCTCAGGCATTGCTACCACCTCCACAGCCGCCGTGCCCCCGGGCTCCGGCGTTACTCGAGTGCCGCGTGTTGCTGCGGTTATCGACGAATTTTGCAATGGGCGCGCCCAATGGGCTCGATGGAACGAAACGGCGCTCACCAGATCAACGCACGGTTGAGCCCGATGCGCTGGAAGCCGAGCCGCTCGTAAAGGGCGATGGCCGGCAGATTGAAGTCGTTGACGAAGAGCGTCACGACCTTCCCCTTCCGGATCACGTGGCCGCAGACCTCGCGCAGCATCTCTTCCGCGAGCCCCTGCCGCCGGTAACGCGGGTTCGTCCAGACGCCCATCAGCTGCACCGCTTCGTTCGTCACCGCCGAATACTCGCACTTGGAGCCGATCACGCCGTCGATCATCCGCACCACGGAACGCTTCTTCTCCACCAGCTCGCGAATGCGCTCGCGATACCCCGCCGCATCGCGCTCCAGCGGATCGATCCCCACCTCTTCGGTGTGCATCGCCGCGCAGGCCGGCACGAGCTGGTCGAGATCGCGCGTCGAGGAGTAGCGCGAGACCGTCAGGTCGGGATAGTCGAGCCGCTTCCGCAGCGCGTAGACCGGCTGGTTCATCCGCACGACCGTCGGCGGATCGAGCCGCGTCCGCAGCTGGTTCCAGAGCTCTTCGACCAATACCGCCGGCGAGATGATCGCGCGCACCGGCAGCATGCGTGTGAGGATGCGGTCGGCGATCAGCGCGATCGCGGAGTGGGTGATGTCCTGCGGCGTCGACGGCTCGCCGGCGATGACGATGTTCGTCGCCAGCGACGCCACCAGGACGATCGCGCCGTTGAAGCGCACCACCACCGTCTGGGTTGCCGCCAGCGCGCGCTCTTCGAGCAGGCGCGAGATCAGGTAGACGTTCATCAGCGGATCGCGCTGCAGAAATTCGAGCGCGCCGCGAACGTCCTCCTCCGACAGGAGGCGCAGGGACCAGCGTCCCTCACTCGGCAACGTCGCCATGTTCAGAGTTGTGCCCGCCCCAAGTATGCCAGTCCGTCCACCGTCTTGTGCCAGAGGCCGCGATCTTTCCACTCGCCGAACTGCCGCTGTTTCGCATGCTTCAGGTCATTCGCGAACGCGGCGCGCAACTGCGCGGCAATGCCCGGGTCGACCATCCCCACGCTGATCTCGTCGTTGAGCTGGAACGAGCGGTCGTCGAAGTTGGTCGAGCCGACGCACGACCACGTTCCGTCCACCACCATCACCTTCTGATGCAGCAGCGTCTTGTTGTACTCCCAGATCTTCACGCCGCTCTTGAGCAGCGTACCGAAGTGGTGGTGGCTGGCGTGCTGCACGATCGCGCTGTCGTTGGTCTCGTCCGACGGCACCATGATCCGGACGTCGACCCCGCGTTTGGCCGCCTCGGTCAGCGCCTCGATGGCCTCTTCGTCCGGCAGCAGATACGGATTCTGGATGAGGATCTCCCGCCGCGCCGCCTTGATGGCCATGTAGTAGAGGACCTGCACCGACGAGGCGCTGTAGCTGGGTGAGGTGAAGGCCACGTGCGCCGCGGTCGTGCCGACGGGCGGAAGGTGCGGAAAGTATTCGTCTCCCGACGGAATCTCCCCCGTCTCTTCGATCCAGTTCTCCGAGAAAGCCCCCTGCAGCCGGTTCACGGTCGGCCCGACGATGCGCAGTCCGGTGTCGCGATAGTGCTTCTTCGACTGCGCGTTGCCGGTCCACTCCTGCGCGATCCCGTAGCCGCCGATGTAGGCGATGCGGCCGTCGATGATCCAGAGCTTGCGGTGATCGCGGTTGTTGATCCGCCCGAGGTTGCTGATGCGGATGGGATGGAAATGCGCGACCTCCACGCCGGCGCGGTCGAGCATCTCCCGCACCTCGCCGCGGAGCTTGCGCCCGCCGGAGCCATCGGCCAGCACGCGCACGTGTACGCCCTCTTTCGCTTTCTTCGCCAGCAGCGTGGCCAGTTGCGTGGCGATCGGGCTCTCGTACCAGATGAACGTCTCCACGTGCACGCTGTGCCGCGCCCCCTCGATGTCCTGGAAGAGGCGCGGCCAGAAGCCGTCGCCATTCTGGGTGATCTCGATCTGGTTGCCGTCGTCGAGACTCCCATGGGTCAGGCCGACGATCGACGGGATGAGCCTCTGCAGGTCGCCCTCGTCGGTCGAGCGGAGGATGATGTCGCTCTCCCGCTTGATCGACCAGACCAGGATCACCAGCACGATCAGGACGAGCACGCCGCCGGCGAAGATGATCAGCGGCAGCTTGACGAAGGTGGTTTTCCCTTCCTGCCAGATCCGGAAACGATCGGGTTTCTCGATGTGCTTGATCATGGGTGCACCAGCTCCGCGATCACCGGCCGGTGATCGGAAGGGCCGTCATCGAGGACGCGCGCGCCGCGCACCTGCCATCCCTTGTCGGCCAGGATGTAATCGAGCCGCTGCTCCATGACCCGGTGTGTCGGTGCCTTCGGATCGCCGGCGAGCTGGAGGATCGACTTGCCGAGGAAGCGGGCCAGCTCACCGCTTTCCGGCGGCGCGTTGAGATCGCCCGTGAGGATGAACGGGTGATCGCTGGCGTTGATGTGATCGGCGACGCATTGCAGTTGCAGATCGCGTCCTTTCTGGCCGAGCGAAGCCCAGGCCTGCAGATGCGTGACGTAGAACTCGATCGTCCCGCCGTCGATCTGCACGACCGATTCGAGCAGCGTGCGCGGCTCGCCGGTGCCCGGCAGCTCGTGCACGTTCGTCGAGAGGATCCGGCCGCGGGTGAGGATGGCGTTGCCGAACGCCCCGCCGAGAAAGGTGTAGCTCGTCCCGAACGACGCCTGCATCCCGGTCAGCCGCGCCAGCGCATTGACGTGATCGCCGAAGCGCGCCTGCCACGTGCCGCGATGCGCTTCGTTGATGCCGACGATGTCCGGTTTGTAGGTGCGGATCGTCTCCGCGATCTGCTCGATGTGATCGGTGCGCAACAGCGAGGCATGCCCCTCGATGTTGTACGACATCACCACCAGCCGCTTCGGGTACGTGCCGGTGAACTTCCGCGGCTTGTCGGCCGCGCAATCGCCGCTGCGGAACTCGTAAACCGCCAGCACGCGGTAAGCCACGACGATCAGCACCAGCGTGCCGATGACGGTCAGGATGCGGCGGGTACGGCGAAAGCGAGCCACGACGGACTCGGGCGTAGCGAGAAAGGTGCCCGTGTATGAGAAATTGAAAATTTCAGAATTGAGGATTGAGAAAGAAAGGCCACCGACGCCTCGGGCGGTTTTCTCAATTCTCGAGTCTCAATTGACTCCCACCGCGGTCAGCACCGTCACATCCCTGTGCGTCCGCAACGCCGACGCGGGAAAACTCTCGTCCACCGCTCCGCTGTGCAATCGCTCCAGCGCTTCCTCTTTCCCGCTTCCGGCCACCAGCAGGACGATCCGTCTGGAGGAGAGGATCGTGCCGATGCCCATGGTGATGGCGTGGGTCGGGACGTGGCCCTGGGGGAAGAGGTCGGCGTTCGCTTTGCGGGTCGATTCGGTCAGCTCGACGACGCGGGTGTGGGCGTCGAACGGGGTGCCGGGCTCGTTGAAGCCGATGTGACCGTTGCGGCCCAAGCCGAGAAAGGTGAGGTCCAGGCCCCCCGCGTCGGCGATCTCGCGTTCGTAGCGGGCGCATTCCGCCTCGAGGTCGGGTGCGGTGCCGTTCGGGAGGTGCGCGTGGGAGGGGTGGATGTCGACGTGGTCGAAGAGGTGCTGCTTCATGTAGGTGAAGTAGCTGCCCGGATGGTCGCGCTCCACGCCGGCGTATTCATCGAGGTTGAACGTGGTCACGTCGCGGAAGCAGTGGTACTCCGCACTGCAGATGTGCACCACGCGGTCGTACATGCCGATCGGCGTGCGGCCGGTGGGCAATCCGAGGACGATGCGCGGGTTCTCGCGGATCGCGCCGAGCAGGATCGCCGCGGCGCGGTCGGCCAGCGCTTCCATGCTGTCGAACGGCTCGAACTTCAAGCGTCGAGCTCCTGCCCGCGCGTCCAGACCCGTTCCACCTCGAAGCGGTCGTTCATCACCACCAGGTCGGCATCGAAGCGCAACTCGATCTTTCCCTTGCGATCGGCGACGCCGGCGATGCGTGCCGGGACCTCGGTGGCCAGCGGCAGAACGCTCTCGAGCGGCAGCCCCGCCAGCTCGACCATGTTCTGCACCGCGCGCGACATCGTCAGCACGCTGCCGGCCAGCGTCCCGTCGCTCAGCCGCACCGCGCCGTCCGCCACCATCACCTCGTAGTCGTACAGCTTGTACGTCCCCTCGGCGAGACCGCAGGCGCGCATGGCGTCGGTCACCAGAGCGATGCGATGGGGCATGGTCATCACCGCCAGCCGCAGCGCCGCCGGATGAACGTGTACGCCGTCCGCGATCAGCTCCGCGGTCGCGTCGGCGGAAGTCATCGCGGCGCCGACGACGCCCGGATCGCGGTGATGCAGTCCGCTCATGGCGTTGTAGAGGTGCGTGAAATGCGCCGCCCCCCACTCGATGGCCGCAACGGTCACCGCGTGATTGGCGGTGGTGTGTCCGATGGAGAAGAGCACGCGATCGCGGAAGTGCTCGATCAGCCCGCGTGCTCCCTCGATCTCCGGCGCCACCGTGGCGATCCAGCGCATGCGCGGTGCCTCGGCGATCAGCGCCGCCAGCTCGTGAATGTCGGCGACGCGGATGGAGGTGCGATCCTGCGCGCCGGCACGCTCGGTGTGGATGTACGGCCCTTCCAGGTGAATGGCCACGATCTCCGCGCCGGCCGTGCGGTCGGCGGCGCTGCGGGCGATCGTTTCGACCGCCGTCTGCAGGTCACCGCGCGAGGCGGAAAGCGTCGTCGCCGCAAGCGCGGTCGTGCCATGCGTGGCGTGGAAGCTGAGGATGCGCGCGTTTCCTTCCTCGTGCGCGTCCATGAAGTCGGCGCCGTCTCCGCCGTGCACGTGCACGTCGATGAAGCCCGGCACGATGATGCCGGGCAGCCGCTCGGCGCGGATCGGCACGCGCGCGGTCTGGGCAATGTCGACGATGACCTGATCGTCGATGGTGATCAGGACGTCTTCCTTCAGCGCGCCGTCGACGAAGGCGCGGCCGTGCAGGATGCGCTCGCTCACAGGCAGATCTTCCCCAGGACCGTCGGACGGCCGCCGGTGGCGCCGGCCACGTTCGTCACCAGCCCGACCACGGCATCGTTCGCGATCATGGCCATGGCCATCGCTTCCTTCGCTTCGCTCGCCTTGTAGACGAGCATCTTCTGTTTCGGCATCCGCTCGTGGATCATCCGCACCAGCGTCGGATTCTTCGCGCCGCCGCCGGCCAGCATGACCTCGTGCACCGGCCCGCGCGGATGGATGAAATCGCGGTATGCGCGGGCGATGCTCTCCGCCGTCAGCGCGGTCGCGGTGGTGATCAGGTCCTCGATCGGCACGTCCGTCGACTCTTCGAGGATGCGCCGCGCAAATTGCGCGCCGAAGAGCTCGCGTCCGGTGGTCTTCGGCGGCTGCTTCGCAAAGTACGGGTCGCCCATCCACTGCTCGAGCAGGTCGTGCCGTAGCGTCCCCGACGCCGCCAGCGCGCCGTCGACGTCGTACGACTGCCGGCCGTTGGTGGCGATCCACGCCAGCTCGTCGATGATCATGTTGCCCGGCCCGGTATCGAACGCGATGACGTCCTCCCATCGCGCGCGCGGCGGGATGTACGTGACGTTGCCGATGCCGCCGATGTTCTGGATGCACCGCCCGCGCTGCTTGTGCCGCAGCAGCACCCAGTCGAAGTACGGCACGAGCGGCGCCCCCTGGCCGCCCGCCGCGACGTCGCGCACGCGCAGGTCGCCGATGGTGATGATCCCGGTGCGCTCCGCGATGACCGCCGACTGGCCGATGGCGAAGGTGGAGCGGGTGGCGATCGGCTCGTCGATCCAGTCGACGCCGGCGTCGAGCGTGGCCAGCTCCGGATCGTGCCAGACGGTCTGTCCCGCCGTGGCGATCAGGTCGACCGTATCGGCCTTGATCTTCGTCTCTTTCAGCAGGCGCAGCACCGCCGCCGCGAACATCTCCCCGACGATGAAGTCGTAGCGGCAGATGTCGTCGACCCGGGCGCGCTTCGGGTCGAACAGGTCGCGCACGACCGAGCGGATCTTGGGCGGATACGGGAAGCTGCGAAAGTGCTCCAGCTTCACGTTGGCGTTCAGTCCGTGCTTCTGGATGCGGCACATGGCCACGTCGATGGCGTCGAGCGAGGTGCCCGACATGATGCCGATGATGCGCCGCGAGTATTTCGTCGCAACGTGCATCATCCGTTCGAGGCGGCTCACGATTCCCCCTCTCCCGGTCCCAGTTTATGCCGAGCGCAGCGAGGCATCTTTGGTGACACCGCGCTCGTACGAGCCACCCGCGTGGCGGTGGCACCGGAGATCCCTCGCGGAACCCGACTGAGTTTATGCCGAGCGCAGCGAGGCATCTTTGGTGACACCTCTGTCGCCTGAGCCACCCGCGTCGCGGTGGCACCCAAGATCCCTCGCGTTCGCTCGGGATAAAGTGCGGCCGCGCAGCAAAATCGAATCACTCGAGAATCTCCCGTAACGATCGCGCCGCAAGCAGCCGCTCCGCCTCCTCCCGCGACACCTTCTTCTTCGCGATCACCGTGGCGAGCTTCACGTTTCCGTCCGCCTCGCGAATGGCCTGCACCGCCATCGGCCGCAGCACGCCGGCCGCCAGCTCCACCATCCGCACGGCGCGGTTGCGCAGCTTCTCGTTCGTGGCCGGCATGTCGATCATCAGGTTCGAGTAGACGTGGCCGAGGAGGATCATCACGCCGGTCGAGATCTGGTTGAGCACCATCTTCTGCGCGGTGCCGCTCTTCATCCGCGACGACCCCATGATCACCTCGGGGCCGGCATCGACGACGATCGGGATGTCGACGTCGCGCGCCAGCGGCGAGCCGGGCACGGAGGTGACGCCGACCGTCAGCGCACCGAGCATGTTCGCCCGCCGCACCGCGGCCACGGTGTACGGCGTAGTGCCGGAAGCGGCGATGCCGACGATCGCATCCTCGGCCGTGACTCTGTCGTTCACCGTCGCGATGGCCGCCTCCTCGTCGTCCTCCGCTCCCTCGGCTGCCGCAAAGTAAGCCTCGTTGCCGCCGGCCATCAGCACCTGCACGACGTCGCGGCTGACTCCGTAGGTGGGGGGGATCTCGGAAGCGTCGAGCATGGCGATGCGGCCGCTGGTGCCGGCGCCGGCGTAGAAGAGCCGCCCGCCGTGGCGCAGGCGCTCCGCGATCTGCTCGACGGCGTGGGCGATCCGCTCCGCCTGCGCGGCCACGGCCGCCGCAACCAGCGCATCCTGCTCCTGGATGATGCGAACGACGTCGAGCGCGGGACGTCGGTCAATGTCGAGACTGGCGTCGAGCCGATCCTGGCTCATGCGGCGTCGAACGATATCATTGGCACGTTCATGTACATCGATCACGAAGGCTTGCAAGTCGCCTACCTCGGCACCGCGCTCGCGCATTGGCTCGACCTGGAGACCGGCGACATCGTCGATCTGCCGCTCGACGACGATGCCCCGGGCGACCCGTCGCGGTTCCGCCGGATCCCGACCCGCACCGATGAGAGCGAGGCGGAAGACCGCCGTCTCTTCGTCGAGCAGGCGAAGATCGTCCCCGAGACGCGCGCGCAACTGAAAGCGGTGGTGGACGACGCGAGCGCGTTCCGCCGCGCCCTCTCCGGCGACCGGACGGCGGAACGGCTCTTCTTCAGCTTCAAGAACGATCAGGCCACGCGGGCCATCGACGCCTGGTTGATCGAGGAAGGGCTCGCAGGGTGATCGTCGACATGAAGCCCCCGTTGTTATCCTGAGATCGCATGGTGCGGTGCCGCGTCACCACGGATGAAAACGGGTGCGAGTCAATCGGAGGACGTACGTTACCAGTTGGCTCGAGGTGACGTGTCGTGGTCGTCTTTTTTCTGTCGGTTAGACCGCGATCCTGAGATTGACCCGCGCCGACCTTGGTATCACCTTCTCTCGCCAGTCGCAAAATAGAGCAAGCGTAGCAGCCTCAGTCGTAACTACTTCGGCGTACACGGCACCTCGAGCCAACGAAAGGAGGATGCCATGCGCATCGCAGCAAGCGTTGCCTCGGTTTGAACCTTCACAAGAAGCAGATCACCGCTCATCTACGCGTGCAAAGACGATCGGATGACGAGCCGCAGGGAGAGGACTTGCGGTTCGGCACCATGCCGGAACCGCCGCCAACACCATCGCTTTTGCTGAAGGCCGACAGCGTAAGTGAAGGAAGGGCGGCAATCAACCCATTCACGGGGAATCAGCAAAAAGCGGGACGCGACACGGGGACTCGTGGCTCATCTATTTAGTTCCGTACTTCGGCATAGTTATTGTAGGTTTCATGGAAGTACATCCATCCCAAGGAGCGTCAACCATGAGACCGCGCATCAAAGGCATCCAGCTTGCCGTACTCACAGTTTTCCTGTTCTCCACGACGTTCACAGCCGCGCAGTATTCGACCAGCACTCCGTACGCGCCGCTCACCATCGCGAACCCTCCGAATGGCGATTCCTGCGCGAACACCTGGTACGACCCCGAGGTGTTCGTCCTTCCGAATGCGACCGACCTCGGGTTGCTCGCCCAGGCGGGTGCCCCGAATCCCTGCCAGACGCTGCCCTACGATTCGATCTATCCCGCCAGCCGGAACTCCGTCGGCGCCTGGACGTCGCCTTCCGCCACGCAGTGTCCGCGCTTGAAAGGTGAATACGTCCGCTGCGGCTGGACGGGAGGCGCCAACGCCGGCCCGATTGGCAGTCCATCCGTGATCCGACTCCCGAATACCAGCAGCGCGAACGGATACCGCTACTTCATGGCCTTCGGCGGCGGCAACGCCGACTATGTCCACGGTAAGGTCTACTGGGCCTACTCGGACGACGGGATCAACTGGAACGTCTACACGAACTCGTCGCTCCCGGAGATCTGGGCACCCCTCGTACAGGCGAAATACGAACGGAGCTCCTCGGCTCCCCGAAGCACGCCCGCCTGCAGCCTGCCGTCGGGAATCGGCCAGTTGCAGATCGCCTACGAGAACGGCTATGTCTACCTCTTCTCGCAATACAACCATCCCATCCAGCCGGAGTGCAGCGATCGGGACTCTTCCGCCTGCGTGAACTCGCCGTACAAGGGATACGACCGCGCCTTCTCCTCGCTGCTGATGCGCTTCACGTACAACAACGGCCATTCGTGGGGGTTCGGGTCGGGCTGGTCCATCTTCCACAATGGCGCGTGGGTCGCGCACAGCGGGAAGCTGGTGTTCGGTTACGACGTCAACGCCAGCGGCGTGCAGCTTCCCGCCGATACCGGCAATCCGGTGATCGGGATCTACAACAGTGTGCAGACAGCCGGCTTCGAATTCGGCGGCGGAGACGTGAAGTACGGCAATGGCAAGTGGCTTCACGTCTGGTCGTTCGACGGCACATGGGCGCAGACCGCGACCTGTCTCGATCCGACCGTCTGCGGCTGGGGCACCAGGCAGCAGATCAATCTCAACAACATCACCGCGAACGGCTACAGCAATCTGGTCGAGATCATGCCGGGCATTCACTACGGCGCGCTGCGGAAGGCGGACGGTACGTACACCGGCACGCACTGGTGGATCTGGGTTCCCGCACCGACAGGCAATAAAGCCTGCTATGACGGCCCGGACAGAAACCTTTTTGCGGGTCTCTCGCTCATCCCTGCGCAGCTCTGCACGCCGGATGTTCCCTGCGGCCCGTAGCAGAATCGCGCTTACAGCAGCGCCGGCCTTTCGGCCGGCGCTGAGTGGTTTGAAAATCTGGAGCCGTTGAGCAACCGCTCACCTGCTGATTACGAATCAGCTGCTCTACCAACTGAGCTACAACGGCCTGGTGCGCGGCGGTAACGGCGCGGGGCGATCAGGGAACGACGGGCCCCCCGTCGTCTCCTCATCCGTGAGTCAAGTGCGCGCGTTCTGCTTAACGTCCCCTCGTCAGCGCGTTAAAGATGTGCTCGCCGAGCTCCTCCGGCAGGCCGGGATCGATGTTCGCGAGCACGACCACGGTCCACGTGGCATCGCTGGCCACCACCGCGTTCACGCCGGGGGAGCCGCCAGCGTAGACGGCGGGGCCTTTCGGATCGCCGCCAAAGTACCAGCGCGTCCACGTTTCATCGAGCAGCCTGCCGCCGCGGATGGCGCGGTCGAAGGCCAGCAGGTCACGCACGTTCGAGTAGCTGCCGCCCGCCGGGATGCCGCGCGTGCTGTAGCGGCGGGCCATGGTCTCGCGCCACTCCGTTCCTTCCTGGCCGTTGCCCAGCCGTTTGGTGTGCCCCATGGCGATGTCGGCGATCGGCAGCTCGAGGTCGAAGAAGCCGCTGCCGCTCATCGCCGCGGTGTCGAAGACGTTCTTCTGCACGTAGTCGAAGTAGTCCTGTTTGGCAATCGCTTCGATGATTGCGCCGAGGACGGTATAGCCGTAGTTCGAGTAGCGCTGCCCCTGGCCCGGCTCGAAGTGCAGCGGATCGGAGGCGAAGAAGTCGATGAAGTCCTTCGGCCGCTGGAAGCCGCTCTTGGCCACGCCGGAAAAGCGCGGCGTGAAGACGTCGCCGAGGCCGGAGCGGTGCTGGAGCAGCTGCTCGATGGTGATCTTCTTCGCCACCTCCTGATTCGGATAGTTCGGAAGATGCGTGGCGATGGTGTCGGTCAGTTTGAGCTTGCCCGCCTGGGCGAGCTGCGCGATGGCGGTCCTGGTGAAGTCTTTGGTGATCGAGCCGACGTTGAAGCGCGTGCTGGTCTTGTTCGGCACGCCGTAGCGCCGGCTGGCCATGCCGTATGCGCGCTCGAAGAGCGGCTCGCCGTTCCTCGCCACCAGGATCGTGCCGGCAAAGCGATCGGCCTCCGCGAGCTGGCGCACGTAGGCGTCGAGCGTCGTCGAGGGGTTGCTGCCCTCCTCGAGCACGAGCGGCGGCAGGTTCGTACGCGTCTCGCGCCCTCCCATCTCGATACCGAGGTTGGCGATGCGATGCGGCGGCTTCGGCTCGATCTCGAAACGGAGGCTGAGCGTCCCCCCCTTGGCCGCTTTCACCTTCAGGCCGAGCGTACCGTGGTCCGCGGTCACGCCGAGCACTTCCAGCTTGCCGTGCGCCGACGAGAGCCGCTCGTACAGCGAGCGCCGTTCTTCCTTCGTCCGCCGTGCGAGCGCCTCCGGCGTGTAATTGGCCGCGGCGAACGTCTCGAACGCCTCCCCCCCTTCATTGAACGCGCGAACCCAGGCCAGCGCGCGGTCTTCGCCAGGGGCAGCGGCAAAGACAGCCGTCGCAACGAAAAGTGCGAGAAGAGCGAATCGAATGGCGTGCATGCAGAGAAGCATGCGGAACAGCAATGAAAAACTGATGAAGCTTTCCGGGTGGTGCCACACCGGCGCGTGCTGCGGGGGTTGGAGCAGCAGGATTGTATGGTTTGGGCAACATGGGCGGAAGGGTCGTTAAAACAGTCACGCTAAGCAGAATGCTCTCACTTCACCAACAGATGAGGGAACGACGGGGGGCCTCCGGCGGCCGGGGCCAGGGGCCCCGGACCCCCATTGGTTGGCCTAGCCTCCGCGACTCTCTGTCGCGAGATCCGAGGCTGTGTCGCGGA
>DASWOB010000050.1:0-201243 GCA_036398925.1 Thermoanaerobaculia bacterium
CGTTTCCGCTCACGTGCAATTGCCTGCGAGCGTCTTCACGCGGCAATCGGAGCTGTCCGCGA
This sequence comes from Thermoanaerobaculia bacterium, assembly GCA_036398925.1. Classification (GTDB taxonomy): domain Bacteria; phylum Acidobacteriota; class Thermoanaerobaculia; order Gp7-AA8; family Gp7-AA8; genus DASWOB01. Next base: position 63 of record DASWOB010000050.1, read on the forward strand.
AGGAAACCCCTCGATCGAAAAAATCGAGCCTCATATCGAATCGTAGCGCGTCGAAATTTTCCGGCGCGCAGACTCCTAGGCCAACCAATGGGGGTCCGGGGCCCCTGGCCCCGGCCGCCGGAGGCCCCCCGTCGTTCCCTCATCTGTTGGTGAAGTGAGAGCATTCTGCTTAGGCCAACAAACGGGTCCGGGCCCGCGGCCCGGCCGCCGGAGGCTCCCTCGGTCGTCCCTCGTCGTCCCTGTCGCCCTCGCGCTACACTGCGCCTCGTGACGGTCCAGCGTTGCGCCATCCATGAACAGCGCGCCGCGTTTGCACGCTGCATGTCGTGCGCGAAGATGCTCTGCCAGGAGTGTGCGACGCAGTGGGACGGCATCTGGCACTGCTCCGCCTGCCTCGGCGCGAAGCGGACCTCCACCGTCGCACGCTCGCCGGTCCTGGCGTGGATCGGGGTCGTCCTCGTCTCCCTCACCTTTCTCTATCTCGGCGCGCGGCTGATGGTCTGGTCCGGCGCCGTGATCGCGGGATGGTTTTGATCCGCGCGCCGCTGTCGCTCACGTCGGTGCTGGACGAGTCGACGGAGGTCGTGGCGCGCACGGCCGCGCCGTGGGCGGCGGTGCTCGTCGCGACGTCGGTCCCCTATCGGCTGCTGCAGGCGCTCTTCCTCGATCAGCTCTTCGAGGTCGGCGCCGGCGCCTCCAGGTACGGCAACCTTCTGGGCGGCACCGCCAACCTCATCGTCCTCGCGACGCTGCTCGCGCTGTGGGGACGCGCCGTTTACGCGCGGGCCTGCCGGCTGGCGCTGGGACGCGGCACAGCGCCGGGGCGCGAAGTGTGGCGCGTACGGCCGGCCGCGTTCGCGAGCTACGTGCTGACCGCCTCGGCCGCCATCATCGCCGGGGCGCTGACCATCTTCACCGTCGTCGGCTACGGCGCGGCGGTGATCCTCTCCGGCCTGGCCATCGGCACGATGGAGCTCAACGAGCGCGTCAGCCTCACCCGCCCCTTCGCGCTGCTGGCCCGCTACGGCAATCGGCCGAAGGTGCCGATCGCGCTCGTCTTCGTCTTCTTCTGCGGCTTGTTCGTGGCGGCGGCGAACGTCGCGTTCGCCTTCACGCTGCTGGTGTGGCTGGCGACGGCGGTCGGCAGCATCGATGCGCCGAACTGGCCGCTGCTGTTCTCGCAGGAAAACCGGCGCTTCCTCCTGATGGTCTTCGCCGGGGCGGTGATCGCCGTCGAGCCGTTCTGGGTCGCCGCGCACGTCGTGTTCGTACGCAAAGCGGGGGTCGAAGAAAGCGGCGACGATCTCCGGGCGTGGTTCGAGGAGCTGCAGCGCGCGTGAGACGGCTGATGGTGCTGCTCGCGCTGCTCCTCGCCGGCCGGGCCGCGGCTCTCGGCAGCGAGGACTACATCGCCTCGCTGGAGCGCATCCGTCAGAGCCTCGCCGCGAATCAGCTCGACGTCGCGAAGAGCGAAGCGCGCGCGCTGATCGGACAGCAGGTCGACTCGCCGCTGGGCCGTTTCCACACCGACGAAGCGCTGCTGAATGCGGTCGTGAACGCCTCCCGCGCCGATCACACGCTGCAACTCCGGCTGGCGACGACGATCGCAGAACTGCGTCGCAGCGCCCCCAGCGCCATTCCGGCGAGCGATCCGAAGCGACTGAGCGCCGTGGCCGCGGAGCAGGAAGTGCCGGAGTTCGCGCCGGGCGGCGACGTGCCGACGACGCTCGAGCGCGAGGTCCCGTTCATGGAGCAGATCGCCGAAGCCATCGTGCGCGCGCTCGAGTGGATCGGCGAAAAGCTCGGGAAGCTGATCGACTGGCTGATCGAGTTCCTGCCGCGGCAGCGCCGCGCCGACGGCAAGGCGGGCGACATCCGCTGGAGCGTGATCGGCATGGTCGCGCTGATCGTGATCGCGGTGGTGATCCTCGCCATTGCCGTGCTGCGGCGCGGCAAGAGCGGCACGAGCGAAGTGGCCGAATCGACGGAGCCGGCCGGCTCGAAGCGCGATGAGAACCCGCTCTCGCGCGGGGCGACGGAATGGGAGCGCTACGCCGCGCAGCTCGCCAGTGAGGGGCGTCACCGCGAGGCCATCCGCGCCTGGTATCAGGCCGTGCTCGTGACCTGCTACTCCGCCGGCATCCTCTCCTTCCGCAAGGGACGCACGAACTGGGAGTATCTGGCCATGCTCGCGCCGACGCTGCCGTGGCGCGCGGAGATGATCGCGCTGACGCGCCGCTTCGAAGTGGAGTGGTACGGCCACGCCGAAAGCAGCGAGGAAGCGCTCGACGACTGCAGCGAGCGGGCCTCACGCATCCTCGAGTCCGTCCGTCGCGGTGCCCGGGAGGTCGCATGAAACGGACGCTGCCCCTCGTCCTGGCGATCCTCCTCTTCGGAGTGGCCGGGCTGCTCTGGATCGTTTCCGATCGCCGCGCCGCACAGCGCGTCTACGACGAATATTCGACGCCCAACCAATCCAAGCGCGGCCTGTCACTCGCCTATGCCTACCTCGGCAGGACGCGCAAGGTGGCGATGCTCACCGCGCCGTTCGGCCGCGATCCGCTCGAGCCGAACGCCGTCGTCTTCCGCCTGGCGCGGAAGCTGCCGGTCCTCTTCGATCCGGAAGAGCTGGACGACAAGATGGTCGGTCCGCCGAAGCCGAAGCAGCAGCCGCTGCTCAATCATGAAGAGGAAGCGTTCGTGCGGCGCGGCGGCCGTTTCATCATCGCCGCCGATGAGGGGGCGCGGCCGGTCTCGCTGCTCGCACCGCAGTCCGCGAAGAAGGTCTTTCCGATCTGGCCCGGCGTGACCATGAAGATCGACGACTACCGCTGCCAGTGCGCGGCCGGGTTCGACACGCTGCCGCCGCGCATGCACGCGATCTTCGCCGGCGGCAGGCACACTGTTCTCGGGCGGGAGCGCATCGGCGCCGGCGAGTTGTTCCTCCTCTCCGAGCCGGGCGTGCTGGCGAACGAGCGCATCCGCAACCATCTCCCCCTGCTCGACGCGCTGGCCGGCAACCAGCGGCCGGTCTACTTCGATGAAGTGCTGCACGGCATCGTGCGCGACGACGGCGCGCTGGCCATGATGCAGGAGTGGAACCTCGGGCCGTTTCTCCTGCTCCTCCTGGCGACGACGGCGCTGCTCTTCTGGCGCCACGGACGGCGCATCGGTCCGGCCGATGACGACGATCGCGAGGGCCGTTCCGATGCCGTCGACCTGGTCCGCTCCCTCGGCGCACTCTATCGCGACGCGACCAACGACGCCGCCGCGATCGCGCTCTACCACGACTCGCTCAAGCGGACCGTCGCGCTGACCACCGGCCTGCGCGGCGAGCAGCTCGAGAAATGCATCCACGACCTCACCGGCGGCCTCGAGCCGCCGGATCGACAGGCAAAGATCAACACGGCGGAGTTTCGCCGTCAGCTCCAGGCAATCAACGATGCGTTTGCCAGAGTGGCGCGCAAACCGGAGGCAAATTGATGCAGACCATCGCGGACATCGCGACGCGATTTCAGGCGCTGCGCGAGCAGCTCGACCGCGTGATCATGGGACAGGAGCGCGTCAAGCTGCTGGCCATGACCTCGCTCCTCGCCGGCGGACATATGCTGCTCGAGGGGGTGCCGGGCACCGGCAAGACGCTCCTCGCGCTGACCCTGGCGCGCCTCCTCGGATGCCGTTTCAAGCGCATTCAGTTCACGCCCGACCTCATGCCGTCGGACCTGCTCGGCGCGAACATCTTCAACCAGAAGACGCAGGAGTTCGCCTTCCGGGCCGGCCCCGTCTTCACCGACATCCTCCTCGCGGACGAGATCAACCGCACGCCGCCGCGTACCCAGGCCGCGCTGCTCGAGTCGATGCAGGAGAACGCCGTCACCATCGACGGCTCGCGCTACAAGATCTCCCCCGTCTTCACCGTCTTCGCCACGCAGAACCCGGTCGAGTTCGAGGGGACGTATCCGCTGCCCGAAGCGCAGCGCGATCGCTTCCTCTTCAAGATCAACATCGACTTCCCCGCGGCCGAAGACGAAGGGCGGATGCTCGAAGCGTATGCCTCCGGACGCCGGCTGCATGATGAAGTGATCGGGCAGTTGCAGCCGATGCTCTCCGCCGACGAGTTGCTGGCCGCGCGCAGGACCGTGGCGACCCAGGTGCGCGTCGAGCCGCACATCATTCGCTACATCCGCGAGCTGGTGACGAAGACGCGCACGGATGAATCGGTGCAGATCGGCGCCGGCCCGCGCGCCTCCATCGCCCTGCTCGAAGCGAGCCGCGCCACCGCAGCGCTGGAAGGGCGCGACTTCATCACGCCCGACGACGTGAAGTCGCTGGTCCTGCCGGTGGTCGCCCATCGCATCACCTTGAGCCCCGAGGCGGAAATGGAAGGGATGTCGCTGGAAGATCTGCTGCGCAGGATCTTCGATCAGGTCGAGGTGCCACGCTAACTTGCGTCCCGCTCCCCTGCTCATCCGCCTGGCCGTGATCCTCGCGGCTTCCGCGCTGCTCGTGGCGGCGGTGCCGGAGCTCGTGTGGGTGCTGGTGGTGGCGATCGTGGTGCTGGCCATCTTCGCGTTCGTCGAAGCTTTCGTGCTGCGTCGCGTGCGCTTCGACGTGGAGCGGCGGGAGAAGGTCGCGTTGCCGCTCGATGAGCGGGAGACGACCACGATCACGCTCACCACCAACGCCACCCGGAAGCTGCGCATCACGGCGCGGCAGCGCTGGCCGGAGATCGTCGAGCCGCGGTCGATCGTGAAAGAGGCGATCGTCCGGCCGGGCGAGCAGCTCGCGCTCGACTTCGAGGCACGCGGCGTGGCGCGCGGCACCGCGACCATCGAGCCGCTGCATCTCGCCGTAACGACCTTCGGGCTGATCGAGCGGATCACCTCCGCCGGGCCGTCGACCACCGTGCACGTGCTGCCGAACCTGCGCGCCGTCGCGCGGATGCACAAGCGGCTCAACGAATACGCGCTGCGCTCCCTCGGCGCACGCACGGCACCGAAGATCGGCAAGGGGCGCGACTTCGACCGGCTGCGCGACTACGTCCGCGACGACGACTATCGCGACGTCGCCTGGAAAGCCTCCGCGCGGCACGGCCGGCTGATCGTGCGCGAGTTCCGGATGGAGCGCAGCCAGGACGTCCTTCTCTGCATCGACGAAGGACATCGCATGGCCGCCCGCGTCGAGCAGATCACCCGCCTCGATCACGCCGTCAACGCCGCGGTGCTGATCAGCTACATCTGCAACCGGATGGAGGACAAGATCGGCATCCTCTCGTTCGATACCGCGGTCGACAAGGGGCTGCCGAGTCATCGCGGCACCTCGCACCTGCGCGCCATCACCTCGTACGTCAGCCAGCTCGCGGCGGAGTATCGCCACACCGACTACCTCGCCCTCGCGGCGAGTCTCCGCCGCCGCCTGCGCCATCGCACGCTGATCGTGATCCTGACCGTGCTGCCGGAGCGCGAGGAGCGGCACGACCTGCTTCGGGCCGTGACCATGCTCGCGCCGCAGCACCTCCCGCTCTTCGTCACCCTGACCGATCGCGACCTGCGCGCGCAGGCGGAGCTGCTTCCGTCCGACGCGAACGAGCTCTCGCGCACGCTCGTGGCGCGCGACCTCTGGCTCGGCCGCGCGGAGCTGACCCGCGAGCTGCGGGCCCGCGGCGCGATGGTGGTGGAATCGACCGCCAACGACTGGGGCGTCGACGCCGTGAATGCGTACATCGACATCAAGAGGAGGCAGATGCTGTAGACAGTGATTCAGCGATTCAGCGATTCAGCTCTTCAGCTATTCAGCTGTTCAGCTGTTCGGGCGGCGAGCGTACTCGCTGAGCCGCTGAAGAGCTGAAGAGCTGAGCAGCTGCAAAACACCATGGACATCGAACGCTTCCTCTCCGAACGCCGCCCGGTCTGGGATGACCTCGACGCGCTGCTCAACACGGCCGACGACTCCGGCCTCTCGCGCGACGAGATGCACCGGCTGGTCGAGCTCTATCGCCGTACCTGCTCGGACCTCAATCGCGCCCGCTCGTACACCGCGAATCCGGAAATCATCGGCTTCCTCAATCAGCTCACCGGCCGCGCGTACCGCTTCATCTACCGCGCCGGCCACGAGATGCCGGTCGGCAGGACGCTGCTGCGCCTGATCACGCGCGAGATCCCGGCCTCGTTCCGGCGGGAGCGGCTTTACGTCGTCATCGCGGCGTGCGCCTTCCTCGCCGGCACGCTCTTCGGATCGATCGCGGTGCTGATCGATCCGGGCAACGGGGCGCGGCTCGTGCCGGCCATGTTCTTCACCGACAGCCCGCGCGAGCGGGTGGAGAAGATCGAGAACAACGAGGAGCGGATCGACAAAGTGGAGGAGGCGCTGCTCTTCGGCGCGTCGCTCTACACGCACAACATCAAGGTGGCGTTCCTCGCCTTCGCGCTCGGTGCGCTGACGATCGTCCTCGGCGTCGCCATCCTCTTCCACAACGGCGTGATCCTCGGCGCGGTCGGAACGATGTACGCGCTGGACGACGTGTCGGTCTTCTTCTTCGCCTGGGTCGGGCCGCACGGCGCGCTCGAGATCCCGGCGATCGTCTTCGGCGGTGCGGCCGGCATCCTCATGGGGCGCGCGCTGCTGATGCCCGGCCATCTCACGCGCGGCGCGTCGCTGCGGCGCGTGCTGCCGTCGGTGTGGCGGATGATGATCGGCGCCGCGCTGGTGCTGGTCCTGGCGGGGCTGATCGAAGGCTCGTTCTCGCAGTTCACGGCCCGAAGCGTGCCGTACGAGATCAAGATCGCGATCGCGGGCGTGCTCTTCCTCGGCCTGATGACCTACCTCTTCCTGCGCCGCATTGCGACGGAGGATGCGTGAGCCTGACCATCACCACACCGGAGCACGTCCACATCCGCCTCGAGCCGGCCGGCGCGGGAAGCCGCTTTCTGGCGATCCTGATCGATTCACTGATCGTGCTGGCGATCTCCGCCCTCCTCTCCGCGATCATCAACACGCTTCTTCCGAGCGGCGTCGCGGCGGCCGTTCTCGTCACCATCACCTTCCTCCTGACGTGGGGCTGGCACATCTACTTCGAGGTGCGCCGGCAGGGACGCACGCCGGGGAAGGCCACGCTGAAGCTGCGCGTCGTCGATGCGCGCGGGCTGCCGGTGTCGCTCTATCAGTCGCTGGTGCGGAACATCACCCGCGTCCTCGATTTCCTTCCCGCCTTCTACGGCGTCGGCGCGATCGCGACGCTGCTCTCCCCCAACCGCCGCCGCCTCGGCGACCTGATCGCCGATACGCTGGTGGTGCGCGACGCGCAGCCGCTCGCGTACAAGGGCCACCTCGCGGCGGAGCGGCGTCACAACAGCCTCCGCACGCCACGCGTGATCCGTCTGATCAAGCACCGCATCAGCCTCGAAGAGCGCGAGTTCCTGCTCGCCCTCTGTCTCCGCGCCGAGCGGATGGCGCCGGCGGCGCGCTACGACCTGTTCGAGCAGGTGGCCGGCGTCTACCGGAAGAAGCTCGATCTGGAGGAGGAGCCGATCAGCGGCGAGAATCTCGTGCGCGATCTCACGGCCGTTCTCTTCGCGCCGATGCGGTAGGATGACGCGTCCAATTTCGGAGCGAGGTGCTTCTGTATGTTGATGTGTCGCAATCACCCCGAGGTGATCGAAGGCGTCCGCCGTTGCACGCGCTGCGGATCGACGTTCTGCCGCGACTGTCTGGTCGACCTCGACGGCCATCCCTACTGCGCCACCTGCAAGAGCGAGCAGTTGATGGATGTCCGCTCCGGCGTCGATCGCGTCAGCGTGCAGCTGGCGACGTTCTGGCCGCGCTTCGCGGCGTTCATCCTCGACTCCTTCATCATCGGCATTCCGATCGGCGCCATGACCATGGTGTTGATGTTCATGCTGATGGCCAGCGGTCAGTTCAGCAACGGCGAGCCGCCGTTCTGGTTCAACTTCATCCAGCTTCCAGCCATGTTCATCACGCCGCTCTACGAAAGCATCATGTACTCGAAGAAGAACGGCCAGACCCTCGGCAAGATGATCGTGAAGCTGCGGGTGGTGAAGCCGAACGGCGAGCCGATCACCAGCGGCCAGGGATGGGGCCGCGCCTGGATGCGGCTGGCCTTCCTCTGCTTCTCGATCGTCGACTACATCCCGTTCTTCTTCGATGACCAGAAGCGGACCATTCACGACATGGTGGCCAAGACGGTAGTCGTTCAGGAGTAGCGATGCTCTCCTGCCCGCGCTGCACGGCGCAACTCTTCCCGCAGTCGGTCCGCAGTGGCGAGAACTACTGCACGTTCTGCAGCAGCGAGTTCGAGGCGACGACCTTCCGTCCGCCGCAGCGACGCCCGCCGGTGGTCACGCAGATCGAAGTCTCCGGCCCGGAGGAGGCGGCGGCGTGCGCCAACCACGCGCGCAATGCCGCGGTGACGAGCTGCCAGCGCTGCGGCCTCCTGATCTGCTCGTTGTGCGACATGAACGTCGGCGACGGCTCGTACTGCCCGTCGTGTTTCGAGCGGGTACGCGCCGACGGCACCTCGCGCATGGCCGTGACCCGCTATCGCGACCATGCCGGCATCGCACGCCTGGCGGTACTGGCGGGGTTTCTCTTCTTTTGCGTGGCGCCGCTGTTCAGTCCACTCGCGCTCTGGTTCGGCCGAAAAGGGATCCGGCAGCGACGGGAGGAAGGGAGCTCCATCGCCGGAATGATCGTGGTCATGGTCGTGGCAGTTCTCGAGCTGCTGGCGAGCGTGGCCTGGTACGGCTCGATGATCTACAGTCTCCTCTCCGCCGCGGGAGCACAGTCATGACGGCCGATCGCAAGCGCCTCGCGCACTGGAGCAGTGCTTTGTCGCGCAGCGTCGGCTACCAGCTGCCCGACGCGATCGAGGTCGAATCGAGCCAGAATTTCGAGGTGGTCCGCCGCCGCGTCTTTTTCGACGAGGTGGAGATGGTCACGCTGCACCGCGAGCGGACGCCGCTGTTCCTCGTCTTCACCGGCCTCTACGCCGGCTTCTTCATCATGATCGCGCTGATCCTGCTGGCCGCCGACACGCTGCCGGCGGCGCTGATCTTCTTCGGCATCGCTCTGCCCGGCCTGGTCGCGTTCATCCTGCGGGCGATCTTCGGCGTCGACGTCGTGACGGTGATCGGCACCCGCTCCCGCGCCGCGCTGCGCTTCGGCATGCGCAAACAGCGGGCGCGGGAGACGTACGGAGCTCTCTGCAGCGCCGTGCGCGACGCCCATCGCAAGCTGGAGGCGGAGTATGCGGCGGAAGCGGCTGCACCGGCTGCCGTACCGATGGCGCACGACATACCGATGCCGCCGCCGGAACCGCCGGAGTAGATCAGACGTCACGTGGATTGCGGTGGCGAGCCGCCGCAGTCCAGATCTTCACCCCACGCGCGTGGCGATCCACCAGGTTGTGCCGCCCGCGTCGCGAACGCCACCGCGTTTGTCTTCGTCTTCCTTCTTCACCGGCTCCTGCACCGACGTCGCCCCTGCTTCGAGCGCGCGGCGATACGTGTCGTCGACGTCGGTCACGTACACGTGGACATACGACGGCACCGGCGGCCATCCCTCGTTTCCATCCGCGAGCATGACCACCGTGTCGTCGATCCGCACCTCGGCATGCATCAAGCGTCCGCTCTCGTCAGGAAAGCGACGCAACTCAACGGCGCCAAAGACCTGCTGCAGGAAGGAGATGGTCGCGCTCGCACCGTCGACGATCAGGTAGGGCGAGACGCTGGTGTAGCCGGAAGGTTTGTGTGATCCATTCATCCCCCGACGATAGCATTCGCGCTTCTGTTCGTGCTCACCGCCTGTTCCGAACCGCATACGACTCTAAGCAGAACGCACGCACTGCGCCCACGGATGAGGGGAACGACGGGAGGCCTCCGGCGGCCGGGCCGCGGGCCCGGACCCGTTGGTTGGTCTAGCCTCCGCGACACAGCCTCGGATCTCGCGACAGAGAGTCGCGGAGGCCAGGCCAACCAATGGGGGTCCGGGGCCCCTGGCCCCGGCCGCCGGAGGCCCCCCGTCGTTCCCTTATCTGTTGGTGAAGTGAGAGCATTCTGCTTAGCGGCAGTGAGCAGGTTCCCGTGTGTCGGTTCTGACCGTGCGCAACTTCGCGCGGCTTCTCGACCTGAGCGAATTGGATGACGCCCGCGAACCGCCCCGGCTAACGCAGCTCGCGCAGTTTCTCGATCACTTCCGCTTCCGTCGGAAACCGTCCCTGTTCCCGCTTGGAGAACAGTTGCTGGTTGTCGGCGGTGACGATGAAGATGCCGCCGCTGCCGCGAACGAGCTCGCTGTCGAGGCCCAGTTCCTTCTTGATCTCAGCCGCCAGACTGGAGGCTCGGGGAAGGTAGTTTCAAACGCCGCAGTAGTCGATTCGAACGTGCACTCTCGGGTCCTGTCTAAACCGTTCTGACGAGCACCGCGGTGATGTTGTCGAGGCCGCCGCGCTCGTTCGCCGCGTCGATGAGCTGCTGGCAGGCCTTTTCGAGGTCGCCGCCACTCCCCGTGACGATTCGATTGATCTCTTCTTCCGGAACCATGCCAGTCAGTCCGTCCGAACAGAGGAGGATCACGTCGCCCGGACGCGGCTCGATCTCGGAGGCATCGGGCGTGACCTGCAGCGCGCCGCCGAGGGCGCGGGTGATGACGTTGCGCAGCGGATGCTTCTCCGCTTCCGCCTCGGTGAGCATCCCGGCCTGGACCTGCTCGAACACCCACGAGTGGTCGTTCGTGACGCGGCTCAGCTGTCCTTCGCGGATGAGGTAGGCCCGCGAGTCGCCGACGTGGGCGATCGAGATCGTGTTCTCGTCGGCCAGACAGGCCACCACGGTGGTGCCCATGCCGCGGAGGCGCGCGTCCTTGCGCATCGCCTCGAGGACACGCGTGTTGGCCATCCGCACCGCCGCCATCAGCCGGTTGGTCGAGCGCTTGAACTGCTCGTCGTAGGCGTGCGGCCAGGTGCCGTCGTCTTCTTTCGTGTGGAGGATGAACTCGGTGATGGAGTCGACGGCGATCCGCGACGCGATCTCCCCCGCCGCGTGACCTCCCATTCCGTCGGCCACCAGAAAGAGGCGCGCGTCATCTTCCACGAGGAACGCGTCCTCGTTGTGCTGCCGCTGCCGGCCGACGTGAGTGAGACCGTGTGCCTTCACTTCCATCCCTAATTCTTCCGGAAGATGCCGAAGCCCTTCCCTCCGTCCTTCGTCCCGCGCAATTCGGACAGCGCGGCCTGCACTTCGGGGTTCCCGGCGTCCCACTGCAGCGCCTCGTCGAGATAACGCTCGGCCTTGGCCACGAGGCCGGCCCGTTTGCAGAGCAGCCCCGCGTCCTTGAGATAGAGCGCGTTCATCGGATCGCGCTGCACGGCCGACTCGATGGCCTGCACCGCCTGTTTGGTGAAATTCGGCAGCCGCGCCGCCGCGAGGGCGAGGTAGTGATACCCCTTCGCATCCTGCGGGTTGTGCTTGACCGCCATGTCGAAATTCTCGTAGGCCCCGCGCATGTCGCCCTCTTTGTAGGCTTTGACGCCGCGCTGGAGATAAACCCTGGCCACCTGGGTCAGATCGGCCGGCCCCTTGCCCGCGCCGGGAGCGATCTCCGAATCGTGCTGCTTGCGCCGGGCCGCATTGGTCAACACGTTCACCGCCTCGGTCAGCGTCTGGAACCGACGCTCCGCGTCGGCCTTGTCCGGACCTTTATAGCGATCCGGATGCTGCTCGCGCGCGAGCTGCCTGAACCGATCGCGAATCTCCTGGTCCGAAGCCGATCGCTCGACGCCGAGGACCTCGTAATAGTTGACCTTCATCCGGATTTCTGGGTGCGGGCGATATAGAACCGTTTGGCGGTCTCGCGGACGACCTGCGAGACCCCCTTATCGTCCTTCAAGTTCTTCAAATCACGCAAGGTTAATCTACTGACGAACGGCAGGACAACACCAATCGGCGCCTTCGGGTTGCGGACGAGCGTCAGCAGGATCGGATATTTCGACGACCACTCGCGATTCGTTCCGATCAGCCGCAGCACCTCTTCGTCGACGTTCCGCATGTTCGCGATCTGCTCGATCTCGGTCTCGCTGAGCCGCGGATTGCGCATGACCGCCGTGCAGACGAGCTTATTGCGGTCGCGGATGAGGAACATGCGGGTCATCTTGTCGCCCTTGAACGCGACCTGCACCTTCTCGGAGACCGTCAGGAACTGCAGCTTCGCCCAGGCCGCGAATTTCTTCTCGTCCTTCTTGTCCGCTTCCGTCAATTCCACCGGCAGCGCCGACGCCACCTCGCCTTCCGCCCGCTCGAGCAGGTCGGCAATGGCATCGAGCGAGATGTCGTCCGGCAGAGCCGGCTCTTCCGGCTCCGGCTCGAGCTCGGCCGCTTCTTCGAGCTCCTGCTGGATGCGTGCTTTCTTCTCGAAGAACTCTTCGCGCGTTTCGAGCGCACGCCGCCGCGTATCGGGCGAGAGCTTCGGGTTCGCCAGCAACGCGTCGAGGATCTGCGGCGCACGAAGGATGCGCGCCTGGTTGATGACGATGACTTCCTGCAGCGCCGGCTCGGCCGTCTGCGCCAGCTCGACGATCGATTCATCCGGCACGGCCCGATTCCGGATCAGCGCCTCGGCGATGACGTTGTCGTTCGTGACACGCAGGAGACGGATCAGATGCTCCGGCAGAGCGTTCGGGTTCATCGCGAACTCGAGCACCGCGCGCGACGGGATGTCGTCGATCGAGGCCCGCGCCAGCGCCGCCGCCTCCGCGTCACCCGATACCGCCAGGTAGGCCAGCACCGAGAGCAGCTCATCCTGCGGCAGCGGCAGGAAACCGCGGGCGATGGTCTGCACCACGTCCGGCGGATACGCCCCCGCTTCGATCAGCGCGATGAGCTGTGACGCATTGAGCTCGCCGGCCGCGGCGCCGCTCACGTCTCGCTCCGGGGCGGGGCGGCACGCAGCGTCCCGAGCGCCTCACGATCGAAGATCCGGTTCCGAATGACTTCACCGGTCTCGCCGAGGGGCGGCACCTCGGTTTCGTTGAAGGTCAGCTTCAGGCCGGCCGCGTTGCCGATCTTGCGGAAACGGAATGCGTCTTTCGCTTCGAAGGAGCGACGGGCTCCCCGTTCGAGCGTCTCGTTCACCACCACTTTGCCATCCGCTTCGAGCTCGACCCACGACGGCTCGAGCGCTTCGACCACCAGCCGCAAGGAGCTGTCGTCGACCGGCTTCGCGGTCTGGGTGACCGGCGCGACCGGCACGGGGGCGGTCACGACCGGCGGCGGTGCCGTATCGGTCTCGGTCGAGTTGCTGAAGGCGCTCAGCTTTTTCTGGCTGACCGCCCAGTACGCCACACCGGCGAAGGCGGCCGCGATGAGGATCAGCAGGAGGATGTTCCGGTCCACCCGCGCGTGGGGGATGCCCCGCTTCGGCTGCAGCCTCGGGGCGATGTCGCGCGGGGGCGGCGAGGTCACGGGATGGGCGTGCGGTTTTTCGATCCGCTCGTCCGCCGCCGCGGCGTAGTTGTACCGGTTGACCATGTCCTCGGAGCTGAGTCCGAGGTAACGGGCGTACTCGCGGACGAACCCGCGGGTAAAGACCGGGGCCGGCAGGGTCTTGTGGTCGTTGCGCTCGATCGCCTCGAGGAAGCGCTTGCTGATCTTGGTCGCGTCGGCGATCTCTTTGAGCGAGATGCCGCGAATCTCGCGCTCGCGCTTCAGCTCCTCGCCGAACGAAGCGAGGTCCGAGGGCCGCTCGGCCGGTTGCGTCTCCTGGTCAGGCATCCGGGGCGCATTTTACTCAAGCCGTTCGAGCGGGGCGGAAAAAAACTCCGGGCGCATCCGCTCGATGCAGCGGCGCAGGTAAACGGAGGTCTGCGGCGCCGAATGGATCTGCCGCAGATCCTTTCGTGACAGATAGCGAAGCTGCGACGCCGCCACCGCGCGCGGGGTGGCCGGATTCAGGACCAGCGCTTTGCGGACGGCGTAGCGGTGGGTCCACCGCCGGTCGGCAGCGATCAGGATCAACTGCTCGACGGTGGCGCGGCCGGAGTTGATGAGGTGCAGCAGATCGTCTTCGCGGAGGCGCTGGTTGATGAGCAGCGAGGCGAAGACCTTCGGGTCGGGATCGAAAAGGAAGACCTTCACCAGCGCGGGGGTGCAGCGGCGGGCTGACGAAACGCGCTCGCCGAGGCTCAGCTCGCCGGCGCGATTGACCAGCTGCGTCTCGATGGCGCGGCGGACCGGCGCCGGGATCTTGACGTCGCACGAGAGGCGGAGCAGATCGAACCAGTAGAGGTAGTGGACGAACTTGACGGCGTGCGCCTGCGGCGTCTGCCGATGGGCAACCAGACGCAGCCGGACGGAGTAGAACGCCGTCAGCCGTGGAGTCTGGGCGATGCTGCTGAGGATGCGCGGGGTGCAGTACGGATTGTCGAAAATGTCCTGGACCTCGTCCTCGACGAGATGGAGGAGGTTCTCCGCGACGAAGAGGTCGAGCTCGTCGCGCGAGAGCGATTTGACACGGCGCAGCATCCGAGGGCGGATAACGACCGCCACCCGGCCTCGCTTCCCCTGACGGGCCGTAAACGGATCCGCCCCTCACGCGTCTCTTCTGCATCCGGTACACGCCCCGATGGAAACAGCCGCGATCGTTGCGTTCGGTGCAAAGAAATCTGCCGCGGCGGAACGAAACAGCAAAAATTATTGTACTGAAGGAACCCAAGTTATAATCTCGCGGCAACTCGTCACTCCAACGTCAAAGGGCTGGTTAACGTGAACATAAGCGACACGCTCAAGTCGTTCCTTCTCCGTGCATCGGCGGCTCGTGTCGCGATCCTGTTCCTCTTCCACGCGATCGTCTTCGCCGGCTGCTACGCCTTCGCGTGGCTGGTCCGGTTCGAGTTCCAGCCGGCGCCCGACGCCTACATGGTGACGGTCAAGTACACCTTCCCGCTGGTGATCGGCGTCCAGCTGCTGGTCGGCTTCCTCTTCGGCTTTTATCGTGGCTGGTGGCGCTATGTCGGGATGACCGACGTGATCCGCATCTTCGCGGGGATGACCACCGCCCTGCTCGTGCTCCTGGCTGCCTGGTACGCGGGCGGCGTGCTGGCCGATGCGCGTTACGTTCGCGCGCCGCGCGGCGTACTGATGATCGATTGGGCCTTCGCCCTGCTGACGCTCTTCGGGGCGCGGGTGGTGATGCGCCTCAGCCGTGACCGTTTCCGCCCCGCGGAAGGCTCCTCCGATGTCCGGCGCGTGCTGATCGTCGGCGCCGGCGACGCGGGGGAGACGCTGGCGCGCGAGATCGAGCACCGTCCGCAGCTCGGGATGAAGGTGGTGGCGTTCGTCGACGATCAGCGGGCCAAGTGGGGCTCGATGATCCGCGGCATTCAGGTTCGCGGTCCGATCTCGGAGATCGGGCGTCTCTCGGATGAGCTGCAGGCCGCCGACGCGTTGATCGCGATCCCGAGCGCCTCCGGCAAGCGGATGCGCGAGATCATCCATCAGCTCTCCGAGGCCGATCTCGAGTTCAAAACCATCCCCGGCATCGACGCACTCGTCAGCGGACGCGTTCATGTCACGCAGCTGCGCCCCGTCAACGTGGAGGATCTTCTCCGCCGCAAGCGGATCGACCTGCGCGCCGATGCGGTGCGCGCGCTCTTCAACGGCAAGCGCGTCCTGATCACCGGCGCCGGCGGCACCATCGGCAGCGAGCTGTCGAGCCAGATCCTGCAGTTCGAGCCGGAGAGCCTGGCGCTCGTGGAGCGTTCGGAGTTCGCGCTCTACGAGGTCCGCAAGCGTCTGGCGCGCGACGCGGCCTGGGCGTCGACCAAGATCACCAGCAACCTGGTGGACATCTGCGATACGTCGGTCGTCGATGCGCTCATGGCGCGCGAGCAGCCGCACATCGTCGTCCATGCCGCCGCCCACAAGCACGTGCCGCTCGGCGAGGAGAACCCGCCGGAGTACGTCCGCAACAACACCATCGCCACCCGCTGGCTGGCCGAGCTGGCCACCAAGCACGACGTGGAGCGCTTCGTCTTCATCTCCAGCGACAAGGCGATCAATCCGAGCAGCGTCATGGGCGCCACCAAGCGCGCCGCGGAGATCCTGCTGCTCGACCACGCCGCCACGACCTCGACCAAGATGACGATCGTCCGCTTCGGCAACGTGATCGGCTCGTCCGGCAGCGCCATTCCGCTGTTCCTCGAGCAGATTGCGGCCGGCGGGCCGGTCACCGTGACGCACCCTGACGTGACCCGCTACTTCATCCGCACCTCCGAGGCCATCTCGCTCGTGCTGCAGGCCGCAACCCTCGGCCGCGAGCGCGAGGTGTTCATGCTCGACATGGGCGAGCCGGTGAAAGTGGCGGAGCTTGCCCGCGACCTGATCCGCCTCTCCAGCCACGCCGAAGATGAGATCCAGGTGGTCTTCACCGGCCTCCGCCCCGGCGAGAAGATGTTCGAGGAGATCCGCCTCCAGGGGGAGGACGTGAAGCCGACCGTTCACCCGCACATCGTGGTGACGGAAGCGCCGCAGCCGCCCTCGAGCACCGTCGCCGCCTGGCTGCAGCAGGCTCAGACGTTCTCGTCCGACACGGCCGCCGTGCTCCGCCTGCTCAAGCAGCTCATCCCGGAGTACCAGCGCGAGCTGGGCAACGTGGAGCTGGTGCGCCCTCGCCCGGCGGAGCCGGTCATCCCGGTGAAGACCGCCGGCAGGCAGAGCGCCGTGCGCACGCACTGATTTCTCGAATCTGTCTGTCGGGCGTGGTGTGGGCTTCCAGCCCACCCTCGTCCTCTCTTCACCATGAGAAGAGAAGAACGTAGGTGTGATCCGCCGACGTCGCCCCTGAATGAAGGTGACATCTGAAGGTCTGTCCCCATCGATCCCCCCCAGAAGGTCTGTCCCCATCCCCCCACGCGCAAGAGCGCGTGCAGCCGTCGCCTTCAGTGTGTTGCGTCAGGGCGTTCGATGGTCAAGCTATCCGTCCGCCCGCCCGGCTTGACAATCGAACGCCCTGACGCGGGGTTCCGCATCTACGCGACGGCTGGACGGTGTGCTGCCCGAAGGCCGGGCCGCGCAGCTTCAGGCGCGAATTCGATCACCGCCAGTTCCCCCGCCGCCGCCCGCATGTCCGGCACCGTCTCTGTCCAACGTGGGAGTCGCAACTGACGAGCGTGGGAGTCGTGACTGTCAAGCGTTCATGCGCAACTCCCAAGCGTGGGAGTCGTGACTGCCCAGCGTGGGAGTCGCAACTGCAAGCGTGGGAGTCGCGACTGCCAAGCGTTCATGCGCAACTCCCAAGCGTGGGAGTCGTGACTGCCAAACGTTCATGCGCAACGGCCAAGCGTGGGAGTTGTGACTGCCAAGCGTTCATGCGCAACTGCCAAGCGTGGGAGTCGTGAGTGCCAGGCGTTCATGCGCAACGCCCAAGCGTGGCAGTCGTGACTCCCAAGCGTTGACGCGCAAGCTCCAAGCGTGGCAGTCGTGACGCCCAAGCGTTCACGCGCAACCTCCAAGCGTGGCAGTCGTGACTCCCAAGCGTTCATGCGCAACTCCGAAGCGTGGCAGTCGTGACTGTCAAGCGTTCATGCGCAACTCCCAAGCGTGGAAGTCGTGACTGCCAAGCGTTCATGCGCAAGCTCCAAGCGTGGGCGTCGTGACTGTCAAGCGTTCATGCGCAAACTCCAAGCGTGGGCGTCGTGACTGTCAAGCGTGAGCGTCGCAACCGTCAGGCGTGGGAGTCGCAACCGCCAGGCGTTCCTGAGATCTTCCCGCCCGTCGCCGCCCGTTCAGCTCAGCGAGGCGCGTCGCGCTCGAGCAGGTCGCTGATCGCGTTGGCGAAGTTGCGCGTCGGGCGGTAACCGAGCTCGCGCACAATCCGTGCGGAGTTGACGGAGTGCGAGCCGGTCAGCTTCTCCAGAGCGGCGCTGTCGAACGGCAGCCGGCGGCGCACGACTTTCGCGCCGGCGTCTCCCACCCTCGCGGCCAGCAGCAGCAGCGCTCGGGGGATGCGCACGATCGGGGTGCGGCGGCCCTGCGCTTCGGCGATCAGCTCGACCATCTCGCGGGTGGAGTAGGTGCGCTCGTCGGCGACGACGTAGATCCTCCCCCTCGCCTGCTCCCGTTCCGCGGCGAGCACGATGGCCTGCACGAGGTTGTCGATGTGGAGGAGGCTGCGGCGGTTGTCGGGGCCGCCGGGAATGGCGAAGAGCGGGCGGGCCACGGCACGGACGAGGCGCGGGAGGTTTCCTTTGCAGCCTTCGCCGTAGACCATGGCCGGACGCAGCACGGTGCCGCCGGCGGCGAGGACGAGGCGCTCCGCTTCGAGCTTCGCTCTCCCGTACGCGGTGGCCGGTTGGGTCGGGCTCTCTTCGTCGTGCGGCTGGTCGCTGTTCGGATAGACGGCGACGGTGCTGAGGAAGATCAGGCGCGTGCCGCGCGCGGCCTCGACGACGATGCGCGTCCCTTCGAGCGTGATCCGTTCCTGCTCCGGATCGTCGGCGCGGGCGGCGAGGTCGTGGACCTTGGCGGCGAGGTGGATGACGGTGTCGCAGCCTTCGACGGCACGACGCACGGCATCGGCGTCGAGGATGTTGCCGCCGTGGGAGCGATCGAAAGGGCGGACTTCGACGCCTCGGTCGGTCAGCGCTTTCGTCACGTGGCGGCCGATGAAACCGGAGGCGCCGGTGACGAGGACGCGCTTCACTTCCGCGTCTCCACGCGACGGACGGCGGCGATGAGGACGAGGTAGAGCGCGATCGCGCCGATGAGGATCGCCAGGCGGGGCAAGTCGGAGCCGCGCTCGAAGAAGAAGGCCGTCCAGGCGAAGAGCATCATCACGGCCGCTTCCCACCCCAGCGTCCTGCGGTGCGACCAGCCGGAGAGGACGAGGCGCTGGTAATAATGCTCGCGGTGCGCCTGCCAGATCCGTTTGCGTTGCATGGCGCGGCGCAGCAGCGTGACCGTGGCGTCGACGAGGAACGGTGAGAAGGCGAGCAGCCAGGTGCCGAGGTGAAAGTCGCCGCGATCGATCCCGGCAATGCCGAGTGCTCCCGCCAGGAAGCCGAGGCTGGTCGAGCCGGAGTCGCCCATGAAGATCGAGGCGGGCGGACGGTTGTGAAAGAGGAAGCCGATCACGGCCGGGACGACGATCGCGGCGAGGAGGGCCAGCGGCACGTCGTGCGCCTGCAGCGCCAGGCCGCTGATCAGCGTGAAGCCGAAGACGCTCATCGACGCCGCCAGGCCGTCCATCCCGTCCATGAAGTTGTAGAGGTTCGTCGTCCAGGTGATGACCACGATGGAGAGCGGCGCGGCGAGAACTCCCAGTGAATAGCTGCCGAGAAACGGGATCGTCACCTGCTCGACGGCCACGCCGCCGCCGAGAACCACCCCCGATGCGGCGAGGAGATGGAAGAACAGCCGCAGCAGCGGCGGAAGGTGGTGGCGATCGTCGACCAGCGACACCGTCGCGATGAGGAGGAGCATCCCGACGATCCAGAGCAGCTCCGGACGCACCTGCGCGAAGACCTCCTCGAAGAGGGCGTACGCCAAGGTCAGCGCAACGCCGAGAACGATGCCGGTCAGGATGCCGACCCCTCCGGTGCGGGGGGTGGGGCGGACGTGGAGGGAGCGCTCGTTCGGCTGGTCGAGGATGGCGAAGATGCCGACGTGGCGGACGAGCATGCCGGTGGCCGCGAGGGAGGCGAAGAAGACGATCGCCAGGAGGAAGGCGGTGATCATTCGATCTCCCTGCGACGGCTCATGCGAGCAGCTCCTCGTAGACCGCGAGCGTGTCGGATGCCACGCGGGTCGCGGAGAACTCGCGCAGCACGCGCTCGCGGCCGCGGCCGCCCATCTCTTCGCGCAGCCGGTGATCGGTGACCAGCGTACGCAGCGCGGCGGTGGTGCTGTCGGCGTCGGCGACGGTCACCAGGAGGCCATTCTCCCCCTCGCGCACGACGTCACGACAGCCGGGAGCGTTCGTGGTGACGATGGCCAGCCCGCACGACGCGGCCTCGATCAGCACCTTCGGCATCCCCTCACGGTACGACGGCAGGCAGACCAGGTCGGCCTCGCGGTAGACGTTCGGCATGTCGTGCCGCTCGCCCCACAGCTCCACCACCCCGGAGCTCCGCCACTCTTCCAGTTTCTCCTCGGCGATGGAGGCCGGGTTCTGCGGGTCGTTGCCGCCGACGAGGACGAAGCGGGCCTTCACCCCTTCGCGCTTCAGGCGCTCGGCGGCGGTGACGAATTCGGCGACGCCTTTGGTGTAGAGCAGGCGCGCCGGGAGGATGACCACCGGCGGGCCGTCGTTGCGCGTCGTACGCGGTGCAAAGGTCTCGGTGTCGACACCGGAGGCGATCAGCACCGCATCGCGCTCCCGCACCCAGCGCTTGCCGGTGAAGAGGTCGCGGTCATCGCAGTTCTGGAAGATGATCCGCAGCTTTTTGTGGCGGAGGACGAAGCGGTAGAGGGTGCCGACGATCCTGCGGATGACGGCGTGGCGGAGGTCGTTCGCGAGGAAGAGATGGCCGAGCCCCGTGACCGCGTTGACGATCGCGGGCACGCGCGTCAGGCGCGCGGCGATGGTGCCGTAGAGCAGCGGTTTGGCGCTGACGTGGTGCACGAGATCGGGCCGGACGCGGCGGTAGAGCCGCACGAACGACAGCAGCAGCCGGAGCTCGGAAAGCGGGTTGATGCTGCCGCGCACGAGCGGCACCTCGTGCCAGGTGAAGCCGGCCTCGATCACCTTCTGCGTGAACGGACCGGGCGGCGTGGCCACGTGCACGTCGTAGCCCGCGGCCGCGGCGGCGCGGCCGATCGGCAGGCGGTGGGTCACGAACCAGCGCGCCTCGTTGACGACGAAGAGGATGGTCTTCGTCATGCGCGCGGCACGGCTTCGGCCACCGCGTGCGCCGAGGCCGCGGAAGCGCGCTGCCGCGTCGTAGAGGCGCGCAACTGCGTCGATTCCAGCCACGCCTGCAGCATCAGCACCGGCCATAGCTCGTACTGCCGGTTCCGCCGGCCGCTGAGATGCTCGCTCCACGCGCGGCGGATCGGCGCCGGATCGAGGAAGAGCGTCTCGCGCAGGCGGCGCTCGTCGAGCAGGCTCTCCGCCCAGTCGCGCAGCGGCCCGCGCAGCCAGAGGTCGAGCGGGATCGAGAAGCCCATCTTCGGCCGGTCGACCAGCTCGCGCGGGACGTGGCGGTAGAGGACCTGCTTGAGCAGCCACTTCCCCTCGCCATTCCGGATCTTCATCGACTGGGGCAGCGACCAGGCGAACTCGATCAGGCGGTGATCGAGCAGCGGCTCGCGCGCTTCGAGACTGACGGCCATCGACGCGCGGTCGACCTTCACCAGGATGTCGTCCTGCATGTAGGTGAGCATGTCGAGGAACATCATGTAGTCGACCGGATCGGTCAGCTCGGAGCGGACCTGCCGCGCGGCGAGCGAGGTGCCGCGCACGACCGGCTCGTCGCGCCAGAAGGTGACGAGCGTTTCATAGAGCTGCTCGGGCGTCTGCGCGCCGAGCATGCGCGCGAACTTGATCAGCTTCTCGCCCGGCTGGCGCTGGCGGTAGAGCTTCGGCAGCAGCGGCGAGGCCGCGCCCCACATCCTGTTCCAGCGGTCGGGGGAGATGCTGTTGATCGCGCCGGCGGTGATCTTCTTCGCGAAGCCGGGCAGGCGATGGGTCTTGCGCCAGAGGCGTCCGGCCAGGAAGTAGCGGTTGTAGCCGCCGAACAGCTCGTCGCCGCCGTCGCCGGAGAGCGCAACGGTGACGGATTTTCTGGCCAGTTTCGAGACGAGGTAGGTCGGAATCTGCGAGGAGTCAGCGAACGGCTCCGCGAACATTCCGGGGATGAGCGGCACGATGTCGAGCGCCTCGCGCGGCGTGACGGTGAGCGAGGTGTGATCGGTGCCGAGATGCTTCGCCACCGCGGCGGCGCTCTCCGCCTCGTCCCACTCCCGCTCCGCGAGCCCGATCGAGAAGGTCTTCACCGGAACGGCGCTCTGCCGCTGCATCAGCGTGGTCACGACCGAGGAGTCGATGCCGCCCGAAAGGAACACCCCGAGCGGAACATCGGAGACCATCCGCAGGCCGACCGCGTCCATCAGCAGCGTTTCGAGCTGCTCGGTCGCTTCCTGGTCCGACCCTTCGAACATCCGCTTCCGCGCGTTCGCCACCACCTCCCCCGCATCCCAGTAGGTGGTGATGGTCGGCTCGGTCAGCGTTCCGGCGCGGAAGGTGGCGATGGCGCCCGACTTCAGCTTGTGAAAGCGGCGGTAGATGGTCTGCGGTGCCGGGATGCAGGCGTACGCGAGGAGCGCCGCGACCGCCTGCTGATCCACCTCCGGCGAGAAGCCGGGATAAGCGTCGAATGCTTTCAACTCCGAGCCGAAGAGCAGTTCGTCGTGGTTCACCCAGCCGTAGTAGAGCGGCTTGACGCCGACGCGATCGCGGACGAGATGGAGCTCGCGCTCTTTGCGATCCCACAGGGCGAAGGAGAACATGCCGATGAACCGGCGGACCGCGTCGACCAGGCCCCACTGCTCGACGGCGGCGAGGATGACTTCACTGTCGGAGTGGCCGCGCCATTCGATCGGACCGCGCAGCGCCTCGAGCTCCGCCACGATCCGGCGGAAGTTATAGACCTCGCCGTTGTAGATGATCATGTAGCGGCCGCTGGCCGAAGGCATCGGCTGATGGCCTGCCTCGGAGAGGTCGATGATGGAGAGGCGCCGGAAGCCGAACGAGACGCCCGCCGCCGGATCGGCCCACTCGCCGGCGTCATCCGGGCCGCGATGGGAGATCTCGAGGTTCATCGTCCGCGCGACGGCACACATCTCCGCGGCGCTGCTTTCCGTCCGTCTCGTGAGAAACCCTGCAAATCCGCACATAGATCAGCGCCCCGTGGTTGCCGCCGCTTTGGCCTGCTGCCAGACTGCCTGCCACTCGCTGCGCTCCGCGTCAGTGACCGGACGCGCGCGATGCCGAAGGATTCGATAGTTCAGTCCCGTCACCACGGCCACGATGTCGGCCGCCGCTTTCGCGCCTTGCGCGAGCGCCGCCGTAACGCCGGCCGCCAGCATTCCCCGCCGCCGCGACTCGACCAGCGCGCGGCGCGAGAACCACCACCGCCCGACCAGCGTCTTCCGCAACCGCACCTGCTCTTCCCGATAACCGACGAGCACTTCCTTCATTCCGGCGTAGCGGCTGGTCTCGTAGGCGCGCAGCAGCAGATCCTGATCGGAGCCGCGCGCCACACGCTCGTCGTAGCCGAAGCGCCGGAACCACTCCAGCCTTCCGGTGAACGTCGGCTGCGCCAGCGGGAAGCCGGACAGCGGACGCCGGCAGATCTCGTCGTGCGCGACCGGCATCGCACGCTTGCCGACGATCTCCCCTTCGCCGCGAAAGGCGATCATCTCCGCGGCGACGAGATCGACTTCCGGATGCTGCTGGAGGAAGGCCACCTGCCGCTCGAAGCGCCGCGGATAGGCGACGTCGTCGCTGTCCATCCAGGCGAAGAGCGGTCCCCTGGCCATGTCCAGGATCTGATTGCGGCGGCGCGGGATGCCCTCCCCTTTTCCATCGGCCACCAGACGGATGCGGGCGTCGTCGATGGCGCGCACGACGTCCGGCGTTCCGTCGGTGGAGCCGTCATCGAGGACGATCAGCTCCCAGTTGCGGTACGTCTGCAACCGCACGGACGCGATCGCGAGTGCGATGGTCGTTCGGCCGTTGCGCACCGGCATGCCGATGCTGAGAAAAGGTTCCGCGGTCATACCTCAAAGCGCGCCGTGCCGCCGATGGACGGCCAGGTAATTCGTGGTCATGAAAATTTCGTGCTGCTCACGATACGCCCCCAGCGGAACAATGCCATGGGGGAGAACCCGGTACACGGTGTAACGCGCGCCGAATAGCTCGTAGAAATCGCGTAAATACGTCCGCGAATCGACATTGCAGCCACCGAACTCGAACTGAATGACGTCGATCGCATCGCGCTCGCGCATGGAGGCCGCGCCCTGCAGCACCGACAGCTCGTGTCCCTCGACGTCGAGCTTGAGGAGGTGAATGCGCTCGATGCCGTGCTCCGCGCAGAATTCGTCGATCGTGCCGAGGATGGCCTGCTCCTCACTGTCGACCGCCAGGCCGACGTGCTCGAGCTGGCGTTTGTGCAGCGACGAGAGCGCGCTGTCGTTGTTCGCGCCGAAGAGCGTGGCCACGCCGCCCTCTTTGCTCATCCCCATGTTGTGCAGCTGCGCGGTCGTGCCGGTGAGATTCCCCTGCAACTGCCGGAACGTTTTCGTCGACGGCTCGAAGGAGTGCAGCCGCGCGTCCGGCAGCTCGCGCAGCACCGCGCGCGAGTAATGGCCGACGTTCGCCCCGACGTCGAACACCGTCGGCGTTTCGTTCGGGAACAGCTTCGTGATGAGGCGCAGGACCCGCCATTCGCCGCTCTCCCCCACGTTACAGGGGCAGCCGACGTTCATCCCGGCGAGCGCGATCCGGTGCAGCAGATGAAAGAGCGGCTGCACGGCCCGGCGCCCGGCGGCGTACGTGGCGATGTTCCAGAGGACGTGGCGAACGGACATCAGGCTTTCCGCGCCATCAGATAGATGACGTGGTCATTGGGCGGTTTCTGCCAGTGCGACTTTTCGATCCTGAAGCGGCTCATCTCCACCAGTTGCACGAGCGTGTCGTGCGTCGGATGCCAGATGTGCTCGTCTTTGTGCGACCCGATGATCCGGCCCACGGCGATCTTCGAGGCGGTGACGAGGCCTTCGTCGCGCACCTTCTTGCGGAAGCGGGCGATGGCCACGCTGGCCGCGGAGCCCTCGGGGATCGTCGACTGATGCCCGAGCACGTGAATACCGATCATCAGGCCGCCGCCCGGCTTCAGGACACGGCGCGCCTCGAGCAGTGCCCGCAGCGGATCTCCGAAATGGTCGATCACCGAGCGCATGTGCACGTAGTCGAAGGTCTCGGCAGCGAACGGAATCTGCTCCGCCGCCGCCCGGACGAACGACACGGGCTGCTGCAGAACCGGGTACGCGCGCAGGAGGTTGGGACGCTTCTGCGCCCCTTTCACGGCCGGATACGGGTCGATGCCGATGTACTGCGCGTCAGCCGGCAGCCAGTGACGCAGCCGGCCGTCGTGACCGCCGACGTCGAGGATGCGGCCCGAGAGGGAGAATTCGTCGGTGTAGATCTCGCGGACTTCATCGATGCTGGCGACTTCGCGATCGTAGTCGTCCGTCAGTTTTTCGTTCCACTCCTCGTACTCTTCCTGACCGTGCTCCCACAGGTGATTCACGGCGTGCAGAAAGCCGGGATAGTGGAGCATGAAATCCCATACTCCGTCGCGACGCTCGTAGCGCGAGCCGCACAGGCGGCATTCGGCGGCCTCGGCGGTCCAGGAGAGGGACGATTTACAAAGCGGGCAGGCGATCAGTTCGCGAATCTCAGCGATGTCGCGAATGGGAGTGGTTGCTTGCGTCACGGGGGCGGATCGTAGCATATGCCCTTTGGCGCTCCGGCACCGTCGCCGCGCCTGCCGGACGGGTGCGCAGCAGCCTGCGCGAGCGCACTCCGGCGACGTACACCAGGAAGAAAAATCCGATCGCCGGAAATGGCAGGAAATTCGCCGTCAGGAAATGGTTGTACAGGTATGGCGCGAACAGCGTCCAGACCATCAGCGAGTAGACCAGCAGATGCCACGGCCGTCGCGACGCGCGGAGATAAAAATACTTCGCGATGTAGCCGACGATGAGGGCGAACAGCAGCGCCCCCGGCAGCCCGACGTTCCAGTGCAGATCGCCGTAGAAGCCGGCCGGCGCGGAGGTCTCGGCGCGCGGCGGCATGTCGTCGCGGAAGCCCGGAAAGGCCCACAGCACCATGCGGTTCGGGATGAAGTACTCGAAGAGCCGGGCCGGATAGAACTTCTTCGGCCCATAGCCGACCTCTCCCGCCTGCGCTTCGAAGTTAACCAGGCCGAGCTGCAGGTAGCTGAGCGCCTGCGCGCCGCCGGTCGTCTCCGCACCGGTGCGGAGCGTCACCACCCAGCCGAGAAACGCCAGCATGACCACCGGTCCGGCGATCATCGCCACACGCGCCCACCATCTCGCCCGCCGTAGTCCGAGGTAACGGAAGATCGGCCGCAGCGGATGTCCGAAGT
The DNA here is from genome assembly GCA_036398925.1 of Thermoanaerobaculia bacterium. Classification (GTDB taxonomy): domain Bacteria; phylum Acidobacteriota; class Thermoanaerobaculia; order Gp7-AA8; family Gp7-AA8; genus DASWOB01. The sequence goes on from DASWOB010000050.1 coordinate 26,242, forward strand.
AGACGGCGCTGCCGGACGCGAGAACTGTGATGGCAATGGCCACTGTCTGCCGCTTCCCCGCGAAGACACCGGCGGCCATGAGCGTGACGATGGCCATGGCGAGCAGAAAGCGGTAGCGCCGGTTCGTGAGCACGGCCGTGAGCAGCAGCAGCAGCACGAGTCCGTCGAGCATCAGCTGCGAGTTGAGAAACAACGCGAGCTGTCCGATGAACGAGTTCGCCCGCGCGGCGTCATCGACATTGAGGCTGTTGTCACCGGCCATGAAGCGGAGGATCGGGATCCCGCCGTAGACCCGCACCAGCGCGACACACTGCAGGAGGATGCCGATCACCAGCACCCATGTCAGCCAGGCCACGCGCGAGGAGCCGTGCGCGAGCCGGATGGTCGTCGGCCGTGGACGGGAGAGGCCGGCCAGTTTCGCGCCGAGCCAGAACGCGAGATAACCGCCGCCCCAGAAGGCAACGGGGATGTACGTAATCGGGTAGTCGTACGACGGGTTGGGCCCGTTGTAGTACCAGATGACGTAAGGCGTCAGCGCCTGCAGCGTCCCAGCAAGGAACAGCAGCTCCGGGCGGAACAGGCGCCGCCAGAGCGGATCACGCTGGGGCGGCTTCATGGCCCATCCCCGCGTGCCGCCGCGCGACGTCGCGATAGAGGTCGCGGAACATCACCGCGGTCTTTTCCCAGGTGAAGAGCTTCACCCGTTCGTGTCCCCGCTGCACCAGCTCGCGGCAGAACTGTTCGTCTTTCCAGAGCCGGCGCATCGCCTCGGCAATCTGCCGGGGATCGTGCGGATCGAAGAGCAGCGCCGCGTCGCCCGCGCTGTCGGGGAGCGAGGTCACGCGCGAGCAGGCCACCGGACGCCCCGCGCCGAACGCTTCGATGACCGGCAGTCCCCATCCTTCGAACAGGGTCGGGAAGATCACGCCGTGGGCGAGCTCGTACAGCGCGCGCAACTGGCTGGAGGTGACGAAGCCGAGGAACGAGACCTGATCCTGCAATCCGAGCACGTGCAGACGCTTCTCGATCTCCGGATAAAACTCGTTCTTCGTTCCGGAGCAGACCACGTGCACGCGCAGATCGTCGTCGCGCAGCATGGCCACCGCGTCGAGCAGGCCGAGGTGATTCTTGTGGCGAAACGTCTGCGCCGGATAGAAGAAGAACTTTTCGGGAAGCTGAAAGTGCGCCTTCACCTCCCGCAGCACGGCCGGGGTCGGCGCCACATACGCCTCGGTCGCCGCGGCCATCGGTACGACCGCGATCTTCTCCGGGGCGAGGTGAAAGTGCGTGACCAGGTCGTGCTTCGTCCACTCCGAGGCGACGCAGACGCGGTCGGCCTCCTCGCAGAAACGGCGGTACATCGTGTCGCGCACCATCCGCTGATAGCGCGGGAAGAGGTGCGGCAGATGAACGTGCTGCAGGTCCCACGGGTGATAGATGGAGGGCACGCTCGTGAGAAAGGCGACCTGTTTCGGGAAGTGAACGACGTCCACCCCCTCGCGCTCGATCGTGCCGTTGGAGCGGGCGATCGGCACCGCGACCGGACCGCGCGCCAGGGCCAACGCATCGCGTACGCGCCGCGCGGCGGGACGGACGAAGCGCATCACGCCGTGATTCGGGATCTGACGCGGCGCCGGGCCGGAAGGAACGATGCGGCACGGACCCGATACGTACGGGCGCAGCCACTCGTCGCCCCCTTCGTACGTGAGGAAGAGGTATTCGTCGGCATCGCTCAGCCGGGAGAGCGCGCTGGCCAGCCCCATCACCACCTGCTGCACGCCGCCGACGTGGCCGTCGAGCATCGTGGCGTCGATCCCGACCTTCAACGCCCCCCTCCTCCGCGCATCCGCAACATTCCGTGAAAATACCACGATCGTTTGATGGCTTTCCGGGTGCGATCTGCTTAGGATGTGCGCCGTGCCGGCGCCCGGGGCGACCTCCCGTCATCCACTGCATGCAGCCGCGTTTGTGGCCGTTCTGGCGACGGCGGTTCTGCTGCCGGTCGTCTTCACGCACGGCCTCGATTCGTTCCGCCTGATCAAGGACACGGCATTCGTGCTCGCCGCGATCGTTCTCGGCGCGCTGCTGCTCCTCGCGGCGGTCTGGGGAACGCCGCTCCTGACCCGCCGGGATGTCCGCCGCGCCCCGCTCTGGCTGCCGCTGCTCGCCGTCGTCTGGACCGCGATCGCCTTCTTCGGCGCGAGCCATCGCTTCCGGGCCACGACCTCGCTGATCTGGGTCGCGGCCGCGGCGGTGATCTTCCTCGCCGCCTACGGCGTGGCGAAGGAGCGCGGTTTCTCGATGATCTGGACGCTGTTCCTCCCGGCCGCCGTGAACGGGGGACTCTTCGCGTTGCAGGCGCTGTCGATCTGGAACCCGTTCGTCTTCCCCATCGACATGCCGCCGGAGTCGCGGAACATCGGGCTGATGGGGAACTCGAGCTTCGTCGCGATGTACCTCCTGCCGATCGCCGTGGCGGCGCTGGCGCTCGCGTCCGCCCGGCGGCAGCAGCGTGCGTTGTCGATCGCCGCCGCGGTGCTTTCCGGAGCGGCACTCATCGCCACGACGGCGATCACCGCCCTCGTAGCGTATGGCGCGGCCGTCGTCACGCTGGCATACCTCGCCGTGCGGCGGCGCGGCCGGCCGACCGCGGGACGGCTGGCGCTGGCCATTGCAGCCATCGTCGCGGCGGTGGCGATCCTCTTCACCGTCGTGGCCATGACCTACGCCCCGCTGCGGCATCGTATGCAGCTCATCCGCGAGATGGCCGTGCACGGCCGTTTCGATCGCGTGTTGACCGGCCGCGGCACCGCCTACCTCACCGCCATAGCGATGTTTCGCGACAACCCTCTCCTCGGCGTCGGACCCGGCCACTACGGCGCCTACTACTACGATTACAAGATCAGGATCGAGGACCGGTACCCGTCGCTGATCGATTCGCCGACGCGGTCGCTCAACTTCGGCGAGGCGCACAACGACCATCTACAGACGCTGGCCGTCTCGGGACTGCCGGGTTACGCGATCTTCGTGGCCTGCCTGGTCGCGCTCGCGCTGCGCAGCCACCGACCTCGCGACGTCGTGGAAGTGGACGAGCGTGGCGAGGTCGCCCGCGCGCTCGCCGCGCCGCTGGCCGTCAGCTTCGCCGTAGCGGCCCTCGGGCACTTCCCACTCGAGCTCGCGGCGTCCCTCGCCGCTTTTCTCCACCTCGCCGCCGTGGCCTGCGCATGGACGAACACGAATGCGGATCCTTCTTAGACTCCTGGCATCGGCGGTGATCGTCGGCGCGGCGTTCTTCGCCGTCACGCGCGTGACCGTACCGGCTTACAAGTGCAACGGCATCCGCCAGCGCGTAGCGGTGCGCACCGAGCTGCTGCCCACGCTGGCGCGCTTCCACAAGCTCGACGTGACCCGCGAGAACCTGACCGAGCTCCGGCCTTGCGCGGAGTCGATGGCGCGCTCGATCGAGGACTACATGCTCCTCGCGGAGAACGAGAAGGCACGCGATCAGAACGACCGCGCGATCGCGCTCTACACGGAAGCGATCCGCCTCGAGCCCCGGCCGGAGATCTACTTTGCACTGGCCGAGGCGCAACTGAATGCGCATCAGCCGGAGGCGGCGCTGCAGAATCTGCGGAAGTCGAGCTACGCCGCGGCGTACGTACACCGTTTTCCCGACGTGACCATGCGCGACGCGGTGCTCACCGAAAAGCTCCATCGCGAGCAGCGTCTGCGCGCGCGTGCGGCGCTTCAGAAGTAGCGCGGATACATGCGCCCCGGCCAGCCGGAGGCGCGATACGTTTTCGCTCCGGCCAGACGCCAGCTGATCTCGTACACGAGCCGCCGCGCCGCCGCGTAGCCGCGCTCGCGGCCCCACACCAGCGATGCGGCGCCGAGCATCAGCGACCGGATCGCGCGCATCGGCAGCGGCGTGGTGTGCCGGGCCATCGCTTCGTCGAATGCAGGGAGCTCGATGGCCTGCAGGTTCTTCCGCTGCAGCGCGAAGTCGATCAGCTCCGTCAACCGCTGTTCGTACGTGTGCTCGCGGCGCGTACGCTCGTGGCCGGCCCGGGCGATGCGATCGCGGGCCGCGCTGTCGGCCAGGTAATGCTTCGCCTTGGCGGCCAGCTCGTCGAGATCGCGATAGACCTCGATCTCCTCGCCGATCCGGTAGAAGCGCTCCAGATCGGCGGCCGGATCGGTGAGCAGAAAACCGCCCGCGCCCGGAACTTCGAACGTGCGCGCCTTGATCTGGTTCTCGCCGTACGACGTGGCGAAGTTGAGGCTGATCACCGAGCCGCGGATGATGCGCGGAATTTCTTCCGCGGCGACGGCGCCGCGCGGCCAGCCGTGGCCGAAGCATTCGACGGCGACGCCGCGCTGCGCAAGCTCCTCGACACGCTTCCGCCGTTCAGCGTTCGCGGTGCCGACGAAGGAGATCGGGTACCGGCAGTTCGCGGCCGGCAGCGGCTCCGCGAGCGCGGCGGACGAGGCCGCCCACTGCGAGAGGATCACGTGCTCGATCCGGTCGGCGTGGTACTTCGGAACGACCGAGGCATACGTCGTGGCGATGGCGTCGACGTGCGGGGCCAGAAAGCGCGACGACTGGTCGTATTTCCAGGAGTCGTCGGTGGTCCAGCAGGCCACCGGAATGCCCTCCGCGCGGATGGCATCGAGCGTCTCGATCCAGACTTCGTAGAGGTACGGCACGAAAAGCATCAGTGCGGGACGCGCGCGGCGGGCGAGATCGAGCAGCGCCTCGTTGAGCGCGGCGTGCGACGTCCATTTCTGCTGATGCCAGGAGTCGAAGAGCAGCACGTCATGGCCGAGGCGCTCGAGCGCGGGGACGAAGGCACCGTACTCCGTGCCGAGGCCGCGCTTCTCGTTGCCGTACTGATACTGGCCGAAAACGCAGAGGACCTTCACGCGACCGCCGCACCAGCGTGCTGCAGCATGTCGGTGAAGATCGCACCGACGTCGCTACGCGGAGTCCAGCCGAGGTCCTGCCGCGCGCGCTGCGGATCGGCCTCGATCACCAGCGGCTCCGCGTTGCGGAGGAAGGCCGGATCGGTGCGCACCGCCAGGCGGCCATCGGCGAAGACGGCATGCGAGGCGGCGTGGTTCTCACGGTCGAGGTGCCAGCGCAGCTCGAAGCCGCCGGCCCGGAACGCGGCGTCGATCATCTGCCACACCGCGTGCGAGCGGCCGGTCGCCAGGATGTAATCGCGGTAGTTGCGGCCTTCGTCGGGGATCGACCGGAGTTGCGCCTGCCGCAGTACGCGCACGATGCCCTCCGCGTAGCACTCGGCGAAGCCCCAGTCGCGCGCGACCAGGAGATTGCCGACCGAAAGCGGCGGCATCTCGCGCGACCGCATCAGCGCCGCCACGTGATCGGCGATCTTGCGCGACAGAAAGTACGGCCCGCGCCGGTGCGATTCGTGATTCGAGATGATGCCGCAGGCCACCCGCAGATTGAACTGCTCGCGATACGCACCGCACAGAAGGTGCGCCGCCGCCTTGGCCGCCGCGTAAGGCGTCCGCGGCGCGAGGGGCGAGCTCTCGTCGTGCCGGATCGCGCCGCCCGGAACGCCGCCCAGCATCTCGATCGACGAAGCCTGGTAGAGCCGCGATTCGGGACTGGCGTGACGCACCGTCTCGAGCAGCCGCACCACGAAGTCGGCGTTCGTGCTCCAGGTCTCGAGCGGCTCGGTGATGGAACGAGCCACGCTGCTCTGCCCTGCGAGGTTGTAGATCTCGTCCGGCTTATCCTCCGCGATGCGCCGAAAGAACGAGGTCGGCTCCAGCAGCTCGAACGGATGCACGTCGACGCGGTCGCCGAAGTCGGCGCGCACGGCGTCGGTGCGCCGTGCGAACGCATCGACCCGCCACCCCTGCTCGACGAGCAGCCGGAGAAGAAAGTAGCCGTCCTGTCCGGACGCACCGGTCACGAACGCGCGTCCACGCGCAGGAGCGGTCACGGCGCGGAGTATATGCGACGGTGCGATCAGCGCGGTCCAGTCACCATCGAAGCCGGCGGGCAACGACCATTGCGCACCGGCGCACATTTGGCTACCGTTCAGGGATCATGGCCGCCGTGCAGATCGATCTCCCTGACGAACTCGCCGCACAGATCGACCACGTGGCGTCAGACCGCACCGCGTTCGTCGCTGAAGCGGTTCGCCGCCTTCTGCGTGACGCATCGGATGCCGACGTTGATGACGAGATCTCGCGGATCAATGAAGTCGCGGATCAACTGAATCGCGAGGCGGAAGATGTTCTGGAGTATCAGGTCTTCCGGTGAGGCGCGGTGAGTTGTACCGAGTTCGACACCCTTCCGGCGCGGATCCTCGAAGGTCGAGAGTATTCGTTGTCGTTGCACGCCAGGCGGTCATCGACTCGAGGTTTCCACCGTCATCTGCGCTCCTGTCTACTCCGCGCATCATGGGCTGGCATCGCAGGTTCCTGTCGGCATTGACGATGGCCTGAAACACGATAGTGCGATTCACTGCGACGAGCTCGTGAGCCTGCCGAAGACGAGCTTGACGGATTCCGTCGGAACTCTGAGCTCGGAGAAGATGGTCCGCCTCGACCACGCGCTTGCGGTGGCACTCGACATCACAATAAAAGAATCGGGCGCCTGACGTTTCTGACTGCGGCGGCAGAGCTGTCGCAGTCAGAAAGGTGAAGCCGCGTTCAGCGCGGTCCGACCACCGTCCAGGAGAGGCTCGGGACCGGCGTGAGGTATTGGGCCGATCCGATGCCGCTGCCGGGGGCCATCAGCCACACCGCGTTGTCCCCCACTCCGTCGTGACGCCAGAAGAGATCGTCCGTGGCGTCGTCGTTGAGCTTGACCACCGCGCGCACGTACCAGGGGGTCGGCGTGCGGGCGATGATCTCCGCTCGCACGAGATTGCCGTTCTGGTCGAGCTCCCACACCGCGATGTCGTGGTTCTGGCTGTTGCGCCAGAGCAGATCGGCGCGGCCATCGCCGGTGAAGTCGCCCGCGGCGAGCAGCGACCACTGCGGCGGCGGGCTGGCGAGGTATGTCGTCTGCTCGATGAACACCTCGTTCATCGTCCAGAGCAGGACCACCGAGGTGGTCGAGTTACGCCACACGATGTCGGCGCGGCCGTCGCCGGTGAAGTCTTTCGCCGCGACCAGCGACCATTCGGCCGACGGCGCAGCGACCTGACGTGCGATCGCGAACGAGCCGTACATCAGCTGGACAGTCAGCGCGTTCGTGGTGCGGTTGTGATTCACCAGATCGGTGTTGCCGTCGCCGTCGAAGTCGCCGGTGGCCACGAGGTTCGCCGGGTCGGGACGCATCGGCATGAAGGGGGAGTTGAAGGCGAAGGAGCGCGTCCGCGCGGTGATGCCGTTCATGAACAGCACCGGCTCCTGACCGTCGAAGAGGAGGTCGGTGTCGCCGTCGCCGTCGAAGTCGCCCATGGCGCGCAGCTCGCGGCCGGCTGACGGCGGGATGTAGTGGCTCCCGAGAATGGTCGTGCCGTTCATCAGCCACACCGCCAGCTCGTCGGTTGGCTCGTAGCGCCAGAGCACGTCACCGCGTCCGTCGACGTTGAAATCGCCGTCGGCGCGGCGCACCGATGTCGGGCAGGCGGAGCAGACCTCGTACGCACCGCGATCGGGAGCGCCACCGGCGGGGCGGCCGGCGCCGCGCTCGTCGACCCGGTTCGGTGCGTTGCCGCTGTCGATGGCGGGACTGCCGGGCAGCGGCGGATGCACCGGCTTGCCGTTGACGACGGTGAGCGGGCCGAGAAGCGGATCGGGGCTGTAGAGATTGTTCTCGCCGCACGGGTCGCACACGGCGCCCGCGCGCTGGAAGACGGAGTTGGTCGGATTGATCGTGCCGTTGTTGAACGACGAGATCGCGGCACCGCCCGCCAACGTGCAGTAATTGAGATCGAAGAGGTCGCGGAAGTCGGAGAGCCTCACGATCGTCTGTGCGCCGCTGAAGGTCGAGTTGACGGCGACGACGTCGGAGCGCGAGGCGGTCGTGCTGTGAATCGACTCGATCGGCGAGTTGACGATGCTGGAGCGGTCGATGTACGCGGCGGCGTTCGTGAACCGCAGCTGCCCGTTGGTCATCACCGAGCCGCGCAGCACGACCAGCGCCTCTTCGGCCGTCACGTTCGTCACGGCGGAGTCGTAGATGCGGATCGCGGGATAGGGATCGCGGACGGGGCCGAACATCTCGGAGCCGCTGGCGATGCTGGCCGCGGTCACGTTGCGGAGCGTGAGCAGTGCGGCGCTGCGGACATCGGTCAGCTCGACGGCCGTCATCTCGACGTGCACGTTCGCCCGAATGGCATTGCTGCCGGAGTGAATGCGCATGGTCAGGTCGGTCGAGGTGCCGGTGCCGAGGACCGCCAGGCGATCGGTGATGAAGATCGGATTGGCCGAGGCGTACGTACCGGCCGGCACGTTGATGGTGTCGCGACCGGCCAGCGCGTTCGTCTCCTCCACCGCCGCGCGGAACGTGCAGAGGCCGCCCGTGGCAAAGCAGGCGCCGTCGCCCGGCGCCAGATCCGGCAGGTCGGCGGTACTGTTGACGTTGAACGTGGCCGCCCCGAGGGTAGTCGCAACGAGAAGCATCACTGCAGTGGCGAACACACGCATTGCTGGCCTCCGAAAATCTCTCGATAACGAGTATACGTCCGCCGGCGGCAGGCCGTCGGGGCTGACGGGGAGCGGGCGCGTTGCCGCGCATAATCGGCCGTCATGGAAATCGCTGCCGAACACCCGCTGGCGCAGGCTGTCGTTTCGGCCATCCGGTCGGGAGACGTGGACGGACTACGGAACCTGCTCATGGCTCACCCCGATCTCGCGAGGGCGACGATCGTCGACGGAAAGGGGATCCGCCGGACGCTGCTGCACATCGTAACCGATTGGCCCGCCCATTTTCCGAAAGCCGCGGCTACGGTGGCAACGCTGATCGCGGCAGGCGCCGACCCGGATGCGGTGGTCAGAGTGCCTGGACACGACGAGATGGCCGAAACCGCGTTGCACTGGGCGGCGAGCAGCGATGACGTCGAAGCGATCGACGCGTTGCTGGACGGCGGCGCGAACATCGAAGCGCCCGGCGCGATCTTCACAGGCGGTACGGCGATGTCGGACGCGGTGGTGTTCGCCCAGTGGAATGCCGCGCGTCGCCTGCTCGAGCGCGGCGCGCGGACGACGCTGTGGCAGGCCGCGGCACTCGGCCTCACCGACCGCCTTGCCGGATATTTTGCCGAGGCGGCCTCACCGTCGAGTCACGACGTGACGAATGCCTTGTGGCATGCCTGTCGTGGCGGTCAACCAGAGGCCGCCGACTACCTGCTGGCGCGCGGCGCCGACCTGAACTGGATCGGCCACGACCACAAAACGCCACTCGATGCGGCCGAGGAGAGCGGCGCGGAACAACTGGTCGAATGGTTACGCGCACGCGGTGGAAAGACAGCACTCGACATCAGCACTTTTCTTCGCTGAGACCGCGCGCGAACGCCTCGCCGAATCGCTCCGCATTCATCTGCTCGACGATCAGCCGGTAGTTGCGCTCGATCGCTTCGCTCAGATCGTTCGCGCGCAGGCGGGCGATCGTTCGCACGAGCGCCTCCACATCCTCGGCGGGAAAGAGCCAGTCCGGCGGAAGAACCTCCAGCATGCCATCGACCGCGGAGGCGACGATCGGAAGACGGGCGTACATCGCTTCCAGCATGACCAGCGGGAGGCCTTCGAAGCGCGACGGGAGGGCGATCAGGTTGGCGGCGGCGTAGACCGGGGCCATGTCGTTGGTCCACGCGACGCGCTCGATGCGGTCGGTGACACCGAGCTCGCGGGCGAGGGTGTCGAGCCGCGCGTCGTCCGGGCCGTCGCCGACGACGAGCAGGCGGACGTCGGGCAGCCGCGGCAGGGCGCGCAGCAGCACGTCGTGGCCTTTGTGCGAGAAGACCACCCGGCCGATGATGGCGATGGTGTACGTGCTCGATTCGACGCGTGCGACCGGACGGAGCGACGCCAGGTCGGGGCCGTAGTAGGCGAGATGAATCGGCGAACGCACGCCGGAGCGCCGCAGCGCCTCGGCCGCGCTCTTCGAGGTGGTGATGAAGGCGTCGGGGCGCCGGTAGTAGTAGCGGCCGATCGCCGCCCAGACGCGATCGCGCGCGCTACGCGGTGATCCGAGGGCCATCGGGATGAAGCTGACCGCGCGAAGCCCCTCGCGGCGGGCGGCCTGAATGCCGCGCGTGGCGAGGAGGATGTTCCCCTGCACCGCGACGACCACGTCCGGGCGGAGCTCGCGGAGAACGCGGCGTACCTCCCCTGTCCCGAAGATGGCCCGCACGGCGTGCAGGCGCGGCGGCGGCGCGATGGTGACGACGGCGACGCCCGCTTCGCGGAGCAGCTCCGCCAGCCGTTCGTTCGCGGTCGAGACGACGAAGGTCACGCGATGGGTGCGCTGCAGGAGGCGCGCGGCGGTGACGGCGGAGATCTGATGGCCGCCGACGACGGCGGTGTCGTCGAAGAAAACGACGTGCTGGTGCGTCACGGCCGCCTCAACACACAGACCACGTTCGTGAAGACCTTGCGCGGCAGGCGCGCATCGAAGGCGCCGCTGAGCGCGGAACCGATCGCGTTCGTCACGACGTTCATCAGCATGCGCGCGAGCGTCAGCGGCTTGCGCAGCAGCCAGGGACCGCGCGGCAGGCGCTCCCACAACTGAGCCCAGATCAGGGCGATCGATTCGAGCTCGTTGCCGTGCGTGGTCAGCTCGACGATCTCCAGGTCGTTCTCGGCGGCGAGCGTCCGCAGCGCGTGCGGGGTGAGGCGGACAAAGTCGTGCGGCTCTTCGTGCAGCGGGTAGATGAAAGGGAGCGTGACGAGGACGTGTCCGCCCGGCCGCACGATCCGGGCGAGCTCGCGGAAGGCCGTCCAGGTATCGGCCACATGTTCGAGCACTTCGGTGATCACGACCACGTCAGCGCACGCACCGGCCAGCGGGATGTGCGTAGCGAGGGCCAGTGCGCCGACGCTGTTCGCGCCGTTCTGCACGACGTCGAGGCCGAGGTATGAGGCGCCGCGGCCGGTGATGAGAGGACGCAGCGGTTGCTCGCCGCAGCCGACGTCGACGACCCGCGCGTCCTTCTGCACGTACGTGGCGAGGCGCGATTCGAGGAACGCGCGGAGATGGCGCACCGCAAAGTAGTCGGGGCTGCGCAGACTGGCGCGGTAGCTGCCGCGCCGCGCCATGGCGCGGTCCGCGGAGCTCATGCGCGCTTCCGGTAGGCCGCCGCGGCGAAGACGCCGCGCGCGCCAATCCGTTCGTCCATGAACGCCTCCCCCACCGTGCGCGCCAGGACGCGCGAGAGGAGGCCGAAGAAGCGGAAGGAGAGCGAGTTGTCGACCGCCTTCGGTTTCGCGCCGGACATCTTCCGCAGGCGGTAGCGCAGCACCTCGGAGACGAAGAGCGGGCGCTGATTGTCAGGAAGCGGCTCGTGCCACGTCTCGACGTGCTCGGCGCCGGCGAGGTCGGCCAGCCGCTCGAGCGTGCGGTCGGACCACCGCGTGACGTGGTGCGGCGGGAGGTCGAGCACGAAGTTCGTCATCATGCTGCTGTACGAATCGACGCTCGGGACGGAGAGGATCAGGTGCCCTCCCGGCTTGAGGCAGCGCAGCGCGGCCTCGACGAACGCGAGCGGCTCGCGCAGATGCTCGAGCACCTGGAACGAGCAGACCACGTCGTACTGCCCGGCATGCGTGGCCGCGTGCGATTCGATAGTTTCTTTCTGTACGTTGAGACCGGCCGCGCGCGCCTGCGCGACGGCGGTGCCGCTCAGTTCGAGGCCGGTGTAGTCGGGCGACGGCGAGATCGCGCCGAATGCGCCGTAACCGCAGCCGACGTCGAGCACGCGGTCGCCGGGACGAATGAAACGCGCGGCGAAGCGGTACTCGGTCTTGAAATCGCGGTAGTACCAATCGAAGCGCTGGAGCTGTTCGTAGAGCTTCTCCGAGCCGGGCGTGGAGGGGTCGAAGAAGCGAAGGTCGCAATCGCGGCAGCGTTGCAGCGCGAGCGTCTTCGCGCCGCCGAATTCGTTCGCGACGTCGGTCTTCAGGACGCGGCGGTAGAGCGCGACCAGGTCGGCGGTGCGGACGTCCTCGAGGTGCTCGACGTCGTTGGAGCCGCTGAGCGGGCAGACACTCATGCGGTCTCGCGTACCCGCGGCGGGACGACGGCGATGCGCGCCGTGTAGTCGATGCGGCAGAGCAGCAGCGGGATGCGGTGCTCGGCGAGGTATTCGTCGACCGCGCGGCGCGCCCCCTGCCAGTGGCCGTAGTCGTCGATGATCAGCACGCCGCCGGGCGCGAGGCGGGGAAAGAGGTGGATCATCTCGTGACGGGTCGACTCGTACCAGTCGGTGTCGAGCCGCAGCAGCGCGATCTGCTCCGGCGCGCCGGCGGGGATCGTCTCCTCGACCAGCCCTTCGACGAAGTACATCTTCCGCTCGTCGTACCGGGTGAGGCGCATCGCGTCGCGCACCAGCGCCACGCCGGCGCTGCACCAGCCGTCGTGAAACTCGTCGGCGGCACGGGTGCCGTCGAGGGCGACGTCGTTCTCTCCCGGCCGGGTCATGCCGCTGTAGGTGTCGAAGAGGTACAGCTCGCGGTCGGGGTCGTTCTCGGCGAGCAGCGTCCGCGCGACGGCCATCATGCTGCCGCCCTTCCAGACGCCGCATTCGACGATCGCGCCGGGGATCCGGTGTCTGGCCACGTAGTGCGTCGCGTCGACGAGCGCGGCGATGCGCTCGGGACTGGTCATGGTGTAGGGCCGGACGGCCTCGATCGTCGCCGCCATTTCGGGACTGAAGTCCTGCGGCAGCGCCTCCGTGCGCGCGGCAGGCCGCAACCCGAGGCGGTTGGCCGCGCGTGAAATCCATCGTTTCATGGGGTGGTGGTTCTCCTCATCGCCGCCAGGCGACGCGGCAGAAGGATACCGTACGCGTATGCGCACGGCAGCGCCCAGCCGAGGGCCGTTCCCCAGGCGATACCGGCCACGCCGAAGATGCGCGCGAAGACGATCTTGAGCGTCAACGCCAGCACGGCCACGGCCAGGCCGAGGATCACCTGAAACCGTACCCAGCCGACGCCGTTGAGGAAGACCGCGACCGCATTGCCGCCCGAAAGCAGAATCGCCGACGCGGCCATGCCGGCGAGCAGCAGCGGCGGCGGCGCGATGTCGCGGCCGACCCACCAGTGGATGAGCGGACGTCCCAGCAGCACGAGCGGAACCGCGATCGCCACACCGCAGGCGATGCAGAGCAGGATCGAGCGGCGCAGCGTGATCAGTACCCAGCCGATGTCGCCGCGCGAGAGCGCCTCGCCGTACGCGGCCCAGAGCGGCATGACCATCATCAGGATGAAGACCGGCACGACGCTGAAGAGCTGATTGGCGACCGCGTACTGCGCCACGGCGCTCGAGCCGAAGAGCCGCGTCACGATCAGGTTGTCGCTGTGGTAGGTCGCGGCGGAAGTCAGTTGCAGCAGGAGGAAGAGCAGGCCGACCCGGAGGAGTTGGTTGGCGAGTTTTTTCTCGGCGAGTGCCGGCGTGGGGCGGAGGAACGGCCGAGCGACCCAGAACTGATGGACGTAGTTCGCGGCGGTGGCCACGACCGGCGCACCGGCCGCCGCGGCGACAAGCAGCGGCAGCCCCCCCTCGGCGCGGATGACCAGGGCGATGGCGATCAGCGAGCCGAGGCTGCCGACGACCTGCCAGATGTTCGAGAGGTAGCCCTCCTGAAAGCCGTTCTGCACGCGCGTGACGACGCCGAGCGGCACGTTCAAAAGGAACGTCAGGACGAAGATCATCATCGCCGGACCGGCTTCACTGGCGGCCAGCGGCGTCACGACGCGGAAGAGGGCGGGCCAGGAGACGAACGGCCAGAGGATGGCGAAGCCGGCGCCGATCACGAGCGCGACGGCGATGAGCAGCGCCGTGCCGCTGGAGATGGCCCGGCGGGCGGCGGTCATGTCGCGCCGGCCGTAGGCGTCGGAGAGCATGTTCAGCAGGCCGTTGCCGATGCCGAGGTCGGCGAAGACGAGGAAGGTGAGCCCCATCGAGGCGATGGTCATCCACATCCCGTAACGCTCGGCGCCGAGGTACTGGAAAGTCAGCCGGGTGGTGACAAAGAGCGCGCCGGTGGAGAGGACGCGCGCGGCCAGCGCGGCGATGAAGCTCAGCACGACACGGCGCATCCGCTCCTGGGAGCGCGCTTCGGGAGTGTCGATGCCGGCGGGGCGTTTGCGGAGCGCGTCGATCGCGGTGCGAAAGCGCTCCTTCAGTGGAAACACGGGCGGAGAATACAACGGGGGCGGCGGATTGCTCCGGCCGCCCCCGTCATGGTGAGTCAGGAATGTCTCAGCGCGGTCCGACGACGTTCTGGTACGTGTCGGCCTGCGTGGCGATGTAGCTCGAGCTGCCGACGCTGATGCCGTTCATGAACCAGAGGGCGTTCTGACCGGTGTTGGTGTTGCGCCACATGAGATCGGCGCGGCTGTCGGCGTTGAAGTCGCCCACCGCCTGCATGTCCCAACCGGCCGGCGGGGTGGCCGAGTAGCCGGAGGAGAGGATGCTGAGGCCGTTCATCAGCCAGACCACGGTCTGGTTGCTGTTGTTGACCCAGAAGATGTCGGTCATGCCGTCGCCGTTGAAGTCGCCGACGCCTTTGACCGTCCAGATGGCGTTCGGGGAGGCGACGTAGTTCGCGGAGAGGATCGCCGCGCCGTTCATCAGCCAGACCACCGCTTCGGAGGTCGAGGTGTTGCGCCAGAGAATGTCGGCCTTGCCGTCGCCGTTGAAGTCGCCGACGCCGTTGATGGTCCACTGCGGACCGGGGACAGCGATGGTGGCGCCTTCGTAGATCGCGGTGCCGTTCATCCGCCAGACCACGGCAGCATAGGTGGAGGAGTTGCGCCACAGGATGTCGGCCTTGCCGTCACCGCTGAAGTCACCGACACCCTGGATCACCCACTCGGCCGCAAGACCGTGCGAGACGCTGGAGAGGAGAGTTCCGTTGGCGTTGAGCAGCGCGACCGCGACGGCGTTCGTGCTCGGGCTGCGCCACAGGAGGTCGGCCGTGCCGTCGGAGTTGAAGTCGCCGATCCCGGCAACCGACCAGATGGAGCCGGCCGGCGTCGACGGTTCGGACGGCAGCGTGATGGTGCCGGCCACGGTCGTGCCGTTCATCCGCCAGAGAGTGGTCACCGACGAGATCGACGAGCGCCAGACCAAGTCAGCCAGGCCGTCCATGTTGAAGTCGGTGTGCGCCGACGCCGCGAGCGCCGTCTGCGTGACGGTGTAGGTGTGGCCGGCGATGGTCATCGTGCCGGCACGGGTCAGCCCGGTGCCGTTGGCCGAGAGCGAGTAGGTGACGGTGCCGTGGCCGCTGCCGGAGGCGCCGCCGGTGATGGTGATGAAGGCGCTGTTGCTGACCGCGGTCCAGTTGCAGCCGGTGCCGGCGGTGACAGCGATGGTCTGGCCGGTGCGGGCGCGGTTGTTGGTGCGCGTGGAGGTCGGGGCGATGGCGTAGGTGCAGCTCTGGACGACGTTGACGGTGATGTTGACGAAGTCGGTCACCGAGCAGCCGGAGGCGTTCGTAGCCTTGACCTTGAGCGTCACGGGGCTGGTTGTACCGGTGAAGTTGACGGTCGAGGAGGTGCTCGAGCCGTTGATCGTGCCATTGACGATGGTCCACTGATAGGTGGAGCCGTTGTTGGTGACGGAGGCGTTCGTGGCCACACCGCTGTTGACCGAGGACGGCGCGGTGATCAGCGACAGGGTCGGTGTTTTACCGGAAATAAAACCCTGCATCATCGGGAGCATCATCGCACTCGCCTCACCGGTCTTGCCGAAGATGAAGCGGGTCTGCGAGGCGCCGTTGAGATGGCAGTAGCTCATGATCGTTCCCTTTTCGGCGGGGATCGTCTGCGGCAGGCCGGAGCAGGTGACGTTGGGGTTCGCCGCTTCGCCGTTGTAGCACTGGTCCACGAAGGTGCGGCCGTAGGTGGCCTGGTCCTGCGCGCTGAGGGTGGTGCAGTGGGTGTGATTGCTGCCGACGTTGTGGCCGAGCTCGTGGGTGAACTGCAGGAGCGGCCAGTAGTTCGTGGAGGGGGCGACGTTGTTCGGATTCGCCTCCGGGTTCGGGACGGTGTTGCCCTCCGGCGGGTCGATGCCGCCGCAGTAGGCGTAGGCGCCGCCGAAGTGACCGTTGTACGCAAAGTCAGGCTCGCAGATGGTGCCGACCCAGGCGATGCCGGCCTGCTGCGACTTTCCGCTGATGAGGATGGTCGAGGACCGCGCGCCGGAGAACGGACGCGTATTGACGTTGGCCCAGCGGTCGCCGAGTTCGAGAAGGGCGTCCATCGGGTTACCCGGCACCATGGTGAAAGGATCGCTGACGGTGGTGTGCACACCCAGGTGCGACACAAAGAGTTCCGTTTTCAGGTCGCGCTTATAGATGACTGACGCGGCGGCCACGAGGTTGCCGATGAAGGTGTTGACGTTCGTCGCGTTGCTGCCGGCATTCACGTACAGTTCGTAGTCCGTTTCGAGAGCTAGATTGAGCTGCCACGCCGTGTTCGCGCTCGCGGAGAGCGCCCCGTCGGTCTGCTGGTTCTTGTCGAGTGACTTGAGCAGGCCGCCGAACTTGCCCATGGCCCGGTTAGTTTTTTCGACGTCGCAGGTGAAGCCGTCCAGACCGGAGAAGTCTTCGTCGAGCGGCGACTCCATCACGAAGATGTCGGCCTCACCGGGGCGGACGGCATTCGTGCCGACGCGCGAGCGCGGCGCCGAGGTGATCTCGTAGCGGCGCTTCTCGGTGAGGATGAGGCCCTCGTAACGGCCGTTCGCGGCGGAGAGGAAGACCATCGAGTCGGGGTCGTTGGCCAGATAGCCGCGGTAGTACTGCTGCGCGGGCGGGGCGAGACGCTCGATGACTTTGTCGTTGTCGCCGTAGACCCGGATCTCGGCGTCGGGGTTGAAGACCTCGAAGCGCTCCAGCTCGAGCGTCAGCGGCTGTTCGCCGAGGAAGACGTCGACACTGAGGCGAGCGCCCTTCGCCCGAGGCTCGTTGAGCGGGCGGAACGCATCGGAATCAACCCGGTGTGCCATGCCGGCGAAGGCGCCGGACACCGGAAACAGCAGCAGCAACATCGCGAACCAAACACGCGACCACGTCTTCATAGGAAACTCCCTCGACTTGTTGGACTGGACGGACCCAACGGCGAACGCCTTCGCGGACTCACAAATTGCAAAGGGGCGCCGTCATTCGGACCCTCACACGGTAACGCGTTCTGTCACCGTGGAGTAGTGATCCGGCGCACAAAAGCGTTTCACCGCCCCGTCAACAAACGTTGAACGGTCAGTCGGCGCGCTCGAGCTCGGCGTAAATCCAACTCATCGCGGCGGGAGTCAGCTCGTGCTGCTGGGTGCTCGTATCGACGCAGTTGTCGTGGCGTCCGCCGCCGATCTCCGCGAGAACCGCCTTCACCTCCGGCTCCCACCGGTACGCCTCCCCCGCTTTCATGCAACACGGATCTTTCCACGTGTAGATGTTCACCTGCACCCGGCCGGCCGGGTAGGCGCCCATGACGTAGAGGTCGGTGTAGTCGAGGAAGTTGAAGATCTCCGGCGCGAACTGTTCGTAGTCGCCGAGCCCCTCGGGGCGGAACGTCAGCGGATACGATCCGGCCGCGGAAAAGCTGCGCTGGATGCGCTGGTCGATCGCCGCGTAGACCACCGTCATCCAGCCGCCGCCCGAGTGGCCATACAGCCCCACCGGCGAGAGCTGGCGCTCCTGCTCCAGATAGTTGATGCAACGGAGGATCGGCTCGAAGAAGAACTTGAGCGGCGAGAGGGTCTCGCTCTCGAGCTGCCACAGCTGGTCGTGATGCGTCAGCCGGACTTTCGGGCCGCCGTAGAGGGAGAGGATCGGCGTGCGGTTGGTGCCGTACAGCGGCATCGAGACCACCAGGACCGTGTAGCCGCGCTCCACGAAGTAGCCGGCCTGCGGGAGGAAGCCGGCCGGGAAACCGTTCTCGAGAGGGCCGCTGTGGCCATCACAGTAGATGAGCAGCTTTCCATTCGGCTTTTCGGGGCTGAAGAGATAGGACGTGGAGGTGACGCCGTGCTCCATCTGCACCGTCAGCCGCTCCATGAGCGCCGCGCCGCTCACCGGAAGGCGCGAGTCGCCGGCCGGCTCGATGAGGTCGGGCATGCGGGAGGTCGACATCCCCTCCTCTTTCCAGATGGTCTCGATCAGCTGGTTGCGCAGGCGATCGACGTCGGCGGCGGTCTTGACCCGCAGATACCACCGGTCGACCAGCGCGAGGTACGGCTCGACGATCACCTGGGTGTGGGCGCGGCGGCCGTTGACCAGTTCGGCCGTGATGACCGCCGACCCGCCGAAGGCGCTGCCGCGCGCGTAGACGATCCCTTTTTCGTCGACGTGGGCGGCGGCGGGGTTGTCGGTGGTCCAGCGGACGACGAGGCCTCGGATACGCAGACGATACTGCTCGCCCGGTTTGAGATTGAGCCTGGCCGGAGACAGTTGCGCCGCCGCCGGAATCGTTACCGCGGCCATGAGAACTGCGGACACGATCCCTGACAGGATCGAACGAAAAAGTGTCATCGTTTGAACTGGTGGTGATTGGAGCGAATGGAGGCGCGCGCCGACGAAAAGCGCACGCCCCGGTGAACGCTATGCTACCACGCGCCAGTTCTGGTCACCGATCGGTGTCACGTTCCCGCTCGAGGTGATCGTGGCCCCGTTCATCAGCCAGATCACGTTCTCCCCGGTGGTGGTGTTCCGCCAGAAGATGTCGGTCCGCAGATCGCCGTTGAAATCGCCGACCGACTGCACCTGCCAGTTCGCCGGAGGGGAGTTGGCGACGTAGGCGGAGCTGAGCAGGGTCGTCCCGTTCATGAACCAGACCACGACCTGCAGCGTCGAGACGTTCCGCCAGAGGATGTCGGCCTTGCCGTCGGTGTTGAAGTCGCCGACGCCGTTGACCACCCAGCTGGCGTTCGGACTGGCGATGTAGTTGTTCGACAGAATAGTGGTGCCGCTCATCCGCCAGACCACCGCCTGCGAGGTCCGCGTGCTGCGCCAGAGGATGTCGGTGTTGCCGTCGCCGTCGAAGTCACCGACGCCCTGGATCACCCACTCCGACGGCGGAACGGCAATGGTCGCGGACGAGACGATGGTCGCCCCGTTCATCAGCCAGACCACCGTGGCGTTGGTGCCAGTGTGCCGCCAGAGGATGTCGGCCCGTCCGTCGTTGTTGAAGTCGCCCACCCCCTCGACCCGGTACGCGGGAGCGACGGCGGTGAGGAAGGTCGAGCTGGCGATGGCGGTGCCGTTCATGAACCAGAGCGCCGTCTCACCGGTCGAGTCGTTGCGCCAGAGGATGTCGTCGCGGAGGTCGCCGTTGAAGTCGTCGACCCCGCGCACGTTCCAGCCGGTGGCCAGCGCGGAGATGGCGGCGGAGGTGATCGTCGACGCGCCGTTCATCAGCCAGACCGAGTTGCTGCCCGCCGTGCCGTGCCGCCAGAGCAGGTCGGAGCGGCCGTCGCCGTTGAAGTCGTGCGCCGCATCGGCGCCGGTCGGCGGAGGCGGCGGCGTGCCGCAGGTGCCGCCCGGATAGACGGCCTGCGCGGCGTTGATGTCCCACGTCTGCAGGTTGTAGCCGAGGGAGGCGATGGCCTGCGAGTTCATGATGGCGTTCGTCGAGCACTCCTCGACGCCCGGGTTGCAGGCGCCCGGCTTGATGTAGTGCTCGTTGGAGTGGCGCCAGCCGATGGAGTGGCCGAGCTCGTGGGTCATGGCCGCGGCGAAGGCGGCGTGCGTGGCGGGGTAGCCGTTCTGGAAGACGACGTCGGCGTCGGTGATGCTCCACCACTGTTCGCCGGCGAAGGTGTGCTCGGCGGTGAAGGAGAGGAAGGTGATGCCGACCGTGCCGGCGCCGGTCCAGGAGCCGCTGATGCGGTTCTGCGGGTCGTTGTACTCGACGACGTTGACGCCGTCGAAGTTGGCCGATACGGTTGTGGTCGTGCCGCCGTAGATCAGGTTGATCAGCGAGCCGCACTCGTTGGTCCAGGCGGCCAGGCCGCTCTGGATCGCGCCGACGCCGCCGTCGGCCGCCCCGCTGATGTTCTGGTCGGCGCGCTTGTAGTAGCGCACGCCCGAGGCCATGGTCGACCAGCGGATGCCCTGGTACTGCGTGCCGTCGGAGACGTTGTCGGTGTAGGTCTTCGGCGGAAAGGCGGGAGCGTTGGTGATCATTTCGGCCTGCGACTGCAGGCGCGGCTCTTCGTCAATCAGCTCGACGGCCGACGATTCGACCAGGTAGTCATTGCCGCGCGAGGCGAGCGGACGGCGGGCGTGGATGTGCTCCTCGAGCGCGCGCAGGAACTCGTCCTCGCGGCGGAACTGCTCCTGGTGCGGCATCCCCTGCTGGTCCCAGCCGGTGGCATCTTCCATGTCGCGGACGAGGAGCCGCTGGCCGCCGAAGGCGTTCGCGAAGCGGAACTTGCCGAGGGTCATGTCGGTGACCTGGAAGCGGCCCTCTCCCCCTTCTCGATTGTCAGGACGAAGGAACAGCAGAACCCGCTCGTTCTGCCGAAAGTGCGCCGCGCCCGGCACGACGACGCCGCCCACTCCGCGGATGAAGCCGCCCGGTGAGGCGACGGTGATGGTCTGCTCGCTGCGCGGAAGGCCCTTGAGTGTCCTCTGCACGCGAATGGTGTACACGGTTTCGATCGATGTGGCGGTGCGGCGTACGGCCGAGCCTTCAACCGAACCGATCACAATGGCCGGCGACTTCGCGGCCAGCTCTTCATCCGTCGGGACGATGAAGCTCGTCGCGCCGGCCGTGGCCGCCACGAGGCTCAACATCATCACGGCGAAAAGGCGAATCCTGGTCATGAACCCTCCATTCGTTGAGGGTGCGGGTCGCAAGAACCAAGCCGGGTTATTTGCAGCTCGCTGGCACGTACTTTTCAGGGCCGTGGGGGGCATGAAGACGCTCTCCGCCTTCGTTTTCGCGCTTCTGCTCCCCCTCGCGCTGCACGCCGAAGAACCGCGCGTGACGAACCCGATCAGCTACACCTGGGTGATCTCCAGCTGCGAGACGTGGAACTGCGCGCTGATGGCCCTGGTGGAGGCGGACGGCAACGGAAACGTCATCGCCGTCCCGTCAAAGTGCGAAAAGTACCCGTGGCTCGTGCTGCGGCGAGTCGAGGCCGGATCGGTCTACATCGACCCGGAGGAGCCGTTCGCCTGCGAGCTCTTCGATAGCCTCGCGCAGGCGACAGCCCGCTTCGATTCACTGGCCGACGGCCAGTTCCCGGGGTTGCTCACCTCCCACGGCGCGAACATGGTGGTTTACATGAAAGCCGACAAGCGGCGCGCGACGCGGCATTAGAGTCGGGCCGCGGATCTCGAAATCGGCGCGACCGTGTCCTCGCCCGAGGACATCAATATCAGCGCCGGTGGTATCGATCGCAGCGCGGGTGCTATCCACACCACTCACTCGGGGGGCCAAAAGCCCACACAACACACGGCGTCCCCCCTGACAACCCTCAGCGCGTCAGCGTTCCGCTCTCGAGGGCCCAGCGGTAGGTCTCGCGCAGGCCATCGGCCAGCGAAATGCGCGCTTTCCATCCCAGCGCTTCGATCCGGGAGACGTCCAGCAGCTTGCGTGGGGTGCCGTCCGGCTTGGAGGCGTCGTAGACGATCCGGCCCTGGAAGCCGACGCTGTCGGCGATGAGCTGGGCGAGCTCGGCGATGGTGAGGTCGCTCGCGGTGCCGACGTTCAGGAACTGCGGGTCCTCGTAGCTCTCCATCAGCAGGAACAAGGCATCGGCGAGGTCGTCGACGTGCAGGAACTCCCGCCGCGGCTTGCCGCTCCCCCACACCGTGACTTCCTTCGCGCCGGTGACCACCGCCTCGTGGAAGCGGCGCATCAGTCCCGGCACGACGTGCGAGCCGGTGGGGTCGAAGTTGTCGCCCGGGCCATACAGGTTGGTCGGCATGGCGGAGATGAAGTGTTTGCCATGGTCGCGGAAGTAGTACTCGCAGAGCTTGAGCCCCGCGATCTTGGCCAAGGCGTACGCTTCGTTGGTCGGTTCGAGCGGCCCGGTCAGCAGGGCGTCCTCGGTGATCGGCTGCGGCGCGAGCTTGGGGTAGATGCAGGAGCTGCCGAGGAAGAGCAGCTTCTTCACGCCGTGCGCGGCCGCCGCGTGGATGACGTTCATCGCCAGTACCGCGTTCTCGTACAGAAAGTCGGTGCGGCGGGTGGCGTTCGCGTAGATGCCGCCGACGCGCGCCGCGGCGATGATCGCGTACTCGATCTGTTCCTGCGCAAAGAAGTCACGCACGGCCCGCTGGTCGCCGAGGTCGAGCTCCGTCCGCGGGCGGGTGATCACGTTCGTGAAGCCTTCGGCTGTCAGCTTCCGGACGATGCCGGAACCGACCAGACCGCGGTGCCCCGCGACGTAGATGCGGCTCTCTCTCTCCATCAGCGTTTCGAGAGATACGCCTCGTCGGCAGCCAGCGCCACGTCGGCGTCGACCATCATGTCGACCAGTTGCGGGAAGGAGGTGGCGGGAGTCCAGCCGAGCTTCGTTCTGGCCTTGGTGGCATCGCCGAGCAGCAGCTCGACCTCGGTCGGGCGGAGATACCGCGGATCGATGGCCACCACCGTCTTGCCCGAGGCCTGGTCGATCCCCTTCTCCTCGAACCCGCTCCCCTGCCACTCCAGCTCCATGCCGACCCGGCGGAAGGCGAGCTCGCAGAACTCGCGGACGGTGTGCGTCTCGCCGGTGGCGATGACGTAATCGTCCGGCTGGTCCTGCTGGAGCATGCGCCACATCGCCTCGACGTAGTCGCGGGCATAGCCCCAGTCGCGCTTCGCGTCGAGGTTGCCGAGGTAGACCGTCGCCTGCAGGCCGTGCTTGATGCGTCCGACGGCGCGGGTGATCTTGCGCGAGACGAAGGTCTCGCCGCGCCGCGGCGACTCGTGATTGAAGAGGATGCCGTTCACCGCGTAGAGACCGTAGGCCTCGCGGTAGTTGACGGTCATCCAGAAGGCGTAGACCTTGGCGACGCCGTACGGGCTGCGCGGATAGAACGGGGTGGTCTCGCGCTGCGGCGTCTCCAGCACCTGACCGAACATCTCGGACGAGGAGGCCTGGTAGAGACGGGGGCGGATGTCGAGCTCGCGGATCGCTTCGAGCAGACGCGCGGCGCCGAGGCCGGTCACCTCGCCGGTGTACTCCGGCGTATCGAACGAGACTTTGACGTGGCTCTGCGCGCCGAGGTTGTAGATCTCGTCCGGATTGACCACGCGCAGCACGCGGTTGAGCGACGACGCGTCATTGAGGTCGCCGTAGTGGAGGATCATCCGGCGGTCCGCTTCCTGCGGGTCCTGGTAGATCTGGTCGATGCGCTGGGTGTTGAAGGAGGAGGAGCGGCGGATGATGCCGTGGACCTCGTAGTTCTTCTCCAGCAGCAGTTCGGCGAGATAGGAGCCGTCCTGTCCGGTGATGCCTGTGATCAGTGCTTTCTTGCGGGATGCCATCGGGACCTCGGTGGGATCAGGCGCGGACGACCACGGGGGCGTCGCTGACGATGTTGCGCGTGTCGATGACCAGCTTCGTCCGCGCGTAGAGGCTCTGATCCTTGAATGGAGTATGCGGGGTCGAGACGACCACCGCGTCGTAATTGGCGAATTCGTCGGCGGTGCACGGCACCGAGGTGTAGTCGATGGCGTGCTTGCGGCCGGGGCGCGAGACCGGGACGTACGGGTCGCAGTAGGAGACGGCGGCGCCGCGCTCTTCGAGCAGCTCGATCAGCTCGAACGACGGCGACTCGCGGTCGTCGTCGATGTCGGGCTTGTAGGAGAGACCGAGGATCAGCACCGTCGCACCGACGATGCTCTTCCCCTGCGCGTTGACGGCGTCGACGACCTTCTGCACGACGTAGCGCGGCATGCCGGTGTTGACCTCGCCGGCCAGCTCGATGAAGCGCGCCCAGACGCCGTACTCGGCCGCCTTCCAGGTGAGATAGAAGGGGTCGAGCGGGATGCAGTGCCCGCCGAGCCCCGGGCCGGGATAGAAGGGCATGAAGCCGAACGGCTTGGTCTTGGCCGCCTCGATCACTTCCCAGACGTTGATGCCCATGCGATCGAAGACCACCTTCATCTCGTTGACGAGGGCGATGTTGACCGCGCGGAAGATGTTCTCGAGCAGCTTGGCCGATTCGGCCACCTCGGCCGTACGCACCGGCACGACCCGATCGATGACCGCGGAGTAGAGCGCGGTGGCGGCGCGCAGCGAGGGCTCGTCGATGCCACCGACGACCTTCGGGATGTTGCGGGTATTGAAGTGCTCGTTGCCCGGATCTTCGCGCTCCGGCGAGAAGGCGAGGAAGTAATCGCTGCCGCAATGGAGGCCGGTGGCCTCGAAGCGGGTCAGCAGCTCCTCGCGGGTGGTGCCCGGATAGGTGGTTGATTCGAGGGCCACAATCTGTCCGGGACGGAGCACCTTCGCGATCGTCTCGGCGGTGATACGGATGTACTTGAGGTCGGGCTCGCGGTGGCGGCCGAGCGGAGTCGGGACGCAGACGATGATGGCGTCGCACTCGGCCAGGCGATCGAACTCGGTCGTGGCCGCGGCGCGCCGTTCGAAGGCGCGCTTCACGCGATCGACGCCGATGTGGCGGATGTACGACTCGCCTCGGGTCAGCGCCTCGGCCTTCTTCGCGTCGACGTCGAAGCCGATCACCCCGAAGCCTGCTTCCTCGAACAGCAGCACGAGCGGCAGGCCGACGTAGCCGAGACCGATCACACCGACCCGCGCCGTCCTTGCTTCGATCTTGCCGAGCAGCGCCGCGAGCGTGTCTGCCGTGGTCTCCGTGAGGGTCATGCCGTTCCCCGAACGCCGTAATAGTCGAGATACCAGTCGACGAACTTTGCCACCCCTTCGTCGACCGTGATGCGCGGGCGGAAACCGACCGCCTCTTCGAGCTCGGAGACGTCGGCCTGCGTGGCCGGGACGTCACCGGGCTGCATCGGCAACAGATCGAGCTGCGCCTTCTTTCCCAGACAACGTTCGAGCACCGAAATGTAGTCGAGCAGCGGCACAGGCCGGCTGTTGCCGATGTTGTAGACGCGGTACGGCGCCCGGCTGGTGGCGGGATCGGGATGCTTCGGGTCCCACTCGCCGTTCGGCCGCGCGATGCGGTCGCTGACCCGCACCACCCCCTCGACGATGTCGTCGACGTAGGTGAAGTCGCGGACCATCCGCCCTTCGTTGTAGACCGGGATCGGCTCGCCGGCCAGGATCCCTTTCGTGAAGCGGAAGAGGGCCATGTCGGGACGGCCCCACGGTCCGTACACCGTGAAGAAGCGCAGACCGGTGGTCGGGAGGCCGAAGAGGTGGGCGTAGGTGTGCGCCATCAGCTCGTTGGCCTTCTTGGTGGCGGCGTAGAGAGTGATCGGATGGTTGACGCCGTGATGCTCGGAGAACGGCTGCGTCTCATTCAGGCCGTAGACGGAGCTGGTCGAGGCGTAGACGAGATGCTCGATCCGGTTGTGACGGCAGGCCTCGAGGATGTTCAGGAAGCCGGTGACGTTGCTCTCGGTGTAGGCGTGTGGGTTCTCGAGCGAGTAGCGCACCCCCGCCTGCGCGGCCAGGTGAATGACGCGCCGCGGCTGGTACTCGGCGAAAAGGCGATCGATCGCGGCGCGATCCTGCAGGTCGGCCTCGACGAAATGGAAGCGATCGTGCGCGCGGAGGTTGGCCAGCCGCGCCTGCTTGAGGGTCGGGTCGTAATAAGGATTGAGGTTGTCGAGGCCGACGACTTCGTCCCCGCGACCGAGCAGTCGCTGAGTGGTGTGATAGCCGATGAAGCCGGCCGCGCCGGTGACGAGAATCATGCGTTGGAAATCCGGAACGCCTCAGGCGCGCGAACGGCGCGGGATTGAAGCACAGGTGGCCCCGCAACGCAACGCGCCCTCCCGAGGATCGCGGCCAACGCTTCGGCGGTCTGTGCCGTAATACCGCGTGATGCTTGACTCACGTTCGACGATCGGTCAATCCTCTGCCGCAGAGGCCCTGATGAAACACTCTTCTGGTGAGCGTGAGTACAGCTACGCTTCCGAGCTCGACGAGCCGTCGATCTCGGTCGCGCGCATCATCCATACCTTGCGCGGGTATGTCCCGACCATCCTTCTGACCTTGGCAGCCGTGGCCGTCGGTTACGCGATCTTCGCCACCGCGAAGTACCTGATGACGCCCTCGCAGCGCGTGACCACCCAGATGTTCCGCCTCGAGTTCAAGGGGGCGCAGAGCGGCGAATACCCGAACGGCGTCAAGTTCTCCCCCGCCGAGATCCTCACCACGCCGGTGCTCCTCCGTGTCTACAACGACAACGAGCTGCAGCGCTTCATCTCGTTCCCGGTCTTCACCCGCTCGCTCTTCATCGCCGAGTCCAACCCCGAGTACGAGCGGGTCCTCTCCGAATACCGCTCGCGCCTGGCCGACCCGAAACTGACGCCGGTGGACCGCGACCGCATCGTCACGGAGTTCGAGTCGAAGCGCGCCAGCCTCTCGAAGGGCGACCTGGCCATCCAGTTCGTCCGCCTCTCGCAGAGCCGCGAGATGCCGGAAGTGGTCGTGCGGAAAGTGCTGTCGGACGTGCTGGCCGCATGGTCGAACCGCGCCGTGCGCGAACAGCGCGTCACCCAGCACCGCATTTCCGTCCTTTCTCCCGACGTGGTGAATCCGACCGCTCTCGAGCAGAGCGAGCCGCTGGCCGCCATCCACGTACTGCGCCTCAAGATCGTCCGGGTCATCAACGATCTGAACGACCTCGATCGGGTGGCCGGCGCCGAGCTGGCCCGCACCCCGAACGGCGCGCTGTCGATCGAGGAGATCCGCACCCGTCTCGAGGAGATCATCCGGTTCCGGCTGGAGCCGCTCGTCACCATCGCCTCGGTCAACGACCCCGGCGCGGCGCGCCGCTTCATGGAAGCGCAGCTGGCCTACGATCAGCGTGTCCTGGCCGCCCGCCGCCAGTCGGTGGAGGCGGTCCGTCAGGCCATCAACGCGTACGCGATGCAGAACGGCGCGAGCCCGAACGATCTCGTTCCGCCCAGCGGGCAGCAGCCGTCCAGCAACATCAGCCCGTCGGTCGGAAACGTATCGCCGGTCATTTCCGAGGGCTTCCTCGACCGGCTGGTGGCCCTGGCCAATCAGTCCACCGACATCGAGTACCGGCAGAGCATGATCAGCGAGCTGCGCATGGCCGCCGAGTACGTGATCCCGGCGGAAAACGCCGTCGCGTACGACGAGGCGCTGCTGCGCTCGATCGGCACCGCACCGTCCAACACCGCCGCGGCGCAATCGGTCCGCGAACAGATCGAGCAGAGCCGTAAGGAAGTGCGGCAGCTGATCACGAACGTGAACGAGCTGCATCGCGTGCTGTCCGCAACGCTCAATCCGTCGACGCAGCTCTACAGCCTGACCGGCGTCTCCACGACCACGATCGAGCGCGGCTCCAACGTCAGCCGTCTGCTCGGCATCGGTTTCCTCCTGCTGCTCCTGACACTGCCGGTGACGGTGGCGCTCTGCCTCGTGCACTCCAAAGTGCGCGCAGAGGAGGAGGAGCTGGCGGAGGAGTCGCTGGCCGCGACCGCGGCGGGATCGACCACCGGCTAGCTCCGTTCCGCTAGAGCTTGTAGCCCGCTTTGCGGCCGTCGTCGAAGAACATCTGCACCGTGTCGAGCGAGTAGTCGGCCAGATCGCGGCCCACCAGCGACAGCTTCTTGAGGATGTCGTTGGTGGCGGTGATGATGTGGCAGCCGATGGCGTCGGCCTGAAAGACGTTGAGCAGCTCGCGCGGACTGGCCCAGATCAACTCGGCCCGCGGCGCGAGCTGCAGCATCTCCAGGGCGGCCGACATCATCGGAACGGGATCGCGTCCGGTGTCGGCGATGCGGCCGGCGAAGACGGAGACGTACGCCGCGGCGCCGCTGCGCAGCGCATCGACCACTTCGCGCACCTGCACGAGCGTCAGCAGCGCGGTCACGTTGAGCTGCATCCCCTCGGCGGAGAGGCGCCGCACCAGCTCGTACGACGGCTCGCGCCTGGTGTTCGTGACCGGAATCTTCACGTACACGTTCGCTCCCCACGTGGCGATCTCGCGGGCCTGCCGGGCCATCTCCTCGAAGTCGTCGGCGAACACTTCGAAGGAGATCGGCCGGTCGGGGATGGCCGCCACGATCTCGCGCGCGAAGGTGCGGTAGTCGGTGACGCCCGCTTTGCGCATGAGCGTCGGATTGGTGGTGAAGCCCTGGATGAGCGGGTTCGCGTACATCTCCAGCATCCCCGCCTTGTCGGCGCCGTCGGCGAAGAGCTTCACGCCGAGGTTCTGCACGACGCCTTTGCTGAGGATCCAGTCGGCCGCTTCGGTGATGCTCGCGACGCGCACGAACGGTTCTGTTGGTTGCGGTTCGTCATAGCCGCGATCGATGAAGAGCGCGGTACAGCCGGCGCGCTGCGCGGCCTCGACGTCGCGCCAGCGATCGCCGATCAGGAACGAGCGCTTCAGATCGAGGCCGTACTGGCTCGCCGCCGCGAGCAGCGCCCCCGGCTTTGGTTTGCGGCAATCGCACGAGTCGCCGTCATGCTCGCAGACCAGGAACTCGTCGACCGGCATCTCCGCGGCGAGCGCGTCGTGAATGGCCTCGATTGCGGCACGGGTCGTCGTCCCACGCGCGACGTCGGGCTGGTTGGTGACGACGATCAGGCGATAGCCCGCCTCGCGCAGGCGTGTCAGCGCCGCGGGTGCGCCGTCGGCGATGCGCAGCTCATCCAGCGACGGCGGATACGGCTTGCCCTGGCGCACGATCGCGTCATTGAGCACCCCGTCGCGATCGAGAAACACCGCGCGCGTCATTTCGTCGATTCCCACTTCGTCTCCGCCACCTTCAGCGCGGGGTGGGAGACGAGAAGGTGCCAGACCACCGCCTGGAAGGCCTCCGTATGCGGGGTGATGGTGCTCGTGTTGACCACCGGCACGAGCACGCAGGCATCCGCGACCTGAGCTGTGTAACCGCCGTCGCGCCCGACGATGCCGACGATCGTCGCGCCGATCTCCTTCGCGTACTGCAGCGCGCTGACGAGATTCGGACTGACGTTCTTCTCGACGTTGCCGCCGCCGACGGAGAAGACGAAGACCGCGTCCTCTTTCTTCAGGCGGCTCACTTTCAGCCATTCGACGAAGACCGAGGCCCATCCTTCGTCGTTCGTGCGCGCGGTGAGCTCCGCCACGTTGTCGGTGGGGGCGTAGGCCTCGAAGCCGCAGATCTTGCGGAAGTCGTTCACGGCGTGCGAGCAGTTCGCCGCACTGCCGCCCACGCCGAGGAGAAACAGCCGGCCGCCGCGCTGCCGCGTCCCGGCGAGCAGCGTCGCGACGCGCTCGATGGCCTCGACGTCGAAGCGTCCGAGAATTTCCGCCGCCTCGGCCAGATGCTGTCGTGTGTACGTGCTCATGTCAGCAGCACCTTGGTGCCTTCGAAGTCGAAGCGGAATCGCACTTCTTCCAGCCCGGCGTGCGCCATCGCCTTGCGCAGGCGCGCGCGGTCTTCGGTATAGAACAGCAGAAATCCCCCCCCGCCCGCGCCGACCAGCTTCCCGCCGAGCGCGCCGTGCGCGAGCCCCAGTTCGTACCACTCGTCAATCCGCGGATTGGTCATCCCGTGCGAGCGTCGCTTCTTGTGCTCCCAATGCTCGTGCATCAGCGCGCCGAATTCATCGCAGCGTCCCGCTTCCAGCGCGCGCTGGCTGCGAAACCCGAGCTCTTTCACGTAATGCAGGTTCTCCAGCATCCGTTCATCCATCGCCTCGGAGCGCTGTTTCTGGTCGGCGAGGATGCTCCCCGCGCTGCGCGACAACCCGGTGAAGAACAGCAGCAGGTTGTCTTCGAGGTCGTAGATCGTCTCCATCGAGACCGGCAGCGGGCGCGCGTCGACGCTCCCGTCGGGATGAAAGTCGAAGACCGTGATGCCGCCATACGCGGCGATGTAGGGGTCCTGCTTGCCGATCGGCTCGCCGAGCTTCTCGATCTCGATCTCACACGCCAGGCGCGCGACTTCGCTCGCGTGCAGCAATCGCCGCCGGTGCGCGTACAGCGCCTTCAGCAGGGCGGTGCTGAACGATCCGGACGATCCGAGGCCGGTGCCGGCGGGGAGATCGGCGAGGGTGGTGATCTCGATCTGCGGCGTGCGCAGGCGCATCAGGCGCAACGCCTCGCGGATGATCGGATGCTCGACCTCGTCGACGTGCTTCGCGCTCTCGAGCCGCGAGTACTTGAGGAAGATCCCTTCGAGGAACGGGCGATTGACCGTCACGTAAACGTACCGGTCGATTGCCGCCGCGATGAGAAAGCCGCCGAAGCGTTCGTAGTACGACGGCAGATCGGTACCGCCGCCGCCGAGGGTGATCCGGAGAGGACTGCGCGTGATGATCATCGGCCGCCCGACATCTTAGCGGACCGATGTCATCACGCCTCCCGTTACGCGAGATCGAACAGCAACACTTCGGACGCACCCTGCGCCGCGATCCGGAGCTTCGTCT
Organism: Thermoanaerobaculia bacterium; assembly: GCA_036398925.1. Taxonomy (GTDB): domain Bacteria; phylum Acidobacteriota; class Thermoanaerobaculia; order Gp7-AA8; family Gp7-AA8; genus DASWOB01. The sequence goes on from DASWOB010000050.1 coordinate 56,933, forward strand.
CCTCCTCGATCGCCGCGCCGTCGCCCGCCTCGAGGGTCGTGCCGTTGAGCGTGACCTTCCCGCGAGCGACCTGCAGCCAGGCGCCGCGGCCCGGTGCGAGGTCGTGCTCCACTTCCCGACCCTCTTCGAGGATCGACACGTAGACGCGGGCATCCTGATGGATGTTCAGCGCGCCGTCGGGCGAGCCGGGAGCGGCCACGAGGCGCAGACGATTGGTGCGCTCGTCATCGGGAAACAGCTTCTGCTCGTAGCCGGGAGTGATGCTCTCCTCCTCCGGGAGGATCCAGATCTGAAAGAAGTTGACCGCTTCGGTCTGCGAGCCGTTGAACTCCGAGTGCACCACGCCGCTGCCGGCGCTCATCCGCTGCACTTCTCCGCGCCGCAGGACCCCGTCGCCGCCGGTGCTGTCGCGGTGTGCGAGTGCACCGTCCATGACGATGGAGATGATCTCCATGTCCTCGTGGCGGTGCGCCCCGAATCCGCGGCCCGGCGCGACCGTGTCTTCATTGATCACGCGCAGCGTACGGAAGCCCATCTGCGTCGGGTCGTAGTAATTCGCGAACGAGAACGAGTGGTGCGTGGTCAGCCAGCCATGCCGGCCGACGCCGCGGTCTTTCGATTTGCGAACAGCGATCATGGTGCCTCCCCCTGGATCTGTGAACGGGTCTTTACTGCTTGACTGCCTGCACTTCGACTTCGATGCGCACCTCGTTCGCGACGAGGATGCCGCCGGCCTCGAGCGCCTGGTTCCACTTCAGGCCCCAGTTGCGGCGATCGAGGCTGCCGGTCGCTCGCGAGCCGGCGCGGATGCCGCCCCACGGGTCCTTACCCGTTCCTTCGAACGTGGCGTCGAGCGTCACTTCGATGGTCGTGCCGCGGATGGTCAGGTCGCCGGCCAGCTTGAACCGGTCGCCTTCCTGCTTCGCCGCCCCTTTCACCCGCTTGCTGCGGAAGGTGATGGTCGGATGATTTTCCACGTCGAGAAAGTCCGCCGAGCGGAGGTGCACATCGCGGTCGCTGACGCCGGTGTCGATGCTCGCCGCGGCGATCTCGACGTTGACCACCGAGCCGTCCGGATTCTGCTCATCGACTTCGATCGTCCCCTTCACGTCCTTGAAACGGCCGCGCACGGTGGTGAACATCATGTGCTTCACGGCGAACTCGACCGCCGTATGGGTTGCGTCGATCTGCCAAGTCGTCTTTGCCATCGGTTTTCTCTCCTTTTCAATCATGGACAACGCTGATCGTACAGACATCATTCCTTGTAACGACCAGTTGGGCTGAGGTACCCTTCGGCGATGCTGATCGCCGCTGAAGAATGCGCCGCGCTGAACCGCAGGGAGGTCTTCGAGACCTATCTCAGCCGTGAGACCGCCCTCGGCAACCTGCCGATCTGGCGCGCCCTCCCGGTCCGCCATCGGCGGCTGATCGGCCCCTGGTGCTTCCTCGACCGCTACGGCCCGATTTCGTTCACCGATCAGAAACCGATGGACGTCGCGCCGCATCCGCACATCGGCCTGCAGACCGTCTCGTGGCTGCTCGAGGGCGAAGTGGTGCACCACGACAGCCTCGGATACGAAGCGGTCGCGCGACCCGGCTCCGTCAACGTGATGACCGCCGGCCTCGGCATCGCGCACGCCGAGGAGACGCCGGTCGCGAACGAAGGCCGCCTCAACGGCGTACAGCTCTGGGTCGCATTGCCCGATGCGCACCGCAACGTCGCGCCGTCGTTCCAGCACGTGGCCGAAGTGCCGCGGATGGAGCTGCGCGGCGGGATCGCGCAGGTGTTCCTCGGCGATGACTGCGCGGCGGAGACGTTCTCGGACACCGTCGGCATCGATCTCACCCTGCACAACGAGATCGAATTCCCCGTGCGGCCGGAACGGGAGCACGGCATCTTCCTCCTCTCCGGCAACGCGTCGTTCGAGAACCAGCCGCTCTCGCTCAACACGCTGCACTACCTCGGCTGCGGGCGTTCGTCGATCGCGTTGAAAGGAGAGGCGCGGATGCTGATCGTCGGCGGAGAGCCGTTCGCGGAGCCGGTGCTGATGTGGTGGAACTTCGTGGCCCGTCAGCCGGAGGAGATCGCCGCCGCGCGCGCCGATTGGGAAGAGGGACGCCGCTTCGGTCCGGTCAGTGCGTATCGAGGTCCACGCCTCGCGGCGCCGCCGCTCTCGCGGCTCGCGCGGCCGAACCCCGCAAGTTAGCCGCGACCCGGAACGCCACCGCGATCAGCGCGCCGAAGACGAACCCGCCGACGTGCGCCCACCAGGCCACGCCCGCCACCTCCTGCGTCCCGCGCGCCGCCTGGATCGACAGGAATCCGTTGAAGAACTGCATCACGAACCAGACCGGCAGAAATACGAGCGCGGGAATCTCCGCCATCGCCCAGTAAACCACCAGCGGAAACAGCGTCACGATCCGCGCGTGCGGCCGCAACACGAGAAACGCGCCGAGGAGGCCCGCAATACTGCCGGACGCGCCGATGGAGGGGACGTTCGAGAGCGGAAAGAGCATCGTGTGCGCGAGACTCCCCGCCGCCCCGCACGCGAGATAGAAGAGGAAGAAGCGCGTGTGCCCGAGCACATCCTCCACCGCATCGCCGAACACCCAGAGGTAGATCAGGTTCCCGAGCAGATGCACCAGGCCGCCGTGCAGAAAGAGCGACGTCACCAGCGTGACCGCCACTTCCCACGGCGCATATCCGAACGCCGCCGGATCGGCGAGACGCCCCGGGATGTACCCGAACGTCTGAATGACCCGCTCCGTCATCGGCCCCATGAACAACTGCGCGAGAAAGATGATCGAGTTCGCCGCCACGAGCGTCCGGTTCACGTACGGGACGTGCGTGCTCGGCGACGTGTGGCGCAGGGGGATCATCTGCCTGGCTCGACTGCAAACGATCCACCAGGTGTAGAGCCCTCGGCGAATCCGGAACACCGAGGTACGATCGCCTCGGTATGGAAGACGACATTCGTCAAGCGTTCGATGACGTGAAGAAGCTGTTCGAACTGACGTGGACGATGATCGAACACTCGGCCGAGGAAACGCGGACGGAGCTGCGCGGTGAGTTTCGGAGCGAAATCGCCGGGCTGCGTGGTGAGCTGCGCGGCGAAATCGCCGACCTTCGCAACGAAATGCACGAAGGCTTTGCCGATGTCCGCTCCGATATCCAGCTCCTAGCCGAGAGCGTCATGGCGGTCGATCAGAAACTCGATCGCCGCGTCACAGCGCTCGAGCGCCGTCGCTAGCCGAGTCCGCGCACGATCTCCCGCACCACCTCGGCCACCTGCTCCTCTTTCAACTCCGGAAACACCGGAATCGCCAGCGTCTGCTGCGCCGCCAGATCCGAGTTCGGGTAGCGGCCTTTCGCACCGGGGACGCTCGCGAAGCAGGCCTGCTGCGGCAGCGTCAGCGGGTAGTACACCTCGCAGCCGATGCCGGCGCCGCGCAGGTGGTTCATCACCCGGTCGCGCACCTGCTCCCCTTCCGGGAAGCGGACCACGTACTGGTTGTAGATGTGGCGGCGGCCTTCGAGCTCGCGCGGCAGCACCACGCGCTCGCCGGCGTCAGTCTCCGCGAAGAACCGCGCGTAGAGCGCGGCGTTGCGGCGGCGGCCTTCGTGCCACGATTCGAGGTGCGGCAGCTTGATGTGGAGCATCGCTGCCTGCAGCGCGTCGATGCGGAAGTTGCCGCCGACGTAGTGGTGGTAGTACTTGGGACGCATGCCATGCACGCGGAAGTCGATCAGCTTCTGCGCGAGCTCGTCATCGTTCGCCGTGATCGCACCGGCATCGCCGAACGCGCCGAGGTTCTTCGACGGGAAAAACGAGAAGCAGCCCATCGTGCCGATGGAGCCGATCCGCCGCCCTTTGTAGTCGCAGCCGACCGCCTGTGCGGCGTCCTCGACGACGGCAATGCCGTGCCGTTCCGCGACAGCCATGATTTCGTCCATCGCAGCCGACTGGCCGTAGAGATGCACCGGCATGATCGCCTTGGTGCGGGTGGTGATCTTCTCCTCGATCAGCGCCGGATCGAGGTTGTAGTCCTCGAGATCGATGTCGACGAAGACCGGCTGCGCGCCCAGACGTGAGACGACGCCGGCGGTGGCGAAGAACGAATACGCCGGCACGATCACATCGTCACCGGGCCCGACACCGAGCACCATCAGCGCTTCGAGCAGCGCATCGGTGCCCGATGAAACGCCGATGGCGTGTTTCGTGTTGCAATAGGTGGCGAAGTCGCGCTCGAATTCTTCGACGCGCTTGCCGAGGATGAACAGTTGCGACTCGTAAATCTCCTCGGTCACACGGAGCGCTTCTTCACGAATGGTGGCGTATTGCAGTTTCAGATCGAGTAGCGGGATCGGCATGGCGGCGCGCAGTCTACCCGAACTTCCCGGCCCATCTGGACGCTGCATCGCGCTCATGCGTAATACAGGCAATGGTCTGGCAATCGACCGTACCGAATAGCCGGTGCCGGACGCCCCAAGGAGAATAAAAAGTCCATGAAGCTCAAACACATCATTGCTGCCGCGGCCGTCGCTGTCATGCCCCTCGCCGCGCAGGCCACCACTTACGTCGTCCCTGGCGTCGGCGCTGGTCCTGGCGCGAACGGCAGCCAGTGGAAGACCGAGTTGAAGCTCCACGCCTCGGGCACGCAGTACATCAATGTAGCGGTGCGCCTCCATCAGGGACGCTTCGTCACTCCCGATCACCACGTGCGCGTCGAGCCGAGCCACACCGTCAGCCTCGACAGCGAGCTGCAGCACCGGCTAAACATCGCAGGAACGGGCGCGCTGCTCCTCAGTGCGGACGACAAGAACTCACGCCGCCTCTCCGCTACCGCCCGTGTCTATAACGTGCTGCCGAACGGCGACGAGCTCGGCCAGGACGTGCCGGTCATCCCGGTCGACGAAGCGGCCATGGAAGGCGACATGGTGATCGTCGCCGGGCCGACGAGCGCCGCCCGCACCCGCTTCAACTTCGGCCTGTTCTCCGTCACCGCGTCGCGTGTCACCTGGGATCTCCTCCGCGCGAACGGCAGCGCCATCACCTCGCGCACCGTCACCTACACCGCCGGGGAGCACATCCAGTACAACAACGGTGTGGAGACCTTCTTCAGGGCTTCGCGTGAGGATGGCGATACGATCCGCGCGGTCGTCGACAGCGGCAAGATCTTCGTCTACGGCAGCGCCATCGACCGCAGCGGCGACCCGACGTACATCCCCGGCGTCCGCACCCGCGAGCAGTTCGACCTCATCTTCGACGGCGTCGACATCGATGAAGACGGTACCGTCGACATCCCCGACGCGAACAACGACGGCGTTCTCGATCGCCCACTCGAGATCGTGACCTCACTCTTCCCCGCCAGCGTCAAAGTGATCGCGCACACGGAATTCGGTGTCCCGATCCGCGGCGGCCTCGCGCTCATCTCCTCCACGAGCGACGCCGAGTTCGTCGACTTCCAGGGAACGCTGATGATCGGCGCCGCCGGCGATCTCAAAGGCAAAACCGGAGAGATCCGCATCCGGGCGCACGCCGACGCAAGCAACGAAGTCTTCATCATCCCCGTGAAGTTCCTCTGATCCACCCGCCCCCGCTGGCAGCGGACGGGGGGCAGGCCTCGAGAGGGGTCTGCCCCCTGCCATTTCAGCCGAGCCACTGCTGGAACATCAGCACGCGCCAGAGCAGCGGTTGGTCTTCGCCGGCCAGATGCGCGCGCCACATCGCGTCGACACCTTCGAAATGCTCGACCCGCGCGATCAGCGATTCCGCCCACTCGCGCAGCGGTCCGCGCAGCCACTCCGCGGTCGGTAAGCCGAAGCCCTGCTTCTCGCGATCGACCATTGCGTCCGGCAGATAACGGCGCAGCACTTCCTTCAGCACGTACTTGCCGCGGTCGTTGCGGATCTTCAGCGACAGCGGCAGCGACCAGGCGAATTCGACGACGCGATGATCGAGCAGCGGCTCGCGCGCTTCCAGACTGACCGCCATCGACGCGCGGTCCACTTTGAAGAGGATGTCGTCCGGCAGATAGCTGACCGCGTCGAGCCAGAGGATCAGCTCCGTCGCGTCGTCGAGCCGCGGCCACGCCTCGCGAGAGGTCAGCGCCACCGGCGGGACGGCGCCCTTCATCAGCGCGTGGCCGAGCGACACCTGCGCGTGAAAGAGCTTCAGCGGATCGTCGGTCATCAGCGCATTGCCGAGGGCGCGAAAGCGCTCCCGCTTGCGCAGAAGACGTCCGAGGGCGGGGCGCATCAGGCGCGGGACGCTGGCCACGCGGCGCTGCACGCGGGCGCCGAGAAAGTGGCGGTGATAGCCGGCGAACAGCTCATCGCCGCCGTCGCCGGAGAGCGCCACCGTCACCGACTGCCGCGCCATCCGCGACACGAGATACATCGGCACCAGCGACGAATCGCCGAGCGGCTCGTCGGTCAATCTGCCGAGTTGCGGGATCAGCTCCAGCGTCTCTCGCGCGCTGATGTACGCCGCGGTGTGTTCGGTGCCGAGATGCGCTGCCGCCTCGGCCGCGAGCGGCGCCTCGTCGTAGCGTCGATCCTCGAAGCCGATGGTGAACGTCCGTACGGGCGCGCTCGCCTCGCGCTGCATCAGCGCCGCCACGACGCCGGAGTCGATCCCGCCGGAGAAGAAAACGCCCAGCGGCACGTCGGAGATCATCCGCAGCCGCACTGCATCGGCGAGCAGTTCCTCCAGCCGGTCGACCGCCTCCCGTTCCGTCCCCTGGAAGCGATTGGCCGCGGCCCGCTCCGCGACCTGCGCGGCGCTCCACCACGTGCGCACCTCGGCGCGTCCGTCCGCGTGCACTTCCAGCAGACAGCCCGGCGGCAACTTGCGCACGCCTTCGAAGATCGACCATGGCGCCGGCACGTAGCCATACCGCCCGTACAACGCCACCGCACCGCGATCCAGACGCCGCTCGACGTCGAGCGCGTGCAGCTCCGACGCGAACTGCAGTCCGTGCGCGTCGAGCGCGTAGTACAGCGGCTTGACCCCCATCCGGTCGCGGACGAGCGTCAGCCGCCGCTCTTTGGCGTCCCACAACGCGAAGGCGAACATCCCGATGAACGATTCGATTGCCCGAACCAGCCCCCACTCTTCGATACACGCGAGCATCACCTCGGTATCCGAATGCCCGCGCCATTCGCGTGCGGGCAACTCGCGCCGCAACCGCTCCGCGTTGTACACCTCGCCGTTGAAGACGATCGTGTAACGCCCGATGGTCATCGGCTGCGCGCCGGCGCTGGTCAGATCGATGATGGCCAGCCGCCGGAAGCCGAGCGCCACACCGCCGTCGACGAACACGCCCTCGTCATCCGGCCCGCGATGGCGCAGCCGTCCGGCCATGCTCGCGGCACGCGCGCGCAGCTCGGCGGAGTCTCCGCCGCCGAACGACCATAGCCCCGCGATGCCGCACATGGCCTAGGCGAAGGTGATCTTCGCGAAGCGACGCTTGCCCACTTTGAGCAGATAGCTGCGACCGGCCGTCGCCTCGAGCGCATGCTTCGTCGATTCGACCTTCACCTCGTCGACCAGCACGCCTCCCTGCGCGATCAGGCGCTGCGCGTCTTTGTTGCTCTCCGCCAGCCCCGCCGCGGTGATGATCTTCGCCAGCATCTGCGGCTCGGCCGAGGCGGGAAACGACTTCTCCTCGATCTCCGTCGGCGCCTGTTTTTCGCTGAAGATCCGCCGGAACTCGGCCTCCGCGTGGTTGGCCGCCTCCTCGTCATGGAAGTCGCGGATGATCGACTTCGCCAGCTCGCGCTTGACGTCCATCGGATGCCGCTCGCCCGCGGTCACGCTGGCGCGCAACGTCGTGACTTCCGCCGGCGCCAGATCGGTACAGAGCGTGTAGTACTTCCACATCAGCTCATCGGAGATCGACATCACCTTGCCGAAGATCGACTGCGGCTCTTCATCGATGCCGATGTAGTTGCCGAGCGACTTCGACATCTTCTCGACGCCGTCCAGCCCTTCGAGCAGCGGCATCGTCAGTACGACCTGCGGCTCGAGTCCGTACTCGCGCATCAGGTCGCGTCCGACCAGCAGGTTGAAAAGCTGATCGGTCCCGCCCAGCTCGACGTCTGCTTTCAGCGCCACCGAGTCATATCCCTGGGCAAGCGGATAGAGCAGCTCGTGCAGCGCGATCGGCTGCCGCGCTTCGTAGCGCTTGCGAAAGTCATCGCGCTCCAGAATCCGGGCGAGGGTGTATTTCGCGGCGAGCTTGATCATCCCGTCCGACCCGAGCTCGCCGAGCCATTCGCGGTTGAACCGGACCTCAGTCTTCACCGGATCGAGGATCTTGTAGACCTGCCGCTTATACGTCTCGGCATTCGCCTCGATCTCCTCGCGCGTCAGCGCCGGCCGCGTCGCCTTCTTGCCGGTCGGGTCACCGATCATCCCGGTGAAATCGCCGATCAGGAAGATCACGCGATGACCGAGCTGCTGGAAGTGGCGCATCTTACGGATGACCACCGTGTGGCCGAGGTGAATGTCGGGAGCGGTCGGATCGAAACCGACCTTGACTGTCAGCGGCTTGCCGCGCTGCAGCTTTGCTTTCAGGTCGCCGCGCTCGTGCAGATCCACCGAGCCTTTGGCGAGATATTCGAGTTGCTCGTCGAGTGTCATGGCTGCGGGATTGTACGGGAGTAGGCACTGTCCGAAAGCGGTGGCTTTCAGCGCCTTCAATATGGGCACAAAGCGCGCACCGCGTCACCGCCATGGCCGAAAAGACACTGACGCTCGCTGCCACGACCGCCCCACCCGACCTCACCCGCGGCAGCATCTTCTTCGTCGGCACCGCCACGGTCATCATCCGCTACGCCGGTTTCACCATCCTCACCGACCCCAACTTTCTCCACAAAGGGGACCACGTCCATCTCGGTTACGGCCTCAAGAGCGAGCGGCTCACCGAGCCGGCCATGCAGCTCGAAGCGCTGCCGCCGATCGACTTCGTCGTCCTGTCGCACATGCACGGCGATCATTTTGATCACGTCGTCAGCGAACGGCTCGACAAGACGCTGCCGATCCTCACGACGAAGCACGCCGCCGCGTCACTCGAAGCGCTCGGGTTTCAGCACGCCATCGCGCTCGACACCTGGGAAGCCGTGCGCGTGGTCAAAGGCGACGCCACGGTACGTCTCGCCGCGATGCCCGGCAAACATGCGCCCGGGCTCCTGCGCCTGATGATCCCGCCAGTGATGGGCAGCATGCTCGACTTCCAGGGCAGCTCCGGAAAAATGGCGCTGCGTCTCTACATCACCGGCGACACGCTCCTCCACGAGCACCTCAACGAGATCCCGAAGCGCTACCCCGATATCGACGTGGCGCTGCTCCACCTCGGCGGCACACGCATCGCCGGCGTGCTGCTGACGATGGACGCCAAACAGGGCGTGGAAATGATCCGCATCGTCAATCCGCGCACGGCCATCCCCATCCACTACAACGACTACGGCGTCTTCAAGTCTCCGCTGACCGACTTTCAGGCCGCGGTGAAAGCCGCGGGCCTCGAGAACCGCGTCCACTACCTCGGACACGGCGACACGTTCGACATCGAAGTGCCGGCCTCACGGCTGTAGGCAATGGCGCGGTTGACATCGTCGTCTCCCGCTCCCTACACTGCCACTCGACAGATGAACACCACGCTCGCTCACGTGCTGCACCACCACCATCACCACGAGTGACAGGGGTGCGCTGCGTGTGCCCCCGATGGAGGGGGCGCGCCGAGCCAGCATGAGTCGAAGACCTCTTCCTGATCGCGGGAAGGGGTTTTTGACTTTATGGCCATTGAGTTCCGATATCCAACAGGTGCCCGGCCGCTGCTGATCGAAGAGACGGCGCGGCGGCGGCGCATCGAGACGCGCTTCGTCTCACTGCTCGAAAACGCCGGCTTCGCTGAGGTCGTGCTGCCGATCATCGACTTCGCGGAACCGTATGCGGAGGTCGTCGATCGAAAGGCGGCGCGCGGCAGCTATCGCTTCTGCGATCGCGAGGGGGAGCTGGTCGCGATCCGCTCCGACTTTACGCCGATGGTCGCGCGGGCGCTCGCCTCGACCGTCAGCGCGGACGATCTTCCGCTGCGCGTCTTCTATCGCGGCGACGTCATTCGGTGCGAAGCTACCCGCCTCGGCGCAAACCGCGAGCTGTTCCAGATCGGTGCGGAGATCATCGGCGACCGCTCGGTGACCGCCGATATTGATGCACTGCGGCTGGTCGCCGAGGTCGTACGTGCCTTCGGCGTCGAACCGCTCGTCGTCTACAACGACCTCTCCATCGTCGACGGCTTCGAGGACGACGTGCGCGCCGCGCTGCGCACAAAGCGGACGCACGCGGAGCTACCGCTGCTCGCCAGTCAACTGATCGCCGGAACCGCAACCCTCGGCGATGTGTGCGGCTTCGATCCCGCGGCGGCGGAGCGGCTCGAGCAGATCGCCGATGCACTCGACGACAGCGCATTCGTGCTGCACCTCGACGACGTGGACGAACCGGCCGGCTACTACACCGGCCTTCGATTTCGCGTGTACGACGCAAAGACGAAAACACAGATCGCCGCCGGCGGACGGTACGACGGCCTCTACGCCCAATTCGGCGCGCCGGCCGCGGCGATCGGCTTCACGTTCACCATTGACGACCTGAGCCCATCATGAGAATCGCCATCCCCAAAGGCCGTCTCCAGGACAACGTCCTCGCCGTCTTCGAAGCGGCCGGGTACGACGTTCCCACCGCCGCCGATCTGCTCACGCGCAAGCTCGTCTTCGCGCGCGGCGGGATCGAGTGGATCTTCGTTAAAGACTGCGACGTACCGGTCTACGTCGAGCATGGCGCGGCGGATGCCGGCATCGCTGGGCTCGATCAGATCCTCGAGCACAACTGCAGCGCGTATCAGCCGGTCGAGATGCCGTTCGGCCACTGCCGGATGATGCTGATCGGCGCGCCCGGAGCGCCGAGGCTCTCGCGCGACGTGATGCCGAAGATCGCCACCAAGTACCCGCGCATTGCGCGGCAGTACCTCGACGCGAATGCGCTCCGCGCCGAGCTCGTGCCGCTGGGCGGCTCCGTCGAGCTGGCCGCGGTGCTCAACCTCACCTCGCATGTCATCGATCTCGTCGAAACCGGCGAGACCGTGCGCGTGCACCACCTCGCGCTGCAGGATGTCGTCGCCGAGATCACCCCGCGGCTGATCGTCGGACGCAACGTCTACCGCACCGAACCGAAACGGATTCGCGAGCTGATCGCTCGCGTGCAAAAGAACGTGGAGTCGAAAAATGCCTGTATTCCGAGCAACGTCGCCTGAAGCCATCGAAACGCTGCGCGAGCTGGAAGAGCGCCGCCGCGGCGCGAACGAAATCGCCTTCCAGGTCGCCGATGAAATGATCGCGGGCGTTCGCGCACGCGGCGACACGTACGTCGCCGAGCAGGTTGCGCGATTCGACGGCGTGCAGCTCGCGCCTGATGCCATCCGCATCGCGCCGCGCGAGGTGACAATCGACAGCGAGCTGGCGAAGGCGCTCGATCTCGCCATCCAGCGGGTCGAGAACTTCCACCTCCCGCAACTGCCGCCCAGCTATCAGCAGGATGGCCTCGTGCACCGCGTGCGGCCGATCCGGCGTGTCGGCATCTATGCGCCGGGCGGCCGTGCGGTCTACGTCTCGACGCTGATCATGTGCGCGGTGCCGGCACGCATCGCCGGAGTGCGCGAGCTGGTCGTCGCCACCACTCCGGCCGCCGCGTCGCGCGATGAACTGCATTACGTCTGTAACAAGCTCGGCATCCGAGAGATCTATCAGGCCGGCGGAGCCGCCGGCATCGCCGCCCTCGCTCTCGGCACCGAGTCACTTCCGCGCGTCGACAAGATCGTCGGTCCCGGCAATGCCTACGTGACCGCGGCGAAGGCGCGGCTCATCGGCGAAGTCGGCATCGATATGACCGCCGGTCCGACGGAGCTGGTGGTCATCTGCGACGAAACCGCATCGCCGGAGTACGTCGTGGCCGATCTCCTCGCGCAGGCGGAGCACGGCTCCGACTCCGCCGTGATCTGCCTGTCGACCTCTGCATCGATGGCCGAGCAGATCGCGTCGCTAGTCCCTCCACTCGAGCCGAATCGCGGTCCGGCGATCATCCTCACCGTCGATTCACTGGAAGAAGCGCTGGCGATCTCCGACCGCATCGCGCCCGAGCACCTCTCGCTCCAGACGCGCAACGCCACGGAACTGGCGCAGCGTGCGGAGAACGCCGGCGCGATCTACTGCGGCCCCTTCTCGCCTCCCGCATCGGGCGATTACGTGGTCGGCACGAATCACGTTCTCCCCACCTCCGGCAGCGCGCGCTTCTTCTCGCCGCTGGGTGTGTACGACTTCGTGAAGCGGACGAACGTCGTGACGCTCACGCGGCAGACGCTGGCGGAGATCGGCCCCGCCGCCGCCACGATCGCTCGTTTCGAAGGGCTGCCGAATCACGCCACGTCTTGCGATGCGCGCAATGAGGTGCCGGCATGAGCGGCGTGCGTGAGGTCGTTGCGGCCATGACCGCGTACACACTCGAGCTCCGCGAGGCCGAGGTGAAGCTCAACCAGAACGAAAGCCCGTTCGACCTGCCGCGGGAGATCAAAGAGCGGCTGCTCGCCCGCGCGGCGGAACGGCCGTGGAACATCTACCCCGATTTCGAATCGATGGCGTTACGCGAGGCGATCGCCCGAGCGTACGGGTTCGGCGCGGAAAACATCCTGGTCGGCAACGGCTCGAACGAGCTGCTCGCCGCCGCGATCTTCGCGTTCGTCGGTCCCGGCACGCCGGTGGTTTTTCCCCGGCCGACCTTCACGTTGTACGAAAAGCTCGTCACCGTCGCCGGCGGCCTGCCGATTCCGATCGACTTCTCGCCCGACTCCGGGCTGCTGCCGCTGGACAAATTACTCGCGAGCGCCGGACCGGGCGTGGTGGTCATCGTCTGCTCGCCGAACAATCCCACCGGGGGCGTGCTGCCGGACGCGGGTCTCGCGCAACTGCTGGCCACCGGCGCAACGGTGCTCTTCGACCGCGCCTACGGCGACTTTGCCGGCGACGAGCTCCCGCCGCTCGACGATCGCCTCGTCACCTTCTCCACCTTCTCGAAAGCGTGGGGCCTCGCCGCGCTACGTGTCGGCTGGCTCGTCACGACCGCCGCTACTGCCCGCGAGATCCGCAAAGTGAAACTGCCGTACAGCCTCAATGTCATCAGCGAATCGATCGCCGTCGCGGCACTGGACGAGCGTACGCTGCGGGACGCCAACGTGCGCGCCATCGTCGACGAACGCGAGCGCGTTGCCGCGAAGTTGCGCGAACTGGCGGAAGTCTTTCCATCGCGCGCGAACTTTCTCGCCTTCCGCCCTGCGGCTCCGTCAAAGACCGTCTTCGAAGAGCTGCACGCGCGCGGCATCCTCGTGCGCGACATCTCCGGCTACTCCGGGATGCGCAACTGCCTCCGCGTTTCCATCGGCACGCGCGAAGAGAACGACCGGTTCCTGAAGGTACTCGGTGAGCGGGCGTCCCGCCCGCCAGCGGCGGGCATCCTGCCCGACGCCAAAAGCTACGAGCCGCGGGAGAGGCCTGCTCCGCAGGAGATCCGATGACCCGCACCGCCACCCTCACCCGCGCGACAAAGGAAACCTCCGTCGCCCTCACTCTCGATCTCGACGGCACCGGCGCGGCGCGTATCGACACGCCGATCGGCTTCCTCTCGCACATGCTCGACGCCATCGCTCGTCACGGGCAGATCGACCTTGATGTCGTGGCCACCGGCGATACCCACATCGACTATCACCACACCGTCGAAGACGTGGCCCTGGTCCTCGGCGAAGCGTTCGCAAAAGCACTCGGCGAGAAGCGCGGCATCCGCCGCTTCGGCCACGCCTATGTGGCGCTCGACGAGTCGCTCGCACGCGTGGTGGTCGATTTCTCCGGCCGGCCGTTCTGGGTTTTCGAGGTCCCGCTCGACCGCGAAATGCTCCTCATCCACAAGGATTTTCCGTTCGCCCTGGTGGAGGAGTTCTTCAAGTCGTTCGCCACGAAAGCGAACTGCAACCTGCACATCGATCTCCTCCGCGGCCGGAACGGTCATCACGCCGCCGAAGCGATCTTCAAAGCGTTCGCTGTCGCCGTCCGCGAGGCGAAGCAGATCGTCGGCAGCGACATCCCGAGCACCAAAGGGGTGATCTAGATGGACGTGACGCTCATCGACTCCCCTGTTGCGAATACGGCGAACATCGCCCGTGCCCTCCGCGTGGCCGGCGCCTCGCTGCGCATTACGAATGACGCCAGCGCGATCGCGAACGCCGAGAAGCTCGTCCTGCCGGGCGTCGGCAGCTTCATCGCCGCGCGTACGTGGCTGATGGAGACTGGCGTTGACGAGGCGCTGCGCACCGCGGTCGCGCGTGGTTCATCGCTGCTCGGGATCTGCGTGGGGCACCAGCTCTTGTTCGATGTGTCACACGAGATGGGCACCACCCGCGGGCTCGGCTTCATCGCCGGTGCGGTCGAGCGTCTCGAAGGAATGCTCCCCATCCCACAGATCGGCTGGAACCGCGTCGTGGCCGACGCAAACCCGCTCTTCGACGGTCTGCCCCCTTCGACGTCGTTCTACTTCGTCAATTCCTACGCCTCCCGTGGTACCGCGCACGAAGTGGCGCGCGCCGACTACGACGGCCCCTTCACCGCCGCCGTGCAGAACGGCCGCGTCTTCGGCGTGCAGTTCCACCCCGAGAAATCGTCGACCGCCGGCCTGCAGGTCCTGAGGAACTACGTCGCATGGACGTGATCCCCTCGCTCGATCTGCTGGGCGGACGCGTGGTCCGCCTCACGCACGGCGACTTCGCGACCGCTCGCGTCTACGGCGAGGCCGAGCCGCTGCTCGATGCGCTCGACGTCCCGCGCGGCGCGCGCCTGCATGTCGTCGACCTCGAGGCGTCACGCAACGGCAAGCCGGTCGAGACCAATCTCGTGCAGCGCCTCGCTCAACGCGATCTCGCCGTGCAGATCGGCGGCGGCATTCGCTCGCTCGACGACGCGCGGCGCTGGTTCGACTGCGGCGCGCAGCTCATCGTCGTCGGCACAGTCGCCGCGAACGCGCCCGCACTCCTCGGCGATCTCGTCGACACCTTCGGCGCCGAGAAGATCATCGCCGCAATCGACCTGCGCGACGGCCTCGTACGCGTCGACGGGTGGGAGCGCGCCTCCTCCGCGTCGCTCGAAGATGTCTTCGCCCGTTGCGAGGCGCTCGGCATCAGGGAAGCGCTCGTCACCGACATCACGAAAGACGGAGCGCTGCGCGGCCCGTCGTTCGCGCTGTACCGGCAACTGCGCGGCGTCACGAGGATGACGCTGATCGCCTCCGGCGGCGTGTCGACCATCAGCGACGTCATCTCGCTCGCGCGCCATCCGAACGTCGGCGCCTGCGTGATCGGGAAGGCGCTGCTCGAACGGCGCATCGACCTGCGCGAAGCGCGAGCGCGCGTCGCGACGCCGAACGCGATTCCGGAGCGGATTATCCCCTGCCTCGACGTGCGCGACGGCCGCGTGGTGAAGGGCGTCTCGTTCACGAACATCCGCGACGCCGGCGATCCGGTGGAGTGTGCGATGCGCTATGAAGAGGAAGGGGCCGACGAACTGGTGATGCTCGACATCTCAGCCACCGATCGCAGCGCCCGCACCGCGCTCGATACCGTCCGCCGTGTCGCGGAGTCGATCTTCGTCCCCCTCACCGTCGGCGGCGGCGTGCGCACCCGCGAAGACTTTCGAAATCTGCTCCGCGCGGGGGCGGATCGCGTGGCCATCAACACCGCCGCCATCAAACGGCCGGAGCTGATCGCCGAATGCGCGGAGGAGTTCGGCGTGCAGGCGGTGGTGCTGTCATGTGATGCCAAACGCGTCGACGATGGTTGGGTAGCGACGATGCGCAGCGGCAACGAGCAGACGTCGTTGGATGCCATTCAATGGTGCAGGCGCGCCGAGGAGCTCGGCGCGGGAGAGATCGTCCTCACCTCTGTCGACCGAGACGGACAGAATTCCGGCTTCGATCTCGAGCTGCTGCGCGCCGCCACGAGCGTCCTCAGGATCGGCGTGATCGCCTCCGGTGGCGCGGGGAAGCTGGACCACTTTCGCGACGCGATCGAAGCCGGCGGCGCACGTGCCGTCCTCGCCGCGTCGCTCTTTCACGATCGCGCGCTCACGGTCGGCGCGGTGAAGCAGTACCTCGAACGAGAAGGGATTCCGGTGCGATGAACGACCTGCGATTCAAAGACGGCCTCTTGCCGGCGATCGTGCGGGACGCGAAGAGTGGCGCGGTGCTGACGCTTGCTTACATGAACGAAGCATCGCTGCGGAAGACGCTCGAGAGCGGCGAAACCTGGTTCTGGTCGCGCAGCCGGAACGAGCTGTGGCACAAGGGGGCGACCTCCGGCCACACCCAGCGCGTCGTACACATCGCCCCGGATTGTGACCGCGACGCGATCGTCATCACCGTCGAGCCGAGCGGGCCCGCCTGTCACACCGGCGCGACGTCGTGCTTCGCGGACGTACCCGGTCCCGCCCTGGATCTCGCGCGGCTCATCGACGTGCTCCGCTCGCGTCATGCGGAGCGTCCCGAAGGCTCGTACTCCACCTACCTCTACAACGAAGGGCGCGACAAGATCCTCAAGAAGATCGGCGAAGAGGCGACCGAGGTCGTGATCGCGGCGAAAGGAGAGGGAGGGGAGCGGCTCGTGAGCGAAGTCGCCGACCTCGTCTTTCACCTGTCGGTGCTGCTCGTCGATGCAGGGATCGACTGGAGCGACGTCGGAGCGGAGCTGGCGAAGCGCAGCCGCTAGTGGCGCGGGACCCAGACCGACTGCAGGTCGAGATCGATGGCTTGGAACGGCTCCGCGCGGAGTTGCAGCGTATGTGACGTCGACCACCACCCGCAATCGCGCCGCTCCATCACGTCCACCACGCAGTCGGCCGGATCGATCCGCCAGACCACGCGCACCCCATGCCGCGCGTACGCGGAGGTGGAGGAGGTATGGCCGTTCCCGGTGACGACGTCACAGACCCACTCGGGCGGGCCGCTCTGCTCCACGTGGCGCCACGCCGCGAGGTCGGGGACGATGATCTCGTTGCCGAGTTGCAGACGCGGCTCGATGAGCAGCACCCACTCGCGCGACTGCCCGGGCGGCGTAGCCGCCATCACCTGCGCGACGAGCGCCGCGAGAATGCGGGCCGATTCGTGAGAACGGCGGCGGGGGGAAATGGGATCGACGGAGGTCATTGGGTAATTGGCGTTGCAGGGCCCCAGATGGAGGCCAGATCGATTTCGACTTCTTCAAAGGGCGCAGCGCGCATGTCGTCATCGCCGCCGAAAACACCGTGCACGGCCCATTTGTCGTCCACGAGACGGAGGATCTCCACCGTCTGCACGATCGGATCGACGATCCAGACGTGGTCGACGCCATGCGCGGCGTAGATCGGCAGCTTCTTCACGCGATCGACGCGCGCGGTCGAGGGTGACAGCACTTCGCAGATCCAGTCGGGCGCAACGAGGAAAACGTGATTCTGCGGCAGCTCGGGCAACCGCTCACGACGCCAGCCGGCGAGGTCCGGAACGATGACGTGATTCTGGAGATGCAGCTCCGGCTGAAAGAGAATCCACCAGCCACCCGGGCCGCCACGTCCGCGGTCGTATGCGCTGCCGACGTCCATCCCGAGGGCGGAGGCAAAGCGGGCATGCGGGCCGGCGGGCCGCGGCCACGCATACAACTCGCCACCGATGATCTCCGCAACCATGTGCTCCGGAACCTGCATCAGGTCCTCGTAGGTCGCACTCCGTTCGCGAACCCTCGTGGTCATCTCTCGTCATGATACGCCTGTGCTAACGTTCCGCTCCCGATGAAGCACGCTCGCCTGCTCATTCTCTTCGTCACTGTCGCGACCGCCTCCGCAGCGAGCGCTCGCAACATCGACATCCTCATCACCGGCGGTACTGTCGTAACGATGGCCGGCGCGAACATCGAGCGCGGTTCCGTGGCCATCGACGACGGCGTGATCGTCGCCGTCGGGCCGTCCTCCGCCATCGACCGGCAGTTCACCGCGAAGACGGTCATCCGCGCGGGCGGACACGCCATCGTGCCGGGCTTCGTCAATGCGCACACGCATGTGCCGATGACCCTCTTCCGCGGCATCGCCGACGATCGCGAGCTGATGGACTGGCTGACCAACTTCATCTTTCCCGCCGAGGCGAAGAACGTCGACCGCGATTTCGTGAAGTGGGGAACACGCCTGGCCGCGCTCGAGATGATCCGTTCCGGCACGACCACGTTCGCGGACATGTACTACTTCGAGTCGGACATCGCCCGTGAGACGAAGCGGGCCGGCCTCCGCGGCGTCCTCGGCGAAACCGTCCTCGATTTCCCCGCCCCCGACAACAAGACGTGGGAGGCGGCGATGCAGTACCTGCGCGATTACGCCGCAAAGTGGAAGGGCGACTCGCTGATCACCCCCGCCTTCGCGCCGCACGCGCCGTTCACCGTCTCTGCCGATCACCTCAAGCAGGTGCGCGCGCTGGCCACCGAGCTCGGTGTGCCGATCCTCATCCATGTCTCCGAAACGAAGGAGGAGCTGCGCCAGGTGGCCGAACGGTCCAACGGCATGACCCCCGGCGCGTACCTCGACTCCCTCGGTTTCCTCGGTGATGACGTCGTCGCCGCGCACGGCGTGTGGCTGACGCCGGAAGAGATCCGCACGTTCGCCGCGAAGAAGGTCGGCGTCGTGCACTGCCCCGAAAGCAACATGATGCTCGCCTCCGGC
The DNA here is from genome assembly GCA_036398925.1 of Thermoanaerobaculia bacterium. Lineage (GTDB taxonomy): Bacteria > Acidobacteriota > Thermoanaerobaculia > Gp7-AA8 > Gp7-AA8 > DASWOB01. The sequence continues at coordinate 75,759 of DASWOB010000050.1, forward strand.
ATCGCGCCGGTGGTGGACATGCTCCGCGCCAATGTCGAGCTCGGCCTCGGCACCGACGGCCCCGCCGGCTCGAACAACAACCTAGACATGATCGAAGAGATGGCTTCCGCCGCCCGCCTGCAGAAGGTCGGCCGGCTCGATCCGAAGGCCATCAGCGCACGTGACGTTCTCTCGATGGCCACCATCGGCGGCGCGCGGGCGCTCGGCCTGGCCGACAAGATCGGCACGCTCGAAAAAGGCAAACGCGCCGACGTGGTGATCATCGACCTGCAGACTGCCAAATCGCAGCCGGTCTACTCCGTCGAATCGGCCATCGTCTACGCCGCCGCCGGCAGCTCCGTCGTCACCACCATCGTCGACGGCCGGATCCTCATGCGCCGCGGCGAGGTGCTGACCGTGAACGAAAACGAGACCCTCATCAAAGCGCAGGAATACCGCGACCGCATCCTCGCCAGCCTGAAAAAGTGATCAAGACCCAGCCCCTTTCCCTCGCGCTCCTCTTCCTCCTCGCCTGCTCGCCCGTCGTCACGGCGCCGACGCCCATCGTCGCGCCCGCGCCGCAACAGCAGCAGTCCACGGCGTTCGCACCGGTCGGCCGCGCGCAGCGCGTCGTGCTGCTCACGCTCGACGGCTTCTCCGCCGATCGCTACGCGGCGATGACCCAACTGCCGACCTTCACCTGGCTGCAGAACGGCGCCACCGCGACAGCGCGTATCATCCCCGTCAATCCGACCCTCACCAGCGTCACGCACACGAGCATCCTCACCGGCGCGATTCCGGATGTACACGGCGTCGTCTCCAACCGCTTCCATCTCCCCGGCACGCCGATGGAGACGACCACGCGCGGCATGGACGTTGAGCCGGACGTGGAGACGCTCATCGACGCCGCGAGACGGGCCGGCAAGCGGACGGGCTGCATCAGCTTCCCGACCCTGAACGCTTCCACGCAGCGCCGCACCTGCGACTACGGCGTGGCCTGGTCGATGCCCGTCGTCGAGGCGCGCACCATCACCCTCACCCGAGCCGATTTCAAACGCGAATGGGTGCCGCCGACGTGGACCGCGCGCAAGCAGCGCCGCCGCTCGTTCAGCCCGATCATGCGTGCGCGTGTGGAGTGGGGCGTCCGGGAGATCACGCTCGTCGCCGACGTCGACTTCGTGGCGTACGACTCGACCGACGATCGCACGACGAACTACGACGCGATCTACGTCGAAGTGAACGGCGAGGAGCTCGCGCCCGACGCCAACGGCTGGTTCCCCCTCTCGCGCCGCGCGGGTGACGACCTGTACGGCTCGTGGTCGAAGGTCCTCACCGCCACCGCGTCGCTCGATCGCGTGACGGTCTATTGGGGCGAGATCTCGCGCAACGAGGCGTGGCCGCGGGCGTTCAAGCACACCATCAATGACGAGATCGGCTTCTGGCCGGGTGATCCGGACAGCGACGCCGAGGCGGATGTCTTCATCCAGCAGTCGACGCGCCTGGCCGAGCATCTCTCGCGCGTGCAGACCCTCGCCCTGCAGCGCATGCCGGCCGACCTCGTGCTGATGTACCTTCCCGGCATCGACGCCGCCGAGCATCACCATTTCGATAACCCGCAGGTCGTGCGCGCCGCGTACGTGGATGCCGATCGCGCGCTGAATCAGGTCGCGCGGCAGCTGGACTGGTCGCGCGATGCCCTCGTGCTCACCGGCGATCACGGCATTCACGCCATGAACGCGGAGGTGCGAATGAACCGCCTGCTCGCCGATGGCGGGTTCGCGAACTGGCGCGCCTACGCCTCGGGCAGTCATGCCCATCTCTACCGCTTCGGCGGAGCGGACGACAGCGACGCGGTGGTCCAGTACCTGTCCGGACAGCCGCACCTGGAGCGCGTCGAGAAAAAGAGCGCGACCTCGCATCGCAATAGCGGCGACATCATCGTGTACGCGCGGCCGAACGTCATCCTCTCCCAGACGTCCGAGGCGCCCACGGTCGCAGCCGCGCCGAATCCCGGTCAGCACGGTGGCCTCAATCACCATCGCGCGCTGCACACGCTCTTCTTCGCACGCGGCGCCGGGATCGGCGCGATGGCGTTCGGCGAGATCTCCCAGACCCGCGTGGCGCGCTACGTCTCGCAGCTCCTCGGCATGAGTCCACCGTCAGCGGCGGAGTAAGGTAACCTCTCGCGCGCATGCCCGCGCGTCTCCGTACGGTCGGTCGCGAAGTGCTCGTCTTCGCGGCCTACCTCGTCCTGTCGATCGCCCTCACCTGGCCGCTCGCCCGGACCCTCAACACCTCCGTCTCCGACCTCGGCGATCCGCTGCTCAACACCTGGATCCTGGACTGGACCTCGCACGCGCTGACGCACGATCCGCTCGATCTCTTCGATGCGCCGATGTACGTCCCCTCGGTCATGCCGCTCGCCTTCAGCGAACATCTGGCCGGCATCGCCCTTCTCACGCTCCCCTTTCATCTGGCGGGTACGCCGCCGTTGGCCCTCTACAACATCGCCATGGTTCTCGGCTTTGCCCTCTCCGGCTATGCCGCGTTCGTCCTGGGCCGGATGTTCACCCGCTCGTTCACCGCCGCCTTTCTTGCCGGCATCTTCTTCGCCTTCGTCAGCTTCAAGTTCGATCACCTCGCGCATCTGCAGATCGTCTTCGGCAGCGGCTGGATCGCCTTCATCCTCGCCGCGCTCGTGGCGTGGTGGCGCCGCCCCGACTGGAAGCGCGCCGCCCTCTTCTGCGCCGCTTTCGTGATGAACGGGCTGACCAACATCTACTTCCTGCTGTTCGCCGCGGCCGCGGTCGGCGTGTCGCTGCTCTTCCTCTTCTTCGCTGGCGAAAAGCGCGACTGGCGCACGTGGATGCGCATCACCGTCGCGCTGCTGCTCGCCGGTGTGATCCTCTTCCCGTTCCTCCAGCCGTATCGCGTCGTCTCGAAGCTCTACCAGATGAAACGGCCGCCGGAAGAAGTGATGGCCGGTTCGGGCGACTGGAGCGACTGGATGCGCGCGACGGTCCGCTCCCGTCTCTACGGCAATCTCATTCCGCCCGACAAGCACCGCCACGAGCACGAGCTCTTCCCCGGCCTGCTGGCTCTGACGCTGTTCGCGGTGGCGATCGTCATGGTCCGCGAGCGCGAGCCGCTGCGCCTCACCCATCCCGACGCAACACCTCCACGGCGGCTGCTGCGAACGCTCGACATCCTCATCGTCGTGCTCTTCATTGCCACGATCCTCGGCACGATGGCGGAGCCGCGTTTCACCCTTCGAGCCTTCGGGCGGATGCTCGTCGCCATACGAGGATCGGACATGCCGATGATGGCGATGCTGGCCCTCGTGCTGGCGCGCCTGTCGATCCGGATGCCGAACGCGCTCGGCGGCGCGGAGGGTCGGACGCTGCGCGACGTGCTGGCCTCCTCGCGCTTCTCGGCGGAGACGTGGATGGCCATGCTCTGGATCGTGGTGGGCGTCTTCGGCTCGTTCGGCCTGCGCACCTTCTTCTACTCGTTCCTCTTTCAGCGCGTCGAGGCCTATCAGTCGATGCGTTCCCCCGGCCGCTGGGCCGTCATCACCTATGCCGGTCTCGCCGTCTGGCTCGCCCTCGGCGCCGCGGCGATCCTGGCGCGCCGCGCGGGACGCAAGCGGGCCGTGGCCGGCTCGCTGCTGGTGGTCGTGGCCATCATCGACCTGCTCCCGAACGTCCGCTGGGAGCAGGTGCTATCCGAGACCGCGCCGGTCTATCGCTGGATCGATCAGCAGAACGTCGGGCCGGTGCTCGAGTGGCCGGTCGATCCCTGGCTGGTCTTCCGCTACCTGCTCGGGTCGGCGCACCACCGCGTGCCACTGATGAACGGCACCTCCGGCTTCGAGCCGCCCGTGCACCGCTCGCTGCGCGAGAACTGGCAACAGCAGCGCTACGGCGACGTGCTCGACATCGCGGAGCGCAACGGCGCCCGCATTCTGGTCGTACACCGCCACTGGTTTCATGAATCCGATCCGGCGCAGTTGGTGAACGTCCTTGGCGCGGCGCTCTCCACCGGACGCCTGCAATTTCTCGGGCGTCACGATCATGAGGTCGAGGGCGACTTCGTCTTCGCCGTCACGAAGAACTTCCCCGGCTGGCAACGCCTGCGCGCGCCGGAGGTGCCGAACGGCGCCGGCCATCTACCGAGCCACACCCTCGCGCGCTTTCTCAATCACGAGCCGACGTACTCGTCATCCACGATCGGCCGAGTCGACCGCCCGCACATGCTGGAGGTGGTGAAAGGTCCGCTGCAGATCAGCGGCTGGGCCGTCTCGCCGCACGGGGTGAAGAAGGTCTACGTCCTGCTGCACTCCGGCAAGATCAGGCTCGAAGCACAGCGCACGCCCCGCGAGGACATTACCCGCGCCTACTCCTGGTACTACGAAGGACTGCCGGCCTTTTCGCTCACGATCGACAAACGTCCGCGCGGCGTGCCGGTGGAGACCGACATGCAGATCGAGATCGTCGACGGCCGCGGCAAGCGCACCCGTCTCGAAGACCGGCTCATTACCTGGGAGCATCACGAGAATTGATGGAAGCACGACGAGTCGTGAGGAGCGCCGCTCGTGAGTTGGCGTGGTTCGCCGCGTTCTTCGTCGCCGCGATCGTCTTCACCTGGCCGCTGGCCATCCGTCTCGAAACTTCGGTCGCTGACGCGGGCGATCCGCTGCTCAACGCCTGGATTCTCGACTGGACCTGCCACGCCCTCAGTCACGACCCCTTGAACCTCTTCAACGCGCCGATCTACCACCCCGGCCTCTTTCCGCTCGCGTACAGCGAGCACCTGGCCGGCATTGCCCTGGTCGTGCTCCCCTTTCACCTCGCCGGCCTCTCGCCGCTGACCGTCTACAACATCGCGATGCTGCTCGGCTTCGCCTTCTCGGCGTACGCCGCGTTCGTGCTCGCGCGCCTCGTGACCGGCAGCAGCATCGGCGCGCTCGCGGGCGCGCTCTTCTTCGCCTTCGGCTCGTTCGCCGTGATGCACATCTCGCACTTGCAGGTCGTCTGGAGCGGATGGCTGCCGATGCTGCTGGCGGCGCTTCTGTACTGGTGGCGTGAGCCGTCGTGGAAGCGGGCGGCGCTGCTCGGCGCGGCATTCACGATGAACGGCCTCACGAACATCTACTGGCTGCTGTACGGCGGCTTCGCGCTGGTCGTGACGATGGTGTTGCTGCACTGGAGCGCACCGCGCCGCTGGAAGCAGCTCATCGTCGCGCTGGCCGTCGCCAGCGCAATCCTCCTCCCCTTCCTCATCCCCTATCAGATGGTGTCGAAAGAATACGGCGCGGGGCGGACCAGCTTCGAAGCGCGACTCGGGTCGGCTTCGCTGCTCGACTGGGCTATGCCCTCGCCGAACAACTGGATCTATGGCGGCCTGCCGCCGCACGAGATGCAGCGCGCGGAACGACAACTCTTCCCCGGCATCGCTGTGCTGGCGCTGATCGCAATTGCCTTCTTCACCAGGCCACGCGGAGAGCGCTTCATGCGGGTCGAGCGCAACAACCGCGGCCTCGACGTCACCATCGGCGTGCTGGTCGTCATCGCCATCGCCAGCGCCCTGGCCGGCCGCGTGGAGCTCGGCCCGATTCGCTTCTCCGGTTACGACGTGCCGGCGGTGCTGGCGACCGTGCTGCTCGCCATTCGCCTCCATCGCACCTATCCCGACGCACTCGCGAAGTCGCGGTTCTCGCGTGAGGAGTGGAGCGCGTTTCTCTGGATTGCAATCGGCTTCGTCGCCTCGCTCGGCTGGAACGCCTTCCTCCACCCGTTCCTCTTTCGAGTGGTCACGCCGTTCCGCGCCACGCGCACGCCGGCACGCTGGGCGGTCATCGCCGGCGTCGGTCTCGCGGTCTGGGCGGCCATCGGTATCGCGGCGTTGCTCGCAAAGAAGACGACGCGCGCGAGGAGCATCGCTGCATTGCTGGTGGTCTTCGTGACGCTCGAAGCGATCCCCGACGTGCGGTGGGACCAGTTCCGCGCCGAGCCCGCGCCGGTCTATCGCTGGCTCGCACGCGAGCGTCCGGGCGTCGTGCTCGAATTGCCGCTGGTCAACGACGGATCGCATTTCCGCTCCGTCTTCTTCAACAGCGCGCATCGCCAGCCGATCGTCAACGGCACCTCCGGATGGGAGACGCCGCTGCACGAGTCGCTGCGCAAGGCGGAGCTGGCGCAGCGCTTCGACGACGCGTTCCTCACTCAGGTCGAAACGGCCGGCACGAAGATCGTCATCGTCCACGCCGATGACCTCGGCCATTACGAGGCGGCGGTGAAAGCCTTTCTGCGCGCACAGCTCGCGAGTGGACGGCTGACGTTCCTCCGCCGCTTCGATCACGAGGTGAATGGCGACTATGTCTTTGCGATCGGACCCAGCACGCTGCGAGCACCCGAGGTGCCGGATGGTGCGGGCTTCCTCCCGGCGCAGAATCTGGAGCGCTGGCTCAGCGGACAGGCGACGTACAGCGACGCCATCACGGTCGTGCTGGAATCGCCGCACGGTGACGTCGGCGGCCCGCTCACGGTGCGCGGCTATGCGTTCTCACCGCACATCATTCGCGGCGTGACCGTGCTGGTCGAGCAGGGCACGCGACGTTACGAAGCGAAGCTCGTCGAGCGACCGGACGTGGCGCAGCGCTTCCCCTGGTATCGCCATTCCGCGCCTCGGCCGGGATTCGAGCTCGCGTTCGACGAACGGCCGGACGGCATTCCGGAGCGGACCGACGTGCAGGTGGAAGTGGTCGACAACGCGGGCCGGGTGATGCGTTCGCGCGACTTTGTCTTCAACTGGCGTGCGCGATAGCTCGCCGTTCGCTTACTCGTCGTAAATCTGCGGGAACCGCCAGCGTGCTTCGCGGATCTCTTCCTCGATGATGTCCTGCTCGGGCTTGTCGGCGAGTTGCGGCGCTTCCCAGTTGGCCATCCACATCGGATTCATGTAAGGGAGAACGGCCAGATGTTCGAGGCGGTACGGGAGGCCGCGCGCTTCGAACCGGGCGTTGAGGAACTCAACCACGTCTTTCGTGGTCGGAATCTTCGTGCTCATCGATGGAGAGCTCCTTCAATTTCGATGCGAGGGTGCGTGGGGTGATGCCGAGCAGATCGGCGGCGTCGGCGCGGGATGCGGTCTGCTGCAGCGCTGTGACGATCTTGGCGCGCTCCACGCGGGAGAGTGCTTCCGACAGCGTCCCGGAGAGATCGAGCGACTCGGCGGCGCTGTCGATCGTGCCGAGGTGAATGTCACGCGGCTCGATCGAATTGCGGTCGCAGAGGATGGCCGCGCGCTCGATGCAGTTCTGCAGCTCGCGGATGTTGCCCGGCCAGTCGTAGCGGCGAAGGCGCGCCCGCGCGTCGTCAGTGATGCGCAGGTTGGGGCGGTTCAGCTCGCGCGCGAAACGCTGCAGGAAGTAATCGATCAGCGCATCGAGATCCTCGCGGCGAACGCGCAGCGGCGGGATGATTACCGGGAAGACGTTGATCCGGAAGAAGAGATCCTCGCGGAAGCTCCCCTGCTTGACCGCCTGGCCGAGGTCGCGGTTCGTGGCCAGGACGATCCGCACGTCGACGTCGATCGGCGCCGTGCCGCCGATGCGCTCGAAGCGGCGCTCCTGCAGCACGCGCAGGAGCTTCGACTGCACGCCCAGTCCCAGCTCGCCGATCTCGTCGAGAAAGATGGTCCCGCCGTCGGCCAGCTCGAACTTCCCGAGCTGCCGCGCGCTCGCGCCGGTGAAGGCGCCCTTCTCGTGGCCGAACAGCTCGTTCTCGACGAGCGTGTCGGGGATGGCCGCGCAGTTGATGGCCACGAAGGCGCGGTCGCGGCGCGGTGAGAGTTGATGGATTGCGCGGGCGAAGAGCTCCTTGCCCGTTCCCGATTCTCCCTGCAGCAGCACGGTCGAATCGGTCGGCGAGACGCGCTGGATCGACTGCGAGACCTCGCGGATCTTCGGCGAGTCGCCGACGATGGCCGGGAGGCGGTAGTACTTCTGGAACTCCTCCTTCAGCAGGAGATTCTCGTGGCGCAGCTCGCGATGTTCGCGGCAGCGGCGCAGCAGGAGCAGCAGATGATCGACGTCGATCGGCTTCTGGATGAAATCGTACGCACCGAGCTTCATCGCCTCGACGGCGTTCTCGATCGTGCCGAAGGCGGTCATCACGATGACCGGGCAATCGGGATCGCTCTCCCGCGCCTGGCGCAGTACCGCCACGCCGTCTGCGCCGGGCATGCGCAGGTCGGTGAGGACTGCGATGTAGCGCCGCCCTTCCGCGAGCCAGCGCATGGCCTCGTTGCCGTTCGAGGCCACGTCCGCTTCGAGGCCGTCGGACTCCACCGTCTCGCGCAGCATTTGCGCGAGCGATTCCTTGTCCTCGACGATGAGCAGGCGTTTCATTACAGGCCGAACCAGGATCGGATGCGTGCGAGGGTCGTCTTCTGCTCGTCACCGCCCGTGGTGCGCCGGGAGTCGAGCGAATCGCGCCGCGCCATCACCTTTTCGGAGATCGACGACGCCAGCTCCGGATGATCGCGCATCACCGGCTGCAGCGCGTTCTTCGCGATCTCGATCGCCACGACGTCGCTCGCCGCCACGATGTCGGCGGTGCGGGCCTCGCCGGTGAGCAGCGCCATCTCACCAAAGAAGTCGCCGGCGGTCAGGCGCGCGACGTCGCTGCCGTCGATCCGCACCACCACTTCCCCCTCGTGCACGATGAACATCGAATCGCCCGCGTCTCCACGGCGCAGGATGGTCTCGCCGCGCGAATAAAAGTGGACGCGTGCCGCGGCGGCAATGCTCTGCAGGCTTTCGTCCGACAGCGGCGTGAGGACGTCGATCCGGCGGAGGCGTTCGAGCAGTTCCGGCTCGCTGACGTGCTGCCCCTCGTCGGGCTGCTGGTAGCGCTGCACGGAGCGGATCGGGAACGGGATGGTGATCCCGTTGCGGCGCAGCGCGTACCAGATCGCCTTGCGGATCTCGGCGTCGATCCGGTCGCGCTGCGAGTAGTCGTTCATGAAGTATTTGATGTCGTACGTCACGGCCGAATCGGCGAACCCCGCCACCCGCGCAAAGCACGGCATCTCCCGCACGACCCCTTCCACGTTCACGGTGGCCTGGGTCAGCACGTTGATGACCGTGGCCGGCGGGAAGTGGTAGTCGATGCCGACCTGCAGCACGCGCGCGTTGACGTTGTTCTTCGGAAAGACCTCCAGCCGCTCGCGGGAGACCAGCGAGTTCGGGAGGATGACCAGGTTGTTGTTGAACGTGCGGATTCGCGTGCCGCGCCAGCGGACGCTCTCCACGACTCCGATCGAGTCCCCGGAGCGGATCACGTCGCCGACCTCGAACGTATCTTCCATATGCAGGGCGATGCCGGAGAAGAGGTTACCGAGCGTGTCCTGCAGCGCCAGGCCGAGGATCGCGGCGAGGATCGTTCCGGTGGCGAGAAAGCCGGTCACCGAGTAGTGGAAGATCGCCGAGATCGCCCAGGCGAAAGCCAGGAAGTAGAGGGCGATGTCGAAGATCTCGCGCAGCAGCAGTGGCGCGTTGACGTGCTTGCGGCGCCGCGCGATCAGCTCGAAGGCGATGTAGTCGATCAGCCGGACGCCGAAGAAGATGATCGGCAGCCATGCGCCGAACAGCAGCCAGGCGTCGAAGGTCGGCTTGAGGAGCTTGCGGTCGTGGACGAACGAGTAGACGGCGAAGAGTGCCGCGCCGAGGAGCAGCGGGACCAGCAGGCGCGACGCCCGTGTCACGGCTGCTCCCCCCCCTCTTTGCGCTCGCGCATGAAACGCCTCACGTCGCGGATGCCGATGATCAGGTGCACGATCCCGAAGCCGGAGATCAGGCCGCGTACGAACGGGTTGTCCGCCCACATGCCGAGCGTGAGGGAACTGTGCAGGAGCGGGTTCAGGGTCCAGACCCGCGTCCACGGCACGATGGTGAAGAAGAGCCCCGCCTCCAGGCAATAGAGGGCGAAGAACAGGGGGACGGTCATGTGCGGGGCGGATTGTACCGTTGGGAGCTATTCAGCTGTTCAGCTGTTCAGCTCCTCAGTTGTTCAGCGATTCAGGAGAACCTGACGGCAGCGGGGCGCGTGAGCGGGCGCGAGCTCGCCGCACATACGAACAGCGGATCCAGGGACGATGCTGCCGCCGCGTTCTCCTGAACAGCTGAGTCGCTGAACAGCTGTAAACAAAAAAAGGCCCCCCATTGCTGGGAGGCCTTCCGGGTCGCCTGCGAGCTCCCGTCAGATTAGTCGCGGTTACGGCGGATGCTGCCGCCTTCGCTCCGGTTGCCGGACGAGCCGTTGCCGGAGTTCGCGGACGGCGGCGGGGGCGGCGGAGCCGAGGGACGGCTGCCGCTGTCACCACCACCACGATTCACGCTGCCGCCGCTGTCGCGCGAGCCGCTGCCTTCGCGACGCGAGGACCCGCTGTCGCGCGAGCCGCTGCCTTCGCGCCGCGCGCTGCCGCTGTCGCCACGCGAGCCGCGTCCGCTGCCGGCGCTGCTGCTGCCGGACTCGGAGTCGCGAGGCACCACGCGCGCGCCGCCGATGCGGTCGATCACGCGGCGCGGGACATCGCTGCCGCTGGTCGACGAACCGGCCGAGCTGCCGCGCGAGCCGCTGTCGGCAGCCGGCGCGTCGCCGGTGGCCGGACGACGGCGCCAGCTGGCGTCATCGCGGGAGGAACCGGTGCCGGCAGCCGGAGCCGAAGGAGCGGGAGCGGCGGCCGGGGCATCGCCGCCGCGAACGCGATCGCGCCACGTGTTCGTGCTGCCGCCGGTGTTGCCGCCGCCGGTGTTGCCATTCAATGCCGAGTCGTCACGATCGCGGCCGCGATCCGGAATGGTGATCACGCGCGGTCCGCGGGTCGTGCCGCCGATGGGCGAGGTCGCGGGAGGAGCATCGTTGCCACGGCCGATCGGCGCAAGGCTGCCGCCGCTGCCGTCGACCGGTGCCACGTTGCCGCGTCCGATTGGAGCGAGGCTGCCGCCGCCGATGGGCGCGACACTGCCGGTGCCCGGGGCACGCGACGGGATGCCGCCGGCCACCGGAGTGGTCGTCGAGCCGCCGCCGCTGCGGCCGCGGGTGATGCGATCGCGAACCGGCGTGCTGACGTCGGGGTCGCGGCGGAAGAAGCCGGTCATGTCGGTGAGCGCACCGCCCTGAGTCGCACCCTGGCCGCTCTCGCGTCCGAGGTGCTGCCCGTCGAGGCCACGGCGCCGGATGGCGGCGGCCGGGTCACGGACCTCCTCACGCGTGAAGCGCGCGGGGCTGCCCGAAATGGCCGCGATTCCGCCGCGCTCCCCGCGGCTGAGGCGGTTCTTCACGGCGTCGGCGGTCAGCGCGGCGCGGTCGGCGCGCAGCGTGGCGATCGTGTTCGAATCCATGAAGACCCAGGGACGCATGTCGAGCTCGCTCACCCGGACGTTGCCGTGGAAGCCAAAGCCGAAGTGATGCGTGTTCCGGTAAGGGTTGTAGGCCCAGTTGTAATACGGCCGGTAGCAATCCCAGTAGCCGGCCGGAGCCCAGCCGACGTAGCTGTCGCCGTACATCCAGTAGACCCACGCCGGCGAGTAACCGCGGCCCGGGAACCACACCCAGCCGAAGCCGGGGTCGAAGGCCCAGCGGCCGTAGTGATACGGCACCCAGCCCCATGGATCGTACGAGACCCAGGTCAGCCCGCCGTAGCGGTGCGACCAGTAGCCGTGGAAGTACGGACGCCAGCCGGCGGCGACGTACGGGCGCCAGGCGTAGCCCATGCCGCCCACGCTGACCCAGCGGCCGTGCGTGTCGAGATCGTCGGCCCAGTACGACAGCCGGCGGTCGGCGATGTAGCGGTCGTTGGAGCGGTCGAAGCGCTCGGCGCGGCGGAGGAACCACCGCTCGAAGTCGTCCGCGGCGTCGAGGGCGTCGTTCACGAGATCGTAGACACCGCGATCGTCGACCGTGGCCGTCTCACCGGCGCGCAGCCGCGTGGTGCGGTTCGGCGTGCGGATCTCGACCGCGCCGTCGAAGACGTTGACGCGATCGCGTCCTTCGCCGTCGCTCTCGACGGAGTAGACCGCCTCGTGCGCCGCGACGTAGCTCGCGTGCTTCGTATCGAGGCGGACGTAGTCGCGTCCGAGCTCGGTGCGGTAGATCGCGACCTTACCGTAGCTCAGCTCGGCGACGGTCTGGTCCGCATTGCCCTCGTAACTGTCGAGGATCGAGTGGAGCTTGACCGCCGTCGCGCGATCGATGCCGATCGTGTTGCCGTCGGAGAGGTGGAGCTCCGCACGACCGCGGCGGCTCGTGACCACAGCATCTCCCGGGTAGACCGGGAGGTTGACGCGGGCTTCGATCTCGCGGCCGTCATCGCCCTGGCGCACGACCGTACCGCCGTCGTCGTACGAGAAGAACGATTGGTGCCGCTCGACCGCCTGCATCGGAATGGCGGCGAGTGTGACAAGAAGAGTGAGTAGGACCGCTCGTTTCATGGGTTTTCTCCTGCAACCGGACGCTTCCGAGTGCGGCCGGCATGCCACGGTACCGCAGAGTATTCCTGCTTTCGCATCAACGACTTAGCTGCAGCTGAAGCGACGACTGACGCGCGCTCTGTCCTCGATCGGTGAAACCGCGTCCCCTGCAAAGTACGGAACACTAAGCAGAATGCTCTCACTCCACCCACGGATGAGGAGACGACGGGGGGCCTCCGGCGGCCGGGGCCACAGCCCCGGACCCCGTTGGTTGGCCTAGCCTCCGCGACACTCTGTCGCGAGATACGAGTCTATGTCGCGGAGGCTAGGCCAACCAGCGGGTCCGGGCCCGCGGCCCGGCCGCCGGAGGCCTCCGGTCGTTCCCTCATCCGTGGGTCAACTGCGTGCATTCTGCTCAGGTTCCGTTCGAGAGCCGCTGCGCCAGGATCGGTGGAAGCCCGGCCTTCAGGATCGACGTCTGCGTCTTCTTGAGGTCGTACTCCACGCGGAAGAACTGCACCGTGCGTTTGTCGGAATCGAGAATCACAAACGAGGCGAGAGGATTCCGGTCGCGTGGCTGGCCGACCGATCCGGGGTTGATCAGGTAGCGCAATCCCGGCTCGAGCTTCAGCGTCGCTTCGCCACGAATGGAGAAGCCGCGCACGTTGTGCTCGTCATCGACCGAGAAGATCACCGGCAGGTGGGTGTGGCCGTAGAGGATGATCGGCGCTTTGTAGAGGGCCATCACCTGCCCGGCGTGGTGCACGTTGAAGACGTACTCGTCCTCGTCGTACGGCGAGCCGTGGCAGAGCATCACCCCTTCGGTCTCGGTGGGGCCGCACGGCAGGTCGCGCAGGAAGCGCCGGTTGGGAGCACTGAGGTGATCGCGGGTCCAGAGCGCGGCCGCCTTCGCCGCGTGATTGAAGCCGTTCGCGTCGCTGATCCCGGAGGCCACGCGGTCATGGTTGCCGCGGATGTAGAGCTTGCGCCCGCGCAGGGTGCGCATGATGTCGAGGATCTGGTTCGGCTGCGCGCCGTAACCGACGAAGTCGCCGAGGCAGATCACCGAGTCGAACTTCTTGCGGCGGACGTGATTCATCACCGCGCGCACGGCGGCCTCGTTCGCGTGCAGGTCGCTGACGACGAGTGCCCTCATCGCGCCTGCCTCCAGCTCGAGCGGCGTGCCGACTCGAGCACGCTCTTCGGCAGCTCGAGCATCAGCCGTTCCACGATCTCGGCCGGTGTCTCCTCTTCGCGCACTTCGATGGTGACGTCCGACATCCGGTAGTAGCGGATGCGGTTCGCGTAGAGTTCGTGCGTGGCGATGTCGTCGCGGAAAAGCGGCCGGTCCGCCCCTTTGTCGCCGATCCGCGCGCGCAGCAGCGCGTACGGCGCGGAGAGATAGACCGAGAGTCCCTCCGACTGGATGAACTGGATGTTCTCGTCGAAGGTGAAGGTCCCGCCGCCGGTGGCGATCACCGCCGCATCGAGGTTCTTCGTGGCGCGCAGGATGTCGCGCTCGCGTTTGCGAAAGTACGGCTCCCCGTACGTGGCGAAGATCTCTTTGATCGAGCTGCGCTCGGCCGATTCGATCAATTCGTCGAGGTCGAAGAACGGCGCATCGATTCGCGAGGCGAGCTCGCGGCCGATGGTCGTCTTGCCCGCACCCATGAATCCGATGAGATAGATCTTCATCCGGGACCGTTGATTGTAGACGGGAGGACTCGCTAAAGCGTGAAGTGATCCATGAAGCGGGTGGAGATGTCGCCGGCCATGAACTTCTCGTTGTGCAGCAGCGCCCGGTGCAGCGGGATGGTGGTCTTGACCCCCTCCACCACGAACTGCTCGAGTGCACGCCGCGCGCGCCAGATCGTCTCCTCCCGGTTCTTTCCCCTCACGATCAGCTTCGCGATCAGCGAGTCGTAGTGCGGCGGGATGACGTAATCGCGGTAGATGTGGGTGTCGACGCGCACCCCGATGCCGCCCGGCAGGTGCAGCTCGCGGATCTTGCCCGGCTGCGGCGCGAACGTCACCGGATCCTCGGCGTTCACCCGGAACTCCATGGCGTGCCCGCGCAGCTTGAAGTCGCCGTGTGGCACGCTCAGCGGGTCGCCGTTCGCCACGCGGATCTGCTCTTTGACCAGATCGATCCCCGTCACTTCTTCGGTCACCGCGTGCTCGACCTGGATGCGGGTGTTCATCTCCATGAAATAGAACTCGCCGTCCTGGAAGAGGAACTCGATCGTCCCGGCGTTGACGTAATTCACCGCCTGGCAGAGCCGGATCGCCGCGTCGCCCATCCGCTGGCGGATGTCGTCGGTGATGGCCGGGGAGGGCGACTCTTCGATCAGCTTCTGGTGGCGGCGCTGAATGGAACATTCACGCTCCCCCAGTGCAACGACCCGGCCGTGTGTGTCGGCGAAGACCTGGATCTCGATGTGGCGGGGGCGCTCGAGGTACTTCTCGAGGTAAACGTCGCCGACGCCGAAGGCGCGCTCCGCCTCGCTGCGGGCGGTCTCGTACTGGTTGGCGAGATCGTCCTCGCCCCAGCAGATGCGCATGCCGCGTCCGCCGCCGCCGGCCGAAGCCTTGATGATCACCGGGAAGCCGATCACCCTGGCGATGTCCATCGCCTCGTCGACCGTCCGCACCGCGCCGTCGCTGCCCGGCACGATCGGCACGCCCGCCGCTTTCGCGGTCTCGCGGGCGCGGGCCTTGTCGCCCATGCGCCGGATGGCCGAAGCGGGCGGTCCGATGAAGGTCAGATTGCACTCATTGACGATCTCCGCGAAATGCGCGTTCTCGGAGAGGAATCCGTAGCCCGGATGGATCGCGTCGGCGCCGGTGATCTCGGCGGCGGCGATGATCGAGGAGATGCTGAGGTAGCTCTGTTTCGAGGCCGCCGGTCCGATGCAGACGTCGTCGTCGGCGTAGCGGACGTGGAGCGAGTCGCGATCGGCCTCCGAATGGACGGCCACCGTCTTCAGCCCCATCTCCTTGCATGCGGCGATGACGCGAAGAGCAATCTCCCCGCGGTTGGCGATCAGGACTTTCGAGATCATGAGCCCGCGACTATACCTTGACGGCGAAAAGCTTCTCGCCGTACTCGACCGGCTGCCCGTTCGACGGGTAGATCTTCGTGATCGTCCCCTCGACGTCGGACTCGATCTCGTTCATCAGCTTCATCGCCTCGACGATGCACAGCACCTTCCCCTTCGAGACGCGGTCGCCGACGTTCACGAACACATCCGCCTCCGGGTTCGCCGAGCGATAGAAGGTACCGACGATCGGTGAGGTGATGATGTGCATCCCCACCTCGCTGTCCTCTTCCGCCTTCCTGGCGGCGACGCGCGCGGTCTCGGCCTGTTCGGCGGCGGTGGGAGGAGGAAGGGCCGGAGCGGAGATCGGCGCCGAGGACGGCTGATGCTCCTGTCGGTGCTCGGTCATGTAGGGAGCGAACACCTGCGACGGGAGGGGCGGCTTGCCTTCGATGCGGACCTTGGTCCCCGCCTGTTCGATCTCGACGCTGCCGATGCCGTGCTCGGCGACCTTGTCGATGAGCTCGAGAATCTCTTTGAAGTTCAACTGTCGATCCCTTTCAGATCAGCTCGTCGCGAAGCAGATGCTTCGCCCGGGAGAGCTCGAATCGCGCCCGTCCGTAGTTCCCATCCGGCCGCAAAACGAGGAGCACATAGTACTCCGGGGTCACCTCGGACATGAACGTGACGTACTTCTCGGTGACGAGGGCGAACTGCTGGATGTCGCCGGCGTTGAGCTCCGTATTCGCGAGGCGGATCGATTTGATGAAACTGCCGAATTCGGCGCCGAGGACGTCGAGCGGAATGCGCTCCACATTGATGGTCTCGATGGCGATGCCGTCGAGGCCGATGAGCGTGATGGCCATCGTCCCCTCGACGCGCTCCTGGATCTTCTGCAGAACTTCCTTAAACACGACCCGCCTCTTTCCGCGAGACGCGCGCCAGCCAGTTCTCCAGGCGCGCAATCTTCGCGCGGTTACCCGTCTCCGTCGTCGCCGGCGGCGCCAGCAACGCCTCCAGCCGTGCGCGCACGTCATGGTTGTCCGGATCGCGCGCGAGGATGTTGTCGTAGATCTGCCGCGCCTCGGAGATCGCTCCCTGACGCGCGTACAGATCGGCCATGGTCAACGTGTTGGTGAGGTCTTCTTGCTGCGGCTCGGCTACGAACGGCTCTTCCGTCGCGAACGGCTCTTCGCTCGCGAACGGGTCGTCCGTCATCGCGGGCGGCTCGTTCGTGGCGGCCGACTGTTCATCGGGCGGCGCAAAGATGTCCGCCTCGTCCGCGGAGATGGTCGGCTCGGGCGAGATCGGCGCAGATTCGACGGTCGGCAGGAGCTCTTCTGCGACCGGTGTGGGGACGTCGGCGACGAGCGGCGCGCGCTCGACGTGGAAACCGCTCGGCGCTTCGATGGCTAGCGCCGCGGAACTGTATGTCTCGACCGGTTCCTCGAACGGACTGGCGTCGTGCGCGACACTCATCGGCTCGTCGTCGGCAGCCGCGATCTCGACGCTCTGTTCGCGATCGATGGCCTGCTCCGCCGCCGCAAACGTCGACGGTTGTTCGTCGAACGAGAACGGCTCTTCCACCGTCTGCGCCGGCAGTTCGACGTCCGGTTGCGATTCCGCTTGCGGCTGCGGTTCCGGCTGTAACTCGAGCTCCGCCTCCGCTTCCGGTTCCGGCTCGAGCTCGATCGGTGGCGGTGGTGGTGCGAGCTCCTGGTCGAGCCGGTGAATCATCGCCACCACGTCCTGATCGGTCGGCAGCAGCGCGTGCACCAGCTTGTACTTTTTGATTGCCTCGACCTTCTCGCCGAGCGCGTAGTAGGCATCGGCCAGGAGACGGGCCGCCACGACGTTGCCGGGGTCGAGTTGCAGCGCCTTGTTGAGCGGCTCGAGCGCATCGCCGTCTTTCTTCTGATCGCGCAGGACGCGGCCGAGGCTCACCCAGGCCGACAGGTAAGTCGGATGTGCGGAGAGGCCGGTGCGCAGTACCGCTTCCGACTCGTCGAGCGCGCCGGCTTTGCGCAGCTCCTCCGCGAGCGGAAAGAACAGCCGGCTCTTCGGATCGGTCTTGAGCCGATACCGCAGTTCCTCGATCTTCGCATTCGTCGCCGGCTGAGCCATCTGAGAAGAGCCTGAATTCTTACCGTGAAACGGGGCCGCAGACAAGATGACCGCCCGGCGAAGCGGGCGGTCATCTCAGGATCGTTGAGGTCGGGGGCTCCGCTACGGCGTCGTGGCCGTACCGGTCACGCACACCTCGATGAGCGGCTGGGCCGGATCATTCGTGGTGAACGTGAAGGTCGCGTTCCGTGTACCGGCGCCGCCGGTGGGATTGAACGTGACGGTATACGAGGCGGTCGTCCCCGGAGGCACCGTGCGCTGCGTGGTCGGGGAGATCACGAACTCCGCCGAGCCGGTGCGGGCCGGATCGGCACCGATCACCAGGTTCTGGGAGCCGACCGGTGCATTGTTGCGGAACGTGACCGTGGCGGTGCCGGTGGCCGGGTCGGTCACCGAGACAGAGCCCGCGGACGCGCAGCCGCTGGCCGGGGCTGTGACGGCCGCCTGCGGCGGCGCCTGAACGCAGTTGTTCGGACCCGGCGGGTTGACGGTGACGGTGACGGCGTCCGTGCAGAGCGTGGTGGTGTTGTTGAACGTGACCAGCGTTTCGACCGGTCCGAGACGGGTGCCCGGAACCCCCGGACTGACTTCGCAGGCAACGGTCGGGAAGGTGAAGCCGGTCGTCGGCAGAGGCACGCTGAACTGCTGCGGGCCGGTACCGCTCGTGAGCGTGCTCGGCGTCGGGATGATGGTCCGGCCGTTCACATTGAAGCGGATGACGCTGGAGCCCAGCGGACCAACTCCCGGATCCTGAACCGTGACCGTGAGGATGCTTCCCGGAGTGGCGGTGCCGGTCACGCTCGTGATCTGCACCGGGACCGGGATATAGGTGAACACCGCCTCGTTGGGTGCATCGCCCCAGATCTCGGAGTCGCCATTGGCGGTGTTGTTGATGATGATCTGCCCGGTAGCGCCGATGCACGAGGAGGGCGAGGGGCCGGTGCGGGCCAGGATCTGCGTGCCGCTCACGCGCAGCACCTGCGCGCGAATCGGTCCCGCGGTCGTGCCGATGACCACTTCCAGCGGGTCGTCGAAGCCGATGCCGTCGATGACGATATCGGTGCCGCCGAGCGAAGAGCCGACCAGCGGCCGGACATTCGTGATCTGCATGTCATTGACGTAGCGGAAGAGCGCTTCCGACGTCACGCGCGTGTTGGAGTTGATGTTCACGATCGTCACGTCGATCGGACCGGTGACCGTTCCGGAGCCGTTCGGGTTCGTCTCCCGTCCCGGCGGCGCCTGGACGATGATCTGGTCGAACCGGACGTCGATGACCCGTGCTTCGGCCGCGCCGAAGAACACCTGCACCGGGGCCTGGAAGCCGTCGCCGAAGATGGTGATGCGTGTCCCGCCGTCGATCGGGCCCGAGCTCGGGCTGGCCGTCACGATGCGCGGGGTGAGGACTTCGGCCCGGAAGATGAACGGGGCGGCCGCTTCCACGCGCTGCTCGTTCGCCGTACCGGCTTCGGTGATGACCGTGACCTCGGCTTCGAGCTGCTGGCCGGCACCGAGGTCGACGCCGGGAGTGATCACTTCGATGACAGTCGGCGAGACCGACACCACGAACGCTTCACGCGGCGTGGCGCCGCCGGTGTTGAACAGCACCCGCACCGGCGCGCGGAAGTTCGTGCCGACGATGCGGATCACTTCCCCGCCGGCCGGACGGCCGACTGCCGGACTGACCGAGGTGATGGTGGGGGCGGTGCTGGGCGGCGGATCGGTGGTGGGACGCGTGCGGAAGGTGACGGCGGCCTGACGGCTGATGTTGGCCACCGTGGCCGTGACCGTGGCCGTACCGGCCGTGCCCGACGTCAGCGTGACCGTGGCCACGCCGTTGGTGGTGGTGCGGATCGTGGACTGCGCCTCGACGTCGGTGAAGAGGCCGAGCGTGGTCTGGAACTCGACCGCGGTGCCGTTCGGAACGGGCTGACCGTTCTCCGTCACCGTGGCCGTGATCACGCTCGTCGAGTCGACCAGCGGATTCGCACTCGACGTCGTCAGCGTCACCGTCACGCCGGTCGGCGTCGGATTCGGATTCGGATTCGGCCCCGGCCCGGGAGACGGAGCCGTCGGCGTGTCGCCTTTGCATGCGGCGAAAACGAACAGGATCGCCAGGAGCGCGAGCCATTGTTTCCGCGGTCTGAATGTATTCATGTCAACCCCCATCACCCGAGTCCCCGACAACAATGTGGTTAGAAGCAGCCGTTGCAGTGATAGCAGAAGGTCAGCGGGAAGCGCGTCGCACCGTAGACGTTGTCGCCGGCCAGCGTTTCCCCGAACACTTCCACGATGACGTCCAGCTGCACGACCGAACGTCCCGTATCCGGGTCGCGGCCGCCGTTGTTCGGCAGGAGAGCCGCGAACGGCGCCTGGTTGCGCGCGTCGGGCTGCAGCACCACCAGGTTCGTTCCCGTCGCAGCGCCGCCGACATCGAGCAGCGTGTCGGTCGAGCGGACGAACCCGGTCGGCGTCGCGCGGCCGCCGTCGGTGCGTACGTACGACACCCGGTAGCGCGTGATGCGCACCTGCGTGAACGCTCCGGTGACGGTGTCGTTCTTGGGAAGCGCCTGCAGCCGGATCGGGGCGATCGAGGTGTTGGCCGGGTCACAACCGGCGGCCTCCGGCTCGATATCGATCTGCTGCCGGGCCTGCTGGTTCGTCACCAGGAGATGCACCGATGACCCACTATTCGCCAACTCGCTGCTGCAGCTCAGCCCCAGAAGGGCGACCATCGCAACGGCCGAAGCAATCCATCTGTTTTTCATGGTTTTATCCATCACTCCCCTCCCCTCGTCATCCTCTCACGATACGCGGCGTGATGAAGATGAGGAGCTCGTCGTGGCTCGTCACGACATTGTGCGACTTGAACAGGTTCCCGATGATGGGGATCTGGTGAACGAACGGCAACCGCGTCTGCGCGTCGTTGTCCTTCGTCTGGAAAATACCGGCGATCACCGCCGTGCCGCCGTCACGCACCATCAGGCGCGTTCTGGCCTGCCGCGTCGTCAGCGGCGTACCGGCCGCGCCTTCGATCGACAGACCGACCGCCGGCTCGTTCTTCTGCACCTGGATGTCCATGATCACCGTTCCGGCCTCGGTGATCTGCGGCGTCACCGAAAGGCGGAGCGTCGCATCGAGGTACTGCACGGTCGTGGTGAAGTTGATCCGTGTCTGATACGGAATCTGGAAACCGCTCTGGATTTCAGCAGGCTGGTTGTCCTGCGTCGTCACACGCGGCGCCGAGATGACCCGCGTGAAGCCCTGCGCCTCGGCGGCGTGCAGCGCGAAATCGAGTGAGAACGTACCGAGAACGTCGGTCAGCGAGACACCGATGACCGGAGCCGCGCCGCCCGTGAACGAGAACGGTCCGCCCGCGAAATCGATGCGGTTCGGGAACACCAGACCGGTGCCGGTGCCGAGCGACGGATCGAGCACGCCGCCGAACTCCCAGCTGAAACCGTATGCCTGCGAAAACGTCCGCGAGCTCTCCACGATGCGCGCCTCGATCACCACCTGCCGTGTCGGCACGTCGATGGTCGTGATCAGGTTCTGCATCGTCTGGAGGTACTGCGGGATCTCGCTGACGATCAGCTGGTTGGTGCGGGTGTCGACGATGATGCGCGCGCGGGTCGAGGCGATCTCCCGGAGGAGCATGGCCACGTCATTGGCCCGGGCGTACGACAGCTTGAAGCTGAGGGTCGTGCGCGGAACGTTGAGCTGCTCTTCCTCGGCCAGACGGCGCGCCGCCAGCGTTTCCTGGGCGATCCGCTCCACCTTGCCGATGCGCATCACGTTCCCCTCGAGGGTGAACGTCAGGCCATTCTGGCGCAGGATGATGTCGAGCGCCTGATCCCACGGCACGTCGACGAAATCGACCGTCACCGAACCGCTCACGTCGGGATCGACCGCGATGTTCAGACCGGTCAGCTCCGCGAACGTCCGGATCACATCCTTGACATCCGCATCCTTGAGGTTGAGCGAAAGCGGCTCGCCGGTGAACTGGCGCGGACCGCTGCTCAGCGTACGCGTGCCGGCCAGCGTCCGCGCGCTGGTGGTCGACACCGGCGCGGCCTCGCTGAAGACGTCTTCCGGCTGCTGCTGCGCCGGCGGCGCCTGATCGGCCGCGCTATTGATCACCGGGCGCGCGCCCTTCGATGCCGGCTGGAGCCGGGCCGGCTCCGGCATCTTCCAGGCCGGATCGTCCGGAATGGTCGGGACCTGCGCCGGGATGTCGTTCGCCGCCGCCATTGTGGCAGCCGGCTTCGGCTGCTGCTTGACGCGCACCGGAGTCGGCTCGTTCCGCGTTTCCGCGATCTTCACCGGGGCCGGAGCGGCGTAGGCCGGCTCCGCTTTCTTCTGAACGTTTTCCGTAGCGCGCTTTTGCGCGACCGCGGCCACGCCGCTGCCGAACGACACGCGCAGCTCATCGCCGGCCGTGTCGATCGTGTACTCGCTCTTCTGCGCGAGATCGATGACCACCCGGGCCACCGGGGGAGCGTTCTTGAACTGGCCGACCCGGACGCGCTTGACCACCGCGTCGTCGACCGTGACCGAATCCCTCTTCACCGCGTTCTTCACGCCATCGAGATCGATGACCAGGCGCGACGGGCTCTCCAGACGGAAGGCCTTGTAGGTGAGGGCGCCGTCGCCGGCGATCCGCACTTCGACGTTGCCGCCGTTGCTGCTGGCGTCGATCCGCTTGACCGACTTGGCGCGCGGCAGAGGAATGTCCTCGGCGCGCGCGATCGGTTCGGCGGTCACGACGTCGTTGCCTGACGCCTGGACGACGTCGTTGCCTGACGCCTGGACGACGTCGGCGGGGGTCTCGACGATCGGCTCCACTTCCGGCTCGCTGACCGTCGGCTGCGGATCGGGGATCGCCGCCACCGGCGCGACCTCGGCAGGTGCGGCCGCGATCTGGATCGGAACGGCCGTGGCCGGGATCGTCACCGTCAGGTTCTTGCCGTCCGTCGCCACTTCCGGGGCGAGCGATTCGGCGAGGCGGAACGTCACGCGCGTCAGGCGGCTCCCCATCTCCACCACGTCTTCCGCGGCAATGGAAAGCACGGCCGGAGGCAGCGTGGCCGGAATGGCCAGGCCGGTCTCACGGCTGGTGGAGGTCAGGTCGATCACGAACACACCGGGCGACGGACTGTACGAGGTGTACGCGGGAGCGCCGGTGGTGCGGAGAAACACGCGCGAGCCCTCGACCTCGACCGCCGTCAGCGACATTGCGCTCAGCGCCGGCGCCGCGGGTGCGGGCGTCTGCGCCTTTCGAGATCCGAACAGTCCGGCGTGCGCGGAGCCTGCGCCCACCAGCACCACGCTCGCAATCAGCAGGATTCGCTTGGCTCTTCTCATACTTCCCACCTTCACCATCTCGCCCTCCACTCGCAGCCCTGACTCCATCCTTCGCCTGCTCTCAGCGCTTCTCGTTCGGCGGCGTCAGATCCTTCACGACTTCGCGGTATCGCTCGATGCGAGTCGGATCGTTCACTTCCTGACGGAACACCACGCTCGTCGTCGTGATCCGGATGACTTCACCATCCAGAACCTTGTCGCCGACGCGGATCAGATAGCCTTTGTTGTCCGGACCGTTGATCATCGCAGCGAGGCCCTGCCGGGTCCGGAAGATGCCCTGCAGCTTCATCTCGTCGATGAGGAAGCCCGGCACGCCGGCGGGACGCTGCCCCGCTTCCAGCTTCGGCGCCGGCCCGATCAGCGAACGGAACGGATCGCGCCGTCCCTGCGGATCATAACGGTACGTATCGGTCGTGGTCGGCTCCTCGAGGATCTCCTCGAGCGACTTCTGCACGTCCGAGCCGCCGGTGGTCGCCGGCGTATCGGTGGTCGTGGCCGTACTGGTAGCAGGCGGAGTCTGGGCAACCGTCGCGACCGTAGCCGTGACGAGCACCAGCGAAGTGAAAAAATTCGTTTTCTTCATCACGTCTCCGCCTACTCCCCAGCCTCGCCGCCCGGTCTTGCGCCGCCCGGCTTCTTGTCATCCGGCTTCTCTTCCACCGGCTCGGTGTAGACGAACGTCTTCGCGGTGAAGCTCGACGTGATCGTGCGCTGCTCCTGTGCCCCGAGCGCCGAGATCGAGATGTTCTCGACGTTCATGATGCGCGAGAAGTTGCCGAGGCGGTTGAAGAGGATGGCCAGGTCATGGTAGCGGCCGTCGACGGAGACCGAGATCGGCCACTCCACGTACGGATCGGCCGACCCGGCGCCCAGCGGCGGGAAGGTCAGGCTCTTGAGCGTGAACTCACCCTGGTCGACCAGCGACTTGAGCTTCTTGATGATCTCTTCGGTATTGCGCGTGGACGGCAGGATGCGGCGCAGCTTTTCGAGCTCCAGCTCGAGCCGCTTCACTTCCTCGCGGAACTGCGGCAGCTTCCGTTCGGCGGCCTGACCCTGCTGGATCTTCCGTTCGAGCTCCGCGATCTGATTGTCGGCGGTGACGATGTCCTGCTTGATCTCCTTGACCAGCAGGTAATCGGTCACGAAGACGATCGCGACGGCGAGCACGATGCCGACCAGCAGCCCCACCCACCACGGTTTGTCGTCCAGCGTCAGTGCCATCGGTGTCTCCTACTGCGTCGCGGTGGTGCCGGTGGTGGATGTAGTCGACGTGGCCGTCGCATCCCCCGCGGTCCCTTCCGCTCCTTTCGGCCCGTACGTAAAGGCGAAGTTCATGTCGAAGGTGTAGACCAGCGGCGTAACTGAAGCCTGCGTCATCGCCCCCACCTGCGGCTCTTCGAAGTACGGGTCGTTCTTCACGTTCTCGATGAAGAGCGCGATCGCGTTCGGGTTCAGGCCGCGTCCGGCGAGCGTCACCCTCCCGGCGTTGATCGTCATGCTGTCGAGCCAGACCAGGTCCGGAAGGTCGCGGCTGATCTGATCCATGATCCGCACCGGCCCCTTCTGGTTCTTCTTCAGCTCGTTGATCAGGTCGATGCGCTGCTGGAGGTTGTCCTTCCGCTTCTGGAAGTCCTCCACCTCTTTGATGATGGACTCCAGGCGGTCGGCGATCAGCTTCCGCTGCGCGATCGTCTCCTGGCGCTCGGCCAGCTGCTGCTTCTGGTAGAACCAGTAGCCCCCCGCCGCCAGAGCCCCGAGGAGCAGCAACGCCACGATGAAGATGTTGTTGACGTTCGTGCCCGCGCCACCGCCTACGCCAGCCGCAGCTGCCGCGGGCGCGGCTCCAGCACCGCGAACCGCCCGCCCTTCCCGCACTAAGTTGATCTTGATCAAGCGTCCCCCAACTTCCTCATGGCCAGGCCGACGGCGATGGCCATGCTCGGCGCGATCTCAGCCAGTTCCTCGGGGTTGAATTGGCTCTCGTCGACGTTGATTTTCCGGAAGGGGTCCATGATCGACACCGGGATGCCGAACTTGTCGCGCAGGATGGCGTCGAGGTTGAGCACACCCGAGCCGCCGCCGGCGAGCACGATCTCGTCGACGCGCTCGGCGCCGGAGGTCGCGGTGAAAAAGTCGAGCGTCTTCCGCAGCTCACCCGCGAAGTCCTCGGAGACCGAGTTGAGGATCGGGATGACCTGCTGGATCGTGTAATCCGCCACCGGCCGCCCTCGCTTGAGCTCCTCGGCCTGCTCGAACGAGAGGCTCAGCTCGCGCTGGATGGCATCGGTGTACTGATTGCCGCCGAACGTGATGTCACGCCAGAACATCGAGGTGGAGCCGGAGAGCACGTTCACGTTCGTGACCGAGGCTCCGACGTTCACGAGCGCCAGGACCTTGGTGTCCTCGAGCTCGTAATTCACCTCGTAGCAGTTCTGGAGCGCGAACGCATCGACGTCCACGAGCACCGGCAGCTTGCCGCTCTGGCTGATCACCGACGTGTAGTCGTTGATCTTCTCCTTCTTCACCGCCACGAGGATCACGTCGATGTTGTCGCCGGCTCCCGGACTGGTGAGCGGGACGTAGTCGAGGTTCACGTCGTTGATGTCGAAAGGGATGTACTGCTCGGCTTCCCACTGGATCGACTCGGAGAGCTCCTCCGGCGACATCGCGGGCAGCGTAATCTTCTTGATGATCACGGAGTGGCCGGAGAGGGATGTCGCGTAATTGGAATTCTTTACGCTCTGATCCGTGTTCAGCCGCTGGATCGTCTCGACCACCATGGAGGAATCCATGATGGACCCGTCGACGATCGCTTCCGGAGAGAGGCGTTCCGCACCCAGCTTCACCAGCGAGTACGCTCCGCCCTTCTTCTCCTTCAGCTCGACGAGTTTGATTGCTGAGGAGCCGATATCAAGGCCAACAACATTTTTGCTCTTTGAGAAGAACACCGCTCACCCCATCCATCTCACTCACTTCTCATTGGCTCCACCGGATGTGAAAGGTGAGGCGAAATTACAACGTTTAATTTTGTGTGTCAACTCTACCGGTTTTAGATAAGTAGAGGATTCACGCGCACTTGCATGCCGTCGAGGACGCCGGACGCTTGCGCGAAATCGCGACGCTGATTACAATCCACGCCTTTCGCGTTATTTGAGGGAGTCAAGCCATGGCCAAGATGTGCGAAGTCTGCGGGAAAGCGCCCGTGTTCGGAAACCGAGTCAGCCACGCCCACAACGTGTCCAGCCGCCGCTGGATGCCGAACCTCCAGCGTGTGCGTGTTCTGATCGGCTCGGCCGTCAAGCGGATGACCGTCTGCACCCGCTGCATCCGATCGGGATCGGTCAAGAAAGCCGCCCGCTAAACTGGTTGAGGTCACGAGGTGACGGGGTTTGATAAAGCCTCGCAACCTCGTGACCTCAAACTATTTACGGCCCGCGCCCTCTCCGTCGGGCTCCACCCTTTCGTCCTCACTCCCCTCGTCGTCGCGCTCACCAGCCGCAGCTGGCCGCAGACCATTCTCATCGCCGGGCTGACGACGATCCCTCTCCTGATTCTGATCCGGCGAAACGTCCGCCGCGGCACCTGGACCGACACCGACGTCTCCCACCGCGGCCAGCGCAAAAGTCTCTACTACGCCGCCGCTCCCCTCCTCCTCCTGACCGGTCTGGTCCTCTACGCCATCGGGGCGAGCGCGAACCTGCTGCGAGGTTTTTTTGCAGCCACCGCAATGATCGTCACCGGTTTCTTGCTGATGCCGCTACTCAAAGTTTCTCTCCACATGACCTTCGCCGGCTTCTCCGCGATGATCCTCCTCGACCGGAGCGGCTTCGCCCCGCCGCCCCTCGGAGTCGCGATTCTGCTCGTGCTGGCCCTGGCCTGGTCGCGCCGAACACTCGACCGGCACACCTGGGCCGAGATCGCCACCGGCATCGTGATCGGGACCGCCGCGGGTGCCTGGACGGTCGTCGGCGGGTGAAATGACACGATGCACAACGAATTCACCGCGATCCTCGAGCGCGGCGAAGAGTGGTTCATCGCCTGCTGCCCCGAGATCCCGGGTGCCAACGGCCAAGGCCGCAGCTCGGACGAAGGCCGAGCGAACCTCGGCGAACCGATCGCGCTGATCCTCGAAGACCGGCGTGAAGATGCCCTCCGCGGGGTGCCTGCTTAGCCCGGCGACTCCGCCGGCCGCGGATTCCGCGCCGCGGCGATCTCCCGGACGATCTCGGCCGGATCGGCGCCGAGAACGTCCGAGAGTTCGATCAACGTGCTGAGACTGGGGAGGTTCTCCCCACGCTCGACGAGTCTCAGATACTGCGGCGTCATGCCGGACCGCTGGGCGAGCTTGATGAGCGTCCAGCCGCGCTGTTGTCGCAACCTGGCGATGATTCGTCCGAGGCGGACTGCTTCCACGGTGATTCTGCGTGCTCTGACCATGATGCAGCGTGAGACGGCGATGAAGCCATTCCGGTTCTGCTCGCCAGTTCCCGCAATCCCCGATTCGAGCAGACGGTCCGCGACCTCACGCGCGATATCCATGGATACCAGGCACACGGTCCGCGACGTCACGCACGATATCCATGGATATCAAGCACACGGTCCGCGACCTCACGCACGATATCCATGGATATCACGCACACGGTCCGCGACCTCACGCACGATATCCATGGATATCACGCACACGATCCGCGACCTCACGCACGATATCCATGGATATCACGCACGCGGTCCGCGACCTCACGCGTGATGGTATGGATAGCACCGGTGATGTCCATGGATATCACGCGAGCGCTCCGTGGACCCCGCGTTTGCATCCATGGATTCCAGCCGCAAAGTCCGCGAGCAGCGAAACGGAATCCATGGATTCCGTCGTGACGACGAGGTCGGGATGAACTACTTGCGTTCAATCCTCAGGATCCGTCCCCGCGCGTCGTCCGTGATCACGTACAGCAGTCCGTCCGGCCCCTCCGCCACATCGCGAATGCGCTCGCCGAGGTTGCCGAGGTAACGCTCCTCGGCCGTCACGCGGCCGTTCGCCAGGGTCAGCCGCACCAGCGCGCCGGGCTGCAGCGAGCCGACGAAGACGCTCCCCTTCCAGCCGGGGTAGGCGTTGCCGCCGTAGACCAGCATCCCCGAGGGGGCAATGACCGGATCCCAGTAATAAACCGGCTGCTCCATCCCCGCCTTGGCGGTGAGCCCCTCGCCGATCTTCCGGCCCGAGTACTCGACGCCGTACGAGATCACCGGCCAGCCGTAGTTCTTCCCCCCCTGCGGGCGATTGAGCTCGTCGCCGCCGCGCGCGCCATGTTCGACCGTCCAGAGCTCCCCCGTCTGCGGATGGAGCACCGCCGCCTGGACGTTGCGGTGGCCGTAGCTCCAGATCTCCGGGCGTGCGTCGCTCCGTCCGACGAACGGGTTGTCTTTCGGGATGGTCCCGTCGCGATGGATGCGTACCACTTTGCCGAGGCCCGACTTGAGGTCCTGCGCCTGCGCGCTGTAGCGCATCCGGTCGCCCTGCGTGATGAAGAGCGTTCCGTCGCGGCGGAAGACGATCCGAGAGCCGAAATGTCCCGCCCCTGCCACCTTCGGCACCTGCCGGTAGATGACCTGCACGTTCTCGAGACCGCGCTCCCCGAGCTTGCCGCGGCAGACCGCCGTCCCGGCCAGCCCGTCCTCCCCCGGCTCCGCATAAGAGAGGTAGACCAGCCGGTTCTGCGCGAACTGCGGATCGAGGGCGACGTCGAGCAGCCCTCCCTGCCCCTGCGCCAGGACGCGCGGCACGCCCGCCAGCGGTGCGGAAAGCTGTCCGCTCTTGCTCACCAGACGCAGCCGCCCCGGCCTCTCGGTCACCAGCGCCCGGCCGTCCGGCAGGAATGCCAGCCCCCACGGATGCTCGAGCCCCGTCGCAAAGTCCGTGACCTTGTTCGGGATCGTCTTCGAGCGCGGTGTCGGCGATTTCTGCTGTGCGCAGACGGCCGAGGTAACGAGGAGGAGGGAGAGCAGCAGCGCGACGCGTCTCATGCGCCGTGGTCTTTCACATTCCGGACCGCTATCGAGCGCCGTTCGCCCGTCCGATCAGCGTCTCGAGCGGCCCCTCGATCCGCTCGGCCATGATGGCGTAGCCGGCGGCGTTCGGATGGATCTCGTCGCTCCTGAGCTTCGGATCGGTGAGGATGCCGTCCATCAGATCGTCGATCAGCAGGCACTCCTCCTCGTCCGCGACCCGTTCGTACATCTTTGCGTAGCTCGGCCCGATGCTGGGGAACTCGAAGCCGAGCAGCACCACCATCGCCCCCGCCCCCTGGATCGTTTTCACGATGGCGCGCAGGTTGGCCTCCGTCGTGGCGATCGGCGCGCGCCGCAGAAAATCGTTGCCGCCCAAACCCACCACCACGATGCGCGGGTTGCGCGCCACGACGTCGTTGTCGATGCGCGCGAGTGCGGTCTCGGTGGTGTCGCCGCTGACGCCGGCGTTGATCACCTCCACGCCGAGCTTCGAGGTCAGCAGCGCCGGATACGCCTCCCCCGCCGACGCGCCATAGCCCTGCGTCAGCGAGTCGCCGAACGCGATGATTGCCGTGCCGCGGGAGTCGAGATTGCGGACGTGCGGCTTTGGCCAGAAGATGACACCGAGCGTAACGGCGACCACCACCGCCACGCGAATGACGTACATGCGTTTGATCACGCCGTCAGTGTACGACCGCCGCCATGCTCGAGCCGCGCGATGACCTTGGTCAGGTCCTCGTGCCCGCCGACCAGCAGCATCGTGTCGCCGGCCTGCAGCGGCTCCCCGACCGGCAGCGGCGTCAGCGCCTGGCCGTCGCGCAGCAGCGCCGCGACCCCGACCCCGTCGTCCGTCAACCGCATCTCCCCGAGCGTGCGCCCCTCCGCGAACGAATCGGGCAGCACCATGAACGTCTGCGACAGGCCGGCCGCGAAGATCGCGGAGAGCCTGCGCCCATCGGTGGCCCGTACGGCCGGATCGCGCAGCATCTTGTATCCCTCGTCGCGCAGCACCCGAATCTGATTGGCGACGATGTTCTGCGGCACGCACATGACCCGCAGCGTACGGGTGACGATTTCCAGCGACGTCTCGAACTCCTCCGGAATGACTTCATCGGCACCGATCTGCCGAAGCGGATCGACCTCCGCCACGTACCGCGTCCGCACGATCACATGCACGTCCGGATTGAGCGAGCGGCAGAAGCGGACGATCCGCCGCGTCCCATCGGCATCCGAGATGGCCACGATCACCAGCACCGCCTCGGCGATTCCGGCGAGCTGCATCGCGTGCGGATCGGCGGCATCCGCCATCAGCGCACGGCTGCCGGCCTTGCGCGCGGCGGCCACGCGATCCGGATCCTCCTCCAGCACCACGTGCTTCACGCCGGTCGACACCAGCACGCGCGCCACGTTCTGGCCGTTCAGCCCATAGCCGACGATCACGACGTGATGGCGCAGCGGCTCGCGCTCTTGCAGGTCTTCCTCCGGTGCCGCGTCATGCAGCCGCGCCGCGAGCCGGCTTCCCGCCGCGACCAGCAGCGGCGACGCCGCGAGCGTCATCACCGCCACCGCTACGAAAGTCTGCTCCCCCGTGTTGCCCAGCAGCCCCACCTTCTTGCCGGCCTGCGCGAGCAGGAACGAAAACTCCCCGATCGGAGCGATGGCGAACGCCGCCCGGATCGAGGTACGCCGCACCGCCGGCGACAGGCGAAAGGCCGGGTACGCGCACAGCACCTTCAGCAGGACGATCCCCGCCACCATCCCCACGATCAGCAGCGGATGGGCGAGGAAGAACATCGGATCGAGCAGCATCCCGATCGAGGTGAAGAAGAGCGCCGAGAGAAAGTCGCGGAACGGCCGCAGCACGCCCTCGATCTCGTGGATGAACTCCGTCTCACCGACCACCAGCCCCGCCGCGAAGGCGCCGAGGGCGGGCGAGATGCCGAGCCGCTCCGCGATCGCGATGGTCACCACGATCAGGACCACCGACGCTGCGGTGAACGTCTCCCGCCCCATCCGGGCGATGCGCGCAAAGAGACGCGGCACGATGTATCGCGCCACCACGATCAGCAGCACCACGCCGACGATGGCGATGGCCACCCGCTGCATCACGAGCCCGGGCGAGGCGGCCCCCGGCCCGCCGACGGCGAAGGCCGGCACGAGCAGCATCAGCGGAATGACCGCGAGATCCTGAAAGAGCGACACGCCGAGAAACTTCCGCGCGAACGGCGCCCCGATCTCATCGCGCGCCGTCAGGATCGGCAGCACCACTGCCGTCGACCCGAGCGCCACCAGGATGCCGTAGAACAACCCGAGCCGCAGCGGACGCCCGATCATCACCGTGATCGCCGCCACGGCGAAGGTGGTCAACCCCATCTGCAACGGCCCGGATAAAAACGCGGTCCGTCCGAGCGCCCGCAGTCGCGCCAGCGGAACGTGCAACCCGATGAAGAAAAGGATCAGCGCCACCCCGAGCTCCGCGATCGACTCGACCGCTGCCGTCTCATGGATCCACGCCAGCGCATGCGGCCCGATCAGGATGCCGGCCAGGATGTAGCTCAGCACCTCCGGCACGCCGAAACGCCGCCCGAGGTAGAGGAGCGGAAAAGCGGCGACCAGAATGATCGCCATATCGAAGAGCAACGGCTGGTCGTGCATCAGCGGAAAGTATGAAGGACTCCGCCGTCCGCCGATCAGTCGCCATCAGCCAACGGGGAGGGCCCACGGGCGGTGGAATATGGACTGCGGTGGCAACGCCGCCGCTCTTCCACACGCGGCGGAGCCGCGCCAAACGGGGAGCGGGCGTCCCGCCGGCGAGCGCGTGGCATCCTGCCGCGCGCCGAAGAGCATGGTGCACGGGCGATCTTTGCCACCGGGCGAGACGCCCGGTGGTCGCGGGCGGGAGGCCCGGCGGGACGCCCGCTCCCCGGCGGGGCCGCTCCGCGGCCATGAGAGAGCGGCGGCGACGGCCGCCGCAGTCCAGATTCAAAGCGCGGGGAGTGTCGATCCCGCTACGGATCAACATCCCCCGACCGATGAACGCGCACGCGCCCAGGTTCCACGATCAGATCGAATGCTCGGCCGACTCTTCGGCTAGTCGTTGCAGCGCCGCTGAGCGCACGCCGGCCACTGGTCACCGGAACCGTGGATGCAGCAGACGCGCGGTTCGTCGGGGTCGGACGGAAATTCGCTTCGCGCAACGCCTGGTCGAGAACACCGCGCTCCACGCAGCTCTCGAACCATAATTCGACAGCTTCCTGAAGGCAGCGGCGTGCGTCGCCATCACTGCGGCCTTGCGACACCACACCGACCATCGGACAGGTTGCAATCCATCGGCGCGTGGTGTCGGGTCGCACGAACGCCTGAAGATGAACCTCGAGAGCGATAGATTCGGTCATACGTGACTCAGATCGTACGGCGGTGACACCGCTGGATCAACGGGGAGCGGCTCTACTCCCCCACCCGCAACCTCTCCAGCGGCAGCATGGCCGGTCCTTCGATCACTTCCCCATCGGTCGCGAAGCGGCTGCCGTGGCACGGGCAGTCCCAGCTCTTTTCGTAGCCGTTCCAGTGGACGATGCAGCCCATGTGCGTGCAGATGGGCGACAGCGCGGTCCATTCGCCGGAGGTGGAGCGGTGCACGGCCACTTTCTTGCCGTCGATCTCGACCAGGCAGCCTTCGCCCGCGGCGACGTCGGCGACTTTCTCGACATCAGCGCGGCGGAGGAGGAAGTCCTTGACGTACTGTTCGGCGACGTTGACGTTCTCTTTGACGAACTCCTTCGCCGACTTGACCGGCGTGAAGCGGTTGGCCTTGTAGACGCTGGCCCATTCGTTCTCGCGGCCGAGGATGTCGTCGGTGATGATGTGCGCGGCGAGGGGGCCGTACAACAACCCGCTGGTGGAGAAGCCGGTGGCCATGTAGAGGTCGGGATGCGTTCCGGACTGGCCGATGAACGGCAGCTCGTCGGCCGGTTTGTAGTGCTGGCCCGACCAGCGGTAGTCGACGGTGGTCACGTTGAAATGCCGGCGCGCATACGTTTCGAGCTTGCCGTAGTAGTCCTCGGCATTGTCATGCTGTCCGACCTTGTGCTTCTCGCCGATGACGATCAGGTGGCCGTCGTAGGAGCGGATGGAGTGATGCATCGGCGTCTCGAGGGTCCAGAAGATCCCGTCCGGCAGCGCCCCCGAGGCCAGCTTCGCGGCCATGCCGTACTCGCGATACGGCCCCAGCTCCGTCTGCACGAGGTGAAAGCCCTTCGGCGTATGCGTGGCCAGGATGATCTTCTTTGCGCGGATGCCGCCGCCGGTGGTGGTGACGACCTGATCGCGGTCGTTGATGTCGACCACCTTCGTGTTCTCGAAGATCCGGCAGCGATCGGAGGCGATCGCCTTCGCCAGCAGCGCCACGTACGACAGCGGCTGGAACTGCGCCTGTCCGTCGATTCTCAGCGCCGGGCCGAGGGCCATCGGCAGGTCGACCGTCGACAGCGTGGCCGCGAGTCCTCCCGCCAGGGCGGCCGCATGCTCCTCTTCCATCGTCGAGATCTGCGACGCCTCGGCCGGGAAGATGAAGTGCGGCCGCCGGACGAATCCGCAGTCGATGCCGTACTGCGAAATGGTGCGCTCGATGAACGTGATCATCGCCTGGCGCGACTGGCAGACCACGCTCAGCACGTCGTCACCCCACTTTTTGCGGAGCTTCTGGAGCTGGTCGTCGACCGCCACGTGCAGGTTGCCGGTCGAATGGCCGGTCGTGCCGCGGCCGACGCGATGCGCCTCGATGACGGCCACGCTCTTGCCGGCCGCCACCAGCAGTTGCGCCGCGGTGATGCCGGTGATGCCGCCGCCGACGATGGCCACGTCGACGGAGAGATCCTCGTTCTGCGCCGGAAAGTGAACGTCTGCTGCAGTGCCTTCCCATAACGAAATACGGTTCATGCCGAGGCAGGAATTCACAAGTCGCGCCCGGCGCGCGGCTCGGCAGGGCTGTCCGATTTCGATGGACTTCCGGGCCGCGGTCTGCAATAGTTATCTCCACCTCGTCCAATGTCTGACTTCCTTGCCGCCGCCCTGTCGTTCCCGACGGTCGTCTATACGGTCGCGCTCGTTTTCTTCCTGCTTTATGCCCTGGCTACGCTTCTCGGCGCGGCGGACATCGAGTGGCTCGACAACGTGCTGCACATCGACCACGCCAACGACACGATCTTCGAGGGAGCCCTCAGCTTCCTCGGCATCAGCGGCGTTCCGGTGATGATCTTCGGCGGCGTCGCCTCGGTGTTCGCCTGGATCGCTTCGATCGCTGCGATGAAGTTCGTCCCCGATTCGATGCTCTTCGCGACCCTGGCCGGCCTCGGCGCGGGTGTGGCCGGCCTGGCCCTCGGCTCGCTGGCCGTCCGGCCGCTGCACGGCATCTTCAACACCGCCACCGGCCCGCAGCGCTCCGGCATCGTCGGCAAGGTCTGCACGGTCCGCTCGCTGCGCGTCGACGAGACCAGCGGCACGGCGGAAGTGGACGGCGGCGCCGGCTTCATCGCCGAGGTGCGCTGCATGCGTGAGAACGCCATGACCCGCGGCAGCAAAGCGATCGTCTACGACTACGACCCCAAAGAAGGTATCTACTTCATCGGCCCGCTCGATCGATCGGTGGCCGAGGTTGATGCAGCACTCATCACCGCATCTCGCAGCCCGCAGGCCGAGAGCTAGGAGACATCCATGGATCTGTTCATCGCTATCGTCGTCGGTGCCATTTTTCTGCTCATCGCCACCTTCGTGGTCGGCGTGATGATCGCGAAGTTCTACCGCAAGGTGGAGCAGGGGAAGGCGCTCATCGTCAACAAGATGAAGGCCGAGCCCGAGGTCACGTTCACCGGCGCGACCGTGCTGCCGATCATCCACAAGGCGGAAGTGATGGACATCTCGGTCAAGACCATCGAGATCGACCGCCGCGCGAAGGACGGCCTGATCTGCCGCGACAACATCCGCGCCGACATCAAGGTCACGTTCTTCGTCCGCGTGAACAAGACCGTCGATGACGTGATCAAGGTCGCGCAGTCGATCGGCTGCGTCCGCGCCTCCGATCCCGGCACGCTCGAAGCGCTGTTCAGCGCCAAGTTCTCCGAGGGGCTCAAGACCGTCGGCAAGCAGCTCGACTTCGTCGACCTCTACACCAAGCGCCACGAGTTCCGCGACGCGATCATCAACCTGATCGGCCGCGACCTGAACGGCTACGTCCTCGAGGACGCCGCCATCGACTACCTCGAGCAGACGCCGATCGTGAACCTCGATCCGATGAACATCCTCGACGCGCAGGGCATCCGGAAGATCACGGAGCTGACCTCGACCGAGCACGTGCGCACGAACGAGTTCCAGAACACCGAGAAGAAGCTCACCAAGAAGCAGGACGTCGAGGCGCAGGAAGCGATCCTCGAGCTGGAGCGCCAGCAGGCCGATGCCGAGGCCAAGCAGAAGCGCGAGATCGAATCGGTCCGCGCCCGCGAGGCCGCCGAGCTGCACAAGATCCAGGCGGAGGAGCGCCGCCGCGCCGAGACCGCCCGCATCGCCACCGACGAGGACCTGGCGATCGCCGAGCAGAACAAGCAGCGCCAGATCGAGGTCGCGCAGAAGAACCGCGAGCGCGTGGTCGGCATCGAGACCGAGCGCGTCGAGAAGGACCGCATGCTCGAGCAGGTCACGCGCGAGCGCGCCGTGGCCCTCTCGCAGATCGACAAAGAGAAGGCCCTCGAGGTCGAGCGGAAGAACATCCAGGAAGTCATCCGCGAGCGCGTGGTCGTGGAGCGCAGCGTGGTCGAGGAGCAGGAGCGCATCAAGACCGTGCAGATGCTCGAAGACGCGAAGCGCAACCGCGAGGCGGTGATCATCGCCGCCGAGGCCGAGGCGCAGGAGAAGCTCGTCAAAGACATCAAGGCCGCCGAAGCCGCCGAGCAGGCGTCGCACCACATCGCCAGGCAGCGCGTCACGCTCGCGGAATCGGAAGTGGAAGCCGCCGACCGCGAAGCGCGCGCGAAGATCCGCCTCGCCGAAGGTCTGCAGGCCGAAAGCGCCGCGGAAGGGCTCGCCGCCGCGAGGGTCAAGGAAGCGGATGCCATCGCCAGCGAGAAGCATGGCCTGGCCGACATGCGCGTGAAAGAGGCCGAAGCGAACGCGATCGCGAAGCTCGGCGCGGCCGAGGCGTCGGTCATCGAGCAGAAACTCTTCGCCGAAGCGGCCGGTATCACCAAGAAGGCCGAAGCGATGAAGCAGCTCGACACCGCGTCGCGCGAGCACGAGGAGTTCCGCCTGCGCATCGAGACCGAGCGGATGCTCGGCACCGCGCACATCGCAGCGCGCCAGAAGGTCGAGGAAGCGAAAGCGCAGATCCTCGGCGTGGCGCTGCAGAACGCCAAGATCGACATCGTCGGCGGCGACGGCCAGTTCCTCGACCGCATCGTGAACTCGGTCGGAATGGGCAAAGCCGTCGACCACTTCCTCGGCGAAAGCGAGACCGCGCAGGCAGTGCTGGCGAAGCTGGGAGTGGCCAAACCGGCCAGCGAGATCGTGCCTCCGACGGTTTCGGCGAAAGTCCCGGTCGTGCGCGCCGACTAGTCCATCCCCAGTGTCATCCTGAGCCCGCGCAGACGGGCGAAGGACCCCCTTCGACATGCGCGACGCCACGTGCATCCGCAAGCGCCGGGGGGTCCTTCGCTTCGCTCAGGATGACACGTGGGAGCGGGGGCTCCCCGCAACGCGAGGAACCGATTCATGACCATCGAACGCGGCACCTACGAAGTCATCCGCGACCGCCTTTCGGCGCAGGGGAAAACCCTCGCTGAAAAGGCGGCGCGCCTCAACGCACGCCGGATCGAGCTGTTCGGCGGGGCGGAGATGGCCCTCCTCGGCAGCGATCGCATTCGCACCGAGAACAACTGCGTGCCGCGCGACATCGCGGAAGCGGGCAGCCTCCTGCTGTTCGGCTACAACGTCTTCATCGGCCTCAAGACCGAGACGCAGGTGTCGGATGTCTTCTCGCTGCACCGCGTCGACAACTTCGCGGCGGTGCCGGCCGATGCGCCGGAGAACTTCCTCCGCGATCCGAAGTTCGCTCACGACTTCCGCGAGCTCTATCAGTACTACCGCAACTCGCGGCTGCTGCAACTGCGGCGCGTCGAGTCGAAGCTGCTGGCGGTCTTCCAGACCGGCGAGAAGCTGACCGACCTGCGCGTCTTCCGCTGGCAGGTGGCGGTCGACGGCAGCGTCACCTACATCGACAACCGCGGCGAGCGCGATCACGTCTACCCGCCGCGCCACGACTTCGAGTGGATTGCCACCTCGCGCGAGCACCACGTGAGCGGCAAGCATCCGCACTGCTCGATCGAGGACAGCCTCTTCGTCGAGACCATCGGCGGCGACGTCACGTTCAAGATCGAGGACAACACCTCGACGGGCCGCGGCATCTTCAGCGAGCCGGTCGACGATCCCGATCAGTCGCTCGACGACGCGCAGATTCACTACGCGGTCATCGGCACGCTGATCCTGGTGAAGCTCCTCCCCTATCGCGAGAAGAGCTGGCGCTATTACGTCTTCAACAAACGGACGAAGAGCGTGCGGCGCATCGACGCCATCGGCGCCGCCTGCATCCAGCTTCCCGAGGATCACGGCATCATCTTCCCGGGCGGCTACTACCTCCGCACCGGCGACGCCAGGATCTTCGAGGAGCACGATCCGAACGGGATGGAGTTCCTGCGCGCGGTCCGCGCGCCGAACGGCGAGGACGTGCTCTACGCGTTCCACCGCCGCGATGAAGGGCGGACGCTGCTTTTCTCGTACAACCTCATTCGCAAAGAGGTCGTCAACCCGCTCAGCTGCCACGGCTACTCGCTGTTTGCCGACGGCAAGATGATCATCTTCTCCGCGACCAGCAACGAGCCGACCCGCGTCCATCCGATGCAGATCTGGCAGACGCCGTTCGTCAGCGACGACCACCTGGCGAAGACGCCGCAGCCAAATACGTTTCTCGGCAAGGTCGGCAACCGCGATCTCGTGCGTGGTCTCTCCAGCGCGCTCTCGATCTGCCGCCTCGTCGACGAACAGACCCCGTCGCGCGCGACCTACGAAGACATGGTCGCGGCCACCGCGCGGGTCATCGACGCGTATCACTGGATCGGTCACGCCGAAGCCGAAGACCTCCTCTCCACGATCAAAGAAGTCCGCGCCACCGCGGAGCTGATCATCGATGAGTTCGAGAAGGTGGAGGCGCTGCGCGCGCAGGCCTCGAAGGCGGTCGGCGACGTCGAGCAGTCGCTCAACGAAAAGCGTCCCGAGCCGGCATCCATCGACGACTACGTCGCGCAGCTCGGCGAGCTCCGTTCGAAGCAGGGGCACATCATTTCGCTGCGCGAGCTGCGTTACGTCGATCGCGCGAAGCTCGACGCGCTCGAAGCGGGCGTCGTGGCGCGCTTCGGCGAACTGTCGCAGGCCACGGTGCAGTTCCTCCTCGACGAGAAGGCGCTGGCGCCGTTCGCCGAAAAGACCACCTACATCGAAACGCGCATCGCCAACGTCCAGAAGACCACCGACGCCGAGGCGCTCGTGCGCGAAGTCGAAGGGGTGGTCGGGTCGCTGAATCTCCTGACCGAGATCATCGGCTCGCTGCAGATCGAAGACCCGTCGGTGCGCATCCGGATCCTCGAGCGGATCTCGCAGCTGATGTCGGGCCTCAACCGCGTCCGCGCGCTCGTCGCGCAGCGGCGCAAGGAGCTGCTCGGCAAGGAACGCGTCGCCGAGTTCGCGGTGCAGTTCTCCCTCTTCACCCAGACCGTCTCCAGTTCCGTCTCCGGCACCGACACGCCGGAGCGCTGCGATACCGAGCTGTCGAAGCTGATGCTGCAGCTCGAAGAGCTGGAGACCCGCTTCAGCGAGTTCGACGACTTTGTGGCGCAGCTCGCGGCCAAACGCGAAGAGGTGTACGACGCCCTCACCGCGCGCAAGCAGTCGCTGCTCGAACAGCGGCAGCGCCGGGCGGAGCAGCTGCAGCAGGCCGCGACGCGCATTCTCCAGGGGATCACCCGCCGTGCCGGCACGCTCGGCAACGTCGACGCGCTGAACGCGTTCTTTGCCTCCGACCCGATGGTGGCCAAGCTCCGCTCGACGTCCGAGAAACTGCGCGAGCTGGGCGACATCGTGCGCGCCGACGAGATCGACGGCAAGCTCAAGACCGCGCGCGACGAAGCCGCACGCTCGCTGCGCGACCGGAACGAGCTGTTCGAGGAAGGGTCGAACGTGGTCCGCTTCGGCGAGCACCGCTTCAGCGTCAACACGCAGCCGGTCGAGCTGACCATCGTTCCGCGCGAAGAGCGCCCCCACCTCCACATCACCGGCACCGGCTTCTTCGAGCCGATCGAAGAAGAGCTGGCCTATCCGAATCAGGAGCTGGTCTCCGAGACCGAAGAGGTCTACCGCGCCGAGTACCTCGCCTACGTGGCCCGCAACGGCGACGTGCGCGAAGCGATGGCGGCGCGCTACGACGAAGGCTACGAGCGCGGCGTGCACGATCACGACGCGCAGCTCATCGCCGAGAAACTGCGCGGCATGATGTCGACCGCCGGCCTCCTGCGCTACACGCCGAACGCGCGCGCCGCCGCCACGCTCTTCTGGGCCTTCTTCCCGGATGAATCGCTCAAAGCGCAGTGGTCCGCGCACGCGAAGGCCCTTCTGGACTGCGGTGGCAACGCCACCGCTCTCGCCCAGGAACTGCAGCAAGCCATCGAAACCTGGCTCCCCGTCGACTGCGGCAACATCCGCAACGCCGGCGCCTACCTCTGCGAAGAGATCTCGCAGCAGCCGATCCGCTTCGTGCTCAGCGCCGAAGCCGCGGACTTGTTGAACGCGGCGATCCCCAACCTCCGCGACCTCGACTGGCAGCGCAAGCTCGCCGTCGTGCGCACGTCCGTCCCGAACCTCGAAGCGGCGGCAGCGATCGTCACCAACGGCACGCTCTCGCGCGAGCGCTCCTCCGCGATCATCCAGACGAAGATCACCGGCCTGCTCGGCCAGCACCCGCGCATTGCCGGCGGCACGATGGAGCTGCGCCTCGACGAGTTCCTGGCGCGCCTCGGCACGTTCGAAGCGGAGCGCGTCCCCGCCTTCCGCGCCTACCAGCAGAAACGCCACGCCATCCTCGAGCGCGAGCGGAAGCGCCTGCGCCTCAGCGAGCTGCAGCCGAAGGTGATGTCCGCCTTCGTCCGCAACAAACTGATTTCCGAGGTCTACCTCCCGCTCATCGGCGCCAATTTCGCGAAGCAGATGGGCGTGGCCGGCGAGAAAAAGCGCACCGACCTGATGGGCCTTCTGCTGCTCGTCTCCCCCCCCGGCTACGGCAAGACCACGCTGCTCGAATACATCGCGGTGCGCCTCGGCCTGGTCTTCGTGAAGATCAACGGTCCGGCGCTCGGCCACTCGGTGAAATCGCTCGACCCGAACGAAGCGCCGAACGCCACCGCGCGGCAGGAGATCCTCAAGCTCAACCTCGCCCTGGAGATGGGGAACAACGTGCTGCTGATGATCGACGACATCCAGCACACGCACCCGGAGCTCCTCCAGAAGTTCATCTCGCTCTGCGACGCGCAGCGCAAGATCGAAGGCTGCTGGCGCGGCGAAACGCGCACGTACGACCTGCGCGGCAAGCGCTTCGCCGTCTGCATGGCCGGCAACCCGTACACCGAGTCGGGCGAGAAGTTCGAGATCCCCGACATGCTCGCCAACCGCGCCGACGTCTACAACCTCGGCGAAGTGCTGGCCGGCCGCGACGAGCTGTTCGACCTCAGCTACATCGAGAACGCCCTCACCTCCAACAGCATCACCGCGCCTCTGCTCACGCGCGATCCGAACGACGTGCAGAAGCTGGTGCGCATGGCGCGCGGCGAACAGGTGCAGGCCGACCAGCTCTCGCACGACTACTCCTCGGTCGAGCTGAACGAGCTGCTCGGCGTGCTGCGCAAGCTCAGCGTCGTGCAGCAGCTCCTCGCCCGCGTGAACCGCCAGTACGTCCTCTCGGCCGCGCAACAGAACGCCTACCGCACCGAGCCGTCGTTCAAGCTGCAGGGCAGCTACCGCAACATGAACAAGCTCGCGGAGAAAGTCCTCCCCGCGATGAACGACGACGAGCTGCAGCGCCTCATCGACGACCACTACCTCGGCGAAGCGCAGACCCTCACCGCCGGCGCCGAAGAAAACCTCCTCAAGCTCGCCGAGCTCCGCGGCCGGATGACCGACGCCCAGCGCACCCGCTGGCAAGAGATCAAGCGCGGCTTCACCCGCGTGCAACGCCTCGGCGGCACCGAAGCCGACCCCGCCGCCCGCGTCATGGCCGAACTGAGCGTCGTCAGCGACCGCATCGGCGAAGTGGCCCGCGCCATTGCCGGAGCGATCTCCGCCGCGGAAGCGCCGGCCGTCGCCCCCGTCGCAGCGCCCGCACCCACCCCGGTCGTCATCTCCGCCCCCGCCGTGCCGTCGCTCGACCTCACCCCCTACCTCGCCAAACTCGACGAAACCCTGCACGCCCTGCGCGAGCTCCACACCGCAAGACTCCCGATCGCCGCCGCATCCGCCGTCGTCGCCGCGCCCGCGCAACCACCGGCGTCCTCCCGTGAGGCCTACCTCATCCAGGACACCCTGATCCCCCTCCTCCGCTTCATGGCCCACCGCTTCAAGAGCTACCGCTCCGTCGCCGACCCGAAAGTGAAGCAGGCCATCGCCCGCCTCGAGTCGGTCAAGGACCTCGACCAGCTCGTGAGCACCCTGGAGAACATCAACGTCTCAGCGCTGGCGACGTTGACGGAGTAGCGGTGAGCCTTTGAGCTGTTGAGCTGTTGAGCTGTTGAGCGAGAAGTGTGAATGGAACCAGAGTCAACAACTCACTTCCTCGCTCAATAGCTCAATAGCTCAACAGCTAAAAAGCTCGAACCCGGAGCTGTTCAGCTGTTCAGGCGAGGAAGTGAATTGTTGATTCTGGTTTTATCCACACTTCATCGCTCAACAGCTCAACACCTGAACAGCTGAACAGCTGAATAGCTGAATAGCTCAACAGCTCGAAGGCGAAGCCCCCACGACCCGGTCAAGGCGTGAGCGCGCGCTTGCGCCGCGCCTCGGTGGCCGCGCGCGAGGGGACGGCCTCGCCGTAGGAGCGTTCGTAGGCGGCGCGCATGTTTTCGAGGTGCTCGACCAGCTCCGGGTGCTCGCCGGTCTGCACCAGTTCCTCGGCCTTGTAGTAGATGTCGAGGGCCATCTCGAAGGCCCGCTCCTGCGCTGCTTCGACGGTGGTGCGCAGCTCGTCCGCGAGTGACTGCGAGGCCTCCAGCACCGTCTCCAGCTCGAAATCCGACAGCGCTTCGAGGTCGGCGTTGCGCAGGTCGCGCAGCATGGCGCGCGCTTCGTCCGCGTTTCCCGGCACGACCGGAGGGCCGGCGGGCAGGCGGTCGCGCACCTCGGTGAGGCGACCCAGAATCGTTTCTGCACTCATCTTCTTGGGCATTGGGGAGTCTCCTGTCGGACGAAAAACCGGGCGCGCGGCAACGCGCCACGCACCCGGTCCTTTCACTCATACGTCATTCGGCGGCGGCCGGCGCCGGCGCTTCGATGCGCTTGCGGCGAAGGCGCGCGCCGAACATGTTCAGCCGGCGCATCGCTTCGATGTGCGGCAGCAGGTCGGCGTGATCGCTGCTCCGCGCCAGCTGCTGGCTGATGCTGTAGGTCTGCAGCGCCGCCAGACCGAGGTGATAGCGCCGCGTGAGATTGCCCGCGCGGACGCCCTGCAGCACCTTGGTCAGCTCATCCTCCACGCTCGACCAGCGGACGACCTCCGACACGTCGCCACGCATGTCGTCCGCCGTGGCGCCGAGGGCCGTTTCGACGGCCGGCGACGCACCGACGGCGTTGATGGAGGCGTCGACGAACGGCCGCGAGACCGCGGCTACCCGCGCCATCGCTTTGAGCGCGTCCCTGTCGAGCGGCCCGTACATCGGGATGTGCTGCCGCAGGATGCGCAACTGCTCGACGATCTGCTCCGGGGTCATCTGCACGAAATCTTTCGACGGCGGCTGAACTGCTTCGGTCTTGGTGCGTTTGTTCACGATACTCATGATGCTCTCTCCTCTCGAACCGGCCTTTGTTCCGGTTCCGCGATGTTGAACGGGCGGACTTGCGATGCCAGTCACAAGCTCGCCCGGTGAATCGCGCGGCCACGCGCCGTCGATTCGGTTTCAATGATTGCCCGAAGCCATGGTTCTCCGGG
Organism: Thermoanaerobaculia bacterium; assembly: GCA_036398925.1. GTDB lineage: Bacteria > Acidobacteriota > Thermoanaerobaculia > Gp7-AA8 > Gp7-AA8 > DASWOB01. The sequence goes on from DASWOB010000050.1 coordinate 119,026, forward strand.
GACCTCACCGGGGCGGGCTGGAGGAGCTGAGCTCTACCCCACGATGGTCGGCCGCGGCCTTGACTCAAGCCATTGCGATCGGTCGTTTGCCTTGACTCAAGATGCACCCGGCGCCATATATTTGTCAACAGCTGAGCTGTTACAATTTTTAATGTTACAGAAATTGCTCTCGATCGAAAGACGCGCGCTCTTCCGGTCATGGAGATCGCGCACGACGGGAAGCAAAATTTGCACGACGGGAAGAGCCGCGCTCACGCCGGGAAGAGCGTTTTCCACGCGGGGAAGAAAAAGTTGCTCGACGGGAAGGGCGTGGCTCACGACGGGAAGAGCGGCGCTCTCGATCGGAAGGACTTTTTTCACGGCGGCAAGAGCGGCGGCCACGATCGGAAGAGCGTTTCTCACGAGCGCATCAGAATTTTCCTCGAGCGCGAGAGCCGCCGTCACGACCGGAGCAGCGTCCTTCATCGAATTGTGACGCTCGCTCATCAGCGTTGAGACCTCCGGTGATGACCGATGACGTACAACGTGTCGCCATGAAGTCGCTGCTCCTCGCGCTCCTCCTCGCCGCTCATGCCGCCGACGTCACCGCCGATTGCCGTCATCTCCTTTTCGCAACCGGCGATGACGGCCGTCCTTCCGCCGGATCGAAAGAGACGCTGCAGCGAGCAGTCGCCGCCGGCACGCCGATCCGCGTCTGGTGGGGCATCGACGCCGATCGCGACGGCAAACACGACGTCACGCACTGGGCCGACGCCGTGTTTCTGACGGAATTCGAGGGGGAGCTCTTCACGCAGATCACCGAGATCCGCCGGCAGTCGCCGAAGGCCGGCACGGCGCACGTGAACCTCCATCCGGAGCCGGTCCGCTGGACCGGTTCCGTCGGCACGAACGGCACGCTGGAAGGTGCCTTCGACCCGGCCCTGGGTGAGCCGCGGCAGATGAAGCTGGCCACGAAGTGGTGCGCGAACGTGCCGCCGGACTGTTCCTCCGGCTGGCGCCTGGCGTACGAGCACGATCGCGACGGGAAGGCGCTGGGCGGCTCGAAGGAGCAGCTCTTCGCGGCGGTGCGGCGCGGCTATCCCATCCGCATCGCCTGGGGGATGCGCACCAACGACGGGAAGATCTCCGTCGAGCACGCGAGCGATACCGTCTTCGTGACCATCATGAACGGCGCGGAGGTCGTCGCGCAGCTGCCGGAGCACGCCAGCCAAACCTCGTACTGGAACGCGCAGGAGGCGAACTTTGACGCCGCCGGTGTGCTGTGGCGCGGAATGATGTCGACCACCGGCGGCTTTGACGCGGTGTTCGTGAACCGCGGCAGCGGCGAGGTCACGAAGCGCCTGCCGCAGCGCGCGCGCATGCGCTGGATGGTGCTCGCCCCGCCCGCGGAGTGCGAGACGACGGCGGCGCCGGAGCTGGCAGTGACGGGTGGGGTGATCGTGGAGAAGTGAGCGTTTCGGCGAGCTTTTCAGACCCGTTGAACCCACGCCGGAGCCATCTGAGGTCATCTCGAGACGTGCACCACGCGTCCGCTCCCCGTTTACCGTTTACTGCGGACGACGCGCGCGCAGGCGGCGGATGGTCCACGCTCCGGCCGCGATCAGCAGCGCGTAAAACGCAAAATCGATCAGGAAGGCGCCCACTCGAAAGGTATCGAGGCCGAGCAGCGCGCCGCTGTTGGAGACGCTGTTGACGGGGGAAAAGTACATCGAGTCGTAGAGGTACGGCATCGGCCAGCCGCCGACGATGACGCGCGTGTAGCTGAGGCCGGGCTCGACCCCTTCGTAGGCGATCGGTTCGCTGCCGAGACGCTGCCAGGCCTCGCCGGAGATGAGGGTGGCGAAGAGGGCCAGGACGGCGATGAAGAAAGCGCGTTTCACGCGGTGGCGTGGCGGATGTTGTACTTGCGGTCGACGCGCAGGACGCCCTCGAGGGTGGCGATGGAGCGGCTCACTTTTTCGAGGTGTTTGAGGTCGGCGATCTCGAGGACCAGTTCGGTGGTGGCCCTGCCGTTGGCGGTGCGGGTCTCCATCTGCCGGATGTTGGTCTTGAGGTTGGAGATGGTGGAGATGACCTTGGCCAGGATGCCCTGGCGATCCTCCATGATCACCTCCAGGTCGATGTGGAACTGCGACTGCCGCTGGTCGGCCCACTCCACGGCGATCTGGCGGTCGGGGTTGAACATCAGGTTCTTGACGTTCGGACAGTTGCCGCTGTGCACCGCCACCCCTTTCCCGCGGGTGATGTAGCCGACGATCGGCTCACCCGGCAGCGGGTTGCAGCACTTGGCGAGGTAGGTCAGGAGGTCGTCATAGCCTTTGACCTTGATGGTGGTCGCGCCGGTGGTGAAGGGGAAGATCTTCCGGACGGCCTGCTGGATGACGCCCGGCTGCTCGCCCCCTTTTTCTTTCTGCTCGTCGGCGGCAAACCTTTCGACAATGGAGCGCGCGGAGATCTTGCCGTAGCCGACGTCGGCGTAGAGGTCGTCGAGGCGCGGCAGGCCGTGCTCGGTCAGCACGCCGTCGAGGGCGTTCTCGGCCACCAGCTTGCGCCACTGCACCTTGTAGCGTTTGGCCTCGCGCTCGATCAGCTTCTTTCCGAGCTCGATGGAGCGGTGTTTCTGCTCGGTATTGAGCCAGTGCCGGATCTTGTGCTTGGCGCGCGAGGTCGCGACCATGTTGATCCACTCGCGGCTGGGCGACTGCGTCGGCGAGGTGACGATGTCGACGATGTCGCCGTTCTTGAGCGGGGTGCGCAGCGGCAGGAGCTTGCCGTTGACGCGCGCGCCGACGCAGTGGTGCCCGACGTCGGTGTGGATGCGGTAGGCGAAGTCGAGCGGCGTGGCGCCGCGGGGGAAGGCGAAGACGTCCCCCTTCGGCGTGAAGGTGTAGACCTCGTCGGGGTAGAGATCGATCTTCAGCGAGTCGAGAAAGACCTTCGGATCCTTGATGTCGTGCTGCCACTCGACCAGCTGCCGCAGCCAGAGGAAGTTCGCGTCGTCGGGGTGGGCGCCGACCCGTCCCTCTTTGTACTTCCAGTGCGCGGCGATGCCCTGCTCGGCGATGAGGTCCATCTCGCGGGTGCGGATCTGCACCTCGAACGGCTGCCCCTTCTCCGCCACCACGGTGGTGTGCAGCGACTGGTAGAAGTTCGGCTTCGGCATGGCGATGTAGTCCTTGATCCGTCCGGGGACGGGGCGCCACATCTGATGGATGATGCCGAGGCAGGCGTAACAGTCTTTGACGGTGGGGGTGACGATGCGGAAGGCGAGGTAGTCGTAGAGCTGGCCGACGTCGATGCCCTGCTTGCGCAGCTTGGCGTAGATCGAATACATCGACTTGACGCGGCCGAAGACGTCGCCTTCGATCTCGTTCTCGGCGATCTTCTGGTTGAGGTCCGCCTTGACGCGATCGACGACCGCGCCGGCGCCGGCCAGTTTTTCGCTGACCGCTTTGGTCAGCTCCTCGAACTCGCGCGGGTGGAGATAGCGGAACGAGAGGTCCTCCAGCTCGCTCTTGATGCGCCCCATGCCGAGGCGGTTGGCGATCGGGGCGTAGATCTCCATGGTCTCTTTGGCGATGAGCACCCGCTTCTCGTCGGGGAGGTATTGCAGGGTGCGCATGTTGTGGAGGCGATCGGCGAGCTTGACCAGCACCACCCGCAGGTCGGAGACCATGGCCAGGAGCATCTTGCGGAAGGTCTCGGCCTGCTGCTCTTCCTTCGAGACGAAGGCGTAGCGGGAGATCTTGGTGACGCCGTCGACCAGCTCCGCCACGTCGTCGCCGAAGACCTGTTGCAGGGTCTCCTTGGTGGTGAGCGTATCCTCGAGCACGTCGTGCAGCAGCCCCACCGCGATCGAGGTTTCGTCGAGGCGCATGTCCGCGAGGATGTAGGCGACATTGAGGGGATGGATGAGATACGGCTCGCCCGAGCTGCGAATCTGCCCGCGATGCTCGCGCGCCGAGAAGATGTAGGCGCGCTGCAGCAGCTCCTCGTCGAAGTCGGGCTTGTACGTCTCGACTTTGTCGAGGATGTCTTCGAATCTGATCATGGCGTCTTCGACGGATGGAGGATTGGAGGATTGAGGATTGAGGAATCCCCCCTCCCCGCGTTCGCGCCGCTCATCCTCTCATCCGAACACCCCTTCCTCAATCCTCAATTCTCAATCCTCAATCCCGTCCGCCGACAGGCGCCGGGAACTTGGGCACGCTACGTGCTGCCGTGCCGATGAAGCCCACATCACCGGTCGTTGCGCGTCGCACCGCCCGGCGGGGACAAGAAAAAGGAGAGTTCGTCCTATGCGTCTGTCGAAGCCCCTGTTCTTCGTAGTAGCCCTGCTCGTCATCGTCGTCGCCATTCCGGCCGTTGCCGGGCCCGCCCCCTCGAAAACCGCCGTCAACCAGAGCCTCGAGTCGCGTGAAGCGGATCTCGCGGTCGTCAGCGACGTCGTCGCCAACGAGCAGGTTGCGGCCGTTCTCGAAGCGAACGGTTTCACCAAGGACGAGGTGAACGATCGCCTCGCCAACATGAGCGCCCAGGACCTGCACCAGCTCTCGCAGAACCTCGAGCAGCTCCAGCCGGCCGGTCTCACCCGCCAGGAGTGGATCTGGATCGGTATCGGCGCCCTCGCCGCGCTGATCCTCGTCGTCGCACTCGCGGACTGATGAGCACCACATCCACGGGCAGCATCGGGCGGGTCCATTCCTGGGCTCGCCCCCTCCTCAACCTCACGGTTGCCGGAGCCGCGTCTCTGCTGATGTCGGCCTGCGTCTACTGGACGCCGATGTCGCATCGCCCCTCCACCGCGGCGACCGTCATCCCCGACGTCCCGATGCAGAAGTGGGACATCAAGTCGTGCGGCGCCGGGGCTCTGTCGGCCGTGCTGCGCCACCACGGCGACACCCGCACGATGGAAGAGTGGCAGGAAGTGCTGCCGAAGACGCGCGGCGGGGTGATGTCGATCGACCTCGTGCTCGCGGCGCGGAAGCAGGGCTTCGAGGCCAGCCTCGTGACCGGCGACCCGAACATGGTCGAGGCGGAGCTGCGGGACGGCCGTCCGGTGATCCTGATGCTCAAAGTGGTCGGCGCTCCCGGCAAGAGCTTCGACTTTTTCCACTACATCGTCATCGATGGGCACGACCCGATGCGCAACACCTTCCGCACGCAGTTCGGCGACGGGCGCGCGCGCTGGACGACGATGAAGCGGCTCGAGCCGGCCTGGAGGTCGACCCGACATGCCGCCATCCTGATCCGTCCCTCCGATCCGGTGACCGAGGCTCTCAGGGCCGCGGTGCGCCTCGAAGAAGACGGCAAGCTGGCCCTGGCCGCCGATGCCTATCGCACCATTCTCGAGGAACATCCCGCCGCTGTCCTGGCGTGGACGAACCTCGGCAACGCGGAGCTCCGTCTCGGACGCCGCAAGCCGGCCGAGGATGCGTTCCGCAAGGCGATCTCACTCGACGACGGCCAGGCCGATGCGCTGAACAATCTGGCGTGGCTGCTGTACGAAGAGAAGCGGATCGATGAAGCGGAGCCGCTCGCGCGGAAGGCGGTGCTCACCAAGGCGCCCGATCCGTGGATCCGGCTCGACACGCTGGCGCGGATTCTCGTGGCGAAGGGCGCGTGCGACGAAGCGCAGATGACCTTCCGTCAGGCGCTCGCCCAGATGCCGAAGGATCGCGAAGAGCGGGCGGACATCGAGAAAGCGTCGAAGAGCGCGTGCGATCACCACGATCTGGCGCAGGCCAAATAGAGCCGCGAGAACTGCTCTTTCAACCCGAGCTCGCGGTCGATCTCGAAGACGCCGAACAGCTCGTGAATCGAGTGGTAGCCGGTGTGGTACAGCGCGCGGATGAGTGAGCGCCGGTCGGGCCAGAACGAGCGGTCGTTCGACACCGCGCGCCACTGCTCGTCGAGGTGCGTCTCCTGCGGCTCGGCGAACCAGCGGCCGTGGTAAGTGCGGCCGTCGTGCTCGAACGTCGTCTCCTCCGAGAGGTGCTGCGCGTGCGTGCCGTAGCGCATCGCCACCGGATCGGGCGCCACGTGCGTGTCGAGGAAAAACAGCCCGTCATCGGCGAGCAGGGTGGCCATCTGCTCGAGGTGCGCGAACGGCTGGTCGATGTGGTAGAGCAGTCCGCAGCAGAGGATCGCGTCGAATTTGCCGTCGCGCTCCGGCGAGAGCTCCTTCACGTCGCGCTGCTGAAAGCGGAGGTTGGGAAGGGCAAAGTACTCGCGGATCAGCTCGGCCTTCCGGAAGTTCTGCTCGCGCCCTTCCACGCCGACGACCTCCCACCCCTCACGAGCCATCTCCAGGGAGAGGCCGCCCTCGTTGCTGCCGAGGTCGAGGATGCGGATGCGCGGCTTCTGCACGAAGCGGCGGATGGAGGCTTTGATGGCGCGGGTGCGCTCGTCGTCGCCGATCAGGATCACCCCGGGGATGGTCGATTCCGACGTGGTGAGGGGGATGTTGTGGCCGGCCCAGCTCTCCGCGCGAATCTTCGCGAGCAGCGCCTGGTCGGGCTGCGCGAGGCGGCGGCGGATGGCTTCGTCGAAGGGCGTCATGAGTGCGGCGGTTCCTCGGGCGCGGGATCGTAGCGCAAATTCCGATAGCATCGCGCGCGCATGTTCTCCCGCCGCGCCGACTGGCACTCCCCCACCAACGCCCTGACCCTCGCCCGCGAAGCCGCCCGTGCGCGCGGCGAGCAGCTGTTCGACCTGACCGAATCGAATCCGACCCGCGCGGGGCTCGCGTATCCGATGGACGAGATCGCGGAGGCGCTGGCGCGCGGTGCGCGTTCGTCGTACGACCCCGATCCGCGCGGGTTGCTGTCGGCGCGCGAGGCGCTGGCGGCGCAGCTGTCGTGCTCGCCCGATGACCTGCTGATCACCGCCTCGACGAGCGAGGCGTATTCGTACCTTTTCAAACTGCTGACCGATCCGGGCGATGCGGTCCTGACCGCGACGCCGTCGTATCCGCTGCTCGAGCATCTGGCAGCGCTGGAGCTCGTGACGCTCGAACACTTCCCGCTCGAGCTGCACACGCGGTGGGAGATCGATTTTTCGCGGTTGGCTGTGTCGCCGCGGGCGAAGGCGGTGGTGGTGGTGAACCCGAACAACCCCACCGGCTCGTTCGTCTCCCCCACCGAGCAGGATTCGCTGGCCGCTCTCGGACTGCCGCTGATCTCGGACGAGGTGTTTCTCGACTACCCGCTGGAGTCGCGCGGGACGTCGATCGTGCGCGACGACGTGCTGACGTTCACGCTGGGCGGGTTATCCAAATCCGCCGGCTTGCCGCATCTCAAGCTCGGCTGGATCCGCGTCAGCGGCCCTGCCGCCGCGCGACGCGACGCACTCGCCGCGCTCGAGCTGATCGCCGACAACTTTCTGTCGGTGGCCACACCGGTGCAGGTGGCACTGCCGGAGCTGCTGCGCATCGCGCCGCGGATTCGATCGCTGATCAGCGAGCGAACGAGGAACAACCTCGACCTCCTTTCCTGCGAGCTCGCCCCCTACCCCGCCGCCCACCTCCTGCCGGTCGAAGGCGGCTGGTCCGCTGTCATCCGCATGCCGAGGACGATGACCGACGAAGAGCTCGCGCTGGCGCTGCTCGCGCGCGGCGTAGTCGTCCAACCGGGATACTTTTTCGATTTCGAAAGCGAAGGGTGGGTGGTGCTCTCGCTGCTGACGAAAGACGACCAGTTTGCGGAGGGAGCGCGAAGGCTGGCAGAGATGGTGCCGGGGTGAAGGCTCCCCGCATCCCCGAGGAGCGCAGCGACGTGAGGATCAACCAAGGCGCGGCGCTGCTGACGGCCGTCGGCGTCCGCGGATGAGAGCCCACACCACACCCGGGCAGCATCTGGACTGCGGCAGCAACGCTGCCGCTCTTTCCACGCCGCGGAGCGGCGCGCGGCTCCGCCGCGTATGTCATAGCGGCGGCGCTGCCACCGCAGTCCAGATTGTTCGCGCGTGAAATGGGCCGTGTGGTGTGGGCGTCCCGCCCACCCCGTCTCCAAGGCCCGTTCCCTGAAGACGGGGGGTGGGCTGGAAGCCCACACCACACGCGCTATCATCGATACTCATGACGCCAGTGATTCACAGCGATCCGGAGATCCTAAGCGGCACTCCGGTGTTCGTCGGCACGAGGGTGCCGTTCCAGGCCCTCCTCGACTACCTCGAAGGCGGTCACCCGCTCGCCGATTTCCTCGAGGACTTTCCCAGCGTCTCGCGGGAGCAGGTCGTCGCGGCGCTCGACTCGATGGCTGAGTGATTGCGACGAGTGACAACGGCAAGATCGACGTCCCCCGCGCCTTGATTGATCCTCACGTCGCTGCGCTCCTCAGGATGGGCCCATGAAACAGCACTGGTCGCTCGACCCGAACATCACCTTCCTCAACCACGGCTCGTTCGGCGCGACGCCGCGGGTGGTGCTGGAGCGGCAGTCGCAATTTCGGGAGCAGATGGAGCGGGAGCCGGTGCGCTTTTTCGTGCGGGAGCTGGAGGCGCTGCTCGATGAGGCGCGGGAGAAGCTGGCGGCGTTCCTGAACGCGGACGCGGACGGTTTGGCGTTCGTGCCGAATGCGACGGCAGGGATCAATGCGGTGTTGCGGTCGCTCGATCTCGACAAGTTCGATGAGCTGCTGGTGACGACGCAGGAGTACAACGCGTCGGCCAATGCGCTCGAGTACGTGGCCAGCCTGGCGGGGGCGAAGGTGAAGACGGTGGAGATCCCGTTTCCGATCGATGCGGCGGAGACGGTGGTCGAGCGGGTGATGGAGCAGGTCACGGAGCGCACGCGGCTGCTGCTGATCGATCATGTCACCAGTCAGACCGCGCTGATTTTCCCGATCGCGGAGATCGTCCGGCGCCTGCAGGAGCGGGGCGTCGATACGCTCGTGGATGGGGCACATGCGCCGGGTTTTCTGCCGCTCGACCTGCGGGACCTCGACGCGGCGTATTACACCGGCAATCTGCACAAGTGGGTCTGCGCGCCGAAAGGGGCGGCCTTCCTGTACGTGCGGAAGAACCGGCGGATGTCGATTCATCCGATTGCCATCAGCCATGGGGCGAATTCGATGCGGGAGGATCGCAGCCGCTATCTGCTGGAGTTCGACTGGACCGGGACGTTCGATCCGACGGCGTGGCTGTCGGTGCCGGCGGCGATCGACTTCATCGGCGGATTAGTGGACGGCGGTTGGAGCGAGGTCATGCGGCGGAATCGGGCCCTCGCATTGGAGGGGCGCGACATCATCGGACGGGGGAAGGCGGCGCCGGACGAGATGCTCGGGGCGATGGTGGCGATCCCGCTGCCCGACGGCAAGGCGACCAAAGCTCCGTCGCTCTATGGCGATCCGTTGCAGGATGCGCTGCTGTTCGAGGACAGTATCGAGGTGCCGATCGTGCCGTGGCCGCGTCCGCCGAAGCGGCTGCTGCGCATTTCCGCCCACCTGCACAACGAGCGCAACGATTACGTGAAGCTGGCGGAGGCTCTGCAAAGACGGCTGTAGGAGGTTTTTGCAGATGAAGAAGTTTGCAGTTGTGCTGTTTGCGGCCGCCCTCGCGGCGTGCAACAGCCAGACGGAAAACGCCGGACAGCCGGCGACGGATACCACCCCCACCACGGAAACGACCGCCACCGCGTACGACACCGCGGCCACGACCACCGGTTCGACCGGCGGCACCCTCAGCAATATGTCGCCGGAGGACAAGGAGTTCGTGATCAAGGCCGGCCAGGGGGGACTCGCGGAAGTGCAGATGGGCAATCTCGCCCTCGAAAAGGCGTCGCATGCCGACGTGAAGGCGTTCGCGCAGCGGATGGTCACCGATCACGGCACCGCCAATACGGAGCTGCAGCAGCTGGCCATCAACAAAGGTCTGAGCCTGCCGACCGAGCTCGATGCGCACCACAAGAGCGGCCTCGATCACCTGAACGGCCTCTCCGCCACCGAGTTCGACAAGGCTTACATGCAGCACATGGTCGACGATCACACCAAGACCGTGGCCGATTTCGAGAAGGCCTCCCAGAGCGCCAGCGACTCGGACGTGAAGGGGTGGGCGGCCAAGACGCTGCCGACGCTGCAGGATCATTTGCGGCAGGCGAAGGAAGTCAGCAGCAAGCTGAAGTAATGCAGTTCCTCGGTTCCTCGGGTTCCTCGGAGTTCCTTGGCAGGAACCTGAGACTTGCCGAGGAACCGAGGAACTCCGAGGAACCGAGGAACCGCTTTTTCTACTTCGCCGCGGCCGGCTCTTTCCTGGCCTTGAACTTCGCCTTCAAAAAGTCGCCGTTCATGCGGGCGATGAAATCCGTGGAGATGCTCTTCGGGCAGACCGCTTCGCATTCTCGGAACATGGTGCAGGTGCCGAAGTAGCTCTCCATCGTCTCGACCATGTTCACGGAGCGCTCCCACCGCTCGGGCTGACCCTGCGGGAGGAGGTTGAGGTGGGCCATCTTGGCGGCGGTGAAGAGGTGCGCGGCGCCGTTCGGGCACTGTGCGACGCAGGCACCGCACTGGATGCATTCCGCGGCGTCCATCGACAGCTCCTGCACCTGTTTCGGGATCAGGATGGAGTTCGCTTCCGGCGCGCTGCCGGTATTCATCGAGATGTAGCCGCCGGCCTGCACGATCCTGTCGAGCGGGCTGCGGTCGACGATCAGGTCTTTGATGACCGGGAAGGCGCGCGCGCGCCACGGCTCGACGACCACCTCGTCGCCATCCTTGAAATGGCGCATGTGCAGCTGGCAGGTCGCGGTGCCGCCCATCGGGCCGTGCGCGACGCCGTTGATCATCATCCCGCAGGAGCCGCAGATGCCCTCGCGGCAGTCGTGCTCGAAGTGGATCGGATCTTCGTTCTTGTCGATGAGGCCTTCATTGACGACGTCGAGCATCTCCAGGAACGAGGCGTCGGGGCTGATGCCCGTCGCTTTGTAGGTCCGGAAGCCGCCTTCGGTGTCGCGCGTTTTCTGACGCCAGACGTGCAGGGTGAGATCCATTGTTCGCTAGCTCCTTGCGTCCGAGTGAAGGGCCGAGGGCCGAGGGCTGAGGGCCGAGGGGGCGCAGGGCGAGTGCGGGGCAGCCGCGCCGCGGCTCCCTCGGCCCTCGACCCTCGGCCCTTGGCCCTCGCTCACTTGTAGCTCCTGACCGCCAGCTTCACTTCTTCGTACTCGAGCGGCTCCTTGTGCAGGACCGGCTCGTTCGCGTCGCCCTTGTACTCCCAGGCGGCGACGTAGCGGAACTTCTCGTCATCGCGCTCGGCTTCGCCTTCGGGCGTCTGGTACTCGACGCGGAAGTGGCCGCCGGCCGATTCTTCGCGATGCAGCGCGTCGATGCACATCAGCTCCGCGAGGCCGAAGAAATCGGCGACGCGGCCCGCCTTTTCGAGAGCCTGATTCGGCTCTTCGTTCGTGCCGAGGACGCGCACGTCGCGCCAGTACTGCTCCTGCAGCGTCCGGATCTTGCCGAGAGCGGTCTTCAGCCCTTCGGCCTGACGGGCCATGCCGCAGTAATCCCACATGATCGTGCCGAGCTCGCGGTGGTAAGAGTCGACGCTGCGGGTTCCCTTTGCATTGACCAGCCGCGAGATGCGGTCCTGCGTCGAGGCCATCGCTTCGGCGAACTCGGGACGATCGATCGGCACTTTCTTGCCGAACTGTCCAGCGAGATAGTCGCCGATCGAGACCGGCAGGACGAAGTAGCCGTCCGCGAGCCCCTGCATCAGCGCGCTGGCGCCGAGGCGGTTCGCACCGTGATCGCTGAAATTCGCCTCGCCGATGACGAAGAGGCCGGGGACGGTCGACATCAGGTCGTAATCGACCCAGAGGCCGCCCATCGAATAGTGCGGCGCCGGATAGATCCGCATCGGCACGTCGTACGGGTTCTCGGCGGTGATGTCGTGGTACATCTCGAAGAGGTTGCCGTAGCGCTCTTCGATCAGCTTGCGGCCGAGGCGCTGGATGGCGTCGGCGAAGTCGAGATAGACGCCGCGGCCGGAGCCGCCGATGCCGCGTCCTTCGTCGCAGACTTCCTTCGCCGCGCGCGAGGCGATGTCGCGCGGGGCGAGATTGCCGAAACTCGGATATTTGCGCTCGAGGTAGTAATCGCGCTCCGCCTCCGGGATGTCCTTCGGATTGCGCTTGTCGCCCTGCGCCTTCGGCACCCAGATGCGGCCGTCGTTGCGCAGCGACTCCGACATCAGCGTGAGCTTCGACTGATAGTCGCCCGACTGCGGGATGCAGGTCGGATGGATCTGCGTGTAGCAGGGATTGCCGAACGCCGCACCGCGCCGGTACGCGCGCCAGATGGCGGTGGCGTTGGAGGCCTTGGCGTTCGTGGAGAGATAGAAGACGTTGACGTAGCCGCCGGTGCCGAGGACCACCGCGTCGGCGGCGTGTGCCTCGATCTGGCCGGTGATCATGTTGCGGGTGATGATTCCCTTGGCGTGGCCGTCGACGACCACCAGGTCGAGCATCTCGTGGCGGTTGTACTGCTTGACGGTGCCGGCCGCGATCTGCCGCTCGAGCGCCTGAAACGCACCGAGCAGGAGCTGCTGCCCCGTCTGCCCGCGGGCGTAGAAGGTCCGCGAGACCTGCACGCCGCCGAACGAGCGATTCTCGAGCGTGCCGCCGTACTCGCGGGCCAGCGGCACGCCCTGCGCGACGGCCTGGTCGATGATGTTGACCGACAGCTCGGCCAGGCGATGGACGTTCGCTTCACGGGCGCGGTAGTCGCCGCCTTTGATCGTGTCGTAGAAGAGGCGATAGATGCTGTCGCCGTCGTTGCGGTAGTTCTTGGCGGCGTTGATGCCGCCCTGCGCGGCGATGGAGTGCGCGCGGCGTGGGGAGTCGTGGTAGACGAAGCACTTGACGTTGTACCCGAGCTCGCCCAGGGTCGCGGCGGCCGAGGCACCGGCCAGACCGGCGCCGACGACGATGATGTCGTACTTGCGCTTGTTGGCGGGGTTGACCAGTTTGTAGTGCGACTTTGCGTAGGCCCACTTCTGCGCGAGCGGCCCGGGAGGAATCTTGCTGTTGAGCTCCATCAGTCCAACCTCACGACTCGGGCGAGCACGGCCAACGGAAAGGAGACGTTGCCGGCGGTGATCAGGACGGCAAAGGCAGTGGCGAAGTGGCGGCGCAACCCCTCGAAACGGGGATTCGTCAGCCCCAGGGAGGAGAACATCGCCCAGAGACCGTGGTAGAGATGGAGGCCGAGAGCGAGGTTGGCAATGATGTAGATGGCAGACACCCACCAGACGTCGAGTCCAACGACGACGTTCTGCTTGACCTTGCCCGCTTCGAACGCCGGATGTGCATGGCCGGTGGTCAGATGCAGCACGTGATAGATGATGAAGAGGAGGAGGATCACGCCGCCCCATCGCATCGTCCGCGATGCGTAGCTCGCCTTCACGAAGCCGCGATCGCGATAGCCGACGGGCCGCGCCTCGCGATTTTTCCTCGTCAACGCGTACGCCGAATGGATGTGGAAGACGACACAGACCAGCAGCAGGATGCGCGTGAACCAGAGCAGTGCACCTTCGGGCGCGATCGGCGCACCGAGCTCCCGCAGACCGACGGCATAGTGGTCCATGGCCGGGGCCATGACGCCTTTCGCATTTTCGTGATCGTGGAGGTACAGCTTCACGTTCCCCAACATGTGGAGAAAGATCCAGCCGAAAAGGATCACGCCGGTAGCCGCCATGACCGCTTTCTTGCCAATGCTAGAGCGGTAAAAGTTCCCGAACCAAGTCATTCGGAGCTCACCTCGCGTTGGGTGTTGCAGTGAGGATGCGTTGGGGTGATGCGCGTAACGCGCGCCATATGCGGCGCCATCATAGTCACCATGGGCGTACGGTCAAGTTGACGAGCGAGAGCAGGGGGATGTGACAGCGAGCGATGACCGATGAACGATGAGCGATGAACGATGAACGATCTGCCGGTTCCCCGTTCATCGCTCATCTCTCATCGCTCATCTCTCATCGCTCATCTCTCATCGCTCATCTCTCATCTCTCATCGCTCATCGTTCGGTTCACCCCCGATAGCTGACATTCGTCAGTACCCGCTCCCCTCCCGCGAACGCATCTTCCCCCCATGCTCACTCCCGTCCACCCTGCGACCCTCACCGCCGTCACCAAACGCTTCGGCAGCATCGACGCGTTGCGCGGCATCGATCTGACCATTCGTCCCGGCGAGCTGGTCGCCCTGCTCGGCGCGAACGGCGCCGGGAAGACTACCGCCGTACGCATCCTCCTCGGGCTGGCCTCGCCCGACGGCGGGACGGCGCGCGTCTTCGGCGGCAATCCGCGCGATGCGCGTCATCGCGTGCGCATCGGGGCGATGCTGCAGAGCAGCGCCGTGCCGGAGACGCTGCGCGTCCGCGAGCATATCGACCTCTTCTCGAGCTACTACCCCAACCCGCTGCCGTTCGCGGAGATCGTCGAGGCGTCTGGACTGGCCGGGATCGAGAACCGCCTCTTCGGCAAGCTCTCCGGAGGGCAGAAGCAGCGCGCGCTCTTCGGCCTGGCGATCTGCGGGAATCCCGATCTCCTGCTGCTCGACGAGCCGACGGTCGGCCTCGACGTCGAGGCGCGCCGCGCGCTCTGGAAACAGATCCGCGCGTTCGTCGCCCGCGGCAAGTCGATCCTCCTGACCACGCACTACCTCGCCGAAGCGGAGGCACTGGCCAGCCGCGTGGTGGTCCTGCACCGGGGCCAGGTGGTCGCCGCCGGCACCCCAAGCGAGATCCGCGGCGACGCCGCCACGCTCGAAGACGCTTTCATCGAAATGGTGGGATGAGGGGGCAGGGCCGATGGACGCTTCGCGGCGGCCTGCCTTCAACCCCTTGACCCCCGGCCCTTGGCTCTCAAAGGACAACAACATGCGCATTCATCTGAAAGAAGCGAAATACGAATTTCTCAAAGCGCTGCGCCTGCCGGCGTACTCGCTGCCGACCATCCTCTTTCCGGTCCTCTTCTACATGTTCTTCGGGGTGATGTTCGGCGCGCAGGAGCTGAAGAGCGGGGTGACGCTGTCGGCGTATCTGCTCGCCACCTATGGCGCGTTCGGGGTGATCGGGGCGGCGCTGTTCGGCTTCGGCGTCTCGGTGGCCATCGAGCGGGGACGCGGATGGCTGGAAGCGAAGCGGACCACGCCGATGCCGGTCTCCGCCTACTTTTTTGCGAAGACGGCCATGGCCGTGATCTTCAGCGCAATCATTATCCTGCTGCTCTTCACTATGGGAATCGCCTTCGGCGGCGTGACCATCTCCTTTGGCAAGGCGGCCACGCTGTTCGCCATCCTCATCGCCGGCGCGGTGCCGTTCTGCGCACTCGGTCTGGCGCTGGCCACGTTCACCAGCGCCACCTCCGCCACGCCGATCATCAACTGCATCTATCTGCCGCTCGGTTTTCTGTCGGGGCTCTGGGTTCCGATCCAGGCACTGCCCAACCCGGTGCAGAAGATCGCCTTCTTTCTACCGCCGTACCACTACTCGCAACTGGCTCTCGGCGTGCTCGGCGCGGACCGCGGCAGCTCTCCCCTTCTGCACATCGGGGTGCTCGTGCTGACGACCGTCATCTGCGGCACGATCGCCTGGTTCGGCTTCCGCCGCGAGACGACGGCGTAACATTCACCCATGCGCCTGATTCCGCACGACGACAATCTCGGCTGGACGCCCTACGCGTGGCTGATCTACATCGTGCCGTTCACGGTGACGCCGCTCCTGCACGCGCGGCAGAACACACCTGCGCACTGGCTGCTCTACGGCGCGGCGACGCTCGTCTTCACCGCGCTCTATTTCCGCGGCTACTGGAAGATGGCCACACGCGAGCGGCTGCTGATCGCGGGCGCCTTGATGGCAATGGGAATCGGCTTCTGGCCGATCTCGTACGGCGCCGGCACGCTCTTCATTTACGCGGCCGGCGCCCTCGGCGCCATGGTACCGGCGCGGCGAGCGGCGGTCGCGGTCGGCGTGGTCGCATTGGTGGTGATCCTGGAAGGATGGTTCCTGCAGCGGAGCTGGATCAACATCGCCTGGCCGGTCCTCTTCACGCTCATCATCGGCGCGATCAACATTCACTTCAGTCAGGTCAGCCGCGCCAACGCCCGGCTGCGCCTGGCCCACGACGAGATCGAGCACCTCGCCAAAGTGGCAGAGCGCGAGCGGATCGCGCGCGACCTCCACGATCTCCTCGGCCACACGCTGTCGCTGATCGTCCTGAAGTCGGAGCTGGCCACGAAGCTGACGGAACGCGATCCGGAGCGGGCCCGCAATGAGATTCGCGACGTGGAGCGGATCGCACGCGATGCGCTGGCCGAGGTGCGCAGCGCCGTGCTCGGATACCGCCGCGGAGGATTCAACGACGAGGTGGCACACGCGCGGAAGACGCTCGCCACGGCAGGGATTGAAACGACATGCGAGGTCGCGAAGGCGCAGTTGCCGCCCGCTCATGAGGCCGTGCTGTCGCTGACGCTGCGCGAAGCAATCACGAACATCGTCCGTCACTCCGGTGCGCGGCACGTGCGCATCGCACTGACCGTCGACGACTCCTGCCATCTGACGATCTCGGACGACGGCCGTGGCGGCAATACGCCGTTCGGCAACGGCCTGACCGGCATGCGCGAGCGCCTGGAGATCCTCGGCGGCGCCATGACACGCGACGGGCGGCGCGGCACGACGCTCGAGGTAACGCTCCCGATGACGCGCATCCAGGAGCGCAGCGCTTGATCCGGATCGTGATCGCGGAAGATCAGGCGATGGTGCTCGGTGCGCTGGCCGCGCTCCTGGAGATCGAATCGGATCTCGAGGTAATCGGCCGCGCGCGCGACGGCGAGGAGGCGCTCGCGCTCTGCCGCGACAAACGGCCCGACGTGCTGCTGACCGACATCGAGATGCCGAAGATGACCGGCCTCGAGCTGGCCACCTGCGTGCGGCGCGAAGCGCTGGGGACGCGGGTGATCATCCTGACCACCTTCGCGCGCGGCGGTTATCTACGCCGCGCGCTGGAATCGGGCGCTTCCGGCTATCTGCTGAAAGACTCCCCGGCGGAACATCTGGCGAACGCCGTGCGCCGCGTCCACGCGGGCGGCCGGGCCGTCGATCCGGAACTGGCAGCCG
Source organism: Thermoanaerobaculia bacterium (assembly GCA_036398925.1). GTDB lineage: Bacteria > Acidobacteriota > Thermoanaerobaculia > Gp7-AA8 > Gp7-AA8 > DASWOB01. The sequence continues at coordinate 136,132 of DASWOB010000050.1, forward strand.
AGGCGTGGAGCGATCCCGATCCGCTGACCGATCGCGAACGGCAGGTCTTGCGGCTGGCAGGCGACGGATTGACGAGCGCCGACATTGCCGGGACGCTGCACCTGTCCGAGGGGACGGTGCGCAATTACCTCTCGGAGGCGATCAATAAGCTGGGGGCCGGGAATCGGGTGGAGGCGTCGCGGATCGCTCGGGAGAAGGGGTGGTTGTGATGATCTGGACCGCGGTGGCAGCGCCGCCGCTCTGAACTCGGCGCGGAGCGCCGCGCGGCTCCGCCGCGTGTTGATAGCGGCGGCGTTGCCGCCGCAGTCCAGATCAGCGCAGCGCTTTTTGGAGCTCGGTGCGTACGCGCAATCCGCTCTTTTCTTTGTCGCACTGAAAGACGTCGCGGTAGGCCACGTTCGCCAGATAGTCGGTGGTCGCCACGCGCACGCGATCGCCGCTCGCGCTGCCGGCGATGAACGATTCGGAGTCGCTCCCCTTCCGCTTTGCACTCTCCTCGACGACGCGCTGCCATTGGGCGCCGGTCATCGTACAGACGACGATCTCGTTGTCGTACGGCAGGGCGGCGCGCAACTGCTCGGCGGTGATCGGGCCGGCGGGTAAGGCGTGGCGGAAGCTGCTGACGGTCGACAGGGCGACGTCGGCTTTCGTGGCGCTGCGCATGACGTCGAGCGTCCGCGCGGCGAGCCGCGGGACGTCCAGCGGCTCGCGCAATTTCGCGACGCGCTGGAAGAGCGGGGCGTAGGCGGGATCGCGCTCGAGCTGGCGTTGCAGTTTGCGGACACGCTGCGCGACCTCGCGATCGGCGCGCATGCGGCGGGTCACCGGCACGAGCTCGCCGCGGACGCGCGTCACCTTGCGATCGTCGACCGTCAGCTCGACGCGGGCGATGTTCTCGAGGTACTGGCCGGGCGAGATGAACCAGGTCTCCGTCCCGGCGATCCGCGTCAGCTCGCGCCGGATGTGACTGTGCGTACCGAAAATGAGGTCGATCCCGGGGACGGCCCGGGCCAGCGCTTCGTCTTCCTCGGCGTGCTGGTGGCCGATCATCACGATCGCGTCGACCCCTTCCTTCTGCAGCTTCTGCACGCTCTCGCGCGCGGCCTGCACCGGATCGAGGAACTCCAGCCCCTCGACCTTCACCAGTGACGGGAAGTCCTTGCCCGCCACGGCGAAGACACCGACCAGCGTGCCTCCGATGTCGAAGATCACGTACTGCTGGAAGCCGCGCGTGTTCGCGCTGAGGATCGGATACGAGAGCTGCTCTTTGCACTGCCGGTAGGCGGCCAGTCCGTAGTCGGCGTCGTGATTGCCGAACGCCATCGCGCTGACGATTTCGTTGAGCCACGGCCACTCCACGCAGCCGTACTTGTCCGACCACGCGGGCGAGCCTTTGTTGATCATGTCTCCGCCGCTGAAGACGAGCGCGCCGGCCCGCTTCTGCTCGCGGAGGTAACCGACCGCCCGCGCGATGCCGCCGCGCTCTCCCTCTTCCCCCGCGTAGAACGGCTGCGCGTGTGAGTGATAGTCGGAGAAATGGAGCAGCGTGACGGTGGTCTCGCCGTAGAGCGGAATGGCGAGCGGAATGGCGAGCAGCAGGAGCAGCAGACAGCGGCGCATCTGCGGTTCAGTTTATCCCGAGCGAAGCGAGGGATCTCCCGTGCTATCGCGCGGTGTCACCAGAGATGCCGCCCTGCGGTCGGGGTAAGGTGCATGCTGCGACATCACGGCTGCAAGGCCAGCTTCTCGCTTCCCGCGGCGGTGATGACCACGCGCTTCACGTTCGGCACACGCATCAGCGTCTTCGTGACCATCTCGCGAATCATCTCCGCGCGGCAGGCGCCGCCGACGTTCTGCAGGCGCTCGTTGAAGTCGACGGTGACAACGCCGTCACGCAAGTTGATCGACTGGATGCGTGAGCCCTGCGGGAACGGGGTGTTGCGGCTGCGGATCAGCGTCTCGACGAGAAGGCGCGCGTGCGAGATCGATTTCGGGACGCGCTGCTTCGCGGCGACCGTGCCGTTGCAGTCGGGCGTGGCCAGGCTCAGATAGGCCTCGATCACCTCGACGTTGAACGGCCGCTCGACGGAGACCACCGAGCGCTCGGAGCCGTCTTTCGCCGAGTATTCGAGCGCCTGCACGGTCACGCGGGGGCCGGGATCGCTCGTGATCCAGACCGTGCCGCGGTACGGACTGTGCGTCCCCATCTCACCGGTGGCGGTGGTGAAATCCTCCGCGATCACCTGCCCGCGCGCATTGAGCACGCGCAGTGCGACGTTGTTCTCGAAGGTGCGTGCCAGCCCGGTGATGACGATCGGATTGGCGATCTCCACGCGATCGATGGTGATGTTCCCCGCGCTTGGCGTGGATGGCGTGGATGACGTTGCCGGCGGTGTCGTCGATGACGCCGGGGGCGTTTCTTCGACGATGGTGGATGCTGGCTCCGTCGACGTCTCGGGAGACGGGGCAGGAGCGTCGGTGATGGACGGAGACGACGACGATGTCGCGGTGACCGGCTCCTCCTTGGGCGACGCACATCCGATGAGCAGCACGAGCACGAAACAGCTGAACCGCAAGTGTTATCCTCCTGACCGCATGGTGCGCGGCCTCGTTCTCCTTCCCCTCCTCTTCACGACTCTTGCCGTAACGGCCGCCGACGCAGCACGCGGTGCGGCGCTCTATCGCTCGAAAACGTGCGTGAGCTGCCATGCCGCCGACGGAAGCGGCTCCACTCCCGCGGGAAAATCTCTGAAAGCGCGCGATCTCCGATCGGATGACGTTCAGTCACAGACCGATGACGCTCTGGCGACGATCATCGCCGGCGGCAGGAACAAGATGCCGTCGTTCAGGAAGATGCTCTCGGAAAGCGACGTCGCCGACCTCGTGGCCCACATCCGCAGCCTCAAAAAGTAACGGTCAACGTTCCGGGACGGAGATCCGTACTCGTGAGCAGCATCACACCGGACCACGATCGGTCCGGCAACGATGCGCCGTTGATTTTTGCGAGGTACAAGATCTGATGAAACGTCTGTTTTCTCTCGCTGTACTCCTCCTCCTTTCCACCACGACATTCGCGGACAGCCTGCCGGTACCGGTCATCAGCACGGTCACACCGGCCAGCGGTCCATCGAGCGGCGGCAATGACGTCGTCATCACCGGCAGCGGTTTCTCGACGAACGTCGTCTGCATCCTCCCCTGCCCGCCCGTCATCACCTTCGGTGACGTCGAGGTACCGGCAAAAGAAGAGAGCGACAACCGCCTGGTCGTGACCGCGCCGCCCCATCCGGCCGGGACGGTCGATCTCACCGTGCGCATGGCCGACGGCCGCAAAGTCACGGCCCCGGATGCGTACACCTTTACCGCCGGCGCCGAGGACGCATGGGAAAAGGTGCTGCTGCCGATTTACTTCGACGGCCCCGTCAGCGGCGGCGGCGGCAGCCGCTGGCAGACCGAGTTCTGGGTACGCAACAACGGCGACGAACCGGTCGACCTCGCGCCGTGGCCCTGCCTCGACAGCTTTGCCTGCCCGGCGGTAGTCCCCCTGACGTATTCGCTCGCGGCGGGTACAACGCTGCGCAACCTGCCGCCGTTTTTCCGTGCGCCCAGCGCGAATCCGAGCCGGCTTCTCTACGTGCGCCGCAATCAGGCGGAGAACGTCTCGATGAATCTCCGGGTTGCCGACCTCTCGCGCTCGACGGCCAATGCCGGCACCGAGCTGCCGGTGGTGCGCGGCGATGAATACGAAACGCGCGCGGTGAACCTCCTCAATGTCCCGTACGATCCGCCGCGCTTCCGGATGCACCTGCGTGTTTACGACGTGGCGCTGACGCAGTCGCGTTTCCGCGTCACTCTCTATGCGCAGGCCGAAGGCGCCACCACACAGGTCGAGCACTCGGTCGAGCTGACGGCGACGACGATCGAAACCGGCGATTTCCGCACGCAGGCCGCATTCGCGGAGTACAACTTTGCGGAGCTCGAGCTGCTCGACAAGGTCTGGCCGAAGGCGTTCCGCATCGAGGTCACCCCGCTCTCGCCAGGCAGCCGTTTTTATCCGCTGGTCAGCGTCACCAACAACGACACGCAGCTCATTACCCTGGTCACGCCGCAGTAAGACATTCCCCAGACAACAAAAGGGGCCGCGCGATCACTCGCGCGGCCCTTTTCATTTCGTGTCGCTGTGGTGGACTGCGTTTACTTCTTGAGCGACTCCTGCATGTCGCGGATGGCGGCTTCGCGGCCCCGCTCTTTGGCAATCTTCGCGTACTGAGCGCGCCGGGCCTCCGGGAACTGGCGGACCAGCGCCAGGTAACGGCCCTGGAGCTGACGCGACGCCAGCTGATCGCCCGACAGCGAGGACGGCTTCCTGCCCGCGCCCGCCTTACGGCCGCGGCGCTTGGCGCCACCGGCAGCAGGCTGATTCGGACCTTCATTACCAGCACCAGCAGCAGCGGTCGAAGCGCTGGCAGGCGGACGGCCTCTACGGCCTTTGGCCGAACCAGCGGGACGGCCAGGACCACGGCCACTACCGGCCGGACGGCCAGGACCGCGACCGGAGCCGGCGGGACGGCCGGGGCCACGACGCGCCGGAGCGCTGGTGGCGGACGAGCCACTGCTGCTCGACGACGATCCGCCATGCGCCTCTTTCAGGCGACTGAGGCGTTGTTCGAGATCGCTGATCTCGCGCTGCATTTCGTTCATGTAGCGACTGACGTCGCTCGACGAAACACGGCGCTCGCTGATCAGACGGTCGATGACATATGCGGCCTGTCCTGCATTTAGAGTTGGGGCAGCTGCGGGGGCTTTCCGAGGTCTCGGCATATCTTCCACTCCTCCTACGGCACACTCACGAGCCGTTCGCCCAAAGTCTTGTGCAATGCACTGTGCCTTGTCAACGAAAAACGAAAAAGGCGAGCCATTACGGCTCGCCTTTTTACACAGTGTGACCGAAAAGAGCGCTAGTAACGGTAATGGTCCGACTTGAACGGACCTTCCTGCGGAACGCCGAGGTATTTCGACTGGTCGTCGGTCATCACCGTCAATTCGACGCCGAGGTGCGCCAGGTGCAGACGGGCCACCTCTTCGTCGAGCTTCTTCGGCAGCACATAGACCTGCTTGCCGTATTCGCCGTTGTTCTGCCAGAGAGCGATCTGCGCCAGCACCTGATTGGTGAACGACGCCGACATGACGAAGGACGGGTGTCCGGTCGCGCAGCCGAGGTTCATCAGGCGGCCTTCCGCCAGGATCAGCACCGCGTGACCGTCGGCGAAAATCCATTCGTCGTACTGCGGCTTGATGGTGTTGCGCTTGACGCCCGAGACCTTTTTGAGGCCGGCCATGTCGATCTCGTTGTCGAAGTGGCCGATGTTGCTGACGATGGCGTTGTGCTTCATGCGCGCCATGTGGTCGGCGGTGATGACGTCTTTGTTGCCGGTGGCGGTGACGAAGATGTCGGCGCGCTCGAGAACGCTCTCCAGCGTGCGCACTTCGTAACCTTCCATTGCAGCCTGCAGTGCGCAGATCGGGTCGATCTCGGTGATCACCACGCGCGCGCCCTGGCCGCGCAGTGCATGCGCGCAGCCCTTGCCGACCTCGCCGAATCCGCAAACGACCGCGAGCTTGCCCGCGATCATGACGTCGGTGGCGCGATTGAGGCCGTCGATGACCGAGTGGCGGCAACCATAGATGTTGTCGAATTTCGACTTGGTGACCGAGTCATTGACGTTGATGGCCGGGAACAGCAGCGCGCCGGCTTCCTGCATCTGATACAGGCGATGCACGCCGGTGGTCGTCTCTTCCGAAACGCCGCGCAGATCCTTCGCAATCCGCGTCCAGCGCTGCGGGTCGCGCTTGAGCTCATCGCGGAGCAGGTCGAGGATGACGCCCCACTCTTCCGGCTCGTCGCTCGGATTGAAATCGGGAACGTGGTTCTTTCCTTCGAATTCGACGCCCTTATGGACGAGGAGCGTCGCGTCGCCGCCGTCGTCGACGATCAGCGTCGGGCCGGAGCCGTCCGGCCACATCAGCGCCTCGGACGTGCACCACCAGTACTCCTCCAGCGTCTCGCCTTTCCAGGCGAACACCGGCGTGCCGCGCGGGTTCTCGACCGTGCCGCCCGTTTCCGGACGGCCGACCACGACCGCGGCCGCGGCGTGATCCTGCGTCGAAAAGATGTTGCACGAGACCCAGCGCACGTCCGCGCCGAGGAGCTGCAGCGTCTCGATCAGCACCGCGGTCTGGATGGTCATGTGCAGGGAGCCCATGATCTTCGCGCCGGCGAGCGGCTGCTCTTTCCCGTACTTCTCACGCAGGGCCATGAGGCCGGGCATTTCGTGCTCGGCGAGGCGGATCTCGTTGCGGCCGAGCGTCGCGAGCGACAGGTCTTTCACTTTGTAGGGCTGCCGTCCGGTAGACGCAGCGGCATCGAACTGATGGGTTACTTCGAGAGTAGCGGTCATCGAAACTCCTATTGAATTGGGGGCGCTCGGCCGTGAGAGTCCACTGCGTGCGCCCGAGAGGAACGCGCATTCTACTACGTCCGGCCCGGGGAAGCCGTCCACCCTAAGTGACGGAGGGGTCCGCTAAACTGCCCGCGACGGCATTCGGTCTCCACGTCAGAAAGAACGGTCAAACATGTTCGAAAGCGCTTCGTCCGCTCCGAGATTCCGTGCGCGCTTCCCGGTGAAACTCCCAGCCTTCGGGTTCCGCGGCGGCCGCTTCATCGGCCTGCTGCTCAAGCTGCTGCTCGTGATCTCGCCGCTGCTCTTCATCCGCGCCTGCGTCGTCACTTACGTTGCCCCCGACCAGATCGGCCTGCGGCAGGTCGCGCTCGGGCCGAACAAGGGACTGCAGAAAGAGCTGGTGCGCCCCGGGTACCGGCGGCAGATCCGCTCGTACGAGAGCATCCGCACGTTCCCGCGCGACATCCAGACCATCGAGTTCACGAACACCGATTCGGAGCGCGGTCCCGATCATCGCTCCGTCTCGGCCATCAACGTCCCCACCGTCGACGGCTATCCGGTCGCGGTCGACGTGACGGTGATGTACAGGATCGCCGATCCCTTCCTGGTGGTCTCGAAATTCGGTTTCGGCCGCGCGTACGAGGACAACGTGGTGATCCGCTTCACCGATCCGTTCGTGAAGCAGTACCTCGGCGAGTTGCGGGCGGAGGAGTTCTATCGCGATCGCCGCCTCGCGCAGGTGCGGCAGCTCCGTAATGCGCTCGGGGCGCGGTTCAAGGAAAACGGAATCCAGCTGCTCGACGTGGTCATCCGTCAGTACGACTATCCCGACACCTTCCAACAACTGACCGAGGCGAAGAAGATCCAGGATCAGTCCGTGCTCACCAATCGCGCCCTCGCCAAACAGGCGGAGGTCGAAACGCGGCTCAAGCAGGTCGCGGCCGAGGGAGAGAACGCGATCAACCTGCGCGCGGCCGAATTCGAGGCGCTCGTGACTGACCTCCATGCACAGCGGGCGCTGTACGAGCGCTCCCGCCGCGCCGAGGCGGACCTGCTGGTGCGCTCGGCCGAATCGCAGGGGAATGAGCTGATCAACCGCTCGATGGAAGGGGCAGGCTCGGACAAGTTGCTGCGGCTGCGAAAAGGGCTGGCCCTCCTCAACAGCATTAAAGGCCCGATTTACATCGACGACGACTTGACCGATCTCAGCCGCCTCGGCGGGAAGGACTGACGCCATGCACAAGACAATGATGATGGTCTTCCTCGCGGCGCTGATCTTCCTCGGCGCATGCACGCCCCATACGACCGACGCCACGGAAGTCGGTGTGCGCTTCAACAAGGTCACGCGCGGGATGGAAGTCGCCGATCCGGGCGCTACCTATTTCTTCATGCCCATCCTCAACGACTGGGCGAAATTCGACGTCTCCACGCAGGCGCTGATCATGTCGGCCCGCAAAGGAGAGGACGGCAAGAGCGTCAAGGACGATCTGCGCTTCAAGACGCGCGACGGCAACGACATCGAGACCGACGTGACGGTGCGCTGGCGCATCGACCCTTCGAAGGCCGCGTATGTGTGGCAGTTCGTTGCCCCCGACACCAGGACGGTGACGGCGCGGCTGGTGCGGCCTCAGGCCCGAGCGTATGTCCGCGACGTGCTCAATCGGCTCGATTCGGAGGAGTACTACAACCCCGACCTCCGCTTCCGTGCGGCCAATGACGCGACGGTGATCCTGGCGCGCCACCTCCAGCCTTACGGCATTCTGGTCGAGCAGGTGATCCTCGGCGATTTTTCGTTCAAGCCCGATTACCAGAACCTGATCAATCGCCGCAAAGAGGCGGAAAAAGAGGCGGAGAAACTGGAGGCGCAGATCCTGGCCACGCAGGAAGCGAACAAAGCGAACCTGCAGGCCAAGATCTCCACGTTCACCGAACAGTTGACGCGCGCACAGGGCGAGCTGGAACAGGCCAAGCGCGCCTCCGATGCGTACCTGGTCAGCCGGCAGCAGGAAGCGCAGGCGGTGCTCGCGGAAAAGCAGGCGATGGCCGAGGGGGTCCGCAAAGAGCGGGCAGCGCTCAATGGCAGCGCCGGCGACGCCTATGTGAGCCTGCAGCTCATCGAAGCGCTGCAGAAGAAGGAAATCCGTCAGATGCCGAAACTGCCGGCCGGAAACGTCATCGTCGACGGCAACAAACTCCTCCAGCAGCTCGGCGTGTTCAATTACCTGCAGCAGCAGACCCAGACGGCCGCACCGCCAAAAAACCAGAACTGATGCTCAACATCGCCGGCCCGGAGTACGACTTCGGCAACGTCGTTTTCGTGGTGCTCGAAGAGTGCGAGCACCGGAGGCGCAGCTTCGAGGACGAGGAGTTCGCCGCGCAGGCCGGCCAGCTCTTCCGCGAGAAACTGTCCAGGATCAAAGCAGCCTACGACGAGTTCGGCGGATCGCCGGTCTACTGGTCCGCGCTCGAAAAGGAAGTGCTCGAGACCGTGCTGCCGCAATACGTCGAAAGCGGCCGCGAAATGACACGGCTGGAGCGCAACGCCTTCGGTGTCTGGCGCAGCGGCGACCCCGCCTCACGCGGCGCGTTCGCGCTCGGCGGCCTGCTCCTCGGCGGATTCATCAAAGCGCTGCCGTTCATCCCCACCATCGAGAACCTCTTCGTCTTCGCCCTGGCCGGCGCCGGTGCGCTGTATCCCGAGATCAAGCGCTACACGCATGAACGCCGGCACGCCCGCGCGCTGAACCGCCTGGTGACCGATTCCGCCAGATACCAGCAGAACGCGCGGCTGCACTACATGACCACCAAGGACATCCGGGAGTCGTTCAGCGTCGGCGAGCCGGCAGCGTTGGATGTGGGGACGACCTCCGGGTCGCGGGAGATCAAAGAGTAGTCGGCTTAAACGATGAACGATGAAGGATGAACGATGAACGATGAACATGCGGCGAGCGCGGTGCAGCGTGGCCCCGTTCCGCGTTCATCCTTCATCGTTCAGAGGCTCATCGTTCGACGCCACGTGAACAGGTCAGACCGGCTTGATCCGGTCCGCCCAGAACGCCGGCTCTTTGCTCTGATGCGCGATCGAGACGATGAACAGCTCGTCACGCCCGACCACGTACATGATCGTGTAAGGGAAGCGCACCAGCACCTTGGCGCGAACACCGTCGGCGATCACCGGCGCGATTTCGGGGTAACGCTCGATGTACGTCGTCGCCGCTCTGATCTCCACCAGAAATCGGCGGCCGAGCCCACGTGCGATGCCCTCGTAGTAGTCGACCGCCGCGGTCAATTCCGCGTCGGCCGCATCGTGAAACCGCGACTTCATTTACGCAGTCGCGCCTCCAGCCTTGCGAAGACCTCGTCGGACGGCGTAGATCCCGCCGTTCCCGCTTCGAGCTGCTGATATCTCCGCGCCGATTCCTCGACCCACATCCGCTCGTACTCCTCGGGCGAAGGTTCATCGAGGCTTTCCAGCAGCCGCTTCGCGAGCGCCGCGCGCGACTCGACACTCATCTGCAAGGCCGCTGAGGCGATCTCTTCGAGCTTCCGGTCCATGCCCTGAATTCTACTGCTACGGCCCGAACGATGAACGGTGAAGGATGAACGATGAACGGAGCGACCCTGCACGGCGCTCGCCGATGTTCATCGTTCATCCTTCATCGTTCATCGTTGAGCCTTCATCGTTCGAGACCACACCAACCAGCCTCGTGTACCATCTCGCGCCATGCCTGCCGAGTCGCGCAAGATTCCTCTGCACACCAAGATCCTGATCGGCCTCGTGCTGGGGGCGGTGATCGGGGGGATCCTGAACAGCGTGTTCGGTGCGGGGGCGCCGCAGCTCACGTTCGTTGCCGATCACATCACCAATCCGATCGGGCAGTTGTTCCTGCGACTGCTGCTGCTGATCGTGATTCCGCTGGTGTTTTCGAGCCTGGTGGTCGGCGTGGCGGGTCTCGGCGATCTGCGGCGGATCGGGCGAATCGGCGTGAAGTCGCTGGTCTATACGCTGATCATCTCGGCCATCAGCGTGGTGATCGGGCTGGTGCTGGCGAACACGATCAAGCCGGGCAAGCGCGTCGATCCGACGGTCAGCGCGCAGCTCGCGGAGCGGTACGGCCAGGACGCGGAGAAGCGGGTCACGAGCGCCATCGGCGGCGCGGAGGACTCCGATCCAGCCATGCTGAAGGTCGTGAAGACGATCGTGCCGACCAACATCTTCTACTCGGTGGGGCGTGAGACGCCGGACATGCTCGGGCTGATGTTCTTCGCCCTCTTTCTCGGTATCTCCCTGACGATGGTCCCGGCCGAGACGGCGGCGCCGCTGATCCGCGTCCTGGAAGCGGTGTTCGCGGCGACCGAGACGGCCATCCAGATCATCATGCGGCTGGCGCCGTACGCGGTGTTCTGTCTGCTCTTCACGATGACGGCGCGGTTCGGCTTCGGCGTGCTGGCCTCGCTCGGATGGTTCGTGCTGACGGTCCTGCTCGGGCTGTCGCTGCACATGTTCGGCGTTTACTCGCTGTCGGTCTGGCTGCTGTCGCGCATCAATCCGCTGGTCTTCTTCAAGCGGATCAAGACGGCGATGATCACCGCCTTCTCGACCTCCTCCTCGAACGCGACCCTCCCCACCGCGCTGCGTGTATCCGAGGAGAACCTCGGCGTGCCGCGCGACATCAACGCGTTCGTGCTGACCGTCGGCGCGACCGCGAACCAGAACGGCACCGCGCTCTACGAAGGAGTCACGGTGCTGTTCCTGGCGCAGCTCGCGGGGGTCGACCTGTCGATGGGGCAGCAGTTGATGGTGGTCTACCTGGCCATCCTCGGCGGCGTCGGGACGGCCGGCGTACCGTCGGGCTCGATCCCGTTCATCATCCTGGTGCTCGCGCAGATCGGGGTGAACCCCGCGCTGATCGCGATCATCCTCGGCGTCGATCGTCTCCTCGACATGTGCCGCACGGTGCTCAACGTGACGGGCGACCTCACCATCGCCACCTATGTTGCGCGGTCCGAGGGGTACGAGCTGCTCAAAGAGACACCGAAGCCGGCCACGGTCGACCTCTAATTACTCGTTATCGAGGCGGAAGCCGACCTTCATCTTCACCTGGTACTGGGAAACTTTGCCGTCCGACACGCGTCCGCGCATCTCCGTCACCTCGAACCAGTCGACGTGGCGCAGCGTCTGCGAGGCCCGCTCGACGCCGTTGGCGACCGCCCGCGCAAACGACTCCGGTGACGTGCCGACGATCTCCACGAGCTTGTAGGTCCTGTCTTCGGACATCTTTACATCCCTCCTCCCGCATTCTGTGTGCACGGTCGATTCCCGTTACAATGCCGCGGGCGCAGGCGGGCATGAGAGCGGATAACCTCGAGCGAGTCAAACGCCGGCTGTTGCAGGAGGCCGTGGCGGACAACCTCGACACGATTCGAGGGCTGCCTCCCCGTGCTCTCCGGCCTCAGCGCCGTTTCGCGCAGACCTGGTTGCGGCGCGCGCCGTTCGCCCTCGTGCCGCTAGCTCTCCTCGGCTCGTCAGTTTTCCTTCGCGATGAAGCCGGCAGCAACACCCTCGTGGCCACGCCGCGTCTGATGCGAGCGGCCGTGGCCGCTCCGCTCATCGCACCCGATGCCCGGAACACCACGGAGCGCGTCACCGCCTCCGCCTTCCCGCTTGCCGTGCGGCGGGTGGTCATCGATGCCGGACACGGCGGAAGCGACCCCGGCGCGACGCGGAACGACCTCCTCGAGAAAGAGATCACCCTCGACGTCGGCCGCCGGCTGCGCGAGAAGCTCGAGGCCGACGGCTTCGAGGTCGTCGCCACCCGCAACGACGACCGCACTATCGCCCTCAACGACCGGGCCCGCCTCGCCAATCAATCGAAGAGCGACATCTTCGTCTCGATCCACGTCAACGCCATCCTCGCGCACACCAGCTCGCGCGGGGTCGAGACGTATTACCTCGGGCCGACCACCGATCCGAAGCTGACCGCCCTCGCGGCGGCGGAGAACCGCGTGTCGGGCTATTCGCTGGCCGACATGCGCAAGCTGCTCGACGGCGTCTATGCCGACGCGCGCGGCGGCGAGTCGGAGCAGCTCGCCCAGAGCGTCCAGGCGCGGTTGTTCGAAAAGCTGCGCGCCGTCGATCCGGCGCTCGAAAACTGGGGCACCAAGCGCGCCCCGTTCCTCGTCCTCGTCACCACCGACATGCCGGCCATCCTCGCGGAGGTCGGCTGCCTCTCGAACGAAAAAGAAGCGGCGATGCTGCGCCAGCCGGGTTACCGGCAGAAGATCGCCGACGCGCTGTTCGAGGGCATTCGCGCGTATGCGAGCGCGGGCGACGCGCCGCAGAAGAAAGGAACTGGACGCAATGGCTGAGATTCTCAACGTCGGAATCGACCTCGGTACCTCCCGGAGCGCGATCTCCGCGTCAAACGGCGAACGTTTCGTCGTCGACAGCTTCGTCGGCTGGCCGCTCGATATGGTGGCGAAGAAGGTCCTCAAGCGCGACGTGCTGATCGGACACGAAGCGGTCGCGAACCGGACCATGCTCGACCTCCACCGCCCGCTCGAGCGCGGACTCCTCAAAGAAGGATCCGAGAAGGACGTCGAGGCGGTGCGCGAGCTGCTCAAGCACCTCCTCCGCCTCGTCGGCGTGAACGGCACCAGCGGCAAGGTCTCGGCCGAAAACGTCCGCGCGGTGGTCGGCGTCCCGGCCGCGGCGCTGCGGACGAACAAGCAGTACCTCCGCAACTCGATGAAAGGGATCGTCGACTCGCTGCTGATCGTCTCCGAGCCGTTCGCGGTCGCGTACGGCCTCGATGCGCTGCTGCACACCATGATCATCGACATCGGCGCCGGCACCACCGACTTTTGCGTGATGAAGGGCCGCTACCCGACCGAAGAAGACCAGCGCACGCTGACGGTGGCGGGCGATTCGATCGACACGCAGTTACACAAGCTCGTGCAGGAGCGCTATCCGCAGGCGAACGTGACCATCTTCATGGTCCGCGAGTGGAAAGAGCAGCACAGCTTCGTCGGCGCCTCGGACAAGCCGGTGGTCGTCACCGCCCCGGTCAAAGGCGTGCCGACGGAGCTCGACATCACGAACGAAGTGAAGGCCGCCTGCGAGACGCTGGTCGGCCCGGTCACCGAAACGATGCTCGACCTCCTCGCGCGCGTCGAGCCGGAGTTTCAGGAGCGCGTGCGGAAGAACATCATCCTCTCCGGCGGCGGCGGCCTGATCAAAGGCCTCCCCGAGGCACTCGAGGAAGCGCTCAAAGCCGTCGGCGGCGGCAGCGTGCGCTACATGGAAGATCCGGTGTTCGTCGGATCCGACGGCGGCCTCGCGCTGGCTATCGACGCCCCGGAGAACGACTGGGAGAAGTTGACCGCCTAGCCGGGAAAATCTGAACGGTGGTTCCTCTCATCGAAACAAGGGAGGAACCATCCATGCCCGAAATCACCTGGGGCCAGCAGCGGCAGCTTCGCTCGTTCTTCGTCGATTCGATTCGAAATCACCCGCAGAACCCGATCGTCATCTCAGAAGGCGATTCGTGGTTCTCGTTTCCCGTTCACGCGAACCTCATCGACCATCTCGATGAGCTGGTCGGTCGTCGCATGTCGCTGCTCCGCCTCGAGAATCCGGGCGACGAGCTGCTGGAAATGGCTGCCGGATCGCAGTTCGCGATGCTTCGCGACTATCTCGATCGGTACCGGCCGGACGTGCTGCTCTTCAGCGGTGGCGGCAACGACATCGTCGGACCAGAACTACTGCAGTTCATCGCTCCGCGTCCGGCCGCATTTGATGTCGACGCAGCACTGGCGACAGATGCACTGAGGCAGCGCTTCCAGGACATTCGAGCCGCGTACGCCCGCCTCATCCAGATGCGGCGCGAGGTGGCGCCGGCGTGCATCGTCGTCACACACGGATACGCGGACGTTGTCCCGACGGGGAAAAAAGCAATCATGTGGGGATTCAGCGCCGGCCCGTGGATCAAGCCGTTCCTCATTGAGCGCGGCTACACCGATCCGGGTGAACACCGCGCCATCGTTCGAGCGCTGATGGCGCAGTTCAACGAGATCGTCGACAGCTTTGCCGATCCGCACTTCATCAAAGTCGATTTTCGCGGCGTGATCAGCGACACGGAGTGGAATGATGAGATCCACCCGTCGCGGAAAGGATTCGAGGACGCGGCGCGCAAGCTCCATCGGACACTCCAGGGGCTCCTCCCCGACAAGTTCCCCTGAAGTTGACGTCCTGACGGGGAGCGGGCGTCTCGCCCCGCGCTGAAAGCGTGGTGCACCAGGAGTTTGCTGCCGCGTCTGAAGGCCTCAGAGTCTGATATCTGAAGGCCTGTTCCCAAAGAGGCCTGTCCAAAGGGGTACCGGCCGCGGACGCGCCGGGCGCGTGAAGCTTCCCCACGGCGATGCGCACGTGCACACCGGGGGTGTGTCACTGCCACACCGTGGGTGCGCACGTGCACACCGGTGGTGTGTCACTGCCACACCGTGGGTGCGCACGTACACACCGGTGGTGTGTCACTGCCACACCGTGGGTGCGCACGTACACACCGGGGGTGTGTCACTGCCACACCGTGGGTGCGCACGTGCACACCGGGGGTGTGTCACTGCCACACCGTGCGGGCAAGAGAAGGGGACAGGTCTTCCGACGTCACGCAGAGCGATGGATCGATCGCAGATCCATGCGCCCTCTTCGGAGATCGATCGCCTATCGCTGGCAATCGCCTACCGCGTGATGCGCAGCACCGTCCATCCGCTGCCGTCCCACAGCAGCGTCGCTTTCCCGCTCTGCTCTCCGGCGAATCGCTCCGCCAGCGGGCCTTTGGTGAACGACTGGCCTACGTCGTTCGGCAGCCATTTCCAGGTGAAGGTGGCCACCGGGCCTTCCGGGCCGGCGTCGACGGAGGAGACGGTGCCCATCTCCTTCTTTGCGAGCGGGACGATGTCGAGCGTCCCGTTGGGGCGCATCAGGAAGCGTTTGTCGCCCTCCGCTTTCGCCGCCAGGGCCAGCGTATCGCCTTCAAACTTCAGCCACTTCGCCTTGACCAGTTCCTGCACCGCCTCGCGCTGCGGCTCGTTCATCATCGAACGTTGCAGCGGGATGGAGTAGCCGGCGTTGGTGAACTCGAAATCGCCGAATTCGGCAGCTTTGGCGATGATCTCGCGCGCCTGGTCCGCGGTCGGCGGACCCGGAGCGGCCGGAGGAGGCGTCGTGACGGTGGTGGCGGTCTGCTGCGGCGTCTCACCACCGCAGGCGACGACGAGGAGAGCGAGAGCGAACGCGAGGCGCTTCATGCACGCGCGACATTACCTCAGGAGCGAGCGCACTTCGTCATCCGACAGCGGGCGCGTCGCGCCGCTGGCGAGCTCGCCCAGCTCGATCGAGCCGATGGCAACCCGGGTCAGCGTGACCACTTTCGCGCCGACGGCTTCGACCATCCGGCGGACCTGCCGGTTGCGTCCCTCGGTGAGGGTGATCTCGAAGACGGTCTTGCCGCCCGGATCTCTCAGATGCGTCACTTTGGCGGGGCGGGTCGGACCGTCGCTCAGTTCGATGCCGTGGCGGAGCTGATCGAGATCCTCCTCGGTCAGCCGCTCCGACGCCTTCACCCGATAGGTCTTCGGCACGTGATAGTTCGGATTGGTCAGCCGCTCCGCGAACGCGGTGTCGTTCGTCAGGATCAGCAGCCCCGAGGTGTCGAGGTCGAGTCGGCCCACCGGGAAGAGATAGCGGTCGCGGTCGGGGAGCAGGTCGTAGATGGTCGGCCGGCCGTGCGGATCGCGATAGGTGGTGATGTAGCCGGTCGGTTTGTTGAGCAGGAGGTAAATCGACTGCGCCTTCTGCAGCGGCTGGTCGTCGAAGGCGATCTGGTCGCGCTCGAGGTCGACCCAGTGATCGGGATTCCGCTCCACCGTCCCGTTCACCTTCACCCGTCCCTCCGAAACCCAGCGTCGCGCCTCGGTGCGTGAGCCGACCCCGGCCTTGGAGAGGACGCGCTCGAGTGTCTTGAGGGGGCGATCGCTCGCGGGAGGGGCTTTGACCGGTTTCGGCGGCATGGCGGGCGAAGAATATCGTGCAGGGCCGGCTTTCCGAGCCAGCCGGCACCGGGCCCGGCCGCAGAAACAGGAACAAATGTGACGCTGCTCAACAGAGACAGCTCTGCACCGACCTACAATGTGGACTTCCGCTTCGATACAAAAAAACCTTTCAGGAGGTCCCTCATGGCGACTCGCCGGCAGTTTCTCAAACGGACTGCATTGACCGGCGTCGGTCTCGCGGTTGCGCCGATGTTTTCCCGCCGCGCCCTGGCAGGCGTGGGGCCGTACGCGCAGGCGTACCCCAACCGGATCAGCCTCGACCCCGGTGACACGCTCTACCTGCACGTCTCGACCGACATGCCGGAGTTCCGCGTGCAGATCTACCGGGTCGGTTCGACCATGGAGTGGTTCGCCACCAGCGACTGGATGCCGGGCGGCTATTACCAGCCGCGGACCGGCGATCAGGACTTCGAGTGGCCCGACTATCCGATTCGCACCGCCTACGACTGGCCGTCCGGCGCCTATATCGCGATGATCGAGACGCGTGACCGCGGCGGCATCGTCTACTCGCCCGACCTGTCGACGCCGGATGGTGAGCTGGCCAAGGCGCTGTTCGTCCTGCGCCGCGCCGCGTCGAGCAAGGCCAGCCTCCTCTACAAGCTGGCCACGAACACCTATCACGCCTACAACCACGGCCGCGATCGCGATGACTTCGGCTCCGAGGCGGGCGGCAACCTCCACCACAACCTGCGCGAGTACTACGTCGACGGCAACTTCGTCGGCTACCGGGTCAGCCTGCGGCGGCCGGGCGGCGGCACGGGCGGCGACTGGCAGGACGGCGGCTTCGCGGCGACACAGAGCGATCCGTACGACGGGCGCTCGCGGCGCAACAACTTCACCCACTGGGACGCGAAGATGATCGCGTGGCTGGAGAGCAACCGCTACGAGGTCGACTACTGCACCGACCTCGATCTCCACAACGATGCCACAGGGGCGCTGCTCGATCCGAACGTCTACCGGATGATGCTCAGCGTCGGGCACGACGAGTACTGGAGCCTGGAGATGCGCGAGCACCTGGCGCGCTTCGTCAGCCACGGCGGCAACGTGGCCTTCTTCTCCGGCGATGTGATGTCGTGGCGCGCCAACTTCATCGAGAAAGAGAGCGCCTTCTACGTCCACAAAGAGGCGCCCGAACTGCTGACCGGTCTCGATCACTGGTGGGACCAGCAGTCGTACCCGTCGAACTTCCACACCGGCGTCGGCTCGCGTAATGCCGGCTACGCCCTCGGCGCCATCGATCCGGCCGGCTACATCGTCCGGAACACGAACCACTGGGTCTTCCGCGATACCGGTCTGGTGGACGGCGACCTGGTGGCCGCCCGCGACCGTCTGCTCAGCTATCGCCCGGACGGTGCCCGCTTCCAGCGCGACCCGAACACGCTCGACGTCCGTCTGGACGTCGACAACGACGGCAACAACGTCGATCGCACGCCGGCCCGCTTCCGGATCCTCGGCTCGTTCGAGACCGGCGTCGACGAGCGTCCGATTCCCGGCTGGGAGTTCGAGCCGCGCGAGCCGGGCGAAGCGCCGCGCGGCGCGACCATGGGGCTGCACACCAACGTCGGCACGGTCTTCACCGGCGGCACGACCGAGTGGGCCCGCGTCCTGGAGGTCGATCCGACCATCGAGATCATCACCCACAACGTCCTGCGCAACCTCGGCCGCTCGTCGACGCTGCTCAGCATCGCCCACTTCAACCTCGACCGGATCCCGGAGCTGATCTTCCGCCATCCGGGCACCGGCATCACGCACTACTGGGTGATGGACGGCATCATCCCGTCGGGCGGCGGCTCGCTGGACGACAACCCGCTCGACCCCGACTGGCGCTTTGCCGGCTCCGGCCGGATCTTCGCCGGAAAGTACGCCTCGACCGTCGATCTGGTCTGGCAGAACGAGCGCACCGGCGAAGTGCTGCTGTGGCTCATGAACGGCTACGAAAAGATCGAGGAAGCACGGATCGACACCAGCGAGATGCAGGGGTGGTCGCTGGTCGGCGTCGGCGATCTCGATCGCGACGGCGGGGCCGACTTCATCTGGCGCAGCCCGGAGGGGAACAGCCTCCAGTACTGGATCATGAAAGAGGGCTTGGTGGTCGAGCGGGGCGAGATGGAGGGGATGGACGCCGGCTGGCGTTTCGTCGGCATCGGCGACCTCAACTCCGACGGCACCAACGACATCCTCTGGCAGGATGAAGCCACCGGACGCCTGCTCTACTTCTTCCTCGACGGCGTCAAAGTCGTCGACCGCCGCGAGCTCTACCCGCTGCCGGAAAAAGGGTGGATGGCCGCCGGCATGGGCGACTTCAACGACGACGGCTCCGACGACATCGTCTTCCAGCACGCCGAGACCGGTGACCTGATGGTGTGGTGGATGTACAAGATGGACCTGCTGGAAGAGCGGAGACTGGCGGCGAAACCGTAATCAAGCCGCTCAGCTCCACAGCTGTTCAGCTGTTCAGGCGCGTCTCGCTGAATCGCTGAACAGCTGAACGGCCGAGCAGCTCCCTCTAAGGATTCGGTACGTCGCCTGCCGGCGTGCCGAATCGAATCTCCACCGCCTCGCCGATCTTCATCCGCTCGATGTGGCCGTCGCGTTTGGCGATCCACAGCTCGTGCTGCTCGCCGGTGTTGGCGTTGGTGAAGCGATAGAGGTTCGTCGCCGCGTCGCCGCCCGCCAGCTGCGCCTCCGCCTCTTTCTTCTGCGGATCGAAGGCGAGCGTCACTCGCTGATAGATGCGGTCGCCGTAGATCGGCGCCGCCGCCTTCTCCCACTGCGCGCCGTTCTTCCGGTGCCAGACGATGCCGGTCGGCTTGGCGAGGGCGAGCCACTCGGTGCCATCGGCGCGGAAGCGGACCCGCTCGGCGCCGACCGTGGGGCGCACCATGTCGCCCTCCGCCCGGACGCCGCTCTCCACCAGCTCGAAGTGAAAGCCTTTCGCCGAGCGCAACCAGTCCATCGCCTGCTGATACGTCCCGCTCGTCTGCGGCTGCGGCGCGGCCGCCGGTGCGGGGGTGAGGGTCGCCGGCGAAGGTGCAGCGGGCGGCGGAGTGCTGCTGCTCGCCGCCGATTCGGTCACCGGCTGCTCGTTCGAACAGGCCGCGGCGAGGAGGATGAAAACGGCGAGGGGACGGCGCATGTCGGTCGGATTGTAGCGAAGCCGTGAATGCACGTGATTTCCCCATATTTATTGGGAAGAGTGCGTGCTAACCTCGGGTTGAGGCTTCCATCATGCGGACAACTTGGCGGTGGGTTGGTGTGGGTGCAGCGTTGGGATGCATTGCGTTCGGCCTTTCCCGGATGCCGATGACCGAGGTGGACGTGCAGCAGGCCGCGATGCTCGCGCCGCCGAAACTTCCCGCTCCGCCTCCTCCTGTCGTCCCGGAGCCGCCGCCGGCCGAGCCCTCCTCCGAGGTGCCGACGCTCATCGAAGCGAGCCACGAGAAGATCGACGTCCGCGTCAAAGCGCTGGCCCGCGAGCTGGCCGACATGTGGACGCGGAACCCCGAGGAGCTGGTGGTCGTGATCGACGACGCGGCGCGCTCGGTTCCGAGCGCTCCCTCGGTCACGATGCTCCTGGCCATCGCGCACGCGGAGACGAACGGTAAGATCCTCGACGTCTCCGGCGCCGGCGCGGTCGGCCTCGCGCAGGCGACACCGGTTGCCTACCTGCAGGAAAACTTCGACGGGAAGCTCTTCGTCACCCGCGACTACCTGATCGGCTCGCGCGCGTACATCATGAAGAAGCCGCTCGGCGACGCCGACACGATCGCCTCCATGATCGTCGACAAAGACGACGAGAAGACCCGCAGGCGCGCGAAGAACCTGCTGGCGTCGGCCAAACAGCTCCGCCGCGAAGGGATCGACGAGCTCGATCTGCTCCAGCCCTTCGGCTCGAAGAAGTACTTCGATGAGATCGAGCGGATGGACGGCCACAACAAAGCGGTGCTCAAACAGCTCGGCACGTTGCTCGAGAGCGGCTCGAAGAAGCAGCTGCAGGCCTTCCGCAACGACGTGCGGAAGGAGTACCGCAGCCTGAAGGAAACGCAGGTCACCTCCTGGACCCGCTACCAGAAGAAGCTGATCGAGCGCCGCGATCTCATGCTCGAAGAGCACTTCGACATGCCGCACGCGCGGGTGAAGAAAGAGCTGGCCTACGAGGCGAGCGAGTTCCTCGGCGAGCAGCTCGACGCCCGCTTCTCGGCCAAGCAGATGGCGTCGTTCCTCGTCCGCCATCTCGACCGCAAGGCGAGCGAAGCGCGCAAGCTGACCACCGACGACGCCAAGATCGAGCAGATGACCGCCGCCCTCTACAACGGCGGCTCGCACAACGTGAAGCGCATGCTGGCCGGCCTCATTCGCTCCCTCCCGGAGACCGAAAAGTACATGAAGAAGGTTCCGGCCACGCGGCAGCGGCTCGATGAGGTCGTGGCCGGTGCCGCGCTCAACGAAGCGGGAGTGCGGACGCTGCGGTAAGGCGGTAAGGCGGTTCCTCGAAGTTCCTCGGCCGCGTCGCCGATCTCGCCGAGGAACCCCGAGGAACCCCGAGGAACCGAAACTACTTCTTCCCCGTAATCAACCGCGCCCCGCGCTGATACGTAAAGTACGCCCACGCCCACTGCGTGATCACCAGGAAGCGGTTGCGGAAGCCGATCAGGAAGAAGATGTGGATCGCCAGCCAGGCGAACCAGGCGGCGAACCCGCTGAGGGTGAACTTACCAAAGTCGGCCACGGCTCGCGCGCGGCCGAGCGTCGCCAGCGAGCCTTTGTCCTTGTAGCGGAACGCGCGCAGCGGTTGTCCTTCCAGCGCGCGGATCAGGTTCTTCGCCGTGTGCTGCCCGGCCTGAATCGCGCCCGGGGCGACGCCCGGCACGAACGTGCCGTCGTGCTGTTTCGCCGCGGCCAGATCGCCGAGCACGAACACCTCGGGATGGCCGGGAATGGTCAGGTCGGCATTCACGAGGACGCGTCCCGCGCGATCGAGCGGCACGCCGAGCGTCTTCGCCAGCGGGGAGGCCTGCACGCCCGCTCCCCAGATCACGGTGTGCGTCGGGATGGTGCGGTCGCCGATGCAGACCTCGCTCTCGGAGACGTTGGTGACGATCGCGTTCGTGATCACCTCCACACCGAGGTCTTCGAGCTGCTTCTGCGCCTTCGCCGACAATCGAGGAGGGTACGGCGGCAGCACGCGGTCCTTCCCCTCGAGGAGGATCACGCGGGCGGAGTCGGAGCGGAAGCGGCGGAAGTCGCGGACGAGCGCCTGCCGCGCGATCTCGGAGAGCGCCCCGGCCATTTCCGCGCCGGTCGGGCCGGCCCCGATGACGACGAAGGTGAGCAGCGCCTTCTGCCGTTCGGGATAGCTTTCGCGCTCGGCCGCCTCGAAGGCCAGCAGTACGCGCCGCCGGATCTCGAGCGCGTCCTCGATGGTCTTGAGCCCGGGCGCGACGCGCTCCCACTCCGGATGATTGAAATACGAGTGCGTCGCGCCGGTGGCCAGGACGAGATAGTCGTAGGTCAGCTCCCCATCCGCCAGCTGCACGCGCTTGTTGGCCGTATCGATGGCCACCGCTTCGCCGAGGAGGACCGTGGCGTTCTTCTGATGGCGGAGGATGGCCCGGATCGGCGCGGCGATGTCGCTCGGGTTCAGCGCCGCGGTCGCGACCTGATAGAGCAGCGGCTGGAAGAGGTGGTAGTTGTGGCGATCGACGACGGTGATGCGGCAATCGGCGCGGCGCAGGCCACGGGCGGTGTAGAGGCCGGCGAAACCGCCGCCGATGATCACGACATGAGGCTGCATACGGCGCGCAGCTTACATGCTCACGCGCTCGGCGAACTCCTGGATGATGCGGCGCATATCGTCGAGGTAGCGCGGGTCGGCGGCGAGCCGCTGCTGGACCTCGTGGAGGAAGGCTACGTCGCCATCGAGCTCCGGTCCGCCGTGCAGGTCGATCTGTTCCAGCCACTTTTCGGGATCGCCATCGAAGAGCGAGAGCAGGATCTGCACGCGTGCAAAGTCCTCCGCCACGCCCATCAGGCTCCAGCGGGGCAATTCAACGGCCGGGATGACGACAAAAGATTCAGCGGGCACACTTCACTCCTTCAGTGGAACACTCGTGTGAGGAGTGACGGCGGGACGTAAATCCCTACCCGAAAGTTCGCTTGAGGCGTGTGGGAAGCTGTTTGGCTCTCAGCTGTTGGCTCTTGGCTGTTGGCTCTTAGCTCTTAGGAGACCGGGCGGCACTCACGGTGGTGGTCGTACTCCTAAGAGCTAAGAGCTAAGAGCTAAGAGCCAACAGCCAAATCGTCGTTAACAGTCGAACGCCTGCCGCATCTACCCAGCATGACTCAGGCTGCCCTTACAATCGCTGCCATGCCGAACGGAGCACAGGTTCATCTCGCGCTCAACCATCTTCCGGCCGCGATCACTGCCGCGGCGCTGCTCGTGCTCGTGATCGGGCTGGTGTGGCGGAATGCGGCCGTGCTGCGGACTTCGTTCGCGGTGATGCTCTTCGCGGCGCTGCTGGCCATCCCTGCGTTCTACAGCGGCGACAAGGCGGAGCATCTGGTGGAGGACCTCGAACGGGTGAACGAGATGGCCATCCATCCGCACGAGGAAGCGGGGGAGGCGGCCTTCATCACCATGCTGGTGCAGGGCGGAATCGCCATCCTGCTGCTGATCGTGTTCAGAAAGAGACCGCCCGCCGGCTGGGCCATCGCCCTGATCGTGCTCGCATCGCTCGTCTCGAGCGCCGCACTCTTCCGCGCCTCCTGGCTCGGCGGCAAGATCCAGCACCCGGAGACCCAGATGACCGCACCGCCGGAAGAGGAACAAGAAGGGGAGGGTGGTCGCGGCCGGGGACGAAGCGGCCGTTAGATCGACTGGATGACCGTCGACCCCCGCGCGGTCCTCCTAAGAGCTAAGAGCCAACAGCCAACAGCTACTTCCCGATTTTCGCCAGCTCCGGCTTCCCCACCCACCGTCCCCACGAAAAGCAGCGGATGCAGGTGAAGGTGTAGTCGGTGATGCCGCTGTCGTGGTTCGGCTTCGCGTCGATCTCGATCTTCGACTGGCAGCGGTAGCAGAGGATGGCGTCGCCGCGCTGCAGGCTCTCCACCAGTCCCTCCACCGACTGGTCCTGATACTCGACCTGTTTCGGCCGCTGCGGGATGGTGATGGTCTCTTTCCCCACCGGGCAGCTGAGGAAGACGTGATCGGCGAAGGTGGTCTGCACGAAGCTGCCGCTCATCCGCGCGGGGGGATGTTTCGGACAGAACACCGGTTTGCCGCTCCAGTAGGCGCGGGCGAGCTCACGGAGCGTTTCGACTTCGGTCGGCATGTGCTGATTCTATCCCGACCGTAGGGAGGGATCTCCGGTGCTGCCGCGCCGCGGCCCGGCGTCGCCGCCGAATGCCGCGCGATGGCACCGGAGATCCCTCCCTACGGTCGGGATGAACTTGCGCTGAAACTTGCGCGGCGGTCGGGATGAACTTGCGATCAGCGCCGGCCGCGCTCGACCGCTTCGAACACCCGCAGAAAGTTTCCGCCGAGGATCTTCTCAACGTCGCCTTCGGACATGCCGCGCTCGAGCAGCAGCGCGGTGAGTGCCGGCAGCCCCGCCGCGGTGCCCAGCCGGTCGGGGAGTGACGGCACGCCGTCGAAATCGCTGCCGATGCCGACGTGATCGATGCCCGCCACTTCGGCGGCGTGAAAGACGTGATCGGCCACCTGTTCGAGCGTCGCGGTCGGACAGTCGAGCGTGCGGAACCACTGCAGGTAGGTATCCCAGTCGGTCCGGTCGTCCGGCATCTCCTCGGTGCCGCCGAGGCCGTCCGACTGCTTTTTCGGGCGCCGCTGCGCCTTCATGATCACCTGCGCGACCTCGTCGCTGATGAAGGCGGAGAAGAAGTTGATCATGCAGACGCCGCCGTTCTTCGCCAGCGTGCGCAGCATGTCGTCGGTCATGTTGCGCGGATGCCGGCACAACGCACGGCAGGAAGAGTGCGTGGCCACCAGCGGCACGCGCGTCGCTCCAACCACCTGATAGAAGGCGGCGTCGGAGACGTGGGAGATGTCGACGATCATCCCCAGGTCGTTCATGGTGCGGACGACGTCGCGGCCGAAGTGGGTGATGCCGTTGTGGCGCGCCGCGTCGCCCGACGAGTCGCACCAGTTGTTGGTGTTGACGTGGGTCAGGGTCATGTAGCGCGCGCCGCGGTCGTAGAGCCCGCGCAGTGTGTCGAGCGAGTCCTCGATGGCGTGACCCCCTTCGACGCCGATCATCAATCCGAGCTTGCCGTCCGCTTTGGCCTGGCGGATGCCGGCGCTGTCGGTGACGAACGAGATCACGTCGGACCGGCGTTCGGCCTCGGCGTGAATGACGTCGATCAGCTTGTGCGCGAACCGCGCCGCGCCGCGATTGGCGTAGAACGGCGGGACGTACGCGGCGAAGAACGAGGCGGTCACGCCGCCGTCGATCAGCGAGCGGAGGTCGGCCTGCGCCTCGGTGTCGTGTTCGTCGAGATGGACGTTATGGCGGAACAGCCGGTACGGCGTGTCGCAGTGTCCATCGACGATGATTGCCCGGCGGTGGACCGCCGGAACGTCATTCGCTGGCGAAGTACTCATCGATTGTTTTCAGGTTCCCGACCAACTCCGGCACGTCCTGGAAGAGGAACTCTGCCTTCGTCAACGTGTCTTCCGGAAAGCCGCCGCAGCGCAGCGCCGCAACGGCCAGGCAGCCGCCGTGCGCGGCCAGGATGTCGTACGGTGTGTCGCCGACGACCAGCGTCTCGTGGACCTTCGAGCCCGTTTCCTCGAGCGCGGCCTGAAAGATTTCCGGGGACGGTTTCGAGAACTGCGCATCTCCCTTCGACGTCGATCCCTCGAGCAGTTTGGCGATACCGAGGAGCTCGACATAGTACTCGACCTCATTCGGGTTCGAAGAGGAGGCGAAGGCGAGGCGGATGCCGCGCTCGTGAACCTCGCGCAACGCTTTTTCCACGCCGGGAAACGGCTTCACCTCGCGCATGTACTCGTTCTTCCAGAGCTCGCCGCGATACTTCTTCAGCTTCTCCCCGAAGGCGCGCATCTCGCGGGCCGTGAGCGCGTCCGGCACGATCCAGTCGCCCCCCTTGCCGATCTGCATGCGGATCGACTCGCGATCGACGGTCTTGCCGAATTTCGCAAACGCCGCCACCCAGCAGTCGGCGTGCATGTCGTTGGAGTCGACGAGCGTGCCGTCGATGTCGAAGAGGATGGCCTTCAGTGCGGTTGCCACGGCGGTTCGGATAGCAAGATTGGTGCTGATACGAACGATGAACGATGAGAGATGAACGATGCACGTTGTGGTGTGCCCGGTTCATCGCTCATCGCTCATCTCTCATCGTTCGTTTAAACTCCCAACCGTCCAATGTTCATCACCCTCACCGTCCTCGCCCTCGCCGTGGCGATGATCGTCGTGGAGCGCCTTCGCCCCGGTCGTCAATTTCCGACCGTGCGCGGGTGGTGGCTGCGTGCGATCGCGCTGAATGCCTCGCAGGTGGGGGTGGTCTTCCTCGCCGGCGTCTCGTGGGATGGCTTCCTGGTCCGGACGCGGCCGTGGTCGGCGGAGCCGCTGGGGCTGTGGGGCGGCGCGGCTCTCGGCTACATCGTCATCACCTTCATTTATTACTGGTGGCACCGCGCGCGCCACGCCAGCGGGTTCCTCTGGCGCTGGTTCCATCAGCTGCATCACAGCCCGGCCCGCATCGAGATCATCACCAGCTTCTACAAGCATCCGATCGAGCTGATCGCGAACGGCATCCTCTCCAGCGCGATCGTCTACTGGCTGATCGGCCTGGACGTGAAAGCGGCCACGCTGGCCGTGACGCTGACCGGCATCGCGGAGCTGTTCTACCACTGGAACGTCAGCACCCCGTACTGGGTCGGCTTTCTGATCCAGCGGCCGGAGAGCCATCTCGTCCACCATCAGCGCGGACTGCACGCCTTCAACTACGGCGACCTCCCGCTGTGGGACATGCTCTTCGGCACCTTCCGCAACCCGCGCGAGTGGCGGGAAGAGTGCGGTTTCGGCGAGGATCGCGAGCAGCGTCTCGGTGATCTGCTGCTGGGGCGTGACGTGAACGCGGCTTTATCTGGGCCACTTTATCCCGACCGGAGGGAGGGATCTCCGGTGGCTCCGCGATGATCGCGCCATGAACGACGGCAGCGCGATGGCACCGAAGAGCCGCGACCATCGCGCCATGAACGACGGCAGCGCGATGGCACCGAAGATCCCTCCCTTCGGTCGGGATAAATTTGTGTTACCGGCGATTCTCCTCGTCCTCCTCGGCCTCGCCCAGATGGCCGGCGACCTCACCAAGATCCTTCCGCTGAAGGGCATCGCCGCCGCGACGCACGCCTCGCCGGCGCCGAAAGTCTTTTCCGCCGTGCAGGGGCTCGAAACCTACTCGACCCGTTTCTACCTCGAGCTGGGGAGCGAGCGTGTCGAGCTGACCCCCGAGGTCTACGCGCGCATCCGCGGCCCGTACAACCGCCGCAACGTCTACGGCGCCGCGCTCGCGTACGCGCCGGTGCTGCCGCCGGCTCTGCGCGAGCCGATCCTCCGCCACGCGCTCTGCGGCGACGCGCCGCTGCTGCGCGAGCTCGGTCTGCGCAGCGATGCGGCGACGCGGGCGGTGGTGCTCGAGCCGCTGCCGGGGACGTCGCTCGGCAAGCTGCAGACGCGATTCGAGGCGCCGTGCGAATGAGGGGGTGGACAGGGGGGCAGTACTCGATCTACCGGGCGCTGTTCGGGATCTACCTGCTGATCCACTTCGCGATGCTGATCCCTTTCGGCCGCGAGCTCTTTTCGTCCGAGGGTATCCTGCCGCGTGACGCCTCGCCGCTGTTCAAACTTTTCCCGAACGTGCTGCTCCTCAGCGACGCGCCGGCCGTCATCCTGACGATGCTCGTCGTCGCCAGTCTCGCCGCGATCCTCTTCGCCATCGGCTGGCTCGATCGCACTGCCGCCCTGGTGATGTGGTACGTGCTGGCCTGCCTCTTCGGCCGCAATCCGCTCATCGCCAATCCGTCGCTGCCGTACGTCGGCTGGCTGCTGCTCGCGCACCTTTTCGTCCCGCCCGCGCCGTTCGGTTCGTGGGCCGCCCGAGGGCGTGTCGATCCGCGCGGCGGCTGGCAGATGCCGCGGGCCATTCACACCGCGGCGTGGATCGTGATGGCCGCCGGCTACAGCTTCAGCGGCTGGACGAAGCTGATCAGCCCCTCGTGGGTCGACGGCACGGCCATGGCCCACGTGCTCGCCAACCCGCTCGCACGGCCGTCGTTCGTGCGCGAGGCGGTGCTGGCGATGCCGCCCATCTTCCTGCAGCTCGCCACCTGGGGCGCGCTCGCGCTCGAACTGCTCTACGCGCCGCTGGCCCTCTCCCGCAAAGCACGTCCCTGGATCTGGACTGCCATGCTGCTGATGCACCTCGGTCTGATGGTGCTGATCGACTTCGCCGACCTCAGTTTCGGCATGGTGATCCTCCACCTCTTCACCTTCGACCCCGCCTGGGTCCGCGGGCGTGCCGCCGAGACGAAGGACCTCGTCTTTTACGACGGCACCTGCGGCCTCTGTCACCGCGGCATGCGCTGGCTGGTGGCCGAAGACGCGAGCGGCACCGCGTTCGATTTCGCCCCGATCGGTATGGACCGCTTCCACGCCGAGCTCCCGAGCTCCGGCGAGCTTCCCGACAGCGTGATCGTCAAGACCGCGAGCGGGGAGGTGCTGGTGCGCTCCGCCGCCGTCGTGCACATCCTCCATCGCCTCGGTGGCTTCTGGCGCATCGGCGGATTTCTCTTCGGAGCGATCCCGCGCGTCGTCCGCGATCCGCTGTACGACTTTGTGGCCAGCATCCGCTACCGGATCTTCGGGCGGACCAAGGACGCGTGTCCGCTGATGCCGCCCGATCTGCGGGGTAGGTTCACGGTCTGACTTTCAAAGAGCTCTGATCTGGACTGCGGCGGCCGTCGCCGCCGCTTTCCCACACGCGGCGGAGCGGCGCGCGACTGCGTCGCGTATTCGAGAGCGGCGGCGCCACCGCAGTCCAGATTGCCCACACCACACGATCAGGCTTTCGTTGCCAGGTAAACGTCATGCGTCGGCGGCAGCCGCCGCGTGCCGTACGACCTGCGCACCCGCACCGAGAACCCCGCCTCCCGCAACGCCCCGGTCATCTCCTCGCGCGTGTACAACCGCGCCTTGTGCAGCTCCTCCGACCGCCGTCCTTCGCGATACGTGATCACGCGCCGGTGCAGGATGTTCCCGGCCATCCACTTTTCGACGTAGACCTCCCAGCCGTCGCCGACGGTGTGGCTCGAGCCTTTGGGCGGGTAGGCGCCGTCGC
Source organism: Thermoanaerobaculia bacterium (assembly GCA_036398925.1). Lineage (GTDB taxonomy): Bacteria > Acidobacteriota > Thermoanaerobaculia > Gp7-AA8 > Gp7-AA8 > DASWOB01. Next base: position 165,087 of record DASWOB010000050.1, read on the forward strand.
GGCCGACGTCGAAGAGCAGCACGCCGCCCGGTGCGAGCGCGGCATGCACGCGCGCGAAGAACGCGCGCAGCGCGTCGACCGTGTTCGCCGGGTCGGAGAGATACATCAGGATCTCGCCGACGGCGAGCAGCGCGCGACACGGCGGCAACTCCACGCTGACGAACGACGCCACCGCGAAGCGCGCCTTTGGAGCGACCTCGCGTGCGAGCCGGATCATCGCCGGCGCGAAATCGAATCCGAACACCTCGTACCCGGCCTCTGTCAGCGCTCGTGATACGACGCCGCTGCCGCAGCCGGCGTCGACGATGAGGCCTCGTTCAATGCCATGCCTGCGGAGGATGGCGATGATGCCGGGGGCGGCGGAGCGGGCGAACTCGGAGAAGCCGGCGTGGTGGACCCAGGCCAGGTCTTCGCCATAGTTCACCGCGTCGCCTCGTAACGGATGGAGCGCAGCATCATCCGCCGGATCAAGCCCGAAAACGGATGCACCACGAACCAGTACGCGCGGAACCTGCGGCGGCTCGCCGCATCGACGACGTTCACCCGCGTCTCCGTAGAGAGGCGCGTGCGTCCGCCTTCAGGCGAGACCACAAAGTCCCACGCCGCGCGAGCGACCCCGCCGGGTTGCGGCTCGCGAAAAGTCTCGGTGGTGGTCTCGCGCAGCTTGCAGGTTGGTTTCCAGAACGGCCCTTCCAGGCCGATCACCAGCTCGCGCGGCGCGTCTTCCTCGAGGACCGTGAAGCCTTCCATGTCGCCGATCCGCACCGCCCGCGGACGGAAGGTCATCCCGCGCAATCCGAGCAGCAGCTTCACCACCCACGACCGCGCCAAGTCGGCGCGGCGGATCGAGTCGAACACCCGATCCGCCGGCGCATCGATCAGGATCGAGTGCCGCTCGACGAACTGATACTCCGGCAGCCAGCTCTCGATTTTCAATTCACCATTCTCAATTCGCGTCCGCGACGCTCCACCAGATCGCATTGAAGACCATCGGAAACGTGGCGTGCGTCTGCCCGCGATGCTGCGGGCGGAAGCCGAACAGGACGATCTTCCCCTTGCCGTACGTCACCGCCACCGCTGCTGCTTTGCGCGTCAGCCGCTCCTCGCCGTGAATCCAGCCGGAGAGGAGGATCTGGTCTTCATGCTCCGGATACGAGGCCAGCACCCAGCGCTGCGTGTCGGTCGACGGCGCGGTCGTGTCGAAGGCCATGGCCGAGTCGAGGAACGCCGCGGTCTCGCCCGGCATCCCCTGCGTGACCGGATGATCGGGCCGCAGGTGCAGCCGCACCAGCGAGCCGGGATTCGAGAAATCCTCGGAGCGGACGCCGGAGAGCGCATTGCGCACCGGCACGTTGAACTCCTCGATCACGTACTCGCACGAGTCGCCGAACGCGATCAGCGTCCCGCCGCCCTCCACGAATTTCCTCAGCGCGTCGGCGCCCGCTTTGTCGAGCCCACCCCGGTACTCCGGTGGCATCTCTTCCTCGTACCGCATCGCGCCCCCCTCCGCGCGGCGCTTTCCGGTGGCCAGCATGTCCTTCGGGATGTCGGCCAGGATCAGCGCGTCGTACGCGAGCGATCCCTTCTGGATCTCCTGATTCGACAGCCCCTTCACCGCCACGCCGTGCGTCTCCAGCAGCCAGCGCGTCCACCCCTCGTCCATCGAGGCCTGCCACGGCTTGTACGTCGCCACGCGCGGCTTCCTGGCCAGCTTCTCGCCGCGCGCGATCACTTCCTTCTTCGCCGGCTCGATCTTCGTCACCCGCGTGGTGGCGGCCGGCATCGTGCCGCGCTCCACCTTCACCCCCATCTGCAGCGGCAGCGTCCAGGTGGCGACGTCGTACGGGCGCAGGATGTCGCGGCCCGGCTGCAGGCGCACTTCCGGATAGCGCTGCGGCTCCATCATCTCCAGGACGAACTTCGAGTACGGCTGTACGAGCGGGATCCAGTAATCGCCGTTCTCGCTCTGCCGCACCTCGACGTTGTGCTCGTTCATCAGCCAGGCCAGGTGCTGCGCCGTCGGCCAGTCGTGCTGCTGCTTCGGGATGCGATAGGCGTCGTTCGGCTGCTTCGCGACCGTGAGCGCGGCCCGCGCGCGGACGAGGAGGTTGCGCAGCAGATCCTCACGCCGGTCGGCGGCCAGCTCCACCAGCGCGTCGGAGGCGATCCGCTCGTAATCCATGATGTCGCGCATCCGCCACCAGCCGCCCTTCCACGGGTTCGGATGATTGATGGTCGGCTTGTAATCGACGAGGCCCTTCGCACCGCCGCGCAGTTCCGTCGGCTCGACGTAGACCGGCGTGGCGATCTTCGCCGAGGCGATCTCCAGCAGGAGGCCGGTGACGTTCTTCCACCAGCCGGTGTTGCGCGTGCCGCCGAGCCAGTACGCGTCGAACTGATAGCCGTAAATGAGGCCGCTCTTGTTGGCCTGCTCGAGGCGGAGGGCCATGTTCGCGCCGACCATGTTCACCTCGCGCCAGATCAGCGGGTGCACGTCGGGATCGACCGGATCGGCGAACGGCGGGATGAACATGCGCGGCCCCTCGCTCCCCATCTGATGCTCGTCGACGAAGAGCTGCGGATTCCACTCGTGGTACACGGCGCGATTCAGCGCCCGCGTCTCCGGCTGCGTCAGCATGTACCAGTCGCGATTGTTGTCGTGGCCGACATAATGGTGATAGAGCCACGGCAGCCGTCCGCCCTCGTACCTGGTGCCGGCGTACTTGCGGTAGTAGTCGACGATCATGGTCTGCCCGTCGGGGTTGAGCGACGGCACCAGCAGCAGCACCACGTTGTCGAGCCGGCGCTTCGTCTCCGCATCGGTGGCCGTCGCCAGCGCGTGCGCCCACTCCATGGCCATCTGCGACGAGGCGATCTCGGTCGAGTGGATGTTGCAGGTCACGAGGACGATCGACTTCCCCTCGCGGACCAGCGCGTCGGCCTCGCGGTCGGAGAGCCCGCGCGGATCGGCCAGCCGCTTCGCGACCGCCTTGATCCGCTCCTGATTGCGGATGTTCTCCTCCGACGAGATGACCGCCATGATCATCTCCTCCCCGAGAACGGTCTTCCCCAGCACCTTCACCTCGAGACGCGGCGACGCCGCGTCGAGCGCGCGAAAGTACGAGGTGATCTGCTTGTAGTCCGCCAGCGTCCGATCCGCGCCGACGTTCATCTTCAGGAACTGCGACGGAGTAGGAGCTTGCGCGAACGTCGGAAGAGCGAGCGCGAGGAGCAGGAGCAGTCGTTTCATGCGGGCGTGATTATGCCGGAGTGGTTCGGACTGCGGCAGCGAAGCTGCGCGAAACTCGGGGAACCTGACGATCGGAACGAAATATTGGATCGACGGCAGCCGGTTGTATTTACTTAATCCCTCAAATCAGAAAGCTGAAGGTCCTCATGCGAATCCGTGTTCTCGCTGTAAGTCTTGTTTTGTCCATTCCTGCCGCGGGGGCCGTCGCGGGCAGCGGTCAGGTTCATCGTCCTCCATTCAGCGTACCGGAGCAGTACATCGTCATGCTGGATCGAAAGCAGAACCTCGACCCGAGTCACGTCGCGAACGAACTGGCGAGGACACATGGCGGCCGTGTCGGCTCCATCTGGAGAGATGTAATCGACGGGTTCACGAATTCGCGTTCCCGACGCGGCGGCCGCATCAATCGCGCGCGATCCTCGTGTCATTCTCGTTGAACAGAACAGCGAGATCTTCCTTTCTACCAGTCAGAACACCACCATTGCTCCGCCGGCGGCGGAATCGGGGGCCAACTCGCTTTGGGCACTCGACCGCGTGGACCAGCAGGCGCTGCCACTCGATGGGATGTTCAACTACTGCGACTCCGGTTTTGGCGTGAAGATCTACGTGGTTGATACGGGCGTGCTGAAGACGCATCAGGAGTTCCACCTCTCTGCCACAGACACGACATCGCGAGTGGCCAACGGCGCAGCGTTCACGACGTCGATGGGAGACGGCCTCACACCCGTCGATCGCTTTCCGGTTCCCGGGGAGACGGTCGACTACGGCACGAATCCGTGCGACGTCATGACCAACTCGTCCAAAGCAACCGACGGCGGTGGTCACGGTACCGCCGTTGCCAGCCTTGCCGCCGGGCGCCTCACTGGTACCGCCAAGGGCGCGGCGATCGTTCCGGTGAAAGTCGTTACCTGCGGTTTGAAGGGATACGTCAGTGATGTGATCAGCGGCATGAACTGGGTTCTTCAGCAGCATCTCGCCGATCCTAGTGTTCCGAAAATCGTAAACATGAGCATGTATTACTGGTTGCCCGGCACGGCCCCCGGGTCCTGTGCGACTGAAATCACGAGTTCCCAAGCGACGTCTTTTGAGACGGCCGTCCAGTCTCTGGTGACCAACAACATCACCGTCGTCGTAGCGGCGAACAACCACAATCAGGACGCGCGGAATGTCACGCCTTCGCGGTTAGCGTATGGCAATACGGCCGTTACCGGCTCACACGTGATCAGCGTTGGCGGAACGACGCTCGCAAACGGTGTCGATTCACGCTGGACGATGCCTGACTCGACCTTGAGCTGCACGAATCTCCCCGCAGGGTCGAACTGGGGTGTCGCCGTCGATATCTTCGCTCCGGCCAACGACATCACCGCAGCCGACATTCGGCCGCCGCTCTACAGCAGTCTCCCATGGGGCTATCGGAAAGTCTCACAAAAGCGCTTTGGCACGTCATTCTCATCGCCGATGGTGGCAGGCGTGGTAGCGCGTTTTCTGCAGGTCACTCCAGGCGCAACCCCGGCCGACGCGTGGCAGCACCTTCAGAACTACGCCACCTATGGGGTGATCGCGCCGTCGACTCTCAACGGCTCGCCGAACCGACTCCTGCGGAAAGTTGGCGCCGCAATTTGCAAGGTGCGCTCGTGATGAGGAAGCGAATCCTCTTTTTCCTCGCTGTCCTGACCGTTGCGGTCACGGCAGGATCGCTCGTCGCGCAGACGACGGATGACTTTGCGCGCGTTCTTCTGCCGGTGTATCTGGGCGGTCAGCGGCCCGGCGCCCATGGAGCGGTGTGGTCGGATGCGCTGACGGTGATGAACGACTCCGATCGGCCGCTCGTGCAAGGTGTGGACTTTCTTCCTTTCGAGCCATGCCCGTTCGAGTGTGGGCAGACGATCGAGCCGGGGACCGGCCAGAACATCAACTTCTTCGTTCCCGAACCTCAGGCCGTACCGGCGCTTCTGATGCAGGTCCGGCGGCCGCTCGTCGAGCGGTTGTTCATGACGCTTCGGGTATGGGAGCAATCCCGTCCGGTGCGGCAGGCCACGCGGGTACCGCTCGTCCGCGAAGAGGAGTTTCGCAGCAATCCGCTCAATCTCGTGCTCGTGGAAAAGAGCAGCGCGGTTCATCGCACGCTCCTCAGGATTTATGAGCTCGACGCCGCGCCCGGGGCGACCGTGCGCGTCCATGCCTTCGAGCTGTTCGGTGGCCGCCCGGTCGCGGACCGTCTCGTGCGCTTGACTGTTCCGATCGAGCGATACGAACCGCAGTTCGGCGGCGGCCCGGTGTATCCGGGATATGCGGAAGTCCCACTCGACGACACGTTCTTCGGTCCCGGCCTCGACCCCCGTTTCGTCTTCCGGATCCGCGTCGAGCCGGTCGTTGCAGGGCAGCGACTTTGGAGCATGGTGTCGGTCACAGAGAACGGGACGAACGAGTTCACGTTGATCACTCCCGAGCCCTAATTGGGCAGAATGCTCGCAGTGCGTGCGTTCTGCTTAGTGGCGCCCAACGCGATACCATCCGCCCCATGAAGCCCTTTCGCCCGCTTCTCGCGGTCGCCGCGCTGTTCCTTGCTGCCTGCGCGACCGCGCCGCAGCCGGTCGTGACGCCGGCCCCGGTCGCACAGGTGCAGCCCGCACCCGCGCCTGCCGCGCGGCGCTTCAAGATCCTGCAGGTGAACGACGTCTACAAGATCGAGGGGTTGGAGGGGGGGATGTCGGGGGGGCTGTCGCGGTTGCGGACGCTGCGGACGCATCTCGAGAGCGACGGTACGCCGCTGCTGCTGCTGCATGCGGGCGACATCCTCTATCCGTCGGTGGCCAGCAAGTACCTCGAGGCGAAGCAGATGATCGACGTGATGAATCTGCTCGACGGCGATGCCGTGGCGCACGACCAGAAGCTGATCGTCACGTTCGGCAATCACGAGCTGGAGAACAAGGACGACAAGATCCTGCTGCAGCGCCTCAACGAATCGCGCTTCCAGTGGCTGGTCACGAACACGCTGCACTGCCCGGGCGAGAGCTGCCGGCCGTTTCCCGGGACGCACACCTCACTGGTGGTCGACCTGCAGGGGCTGCGGGTCGGGCTCATGGGGCTGCTCTATCCGCTCGACCGCGGGTACGCCCGCTCGAGTGAAGTCGCCGCGTCCGCCCGGGCCACCGTCGATTCGCTGAAGCGCGCCGGTGCGCGGGTGATCGTGGCGGTCACGCATCAGGACATGGGCGACGACGTGAAGCTCGTGGAGAGCATCCCTGGCATCGACGTGGTCATCGGCGGGCACGATCATCTCTTCATGCAGCAGCGGGTCGGCAATACCTGGGTGACCAAAGCCGACGCCGACGTGAAGAGCGCCATCGTCTACGACATCACCGTGCCGTCCGAAGGGCCGATCCGCACTGCGCCGGTGCGGGTGGTCGTCGACAGCACCATCCCGAAAGACCCGCAGGTCGACGCGGCCGTGCAGCGCTGGATGGCGGCGCTGAGCGAGAAGCTCGGCGGCAACACCACCATCGGCACCACCCGCAATCTGCTCGAAGGAGTCGAGCCGGCGGTGCGCGGACGGGAGACGGCGCTCGGCAATCTGCTTGCGGACGTGGCGCGCGAGCGGATGAAAACCGACGTCGGCGTGGTCAACGGCGGCGGCATCCGCATCAACGACAACATCCCCCCCGGACCGATCACCAGGTACGACATGGAAGGCGTCTTCTACTACGCCAACGGGCTGGTGGCCTTCGAGGCGACCGGGCAGCAGCTGCTTGACATGCTCCGCAACTCCGTCTCGCGTGTCGACGCCGGCGACGGACGCTTCCTGCAGGTGTCGGGCCTCCGGTTCCGCTATCACCCGGCCAACGGGCAGTTCGTCGTGAACGCGTCCGACGTCGAGGTCGGCGGTAAGCCGCTCGACCTGAATCGCAGGTACTCGATCGCCACCGTCGATTACCTCTACAAGAACGGTACGGAAGACGGCTACGAGCTCTTCTCCGACGACAATCGTCCGCCGAAGATCAACACGCAGCTCGAAGCCGATTTCCGGACCGAGACCGAGGCGTACATCCGGAAAGTGGGGATCATCACCACCGCCATCGAGGGGAGAATCACCCGGCAGTGAATCTCTCCCGGCGCATTGCATGGCGTTATCTGCGCCGGCCGACGGACGCACTCGTCTCCGCGGTCGGCATGGTCTCGGTGTTCGGGCTGATCATCGGCGTGATGGCGCTGGTGATCTCGATGGCCCTCATGACCGGCTATCGCCGCGATCTCCAGCAGAAGCTCCTCGGCGGGAACGCCGAAATCTTCGTCTACTCCCTCGGCGGTCCGATCGAGCGGCCGTCGGCGCTGCTGCGCCAGCTGCGTGCCGCGCCCGGGGTCGGACAGGCTTCGCCGGTCCTCTTTCAGCACGCCGTGGTGACGACGGAGACGAACAGCACCGGCTCCGAGGTCATGCTCAAAGGGATCGAGCCCTCCCGCGGAAAGACCACGCCGATGCTCGCCAAAGTGATCGGCCCCGCGCAGCGCTTCGAGACCAGGGAAGGGGAGAGCGGCGTCACGGTCGGCAAGTACCTCGCGGCGAAGCTCGGCGTGAAGAGCGGCGACGCCATCAGCGTGACCGTTCCCTCCGGCACCGACGGCAGCTTCATGCCGCGCACCGCGACCTTCATCGTCACCAACGTCTTCGACACCGGCTTCTATGAATACGACGCGCGCTGGCTGTTCATCGACCTCGCCGAATCGCAGCGGCTGGTCGGCGCCTCCGCGGCGGCGAACCTGGTCGAGGTGAAGCTGCAGCCGGGCGCCGATCTCGACAACGTCATCAAAGAGATCGAGCAGCGCACCGATCGCCGCTACGCGGTCAGCGACTGGCGGGAGATGAACCGGCAGCTCTTCTCGATCCTGCAGGTGCAGCAGCTGGTGCTCTTCATCGTCATCGGGCTGATCGTCTTCGTCTCGACGTTCAACATCGTCTCGACGCTGATCATGACCGTGCACGAGAAGCGGAGGGAGATCGGCATCCTCGCGTCGATGGGGGCCGAGCCGCGGTTCGTGCGGCGCATCTTCATCTGGTACGGCACGCTGGTCGGCGTCGCCGGGACGGTGCTCGGTACGCTGATCGGTGTGGCGATCTGCTACGTGATCACCCGCTTCGAGCTGGTCTCGTTCCCGCCGGAGATCGCCGAGGTGTACTACGTATCGTCGATCCCCTTCGTGACGCGGCCGATGGACCTGGTGGTGATCAGCGCGTTCTCGATCGCGGTCTCGTTCCTGGCCACCATCGTCCCGTCGATGCGCGCGGCGAAGCTAAATCCGATCGAGGCGCTGCGCTACGAATGATGCGCCGGGTCTCGCTCTCCAGCTTCATCGCCGGGGTCGCGCTGCTTCCGGTAGCGGTGCTGTTTCTCGGCCGCGCGCTGGCGGGCCCACGGGTGAACAGTCTGGCCGCGGCGTGGGGAGCGGGACGGGCCATCTCCATGCTCGCGGCGGCGCTGCTGCTGGTCAGTGTCGTGACCTCCTTCCTCACGCCGCCGGAGCGGACGCGCAGGATCTGGTGGGCCGTTCCGGCAACCGTGACTCTCGTCGTGACGGTTTTGTTCGGATGGTTTTTATTCAGCGTGTAGCTCATATAATCAGCGCCGGTGGCTCACGCTCGACTGGTTCTCGAAGATGGGAGTGTCTACGAAGGCGAGTCTTTCGGCTCGACGGCCGATACGCTCGGCGAAGTGGTCTTCAACACCTCGCTGACCGGCTATCAGGAGATCGCCACCGATCCGTCGTACCGCTTCCAGATCGTGGTCATGACCTATCCCCACATCGGCAACTACGGTGTGGAGCAGCTCGTCGAGCAGAGCGAGGAGCCGCAGGTGGCCGGCTTCGTCGTCCGCGACATCGTCGAAGAGCCGTCCAACGCCCGCTCGCAGATGTCGCTCGGCGACTACTTCAGGAAGACGAAGATCTCGGCCATCTCCGGTGTCGACACGCGCGCGCTGACGCGCAAGATCCGCAACCAGGGCGCCATGCGCGGCGTCATCACCACCAACGGCAGCCGCGCGGTCGACGACATTGTCGCGGAGATCCGCAAGGCGCCGTCGATGGCCGGCCTCGATCTCGTGCAGCGGGTGACCGCCCTCCGTCCGTATCCGTTCGACGAAACGCCGAAGGAGATCCAAAAGCGCGTCGCGGTGTACGACTTCGGCGTCAAGCGCGACATCCTTCGGCAACTGACGAGCGTCGGCTGCGAGGTGACGGTCTTTCCCGCCACGACCCACGCCGACGAGATCCTCGCGCGCGGCTTCGACGGCGTGCTGCTGTCGAACGGTCCCGGCGATCCGGAGCCGGTCACGTACGCGCAGGAGAACATCCGCCACATGGTCGGGAAGGTCCCGCTCTTCGGCATCTGCCTAGGACATCAGCTGCTCGGCCTGGCCCTCGGCGGCAAGACGTACAAGCTCAAATTCGGCCATCGCGGCGGCAACCATCCGGTGAAGGACCTCCGCAGCGGCCGCGTCGAGATCACCGCGCAGAATCACGGCTTCTCCGTCGACGCCGATTCGCTCAGCGAGAACGACGTCGAGTACACGCACATCAACCTCAACGACCAGACCCTGGAAGGCTTCCGTCACCGCCGCGAGCCCGCCCTCGCCGTGCAATACCACCCCGAAGCGGCACCGGGGCCGCACGACTCCTTCTACCTGTTCGGCGACTTTGTGAAGATGATGGACGAGTGGAAGGGTAAGAAGTGAGAGCGCGGGCGGCGGTTTGATATCCCCCGAGCGAGGGGGAAAAAAGGTCCGTCGCAGCCTTTTTTCCGTCGCGTGACGGCGATATCGCGTCCGTCGCTTCCTCGCGATGCATCTGTCGCCGCCTGCAACGCACGCCGGTACCACCGAAGGCATGACCTGGTCGTGGTGTATCCTCAATATCATCCATAAAGATGGAGAGGTGACACGCATGCGTTACTGGATCTTCTGCGCTCTCGTTGTTGCGAGCTCGTTCTTCGCGGCGGATGCACTCGCCTGCGCCACCTGCAGGACGGTGGACGGATGCGCCACCTGTGAGGAAACGTACTACGACGGTTATCAGGACTGCGAGCTGCGCGATTTTCGCGGCACGACGATCTGCCGCGGCATCAACGGTCTCTGTGAAGGGCCGGGTGGATCCGAGCCGCCGTGTGCTGGCTATTGCGGGCCATACCTCGTTTTACTGGAGGACGCTCCGATTGCGCCGGCCGAGCACCTGAAGCTCGCCTCGGTGACCATTCTGCCTCCCGTTCCCGCGAAATCCTGAGGCACCCCCTGATGCTGCTCTTGCTCGCGCTGGCTGCCGCCCTCGCCGCCGAGGCGCCGCCGGCGCTGTTCTGCCTGGACGGTGCGTGCGAACCGGTACGAGGAACACGCGTGCCGGTGACGGCCACCGATGCCGTGCGTCCGGCGGTCTGGATCGTCGGCGGGGGAGCGAGGGTGGTGGCCGCGCGTGTCGCATCGCGGGCGGTCAATGCGAGACTGGACGACGACGCGCCGGCGGCAAGCCACCGGGTGATCGTGCGAACGACCGAGGGCCTGCCCGAGGGCGGCTTTGCCTTCGAGTTGCGCGGCGACGACACGCGTTGGGCCTGGTCGCTCCCCAAGCTGCCGGTTAAAGGGATCGAACTGCTGCACCCCGCGTGTGATTGCGTGTTGAAGGTGCAGGCGAAAGGGTATGCGGCGGCGGAGACGCTTCTTCGCAAGGGTGACGCGACGCCGGCCGTGATGCATTTGCGGCGCCTCCCGGTACTCAGCGGCCGGGTGATCGACGGTGCCACCGGCGAGCCGCTGGTCGACGTGGAGGTCGCTCCCGTCGGCAGCGAGCCGATCGGGCGAACGGATGCCTCCGGCCGCTTCTCGATGGCCATCGAAGGCGAGTGGCCGGCGGCCGTTCGTCTGACGCACGTCCTGCGCGTGCCGCGCACCCTCGCGGTGCCGAAACTGATCGCCGATGCCGATCTCGGGACGGTGGTCCTCGACAATGGTGGCAGCATCCACGCCGCGGTCGTGCCGCTCGCGGACGAGCAGCTCCGCTGGCAGCTCCGCCGCTTTACCGGACCGCGCCAGAGCAAGAGCGTGCGCGAGGAAGCGCTCTCGCCCGGGCAGACGGAGTTGACGATCGACGGTCTCGAAGCCGGACGTTACGTCCTCCTGCTGGCCGGCAGAGAGCCGCTGCAGCGTTCCGGCGTGCCGGTGAACGTGGTCAGCGGAAAGGTCGCGGAAGCGAGCCTGCAGATCCGCCCGGCGGTGGTGGAGATCGAGGCGACGCTCGGGGAAAAAGAGCTGGCGTCGGCGGAGGTGATGTTCGGAAACCTCTCCGGCGGATGGGAAGAGACGGTGCTCCTCGATGCGAAAGGGCGTGGCATACACGAGATCTGGCAGCAGGGGGATTTCGACCTCCTGATCGTCGCTCCGGCCGTGCGTGCCTGGTCGACGACGATGACCATCACTGGAGATGGCCGGATTCCGGTGGCGATCCGGATTCCCGATCGCGTCGTTCGGGGACGCGTCCTCGATGGCGGCGATAACTCGCCGGTGGCGGAGGCCGTCGTGTCGCTGCAATCATCCGATGGCTTGATGACCACCGTCAGGACGGCGGCCGACGGAGGTTTCATGTTCGCCGGTGTGGCCGAGGGAGCGCAGGTGGTCAGCGTGCAGAAAGCGGGTTACCGCGCGAAAGGCGACTGGCGCTTCTCACTCGCGGACGCCGATCGCGTCGTGACGCGCGACCTCCATCTCGAGCGGTCGGAGACGCGCCGCGCCGTTGCCGTCGTCGATGCACGCGGCATTCCGCTGCCCGCGACTTCGGTGCTCCTCGCCTCGCCGCGCGGTTTCCGTGACGTCGGGCGGACGGATGCGGCGGGGCGGCTGCTCGTGCCGCTCTTCAGCGGGGAAGAGCGCGGTCTTTTCTTTGCCGTTCCGCGCAGCGGCTCCCTCGGCTTCGCGCGGTTCGCCGCCAGTGCCGGCTCCGATCTCCTCACGATTCAAGTCGCGGATGGAACGGCTTCGCTGGAGATCCGCACCGAGAGCCTCGATGGCGATCCCATTCCCCGGGTGCCGGTGCTGATGCGTATCGACGGCGTGGCCATTCCGATCGACGTCTACAGCGCGCTCCGTCAGCACCAGGGCGTGCCGCTGCAGAGTGACGAGCGCGGACGGCTGCTCATCCCGCGACTGCCGCCCGGCCACTACGAGCTCTGGCCGTGGACGAACCGTCACGATCTGGAGCTGCTCTACTCCGGCAGCATGCCGCCGGCGCCGGTGCGGATGACGCTCGTGGCCGGCCACCAGACGGCCATTTTAAAGTTCGCGGCGCGCTGACCAGAACCGCTGCTCCCCGTTGGCGGCGGAGGATTCAGCGCCGGCTGGTCGTCGAGCGGTAGTGGCTTCGCACGCCTGGTAGTACACTTCCGTACATCCACACCTTACTGGTCTTCCTCCTCGCACTCGTGCCGCTGGCGCGGCCTGAGACTGCGGTCACCGATCGCGCCGGACTCCTCGAGCCGGAACGGGGGGAGAGGCTTCGTCCGATGCTCGAGAAGCACGGCATGTTGCTCCTGACCGAGCGGTACATGCCAGTGCGCGAGCACATCGATGAGATCACCGTTGCCGCGCGTGAGGAGTGGGGCTACGACGCCATCCTCTTCATTTTTGGCGACGAGTATCGCGTAGTCAGTGCATCGCCCGACATTCGCGCGGCGGCCGAGCAGGCCCTGCGCGACGGCGTGCGTCCGCAGACGATCGAGAACGCCGTCACCGCGATGGTGGAGCGGGCCGCGGCCGCCGAGCGCGCAGCGGCGCTGCCGGAGCCCGATCGTTACGTCACCGACGTCACCGGCACGCTGCCGGTTGCGCGGCTGGATGCGCTGAACGAGAAGCTCGTGCAGTTCGATCGCAACACGGCGAACCAGGTGCTGATCTACGTCGCCAAACGCCTGCCCGAGGAGCGGACGCTCGAGGAAGTGGCCAGGGCGTCCTTCAACGCGTGGGGCGTTGGACAGCGCACGAAGAACAACGGCGTGGTGGTCTTCCTCTTCATGGACGACCGCAAGTGGCGGATCGAGACCGGCGACGGCGTGCGCGACCGGCTGACGGATGGCGTGGCCTCGCAGATCGGCAACGACACGCTCGTGCCCTCCCTGCGCGCGGGCGATCCGATGCTCGCCATAGAGGCGGTGGCGGACGACGTCCTCGAGGTGCTGAACGGCGAAAACGGCGCACTGGCCATGATCCCGGCGCGGCCGGGGCTGGCGAAGGAGTCGTTCTCGTCAGACGACCTGCGAACTGTGGCGGTGGTAGTCGTGCTGATGATCGCCGGCATCTGCGCCCTGCTGGCGTTCCTGCGCTACGGCGGCAGGCGCGGCTGGACCGTGGGGACCGAGCGGCGGTACTACGACGAGCACGACCACTGGTCGGATTCGTCGACGTTCACCTCATCGTCCTCCTCGTCTTCCTCCTCCTCCTCCGGTTCCTACTCCGGCGGTGGCGGCTCGTCGAGCGGCGGTGGCGCGAGCGGCAGCTGGTAGTCCACTAGAACCCCTGCTCGCGGTGCTCGCCGAACGTCTCTTTCATCGCGTTGACGATCTCGCCGATGGTGCATTCGTTGCGGACCGCGTCGACGATGAAGGGCATGAGGTTGTCGGTGCCGCGGGCGGCATCGGCGAGGGCGGTCAGGGCGCGTTGCCAGTCACTGGTGCGTGAGGCGCGGAAGGCGGTCAGGCGGGCCACCTGGTCGCGCTCGACGCTCTCGTCGATGGTCATGATCGGCAGTTTGGCGTCGTCGCCTTCGATGAAGTCGTTTACGCCGACGACGATGGCCCGCTTCTCCTCGAGGGCACGCTGCGCGACGTACGCCGACTCGCCGATCTCGTGCTGCATGAAGCCCGACTCGATGGCCGCGGTCGCGCCGCCCATGGCGTCGATTTTCTCGATCAGCTCGCGCGCCTCACGCTCGATGTCGAGGGTCAGCGCTTCGATGGCGTACGAGCCGGCCAGCGCGTCGGCGGTCGAGGCCACGCCGGTCTCGTGGGCGAGGATCTGCTGCGTGCGCAGCGCGATCTTCACCGACTCTTCCGTCGGCAGGGCCAGCGCTTCATCGCGCGAGTTGGTGTGCAGCGACTGGCAGCCGCCGAGGACCGCGGCCAGGGCCTGGTAGGCGACGCGGATGACGTTGTTCTCCGGCTGCTGTGCCGTAAGCGTCGAGCCGGCGGTCTGCGCGTGGAACCTCAAGGCAACAGACCGCGGATCTTTCGGCGCGTAGCGCTCCGTGATCAGCTTCGCCCATAGCTTGCGCGCGGCGCGGAACTTCGCGACCTCTTCGATGAAGTCGTTGTGGGCGTTGAAGAAGAACGAAATGCGGGGCGCGAACGAGTCGACGTCGAGACCGCGCTCGACGGCCGACTGTACGTACTGCAGGCCGTTGGCGAGCGTGAACGCGACCTCCTGCACGGCCGTGGAGCCGGCCTCACGGATGTGATAGCCGGAGACCGAAATGGTGTTCCAGCGCGGCACGTGCTTCGCGCAGAATTCGAAGATGTCGGTGACGATGCGCAGCGACGGAGCGGGGGGGAAGATGTACGTCCCGCGCGCGGCGTACTCTTTGAGGATGTCGTTCTGGATCGTGCCGGAGAGCTTCGACCAGTCGGTGCCGCGCCGCTCCGCGACGACCAGCAGCAGCGCGAGGAGGATCGAGGCCGGCGCGTTGATGGTCATCGAGATCGAGACCTCGTCCAGCGGAATGGCGTCGAGCAGCGTCTCCATGTCGGCGATCGAGTCGATGGCCACGCCGACTTTGCCGACCTCGCCGCGCGCGCGGCCGTCATCCGAATCCATCCCGATCTGCGTCGGCAGGTCGAACGCCACCGACAGGCCGGTCGTGCCGCGCTGCAGCAGGTAGCGATAGCGCTGATTCGACTCCGCGGCCGTCGAAAACCCGGCGTACTGGCGCATCGTCCAGAGCTTGCCGCGGTACATGGAGGCCTGCGGTCCGCGCGTGAACGGGAACTTGCCGGGGTTTCCAAGATCGCGCGATGCGTCGAAGTCGCGCGTGCGCAGGTCGTCATCCGAATAAAAAACGGGGCGGTCGCTCATCGCGGCGAAGTGTATCGCCGGGCGTGAGATTGACGCATAATGACTCTCATGCGCGTCCAATCTGTTGCCATTCTTGCGGCCATCGTGTGTCTGCTGGTCGCCGGGGGAGCCTCCGCGGAGGTCGCCCGGATCTCCCCGAGTGATTTCAACGTCGGTGGAGAAGACCTCATCAACATCTACGGTTCCGGTCTCCTCGGTACCGTGGCAACGGAGGTTGTCTTCGACGGCGCCGACGCGTACGAGCCGAGCTTCGCCGCGGACGATCACCTGCTGGTCTGGGTGCCGGTCCACGTGCTGCTGATCGAAGGTCAGCACACGCTGGTCGTGCGCTCGATCGACGCGACCGGCGTTCGCCTGCACGGCCCCGTCACCTTCACCGTGCACGCGCCGGGAGTGGCCGATGGTCCGCCGCAGCTCACGCTGCCGGAAGGCGTGGTCGCATACGCGGAGAATCGCGACGGCAGCGCGGTCGTAACGTTCGAGGCCGTGGCGGCCGACGCCAACGGTCCGGTCGACGTCGGCTGCGTCCCGCCTTCGGGATCGACGTTCCCCCTCGGCCGCACCACCGTCACCTGCACCGCGTCGAATCTGTCCGGCAGCACGGAGGGCAGCTTCTCCGTCCTCGTCACCGACGCAACGCCGCCGGTGGTCACGGTGCCGGGCGACATGATCTCGGATGAATCGGTGGTGACGTTCACCGCCAGCGCGACGGACGACCTGGACGGCGACGTGGCGGTCATCTGCTCGCCGGCCTCCGGATCATCTTTCTCGCAGGGCACCACGATCGTCACCTGCCGCGCGTACGACTCGCACTTCAACCAAGGCTCGGCGTCGTTCGCCGTCGTCGTCACCGCCGGTCCGCCGGCCCTGGTGCTGCCGGCCAACATCGTCGAAGAAGCGGACAGCGCCAGCGGGACGGTCGTGAACTTCGTGGCCAGCACGCTGGACGGCTCGCCCGTCACCTGCACGCCGCCGTCCGGCTCGACGTTCGCGCTCGGCACGACGGTCGTGAACTGCAGCGCCACCAACAGCGACGGCACCTCCGCCGCGAGCTTCACCGTTACAGTCATGGACACGACGCCGCCGGCCATCAACGCGCCGGCGGTGTTCTTCGAGGCCACGTCGGCCGCGGGAGCGAACGCCACGTACAGCGTCACGGCCACCGACCTGGTCGACGGCAACGTCGCGGTCAGCTGCACGCCGGCTTCGGGCTCGTTCTTCCCGTTCGGTGAGACCGAGGTCACGTGCACGGCCACCGACTCGCGCTTCAACGGCGACTCGGCGGTGTTCACGCTCACGGTGCAGGACACGACCGCGCCGGAGATCGTCAGCATCAGCGCCACCCCCGGCTCGCTCTGGCCGCCGGATCACAAGATGGTCAACGTCGTGGTCGCGGTCGTCGCGGTCGACGCGGTCGATCCGTCGCCGGTCTCCACGATCCTCTCCGTCTCCTCGAACCAGCCGCAGAACGGCACGGGCGACGGCGACACCCCGAACGACTGGACGATCACCGGTCCGCTGACGCTGCAGCTGCGCGCCGAGCGCTCGGGCGGCAAGGAGCGGATCTACACGATCACGGTCCAGACCATCGACATCAACGGCAACATCGCCACCTCCACAGTCGAGGTTCGCGTGGCTGATTCGAAGCGGCGCTCCTCGCGCTGATCGGGTAACGATTCGGAAAACGGGACGGCGGGCCATCGAGGCCCGCCGTTCTTTTTTTGTCGCACTATAATCGCCCTCCTTTCATGGCCCTCTCCGGAAACCTCCGTACGATGCTCCCGGGCGACCTTCTCCAGTGGCTCAGCCTGGGGCAGAAGACGGGGACGCTGGTCGTCTCGAACAATCGTGTCGAGAAGAAGATCTTTTTCCGCAACGGGCGCGTGATCTCGTCGGCCTCCAACGACCCGCGCGAGTACCTCGGCCAGTTCCTCATGAGCCACGGCTACCTGACCGAGCCGGAGCTGAAGAAGGCGATGGAGGTGCAGCTCCAGTCGGGCATCCTGCTCGGCAAGATCCTGGTGATGATCGAGGTCATCTCTGAGGAGCACCTGCAGCGGCTGATGCGCCTCAAGGCGGAGGAGGAGATCTACGACATCTTCCTCTGGCACGACGGCGACTTTTACTTCCTCGACAACGAGCTGCCGCAGATGGAGATGATCCCGCTGCAGGTCGACGTGACCGGCATCATCATGGAGGGCACCCGCCGCGTCGACGAGTGGTCGCGCATCCGCGAGCTCATCCCGAACGCGTCACTGACGCCGGTGCCCCTCGGCGAGATCGAGGCCACCGACCTCGAGGAAGTGGAGGAGCAGATCGTCCGGGCCATCGACGGCAAGCGCACCATCGCTGACATCGTCCTCGAGAGCCGCTCGTCGGAGTTCATGGTCTCGTCGACCGTTTACGCGCTGGTGCGCCACGGCGTGGTGAAGCTCGTCGACCCCGACGCAGAGAAAGCGGCCCTGGTCAGCGCGGAAGTCGCGCCGCTGCCGCCGGCCGCCGCCCCGGTCGAGTTCAACGAGGACGACGAGATCGCGGCGCTGCTCACCGCCGCGCAGAACGCGCTGCGCAACCGCGACTTCGAGAAGACGCAGCGCCTCCTGCGCGCGGCGCAGAACCTCGACCCGAATCATCCGAAAGTGCGCACCGCCACCAAGGGCGCGGAGACCGTGATCCTCAGCGAGCTGCGGAATCAGGGCGTGTCGGAGTCGAAAGTGCCGCGCGTGGCGAAGGCGCTGGAAGAGATCACGCAGATGAACTTCTCGCCGAACGAGGGCTTCATCCTCTCGCGCATCAACGGCCAGTGGGACATCGGCTCGCTGATCAAGATCAGCCCGATCCGCGAGACCGACGCCATGCTGATCTTCCACAAGCTCTGGCGCGACGGGATCATCGGGCTGTCGTAAGCAGAACGCACGCACTTGACCCACGGATCAGGAGACGACGAGGGGCCTCCGGCGGCCCGGCCGCCGGAGGCCTCCGGTCGTCCCCTCATCCGTGGGTAAAGTGAGAGCACACCGTTACGTCAGCCCGACCAAGGCGCGCACTTCGACTTCCAGCGCGTTCATCTCGCCCTGGTCGGTCTCGTGATCGTGCCCCAGCGCGTGCAGGATGCCGTGCAGGATGAGGTAGCGCAGCTCGGTGGCTAGCGAATGCTTCTCCTGGACCGCCTGGCGCCGGGCCTGATCGACGGAGATGACGATGTCACCCAGCGGGCGCGCTTTGCGCTCCGGGTCGCCGTACGAATCGTCGGCGGGGAAGGTGAGGACGTCGGTGGTCTTGTTCTTCTTCCGGAACTTGCGATTGAGCGCGGTCATCGCTTCATCGTCGACGAGCGCGATCGACACCTCGTCGATGTCGTAGTCGAGGCGGGCCATCTTCTCGAGCGTCAGCAGCACCGTGCGGATGAACTCCGCCATCTCGCGCTTCGAAAAACGGGGGACGGCGGAGCCCTGGATCTCGATGTTGATCATGCGTGGATCACGCCCTCGCGGGCGGGGCCGCGAGCGCTGCATCCTCGGCCGCTTTCTTCTCGCGGTCGGCGCGGTCGTACGCGGTGACGATCTTCGCCACGAGCGGATGGCGGACCACGTCGCGATCGGAGAAGTCGAAGAACTTCAGGTCCGACACGTGCTCGAGGATCCGGCGCACCTCGCGAAGGCCCGACTTTTTCCCGTCCGGAAGATCGACCTGGGTGATGTCGCCCGTGACCACCGCCTTCGAGCCGAAGCCGAGCCGGGTCAGGAACATCTTCATCTGCTCGGGCGTCGTGTTCTGCGCCTCGTCGAGGATGATGAACGAATCGTTGAGCGTGCGGCCGCGCATGAAGGCGAGCGGCGCGATCTCGATGATGCTCCGCTCCATCAGCTTCTCGACTTTCTCGAAGCCGATGATGTCGTAGAGCGAGTCGTAGAGCGGGCGGAGATACGGATTGATCTTCTCCGCGATGTCGCCCGGCAGGAAGCCGAGGCGCTCGCCCGCTTCGACGGCCGGACGGCAGAGGACGATCCGCTTCATCTGCTTGTCCTGCAGCGCGGCCGCGGCCGCGGCGACGGCCAGATAGGTCTTGCCGGTGCCGGCCGGGCCGACGCCGAAGACGATGTCGTGCTCCTGGATGTGCTGCAGGTACATCTTCTGCGCGAGGTTGCGCGGCGAGACGACGCGGCGGAGGGTCTGCCCCATCGAGTCGTCGGTGAAGAAGTCGACCAGGTTCATCTCCGGCTTGTCGCGCAGCACGCGCATGCCGGTAGTCACGTCCGACTTCTTGAGCGGGAAGCCCTGGCTGATGAGGTTCTGCAGCTCACCGAGGAGTTTCTGCACCGCGGCGATGTTCTCGGCGCTTCCGCTGACGAAGATCTCGTTGCCGCGCGAGGAGATCTTCACCGAGAAGGTGTCCTCCATGGCCCGGAGATGTTCGTCGTGGTTGCCGAAGAGTGTGTGGGTTCCCTGCTCGTCCAGAGTCAGCTCGATGCTCGTCTTCTGTTCAGCCATGCAGCCTCATGAAATGAAAAAATCGATCCAGACTTCGCCGTACTCCGCGCGCCGCTGGAAGGCGAGACGCTTCGGGGCCGACGTAAACGGTGTAGTGCGCCGGCGATGTTCGATCGCCACTAAGGCGCCGCCGGCGAGTTGCGCGTGCTCGTCGATCGACATCAGGAGCTCGTCGTAACGCTCCCAGTCGTAGGGGGGATCGGCATAAACGAGGTCGAAAACGCTCCCTCCGAGACGCTTGATTCCGGCCGTCACATCGGCCTGAACCGACTTTACGTCACAGGCAAACTCTTTCGCGAGTTTCTCGATGGCCGCGACGCTGGCGCGGGAGATGTCGACCGCCGTGGCGGAGGCCGCGCCGCGCGAGACCGCCTCGAACGAGAAGATCCCGCTGCCGGCGAAGAGATCGAGAAACCGCGCGTCGTGCACGCGATCGGCCACGATGTTGAAGTAGGCCTGGCGGGCACGCTCGGAGGTGGGGCGGGCCCCTTTCGGGATCGGAACGCGGCGCCCCTTCAGCGAGCCGCCGGTGATGCGCAGCGGCGTCACTTCGCTTTGCGCCCGATGAAGTATTGCGAGAGGTCCTTCTTCGCGACGAAGATCGAGATCGGATCGTCGAGGCATTTCAGCTCGACGACGCCGGGCGGATCGACGATGCGCACCACGCGATAGGTGCGCTGGTCGTCCGCCACCAGCTCGTCTCCCGGCTTCGGTTCGTAGCCGGCCACCGTCGTCGTGACGGTGCGGTCCTCGGAGATCGTCCGCAGCAGATCCTGCAGCGGCACGACCTGATCGGAGAGCCGCTTCGGCAGGACGCCCGCGGGATGGAAGAGCTTCTCCACGAACGTGCCGTCGCCGGCGTAGATGCGCAGCATCGCGCGACGGGTGTCCTCCGGCGCGCGCGTGTCCAGCGGATGAATGCTGCTCAACGCCTCGGCCGACAGCCCTCGCACGTACGACTTCAGTGCATCGGGGGGAATGATCACCCGCTTGAAGATCGTCGCCGCGCCGGTCATCCGCACGACCACCAGCCCTCCTTCGAAGAGCGAGATCCGCTGCTCGATCGACCCCTCGCGAGATATGAAGTCGGCGATCGGCTTCGGCAGCCTGCCGTCGATGAGCTGCGACCCGAGGGCCTGGCGCGCGCCGGCCAGCTCCGGCAGGTCGTACTTGCGCAGCGTGCGGCGCTGCCGTTCGGGAAGGGGAGTGGAGATCGCGCCGTCGGTGGGGGCGGGATCGACCTGCTCGATGCCGTGTTGCGCGGCGAGAGGGGTCGCGAGCAGCAACAACGCGAGCGCTAAGAAGTTTATCCCGAGCGCAGAGAGGGATCTCCGGTGCCCGCGCGCTGCTCTTCGCCCGTGGCCGGCCGGATCGCGGTGGCACCGTAGATCCCTCCCTGCGGTCGGGATGAAGTTCCAGCCGATCGTGGCCTCAGGCATCCGGCCGATTATCGCTCAGATACTGCAGCGCCATCTCTTTGGCGAAGCGGCGCGCCTCGTCCGGCGGGATCTCGCCGCTCCAGACCGCCTCGCGGGTCCGCTCGAGCGCCTGCGCCACGTGCGGCCCGCCCGGCACTTCCAGATCGTTGCCGCGCAGCGGGAGCTTGAAGTTCTGGAACTCCTCGTACCGGCGCAGGTGCACCGCTTCCTCCGGCCGCTCGGCGACGACGGCGCAGAGCATCTCCGCCGAGACGCTGCGATAGAGCTTGAAGCGCTGCTTGTCGTCGGCCGCGCGGTCGAGCGACTCCTCGAAGCTCGGCATCTCGTTCGCGATCTGCACGACTTTGCGCGCGCGCTTCTGCGAAAAGCCGGAGCCCTCGAGATCGATCGGCGACGCATCGCCGCGCAGGAGCGCACCGGTGTAGAGCACGTAGCGATCGAGGTCGGTGTCGCTGACCAGCGCGCGATGAATCTTGTCGAGCAGACCCGCCGCGTTCGGCGCCGGACGCCGTCCGAAGAGAGAGTCGAGCACACCGCGCGCGGCGAGATCGGCCAGGACGCGCGGGGCCTCCACTTCATTCATCGCCAGGAAGAGCTCGCGCCAGAGGCGCTCCTTCGTCACGGTGGCAAACGCATCGGCAGCCACCGCCTCGCGCATCAACGCGTCGGTGTGCGGTTCGAGCGTGAAGCCGAGCCGCGTCGCCAGACGGACCGCGCGGTAGATGCGGGTCGGATCGTCGATGAAGCTCTTGTCGTGCAGCACGCGCACGACGCGCGCCTCGAGATCGGCGCGACCGTTCGACGGATCGTGCAACTCACCGCTGATCAGGTCCATGGCCATGGCGTTGATCGAAAAGTCGCGGCGGAGCAGATCGTCCTTCAGACGCCCCGCGGTGACCGCGGGGAGAGCGCCCGGCTTGCGGTAACGCTCCTTGCGGGCCGTGGCGATGTCGATCTCCGGCAGGCCGTCGGCCGTCACCTTATAGGTGAGGAACTGCGGGAAGGAGCGCACCCGCCCGTCGATCCGCTTCGCGAGCGCGCGGGCGAGGGTGGAGCCCCCTTCTTCCATGGTCAGGTCGATGTCGATGACCGGGCGGCCGAGGAGCAGATCGCGGACCGGACCGCCGACGAGGAACGGACGGCAGTCTTTCTCCGCCGCGACCTCCTTGACGAATTCGATGGCGCGCTTCTGAGGGATTGCGAGATTCTCGAGCCGGTTCATTCGATGAGCCGTTCGTACAGAGGGATGAGAGCTCGATAGCGCTGCCGTGGCCGGAACTTTCCGACTGTCTGCCGCGCTGCCGTCTGTCTGCTCTCCGCCACCTCTGACTTGAACAGGGCGGCTAGTATCGCATGAGTCATTTCGTTGGGATCGTTCACCGGTACGAGGAACCCGCTGCGCCCCTCTTCCAGACGCACCCGATTGATGGCCGTTCGCGCCGCAACTACTTTCGTTCCAACAACTACCGCTTCGGCCACAAACCCGTCCAGATCGCCGTCGGAGAGACTCGGATCGACCCACAGATCTACTCCCGCGAGAGTCTCCGGCGAGGGGGGAGAGTCGACCAGATGCCACTCCACGTCATCCCGAAAACGATGGATCCGGACCAAGGTGCGCTGGATGAAGTCATCGAGATGCCCCCGCCGCGCACTGGCCACGACCTTCCGCTCCCGGACGACAGGCCGCGCGGCCGCTTCAAAGTAGTGCGCCTCCACCGGTTCCGGAAACTCGAGCGGGTCGAGGATGTGGGCGGGAGGAACCGGATTGCGGAAGCTCCAGCGCGACCGCGCCATCCCGCTGGAGGCGACGTAGGGGATGGGAAAACGGACGAACGCCGCGGCGAAAGCCTGCGGCGTGCCGTAGGCATGAGCAAGTTGTGGGGTCACACCTTCGTTCTTTGCGGAGGTTGGGGTCAGACCTTCGTTCTTTCCGGCGTTCTTCGCGGGAGTCGGGGTCAGACCTTCGATTTTCGTCACCTCGTGCTTTTCGGAGAGCACGGCCAAGTCGGCGCGCTGGCACTTGCGGTCGAATTCGGAGGCATTCGGGAGGACGAGCTGAGCGATGCGCATGGCGTCGTTGCCATTGTAGAATCGCGACTTAGCGCGATGAGCATGCATACCGTCGGCGTCTGGAGCGGGGACGTGGATCTGATCGACCGGCTCCGTGAAGCGTGTCCGCCATGGACGTTCGCCGGCGACGGTCCTGCCCGCGAGGCGGCCCGCATCGCCCTGATCGACATCGACGAGCACGAGCGGATCGATCCCCCTCCTCGGAAGAGCATCGTCCGGGTGATCCTCTGCGACGGATCGTTGCCGCCGCAGCGGCGCACCGGCGAGCTGCGGCTCGATCGGGCAACCTTCCTGCGCGAGCCGGCCGAGACCCTGGCGTGGGCGGCCGACCTCGCCGACACCGCCGTGCACGCGACGCAGCTCGAGCAGGAAGTGGGCTACCTCACCCAGATCCACGAGCTGATGACGATGGTGGAAGCGGAGGCGGTGTCGGAGCGGATCACGCGCACGGTGCTGAACATCCTCGACCTCCCGATCGGCACGCTCTTCCTGCACGACCCGCGGCTGGAGCGCTATGTGGTCAGCTTCTCGAACGACGAGACCTATCGTGAGACGGGGGAGTTCCTCCCGGGCGTTCCCCCCGACCTGTTGCAGAAGGCGCTCGCCTCACCGCGCCTCTTCGCCGTATCGAACGGGATGATGGTCATGCCGCTGCAGGTGCACGATGACCTGATCGGGGTCATCAAAGTCCCGGGCGCCGGAGAGGTCGACGACGAGGCGGCGGCGAACGTCACCAAGTACCTGACCGCCGTCGCGCAGGTCCTCAGCAACATCTATCAGCTCACGCGCAGCCGCGATCTGGCCATGCGCGACGACCTGACCAAGGCGTACAACCGCCGTTTCTTCGAGTCGTACCTCGACGAGGAGATCGAGCGCTCGCGGCGCTACGGCGCCTTCTTCTCGATCATCTTCCTCGACCTCGACGACCTGAAGATGGTCAACAGCATCTACGGTCACCTGGCCGGCTCGCGCACGCTGCAGGAGGTGGCGAAGCGGATCCTCAGCGCCGTGCGCGGCATCGACAAAGTGGTGCGCTTCGGCGGAGACGAGTTCTGCATCATCCTTCCGCAGACCGATCAGGAGCAGGCCATCGCTGTCGCGAACCGCGTCCGCCGCGCGATCTCCGCCTCCAGCCTGCAGATCGACGCCGAGATCGACGTGGCCATTACCGCCAGCTTCGGCATCGCCGCCTATCCGACGCATGGCATGACCAAGGAAGATCTGGTGCGCGAGGCCGACGCGGCGATGTATCGCGTCAAATCGACCACCAAGAACGCCGTCGGGGTGGCCACGGTGGACGACGCGACGCGGCCCGTGTAGGTTGGTGTAGGGTTGAGCCCTCATGTCCTCCGACGACCTCTCCATCCAGGGCACCCTCACGGAAACGACGGTGCCGGACCTCTTCCGTTCGATCGTGCGCAGCAACGAGACGGCGGTCGTGTCGCTCGAAGCGGTCGGCCGCAACGACACCATCTACTTTCACGAGGGGCGGATCATCTACGCGTCGAGCTCCGACCCCGACATGGGCCTCGCGGAGACGCTGCTTCGCGGCGGTGAGCTGAGCATCCAGCAGTACGACACGGCCATGGAGCGGCTGGTCGTCTCGCGGCGGATCGGTGCGCTGCTCTGCGAGCTGGGCTACCTGAAGCCCGATGAGCTGAGCCGCGCCGCCGAACGGCAGGCCAGCGCGATCGTCCTTGGCGCCATGGCCTATCGCACGGGCGGCTACACGGTCGAATTCACGAGCGACTTCCCGGACGAGATCATCACGCTGCCGCTGGTGACGGAGCGGCTGATCCTCGACGGCGTGCGGCGGATCGAATACTGGTCGCTGATCACCCGCGGCATCGGCCGGCTCGAGCGCGTGCTCGAAACGGTCCCGGACGTCGACACGCGGACGTTCCAGCTCGAGCTGTCCGATGACGAGGCGTACGTCCTCTCGCTCGTCTCCGACCCGCAGTCGATCGAACAGATCTGCGCGCGCAGCTACCTGGCCGACTTCGAGACCTGCCGCACGATCTGGGGGTTGCTCGCGGTGAACCTGATCCACGACGCCGAGGTCGCGGCGGTCGATGAGAAACGGGCGGCGGAGGAGACCGAGTACGAGCTGGAAGGCCTGGTCGAACGCTACAACACCGCCTTCCAGAAGATCTTCGCGCTCGTCTTCCAGAAGATCGGCGACCACGTCTACGACTTCATGGACCGGGTGGTCCTGCACCTCTCGCCCGAGACCTTGCCGTATCTGTCGGGGATGAACTTCGTCAATGAAGGGCGGATCGACTTCGATCAACTGCTGAACAACCTCTACGCCTCCGGCTCGAGCGACCACGCCGCGGTCGTGCATGCGGTGCTGAATGAACTGCTCACCGGATGGCTGTACGAGGTGAGGGAGTTCGGCGCGCCGCTGGAGACGGATGTCGCGAAGGTGGCGGCGACGCTGCGGTAGTCGCGTCGCGGATCACGTTCACACGACCCGGGATCACGTTCACACGATCCCGGATCACGTTCACACGATCGCGGATCACGCACGCGTTGATTGGGGTCAGGCCTTCGTTCTTCGCTTTCCGGTACCGGTACGCCTTCGTCTGCCTCACGGCGAAGAAAAAACGAAGGTCTGACCCCACCGCCTGCCAAAAACGAAGGTCTGACCCCCAACGCCTGGCGAAGAAAAACGAAGGTGTGACCCCCGCCCCTGGGGTCAGCCCGCCCGGTAGTGGGGGTCAGACCTTCGTTCTTCCCACCGCACCGCCCGCCATTGTGTAAAATAACCGTCGTCCATGCCGCGCCGCGCCTTTCTTCTCATTGCTTTCCTGCTCTTCGCTTGTGCGCCTGCTGGTCCGCCGGTGAAGCCGAACGACCGGGAGTGGTCGCTGCTCACCGCCGACTATCAGTGGATTCAGACCTTGCGCGGCGCGCAGCGGCCGGCGCCGGCGGACGCTCCGCGGCGGCAGCAGATCGAGGTCCTGCTCGACAACTACAAGAAGCTCGAGCCGACCTACGGCACCTTCATCGACAAGATGGCGGAGTACTGGCAGCGCACAGCCGACCCGCGCGCCGCGCAGCTCCTCGCCAACGAGAAGATCCGCCTCGCCGACGATTACATGAACATCCTCTCGCGCTACGACAAGGCGATCGAGCTCTATCGCGCCGCGCTCGAGTTCGAGCCGGCCAACGCCATCGCCACCCAGCGGGTCGCGATCGCGGAGCAGCGGCGTTACGTCTCGATGAGCTCCTTCGCCGGCGTGAAGAAGGGGATGAAGGAAGACGATGTCCGGCGCCTGGTCGGCCTCCCGCGCGAGGACTGGATCAAGCAGGTCGTCCAAGGCAACCGTGTGTTTTCGGTCTGGATTTACCCGAAGGCGGACGGCGGCGCGTCGGCCGTCTACTTTGACAACGGCGTCGTCTATCACACAAACTGGAATGCGGCCGCGCCCACGACCGGCGCCGCGGCCAGGTGATGTACGAGGAGGGTGGACGGATGGAAGAGCAGCTCGCGCACGCCGATGATTCATCTCATTACGAAATTTCACTGACCGCCGGACAGGCTTTCATGGCCTTCGTCCTGCTGCTGCTGTCGCTGGCCGCGTCGTTCGCCTTCGGGCTGATGATCGGCAAAGGGCAGGCGGACGAGCGTCTGGTGGTCCGCAAGGAGACGCCCGTCGTCACTGAGGGCTCGGTCCTCCCGCCGAAGGGCAAGACCGACCGCGGCGAGATCGTCGAGCTGGGAGTGACGGACGACGACTTCCAGGAGACCGACCCCGCCGGCGATGAGGCGACGTCACCCGCGCCAGTGACCGATTCCGCCGTGACCGTCGCCGAAACCGCCGCGCCCTCTGCTCCGGTGACTACCGCCGCCGCTGAGCCGGTGGTCGTCCGCGAAGCCGATCCGGCGCCTGCACCAGCACCGGCCGCCGCTGCCCCCCCGACGCAGAACAAAGCTCTGACCCCCACATCCCAAACGCCGGCGCAAAACAAAGCTCTGACCCCCACCAGGGCGCAGAGCCCCACCAGGGCGCACGTCACCACGTACGCCCAGCTCCTTTCGACCGGCGACCAGAAGAGCGCGGAGGCGCTGGCGTCGAGGCTGATCGACCGCGGATTCCTCAGCGCGTACGTCGAGCGCGGGTCGACCGAGAAGGGGCCGATCTTCCGGGTGCGGGTGAAGTTCGCTACGGAAGGCGAGGCCCGCGCGGCCGAGCCGAAGTTGAAAGAGTTCTCCAACGACGTCTGGATCACGGCGCGCTGAGGGGCGGGCTGGCACCGGCTTCGCTCGGTTCAGCCCGCGTTATGACAGACCGTACCCGCACCACCACGCCGGAGCTCGAACAACTGCGGCAGGCGAACCAGGCCAAAAAGCGGCCGACCGCCGATCCGACGCACATTCTCGATAAGGCGATCTACCAGCTCTGGGAGACGATCAACGACCTCGATCAGATCCAGCCGGAGCGGGTCGAGCATTTCCGCGTCTCGATCTTCGGCAGCTCGCGCATCCGCAAGGGTGATCCGATCTACGACGAGGTCGTCAGTCTCAGCCGCGACCTTGCTGCAATGGGGATCGACATCGTCACCGGGGGTGGTCCGGGTCTGATGGAGGCCGCGAACAGCGGCGCGGTGGAGGGGCAGATCGACAGCCACTCGCGCTCGTTCGGGCTGGCCATCCACCTGCCGACCGAGGAGCAGGCCAACCCCTTCGTCGACAAGGTGTTCCGGCACCGTACCTTCTTCTCCCGGCTGCATCATTTCATCCGGCTCTCGTCGGCATTCATCGTGATGCCGGGGGGGATCGGAACCGCGCTCGAGCTCTTCATGGTCTGGCAGTTGTTGCAGGTCAAGCACATGAAGGAGCATCCGCTGATCCTGGTCGGTACAATGTGGCCCGGTCTGATCGACTGGATAAGCGGCACGATGGTGGAGCGCGGTCTGGTCAGCCCTCCCGATCTCGACGTGATCAAGGTAGTCGGCTCTTCTGCTGAGGCAGTGCCGCTGATCGCCGAGGCGTACGAGCGGTTCAAACAGGAGAGAGTCGATGCCAACGCAGGAGCAGGTTCTTGACGCGCTGAAGAAGGTCAAATTTCCAGGCCTTTCGCGCGACATCGTGTCGTTCGGATTCGTGAAGGACGTCGCCATCGACGGCGGAAACGTCCGTCTGACGATCAGTTTCCAGACAGAAAATCCGGCCGTCGGCGCGCAGATCGCGCGCGAGGCCGAGGCGGCCGTCCGCGCCATCGAAGGCGTGACCGACGTCCACCTCAATCTCGAGATCACCAGCCGCGGAGGCGCCTCCCAGCAGGCTGCCGGAGGCATGGGCCCCGCGCCGCGCGCCCTCGACGGAGTGAAGTACCGCATCGCCGTTGCCTCGGGCAAAGGCGGCGTCGGCAAGTCGACCGTCTCCACGAACCTGGCCCTGTCGCTGCGCGCTCTCGGCTATAGCGTCGGCCTGCTGGATGCCGACATCTACGGCCCCTCGCAGCAGATGATGCTCGGCATCGAAGGGCGTCCGGAGATCGACGCGATCGACGAGAAGATCAAGCCGATGGAGCGCCACGGCGTGAAAGCGATGTCCCTCGGCATGATCACGCATGCCGACGAGCCGGTCATCTGGCGCGGCCCGATGGTGATGAAGGCCATCGATCAGTTCCTGAGCGATGTGAAGTGGGGCACCCTCGACTTCCTGGTCATCGATCTCCCGCCGGGCACCGGCGACGCGCAGCTCACGCTGACGCAGAAGGCCGGCCTCACTGGCGCGGTCGTCGTCACGACACCACAGGACGTGGCTCTCATCGACGCGCGCAAAGGGCTGGGGATGTTCCGGAAAGTGAACGTGCCGGTCCTCGGCATCATCGAGAACATGAGCTACTTCGTCTGCCGCCATTGCGGCGAGCGCGAAGAGATCTTCGGCCACGGTGGCGGGAAAAAGACCGCGGAGATGCTCGGCGTGCCGTTCCTCGGCGAGGTGCCGATCGATCCGAAGGTCGTCGTCGGCGGCGACACCGGCCAGCCGATCGTCATCTCCGATCCCGAATCACCGGCCGCGCAGGCGTTCCGCGAGCTCGCCCGCGGCGTCGTCGAGCAGGTCGAGTCGGGCATGGCCGGGCACACACACGGTCACGACCACGACCACGATCATCATCACGACCACGATCATGATCATGACCACGCACACACGCATTAGCCATTGATTCTTGATCTTGCGATCGACCGCCGTAAGCCTGTCCTCCTGTTCCTCCTCGCATTCGTCACCTACGCTTGGTTTTTCGGCGGGGCGGGGTGGAACCAGGACGCGCATTTCGATCTGACGCGCGCGCTGGTCGAGCGCGGCACGCTGCACATCGACGGCTACGCGGTGAACACCGGCGACGTTTCGACGGGCGTGGACGGTCACACCTACATCAATAAACCGCCGGGGGTCTCCTTCCTCGCGGCGGTCCCGTACTTTTTCGTCTACCGGTTCGAAAAATGGCGCGGCATGCCGGTCGACGCGCTGACGTATCCGAATCAGTGGATCGTCACCGCGCTGACGAACGGCATCTGCGGCGCGCTGATCGGCGTCGTCCTGTTTCTCTACGGCCGCCGCCTCGGCGTGAGCGACCGCAGCGCGATGCTGGTCGCCCTGCTGATCCTCTTCGGCACGATCATCTTCACCTACTCGACGATGCTCTTCACCCACGTCGCCAGCGCGCTTTTTCTCCTCGTCGCCTTCACCGAATTCCACGATCGCCCGTTCGTCTCTGGCATGGCCGCGGGGGCGGCGACGACCTGTTTTTACGTGTGTGGGGTCACACCTTTGATCTTTCTCGCTGTCTGCCGGTCCTGGCGCTCGGCAGGCCGGTTCGTGCTCGGGGGAATCCCGTTCGCGATTGCCCTCGGCGTGTATCACGCGCTCTGTTTCGGCTCGCCCTTCCGCACGTCCGTCGAGTTGAGTAAACCGTTCACAGAGCAGGGGTTGCTCTTCGGCGTGTTGCGCATGCCGCGGCTGGAGGCGCTCCACGACATCACCTTTGCCGAGTATCGCGGGCTGTTTTTCGCGTCGCCGGTGCTGCTCTTCGCGTTCGCCGGTCTGGCGATCATGTTCCGGCGCGGGCTCGTTCGCGAGGCGAGTGCGATCCTGGCGGCATTCCTCGCCTTCGTCCTTGTGAACGCAGGGTTTAACGGCTGGAGCGGCGGCTGGAACTTTGGTCCGCGGTACCTCGTCCCGGTGATCCCCCTCCTCGGCATCCCGATGTTCTTCGCGACGCATCTCTGGCGGCCGCTCTGGGTACTCCTCGGCGCCGTCTCGATCGCCATTCACTTCATCGCCACGGCCGTCGACCCGATGCCGTCGCCGGAGCAGCGCCATCCGGTGCGCGCGTATCTCGCCACCGGGTTGAACGACGTCGCGCTCGCGCGGGAATCGCGCAATCTGGGGGAGCCGGTGTTCGGGCGGCAGACCCGCTCTTCGATCATGCCGGTGCTGCTGTGGATGATCGGCGGATCGCTGCTGCTCTTACGCCGCCCGCCTCAGGCCTCGCGGCGAAACCAGTAGCCGACGCCGCGTACGACGGGGCCGAACGGCATCGGCGCCGCGAAATCCGTGACCTCGACGTCGAGCAGTTTGAGATCCGGCTCGAAAATCTTTCGCACCGCCGCTTCCGTGCGGCGCTTCGGGCCGATCGGCCGCCAATCCGCCCAACTTCGTTTTCCCCAGTGGCCGAGCACGTAATCGCTGCCCGTCTTTGTCCACCGCAGCAATTGCCGCTTGTAGGAATCGACATCACCCCCGACGAGCGAATGCAGACAGCCGGAGTCGAACACGAGATCGAAGGGGCGCTCCGGCGCGTACGAAAAGAGATCGCCGGTCACCAGTTCGATCGCGACGCCGTGCTTCTCCGCGCGGGCCCGAGCCATCTGCGTCGCCTCAGGGAAGAGATCGATGCCGGTCACGTCCAGCCCCTGCTCCGCCAGCCAGACCGAAAAGACGCCGGCGCCGCAACCGACGTCGAGTGCGCGTCCCTGGCCGCCGCGCTCGGAAACAGCGGAGGTGAGGATGCGCGGCGGGTTCTCCTGGTGCCACGGCAAGCGTTCCGGGTGGCCTTCGGCCTTCCGATAGAACTTCTGCATCACCAGTTTGATCATGGACGGCATGCCGCTCAGCATACATCCGGGGTCAGAGCTTCGATCTTCCGCCTCACGCGGTGCATCCGGGGTCAGAGCTTCGATCTTCCGCCTCACGCGGTACATCTGGGGTCAGAGCTTCGATCTTCCGGATAACGCGGAAGATCGAAGCTCTGACCCCTTCTGATATCTTGCGGTCGCCATGATCAATAAGGTGGTGGCCTCGGCAACCGAGGCAGTGCAGGACATTTTTGACGGTTCGACGCTTGTCGTCGGCGGGTTCGGGCTCTGCGGCATCCCGGAGAACCTGATCCACGCGCTGGTGGCGAAAAAAGTCGGCGGCCTGACTTGCGTCTCCAACAACGCCGGAGTGGACGACTGGGGGCTCGGGCTGCTCTTGCAGACCAGGCAGATCCGGAAGATGGTCTCCTCCTACGTCGGCGAGAACGCGGAGTTCGAGCGGCAGTTCCTGGCCGGAGAGCTCGAGGTCGAGTTCGTGCCGCAGGGGACGCTCGCGGAGCGGATGCGCGCCGGCGGCGCCGGCATCCCGGCTTTCTTCACGCCGGCCGGCTACGGCACGGTCGTCGCGGAAGGCAAAGAGACGCGCGAGTTCGACGGCCGGCAGTACGTCATGGAGCGCGGCATCGTCGGCGATTTCTCGCTCGTCGCCGCGTGGAAGGGCGACCGGCTCGGCAATCTCGTCTACCGCAAGAGCGCGCGCAACTTCAATCCGATGGCCGCGACGGCGGGGAAGGTCTGCATCGCCGAGGTGGAGGAGCTCGTGGAGCCGGGAGAGCTCGATCCCGATCAGGTCCACACGCCCGGCATCTTCGTCCATCGCGTGGTCGTCGCGCCGCGGGTGAAGCGGATCGAGCAGCGCACGGTCAGGAAGGGATAACGAATGCCGCTCACACGGGAACAGATCGTCCGCCGTGCCGCGCAGGAACTGCGCGACGGCTTTTACGTGAACCTCGGCATCGGCATGCCGACGCTCGTCGCCAACAACATCCCCCAGGGGATGGAAGTCATCCTCCAGTCGGAGAACGGCATCCTCGGCCTCGGGCCTTTTCCGAGCGACGACGAGGTTGACCCCGATCTCATCAACGCCGGAAAGCAGACCGTCACCACCCTGCCGGGGGCCGCGTTCTTCTCCAGCGCCGATTCGTTCGCGATGATTCGCGGCGGAAAGGTCGATCTGTCGATCCTCGGCGCGATGCAGGTCTCGGCGAAGGGTGACATCGCGAACTGGATGGTGCCCGGCGCGATGGTGAAGGGGATGGGCGGCGCGATGGACCTCGTCGCCGGCGCGAAACGCCTCATCGTGACGATGGAGCACGTCACGAAGAAGGGCGAGAAGAAGATCCTCAACGAGTGCAATCTTCCGTTGACGGGCGTCGGCGTCGTGAACCGGATCATTTCCGATTACTGCGTGATGGACGTGACGCCGGAGGGGCTGCGGCTCGTCGAGGTGGCGCCTGGCGTGACGGCGGGGCAGGTGCAGGAGATGACCGAGCCCACGCTGCTGATGGATGACGTCCGCGAGATGACGGTCTGACGCCGTTTCCCTCCGGCGGAAAATCTGGTATCACGTCGCCCGTGCATCCCGATAAAACGAGCGAGCGCGGCCTGCGGACCGCTGTCCTGATCTTCCTCTGCGCGAAGGTGCTCGTGCTCTGGTTCGGCGTGCAGGCCGCGCTGATCATGACGAACACTTCGCTGCCGGCGAACTGGCTCCACATCTGGAACCAGTGGGACTCGCTGCATTACGTTTCGATCGCGGAGAATGGTTACCAGTCCACCGGCGAGGCACGCTCGTCGATCGTTTTCTATCCGCTCTTTCCCTGGTTGACGCGCATCGTCAAATTCGTAGCGCGGGACACGGTGACCGCCGGGGTCATCGTCGCGACGCTCGCATCATTTGCCGCGGCGTTCCTGCTTTACCGTCTCGCGCAACACGACGACGAGCATCGTCCCCGCGCGATCGACACGGTGTTGTTCCTATCGATCTTTCCGACCAGCTACTTCCTTCATATCGCATACACGGAGAGCCTGTTTCTCGCGTTGACCCTGGCGTCGTTTCTCTTCGCGCGGCGCGAGCGATGGGCGCTCGCCGGCGTGGCCGGTGCCTTCGCCGCGCTGACGCGTGTGAATGGCGTGCTGCTCATTCCGGCGCTGATGGTGGAGGCGTGGCTGCAGTGGCGACGCACGCGCAAATTCGACCCGCGCTGGCTGTGGATCTTCTTCGTGGCCAGCGGTCTGGGGGTGTATCTCGCCGTCAACAAGAAGGTGGCGGGGAGTTGGTTCGCGTTTCGGATTTACATGCGAGAAGTGTTCGACCGGAAGGGACTCGACTTTCCGTGGGTGAGCATCTATGACGCGTGGCTTTCGGTCTGGGAGCGCGCGCCGTACGACGCGATCATGGTGGGCTGGCAGGAGTTGCTCTTCACCCTGATCGCGATCGCCGTCTGCGTCTGGTCATGGCTGCGGCTGCGCGCGTCGTATGCGACCTGGGCGACACTCAACGTGCTGCTTTTTACGAGCACCGGTTTTCTCCTCGGCGCACCGCGGTATTGCCTGACGCTGTTCCCCGTCTACTTTTGTTTTGCGCAGGTGACGGAGGGGCGGCCGGTCTTGCGAAGCGTGATCGTGCTGTGGTCGGTGCTTTGGCTGGGGATGTTCGAGGCGCTGTTCGTGGGCGGCAAGTGGGCGTTCTGAGTCGGGTGGCGCTTGGGTTTACGTCATCTGGACGGCGGCAGAAAGAACGAAGCTCTGACCCCTCGAGTCGGTGACCCTCGAGTCGGGGTCACACCTTTCTTCCTCTCAGCTGTACCCGCACGGGGTCACACCTTCGTTCTTCGCACCATGAACTGCGGCGGTTGCGCCGCTGATCGTGGATCTACCTAGCGAAGAGTTTCGACGGTAGCATCTTCCACTCCGAGGAGGTTTGCTCCACGCCTTGAAGAACCCGATCTCCTCGGCGATTGCACCGAGGGATCCTCGTTGCGTTATGGCGAGACCACTTCGAATCGAATTTGCCGGCGCTCTTTACCACGTCACCTCCCGAGGCAATGAGCGGAAGCCGATCTTCCGCGGCAACCGTGATCGCTGTATGTTTCTGCAGTTCCTCGGCGAGGCTGCGACACGCTTCGGCTGGTCCGTCACCGCTTACGTGTTGATGACGAATCACTTTCACCTCGTCATTCAAACTCCCGAGCCGAACCTCTCCCGCGGTATGCAGTGGCTCAATGGGACCTACGCCGGTTGGTTCAACCGGCGCCACGGCCGGTCGGGTCATCTGTTCCAGGGGCGGTTTCATGCTGTGCTCGTCGAGCGCGAAACATATGCGGCGGAGGTGCTGCGCTACGTTGCGTTGAATCCGGTGCGAGCCGGATTGGCCGAGCGACCGGAGACGTATCGCTGGTCCAGCTATCGAGCGACCGCTGGTCTCGATCCGGCGCCGGACTGGCTCGATGTGGCCTCGGTGCATCTCCTCTTCGGTGCAGACGCGCCAACTGCACAGGCGGAGTATCGCGCGTTCGTCCTCGCCAGAATCATGTCCGAGGAGCGGCTGTGGGATCACGTGACGAATGCGATTTATCTCGGCAGTGAAGCGTGGACCAGGAAGATGCGAAAGATTGTCGAGGGGAGACCGCGCTCGACGGATCACCCGACGCGGCAACGTGCAGTTGGGCGTCCGAAGATGCATGTGATCGCGGAGACCGTCTCGCGAATCGCGAAGCTGCCGCTCGAGACGATCCGCTCCCGTTCCGGCGGACCTCTACGTCGCCTGGTAGCGTGGCTCGGCTGGCACGAGGGACTCGTCACTCTGCGCAGCATCGCAGCCTCGCTTCGCCTTCGCAGTGAAGGTTACGTGTCGACGCTGATCCGCCGATGCGAGCGCGAATTCAGCAGCGACGCGACGCTGCTCGGCCGACTCGATGCGGCGCTTGCGCAGCTCCGCGGCTGACGTTCGTCACGACCGCGTTGCCTTCCCACGCAGCTTACTGAAGATAGCGAGTCCATCACACCGTTAAACGCCGAGTTTGGGCGAAGCCGCCACTCGGATGGAGTGGTGCGGGCGCAGACGCCGCCGTCCCGACTGAACGGGCGCTCGGATCGGCGGTCCTCGAGCAGATCAAAGGTGTGACCCCCCGTTTCACCGGGAAGACCCCGTTTCGCCGTACGTTTGCAGCGGTTCGGAAAAGATCGAAGGTGTGTATACGCATCTAGCAGGCGTGGACCTGTCGCCGATCGGGGCGCACCATCGGCGGTAAGAGGAGTTTGCGATGCAGACGTATGCAGCGGTGGACCTTCATTCGAACAACGGTTTCCTGACCATCATCGACGAGACGGATCGTGTGCTGAGACAGCGGAAGCTACCGAACAAGCTCGAGCGGTTCGTGGAAGAGCTCGAGCCGTACCGAGCCACGCTGCAGGGTGTGGCCGTCGAGTCGACCTTCAACTGGTACTGGCTCGTCGACGGGCTGCAAGCGAAAGAGTTCCCTGTCGTTCTGGTCAACACCTCGGCGATCCAGCAGTACTCCGGGCTCAAGCACTCCGACGACGAGTACGACGCACGATGGCTCGCGCACATGATGCGGCTCGGCATCCTGCCCAAGGGCTACATTTACCCGCGGGAGCAGCGCGCCGTGCGCGATCTGCTGCGCAAACGGACGACGCTCGTGCGACAGCGCACCGCGAACATCCTGAGCGTGCAG
>DASWOB010000051.1:0-2348 GCA_036398925.1 Thermoanaerobaculia bacterium
CATCTCCGACACCGCTACATCGAGACGCCGGGACGCGGAGATCATCCCGCCACCGACAGAGAGACCCCATCGATGGCAGCGGCTAGACGCCGCATGGGATTCGCCCGCCCATATTGACAATGCCTGCTAATGGGTGACCCCGAGGTGACCCCGAGTCCCTTCGCGATCACCTGCCATGAGTCGTCAGGCGGCCCAGGACTCGTGCAATGCGAAGTCGGCGGTGGCCGGCCACGGACTCGCAAAGCTTCGTGGCGGCGCCGACGGGGCTCAAACCCGCGACCTCCGGCGTGACATACCGGAGGTCGAAGTTCGGTAGAGAGCTGATGGCTATTTGTTATTGACGAGGATGCGGCCCTCGCCGATCGGGGCGAGCTCGTACGATGCGACCGGGAAGGTGGCGCAGTTGACTTGGCGCGTGCGCGTGATCATGTAGCCGACATCGTCTTTCCGTTCCGCGTCCGTGGCCCACCAGGAGAAGGTCCAGCCAGCGTCGCCCTTCTCCTCTTCATCGCTCGGGAACCAGGTGATGTCCTTCTCCCAGTACGAGCCGAAGGTGAAGCGATCGGTCGGATCTTTGGTGTTGAGGTCGTTGTCTTCGACGGTGAGCATCGCCGTGCGCCCGATCATCGACCGGACGTTCGAGTCGCTGACGACGCCGCTCATCGTCACGCGGGTACCGAGGGCGTTCATGCACTCCACCGCGACCTTCATGGTGAAGTCCCTGACCAGAATCGTCTGCTTGGCCTCTTCCTGATCGAGCTCGCCGTCGGAGACGAGCGTCGGACCGGCCAGCGTGAAGAAGCCTTGCGCGGAGCGTACGTCGCCCGCGGCGTCGAACTCGATCGTCTGCAGACCTTCCGTTCCTTTGAAGTTGAAACTGCCTTGCGCCGACGTTTGTGCCACGAGCGGCAACGCAAACAAAAACACGAGGACAGAAAGTGAGGCCTGTCGCTTCATTCGATTCTCCTCTTTGGACCTTGTGTGAGGAACATACCTTACATGACTCCGGGCTTTCGTGAGCTAAATCACGAGATTCCCACATCCGACGACTTCGCGCTTTTTGGTCGGTCTTCCCGTCCGCCGGCATCTTCAACCCGACGTTGACGATCATTACGTTGTCCATTCGACTGGCCGAGCACCTCGAGCGCGTCTGCTGAGCAGGACACGCGACGCTCGGCGTCAGGCTTGGCGCCCCGTTTCTCACCGAGGTACGATTTCGGGATGGCGATGTGGATCGACAGCGTCATCCGGCGTCCGCGTCTTTCCGCGATCTGGATCCGCATCATCGAGCCGCTCCTCCGCTTCTGGCCGACGTATCCGCCGGACTGGCAACTGCGGCGGATGCTCGTCTTCGAACGTGCACACGGCCGCTGTGACGGATGCGGCTGGCCGGTCGGCACGCTGCGGCAGATGGAGGACGGCTGGCGGATGGTGGGCGCGCACGTGCACCACATCAAGCCGATCGCGCGGGGCGGCCGCCACGGTCTTCCCAACCTTCGCCTGCTCTGCGCCGGTTGTCACGCGCGCCAGCATCCCGACAACGAGTGGCTGCAGGCGAGCGTACGGCACCAGCGCGCGTCAACCGCGATGCGCCGCGACGCGCGCTCGCGACGCTGAAGCGCGCGTCCCCGGGTAGCATTCTGCCAAGATCCGCCACCCCTTGGTTACAGTGGATCCCTCGAAGGCCGACCCGTTCGATCCGCGGCTCCTGAGCGACTATGCCTACTTCTGCGATCGCTTCGGCAGCTTGCCGTTCGCCGAATTCGTCGCCATGTGGCGGGCCGCGGACGCGCTGATGGAGGCCGCAACCGACGCCGGCTTCCAGCCACACGAGGTGCCGGACCTGCTCATCACGGCCGATAACCGGCGCATGGCCTTCATCCGCGCGGCGGTCGCATGCATCCGGCCGAACATCGGGCGCATGCTGCCCCGCGGCAAACGCTTGCGGCGGTGGGGGGCTCGAACCGATCCCCTCCGCCCTGACCGCCGGAAGCGCTGACCGCCTGGCCTACCCGTCCGCCTCGATCCACACCGGCAAGCCGTGCCGTTCCATCAGCGGCGCGAAGTGGCGCGAAGTCGCAATGGGGTCAGACCTTCGACCTTCTCTCGCGCCGCCTGAAACTCCTCGGAAATGGAAGATGTCGCTACAGCTGGTAGAGCTTGCTCATGGCAAGAGAAGAACGAAGGTGTGACCCCACCGAGGGCCCCTCCTCGATCTCCTGGAGCCGCGACGGCACCACCATCGCCTTCGCGCAGCTCGAGTACCACCGCACGTTCGAGCTGCTCTCTGACGTCTATCTCTGGACGCCGGGTCGCGCTGCGCGGCGCGTCACGCGGGGCGCGCGCGT
>DASWOB010000052.1:0-26293 GCA_036398925.1 Thermoanaerobaculia bacterium
CGCGACTCTCTGTCGCGAGATCCGAGGCTGTGTCGCGGAGGCTAGGCCAACCAACGGGTCCGGGCCCGCGGCCCGGCCGCCGGAGGCCTCCCGTCGTTCCCCTCATCCGTGGGCGCAGTGCGTGCGTTCTGCTTAGGCCAACCAATGGGGTCCGGGGCCAATGGCCCCGGCCGCCGGAGGCCTCCCGTCGTTCCCTCTCATCGGGCAGCGGCCGCGAACCGCGCCCTCCGCTTTTCTTCGAACGAGCGGAAGATCTCCCAGGCGTTGACACCGAAGACATCGGCGAACAGCAGGAGCACGTGAATGCCCGGCATGTTGCAGCCGGCCTCGAGGAGGCCGAGGTACGAGGCGGTGATGCCGAGATGCTGCGCGCAGGTGCGGATCGTCCATCCGCGCTGTTGACGGAACTGCCGGAAGATCTCACCGAAGATCACTGCATCCGGACGCGGACTCGTTTTGGGCATGCTCGACAGTATGCACAATCGACGGACGCTGCCGGAACCGTCGATTTGAGATGGGAGCACCATCCCGGGATGGTGCGCGGACCTCGATTTGATCACGAGCACCATCCCGGGATGGTGCCGGCACCTCAATTTATGTCACGAGCACCATCCCGGGATGGTCCCGGCACCTCAATTTACGTCACGAGCACCATCCCGGGATGGTCCCGGCACCTCGATTTGAGTCACGACCACCATCCCGGGATGGTCCCGGCACCTCAATTTACGTCGTGAGCACAATCCCGGGATGGTGCGGGCACCTCAATTTGCGTCACCAGCACAATCCCGGGATGTTGCCGACGCCTCGAATTGCGTTCGGAGAACGATCGCGGGATGTTCCGCATTACTCGCGCTGCTTTTGCGCCTGCTCCTGCAGCCTTCCCCAGGCCCAATCGAGGTGCCGCGCCAGCTCTCCCTTCTGAACGAAGGAGGCCTGTCCCTCTCGCTTCTTCTGCAGGTCGAAGAACGAGGCGTGGTTCGAGAGGAAGATGTCGGGATCGAGCTTGCGGAGGCGCTCGATGGAGCGGCGGTAGTCCTCCATGATCTCCGGGTACTTTTCGTTCTTCACCAGCTGATAGCCGGGCGCGGTCAGGCTGCAGACGATGACCACGTCGAGCGGCTTTTGGTTCTCGACGACGGTGGTGCGCCAGGAGGTGCAGCCGCGGGTGTGACCGGGAGTGAAGAGGGCGGTCATCGAGACGTCGCCGAGGCGGATGGTCTGGTTGTCGGTGAGCAGGGCGTCGGCTTTGACGGGGGGGAACGGAAAGCGGTCGCCGAACGCAAAGTCATCGCGGCCGCCGCGCGCCATCAGCTCGGCGTCGCCCGGCGAGAGGTAGAGCCTGGCCTTGGTTGCTTTCTTGATCTTCGCGAAGCCGCCGGCGTGATCGAAATGCGCGTGGCTGTTGAGGAGGATGCGCACCTGCTTCGGCTTCACACCGATCTTCCGCAGGC
The DNA here is from genome assembly GCA_036398925.1 of Thermoanaerobaculia bacterium. Classification (GTDB taxonomy): domain Bacteria; phylum Acidobacteriota; class Thermoanaerobaculia; order Gp7-AA8; family Gp7-AA8; genus DASWOB01. The sequence goes on from DASWOB010000052.1 coordinate 1,452, forward strand.
TGGCGAGGAGCGCTTCCGCGTTCTCCTCCATCGGCGCATCGAGGAGGATGGTCCCCTCTTTGCCGACCAGCGCGTACGCCCCCAGCTCCTCGCTGCCGACGTAATAGAGGTTGCCGGCGATGCGCACCGGCTCGACGGCGCGGGTCCACGATTCGGGAGTGGCGGCCGTCGCCGGAGTGGTCAGGAGCTGGCTGGCAAGGAGGACGATCGGCAGCAGGCGTTTCATCCGCCGAGGTTATCGCGCGTGAATGTGGCGCCGCTGCGGCAATCCGGCGAAATTACGACGGACGCAGCCGCAGGTCGAGCGAGGCGTACTGCTGGTCGATCACGATCCGCAGCGGCAGATGCTGCGCGTCGTCGCTCAGCCAGACCGTCAGGCCGGGGAACTTTTTCTGCGCGCCCGGCGCCGCCACGACGCGGAAGACGCGCGCCGGCACCTGACGCCCCTGCCACTCGGCCGTTTTGAGCCCTTCCGGCTTGATCGTCACGCGGTACGGCTTGCCATCGGCGAACACATCGGTCGTCAGCGGCGCGGTGAGGGTGCTGGCGTGCTCGCGCAGGTAGGCAATCGTGGTCAGCACGTCGCGCGCTTCATCGACCGGGAGCGGACGGGTCTTGTTGCCGACCTGCCCCTGCTCGCGCTCGGCCACCCGGGCCACGTTGGCGTTGTAGTCGTAGACCGTCTCTTTGCGCTCGGAGCGGTCGCCGAACGAATAGCCGTTGACGCTGGTCAGCGTCCGGCGCGCCGACTCATCCATGCGGGAGCGATACTCGATGTAATCCTTCCCGCCGGCGTTCACCCGCAGCTGACTATCGACCGCCCCACCGCGCGGCGAGGTCTGCAGCACGCCGGTGCCGGAGGTCGGAAACTTCGCGCGAGCGATCCACGACAACGCGCCGCGGAGGCGCCAGTTGTACCGGAGCGTCTCCTCGGCCGCGGCCGAGCCTGCAACGGCGCACGTCAGTGCGAGAGCGGCCATCGTTCGCTGGAAGTGGGTCATGGCGCGTTCAACACGAGGAGGGGCATTCACATTCTCGCTCAACCGTATATGAACGCGGGCCATCTATTCCCGTATACAGCTCCATGCAACGAGCCGCGATCGTCCTCCTGACGCTTCTCACTCTCTCCGCAAACGCTGCCGACAAGACCATCCGCCGGCTCGACGGCAGCCGCATCTCCACCGCAAAGGCGTCGAAGCTCGCGGCGGAGACGTTCGCGAAGCACGGCGTGACCGGCGCACAGATCGCCGTGGTCGACCGGGGGAAGCTGGTCTGGAGCGAGGCCTTCGGGCTGCGCACGCTCGACCCGCGGCAGCCGATGCAGCCGACCACCACCACCTGGGCGGCCTCGATCACCAAAGGCGTCTTCGCCACGTACGTGATGCAGCTGGTCGAGCGGGGGGAATTCGATCTCGACCTGCCGATCGTGAGGCAACTTCCGAAGCCGCTGCACGAATACGAGCCGTATCGCGAGAAGGGGACGCTGCTCGCGGGCGATCCTCGATGGCAGCGGGTCACGCCGCGCATGCTCCTCGCCCACACCGCGGGGCTGCGCAACTTCGCCTTCCTGGAAGCCGACCAGAAGATGCGGCTGCACTTCGAGCCGGGGACGCGGTACCACTACTCCGGCGAAGGGTTCAACCTCGTGCAGTACGTCATCGAGCAGCAGAAGGGGAAGCCGCTCAATGAGCTGATGCAGGAGTCGATCTTCGCGCCGGCCGGGATGACCCGCACCGCGATGATCTTCCGCGAGGAGCTCGGCAGCGACATCGCCGACCGCTTCGGCATCGAGGGGCAGTTCCTCTCCAGGACCCGCCGTCATCCGTCGCGCGGCGCCGGCTCGATGACCAGCAGCGCCGAAGACCTGGCCCGCTTCGCCTCGGCACTCTTCGCCAACAAACTGATCAAACCGGCCACGCGGAAGAAGATGCTCGCGCCGGTCATCCCCATCCGCACCCTGCATCAGTTCGCGACGGGGCCGGAGGAAGAGGGAGCGGAGGCAAAGGCAGTCGGCCTCGCGTACGGCATCGGCTGGGGCCTGCTCACGAAGACGAAGTTCGGACCGGCCTTTTTCAAAGAAGGACACGGCGACGGCGCGCAGAACTACATGATCTGTTTCGAGCGCCGCCAGGCCTGCATGATCCTGCTCACGAACAGCGACAACGGCGAGCTCGCCTTCCGCACCCTCCTCGAAGGGATCTTCGGCAACACCGTCACCCCGTGGGTGTGGGAGGGCTACACGCCGGAGCAGATCGAGGCGAGGAGGAAGAGCGGGAACTGAACGCGCCTCAGTGCGCGTGCTCCTCACCGGAGAGGTCGTCGAGGATCGGGCAGTCGGGGCGATGGTCGCCGTGGCAATGCTCGGCGAGCGACTCGAGGGTCCGCTTCATCGCCTCCATCTCCCGGATCTTCCCCTCCAGCTCGCGCACGTGCTCGAGCGCCACACGCTTCACCTCGCGGCTCGGACGGTGCCCCTGCCACAGCGCCAGCAGCGCCTGGATCTGCTTCATCGAAAAGCCGAGCACGCGCGCGCGGCGGACGAACTGCAGGGTGTGCACATCGCTCTGTGAATAGATGCGGTAGTTCGCAAAGGTCCGATCGGGCGCCGGGATGACCCCGATGCTCTCGTAATGCCGGATCATCTTCGCGCTGACGCCGGAGGCCGCCGAGGCCTGCCCGATGTTGTAGTACCCCTGCTCCTTCGCCTCACTGAGGTCCAGCGCGGGGCGTCGTGCTCGTCTCATCGTCGGGCGATGGTAAACCTTCCTACGGTGGCAGGGTCAAGACGAGAGCGGAGGAATGGCGGAAGGTCACGCGTCTCTGCCGGAAAACGAGAGACAAGCATCCGTCCCTTGACCCGTGCATGGTCCTGGTGTGACTCCCAGAGGAGCCAATATTTCGGTCGGCCCGGAATGCTTACCGGTCCCGGCTACCGGTCGAGCTCCGCCTCTTGTAGCCAGTGCGCCTCTTCATCATCGCTGTTTGCAGAAGGGAGAGATCAGATGAGTACAAAAACGGATTTGGCGGCAGGAACGGTAATCCTCGGGAATGGCGCGCAGTTCTGGGCATATGTATCCCCATCCAGTGACACGGCCAAGTGGGTGACGAAATGGTCAGTCACCATCCAACAGCAGAATGGGAACTGGGCCGGAACGATCACCTCCGACGATCCGACCCAAATGCTTCAAACGCCGAATCTTTCCGGCATCTTCAACGTGACGGTTTCGGCCAGTGGACCGAACTTCCCATGGCAGCAGCTGCAGCCGCAATCGGGTAGCAGCGCGCAGATCGGTTGCAACAGCAACTGTGCTGGAATGGTTGGGATCGTTGCCACTCCGGGTGGTACCGGTGCCAACTTCTGGACCGTCTGGAACGCGATTTGTGGCCCCACCCGCTCCTGAACGGATCGGTCGAGGCAGTGTTTTGCGATCTGGACTGCGGTGACGCAGCCACCGCAGTCCAGATAACGCAACCGAGAGCGGCAGCAAAGCTGTCGTCGCTGATCTCGCGGACGTTCACGCTCTCCTTTCCAGCGCAACCGTTGACCTTCCCACCATGGGAAGGCCTACGTTGTCGTGGAAAGGAGAGAAGTTATGAACCACAACGTCATCGATCCTGTCTGCGGAATGAGCATCGACCCGGCGCACGCGGCGGGGACGTCGCAGTACGGCGAGGAGACGTTCCACTTCTGCGCCTCGTCCTGCAAGACGACCTTCGACGCCGCGCCGCAGAAGTTCGTCCGCGTAGCGGAGGAGCCCGCCGTATCGTCGTGCTGCGGCGGCGGCCACTGCGCGATGCAGTGATGGGCGGATTGCCGGTCGCGCGCGGAGCACGAGTTGCATTAGGCTTATCAGGATGAGACGCAGGGTCATCGCCGTCGTCTGGATTGCAGGAGCGACCGTACCGCTCCTCCTGGCGACGGTGTTTCTGTTCGGCTGCTGCGTCCTTCCGTTTCATCAGGTCGCGCACAAGCTGATGCCGGTCTGCCACGTCGCCGCGGACCTGATGCGCGGCGAGACCGCCCCGCAGGAGGGCGACGCCGTTCCACCGGCTCCCGGCAAGCAGGAGCCGGTCAAGCGGATCATCTCCACCCTCACGCCGGTCCAGCGCCTCGCGGCGATAGCCCCCGTGCCGCGGGTGGCCGCCCCCTCACCCGCCAGCGCGTACCGCAGCTTCATCACCCATGGCGCGGTGCGCTGCGATCGCGACGTCGGTCTGCACGTGCTGGTCGCCACGTTCCGCCTCTGATCCCGCCTGGTCCGGGCGCGGCCTTCCTCTGTCTTTTTGTTCTTCATCCCCCAAGGAGTTTCGACATGAATTCACTGACGCGCACCATCGCGTGCGCCGCGCTGCTGGCCCTCGCCGCCTGCGGTCGAGAGCCGGGCGTAGCTTCGAAGAGCGCGGAGGCCACAGCAACGGCGCCGGCCGATCATTCGGCGCACGGAACGACGCCGGCCGATCCGCATGCCGGGCACGGCGCGACGAGCACGGCGGCGGCTGATCCGCACGCCGGGCACTCGATGACCGGCACCTCGGCGACGGCCGATCCGCACGCGGGTCATCGCATGACAAGCGCCGCGCCATCGGCCGATCCGCACGCAGGTCATCGCACGACCGGCTCCATCTCATCGCCCGATCCGCACGCCGAGCATCGCGCCACGACTGCCGCGCCATCAGCCGATCCACACGCGGGACACCGCACGACGGGCACCGCATCACCGCCCGATCCGCACGCGGCACATCGCGCAACGCCCGCCACGCCATCGGCCGATCCGCACGCCGCACACCGCGCCACGCCCGCCGCACCGTCCGCCGATCCGCACGCCGCGCATCGCGCCACGCCCGCCGCACCGTCCGCCGATCCGCACGCAGCACACCGCGCCACACCCGCCGCGCCGTCCACCGATCCGCACGCCGCCCATCGCGCCACGTCTGCCGCCGGCGCGACCACGCCCCTCCCCACCCACCCCTCGGCGATCCTCCGTTCCGATCCATTCGACGCACCGGCGCCGATCTCGGTCGCCGAGGCAGCGAAAGCGGCGCAGGGCGGCGGTCATGAAGGGCATGGCGCGCCGGCGTCGACGGCAGCCGCGGCCTACGTCTGCCCCATGCACCCGGAGGTGACGAGCGACAAGCCCGGCACCTGCCCGAAATGCGGCATGGAGCTGGTGAAGAAGTGAGGAGTCACGCAATGAAGCAGATCGCAGTCATCCTGGCGGCCCTCGCCCTCACCGCCTGCGTCAGTGTGCCACGCGACGCCGGCGTCAGCGAGATCGGGCAGGCCCTCGCACAGCGCGGCGGACCGGCCGTGGAGTGGAGCGCGCAGCCCGCCTCCGCCGATCACGAGCGCGTGGCGTCGATGCTCGCCGACGAGCTGACCGCCGACGAGGCGGTGGCCATCGCCATGGTCAACAGTCCCCGCCTGCAGGTCACGCTCGCGGAGCTCGGCATCGCGCGCGCCGACCTGATCGAGGCCAGCACGATCACGAATCCGGTTTTCGAGTTCGAGATCCGTTTTCCGGGCGAGCCGTATCGCCCGTACGAGCTGCGGCTCGCGCAGTCGCTGATCGAGCTGATCCAGCTCCCGCGCCGCCGGGCCCTCGGGCGCGTGGCGTTCGACACGGCGCAGATGCGCGTCACTTCCGATGTGCTGCGCTTTGCGGCCGAGGTCCGTTCGTCGTATTTCGACGTCGTGGCGGCGACGCAGCACGTGGCGCTCAGCCGCACCATTGCCGACGCCGCGCAGACCGCGGCCGAGGTCGCGCTCAAACAGCATGCGGCCGAGAACATCACCGACCTCGATCTCGAGAACGAGCAGGCGCTGTACGAGCAGGCCAAGCTCGATCTCGCGCGGGCCGAGCAGCGGCTGCTGCTGTCGCGCGAGTCGCTGATCCGCGCCATGGGCCTGCGCCGCGTGCCGGCCGACTGGCGCGTGGCCGCTGCCTTTCCGGAGCTGCCGGCCAGCGAGCTCGATCAGCAGCAGCTCGAACAGCTCGCGGCGGCGCAGCGGCTCGACGTGGCCATCGCCCGGCGCGAGGTCGAGGCGGCGCAGCGTCAGGTGCCGCTCACGCGGTTGCAGCTGCTCGAAGAGACCGTGCTCGACGTGCATTACGAGCGCGAGCCGGACGGCGAGCACACCATCGGACCGGGCATCGAGCTCCCGATCCCGATCTTCAACAGCGGCCGCGCCGCGCGCACGCGTGCCGAGGCGCAGTGGCTGCGGGCGCGGCACGCGCTCAGCGCCATCGAGAGCGAAACCGCGTCGCAGTTGCGCTCAGCACGCGCCACGCTGACCGAGGCGCGGGCGCGGGTGGAGTACTACCGCGACGTCATCCTGCCGCGGCGCCGGCGCATCGTGGAGCTGACGAAGCTCGAGCACAACGCGATGCTGGCCGGCATCTTCCAGCTCCTGCAGGCACGCCAGAACGAGGCGCAGGCGGAGAGCGATTTCATCGAGGCGCAGCGCGAGTACTGGAGCGCGCGCACCGACCTCGATCGCGCGCTGCAGGGCATCGCCCGCGACACGTCATTCGACCCCGCCACCGGCCAGGGAACGGGGAAACGCGCCGATGTATCGAGAGGGGACCACTGATGTCGATCACCCGCCGTAACGTACTGTTCTCCACCGTCGCCGGGGCCGTGACCGGTCTCCTCGGCGGCAACAAGACTGCGCAGGCACAAAAGGCCTCCAGTCCACTCGCCCCCGCCCGCCGCACCAGCGGACGAACGCCGGTCATCACCCCGAACGGCACCTCGCTGCCGTATCGCATGGTCGGCGGCGTGAAGGAGTTTCACCTGACCGCGGAGCCGGTCAGACGCGAATTCATGGACGGCTTCAACGTCAACTGCTGGGGCTACAACGGCATGACTCCCGGCCCGACCATCGAGGCGTTCGAAGGCGACCGGGTGCGCATCCTGGTCACGAACAAACTGCCCGAGGGGACCTCGGTGCACTGGCACGGCTTCATCCTGCCGAACGGCATGGACGGCGTGAGCGGCCTCAATCAGCCGAAGATCGCGCCGGGCGAGACGTTCGCGTACGAGTTCACCCTCAAGCAGACCGGCACGCTGATGTACCACCCTCATTTCGACGAGATGGTGCAGATCGCCCTCGGCATGCACGGCTTCTTCATCATCCATCCGCGCGAGGCGTCGGTGCGCCGCGTCGACCGCGACTTTGCAATCTTCCTCAACGAATGGTTCATCAAGCCGGGTACGGCCACGCCCGATCCGACGGTGATGCTCGACTTCAACACCTTCACCTTCAACTCGCGCGTCTTCCCCGGCACCGATCCGCTGCTCGTGCGCACCGGCGACCGGGTGCGGCTGCGCATCGCCAACCTCTCCATGGACTCGCATCCGATCCACTTCCACGGGCACAAGTTCTGGGTGGTCGGCACCGACGCCGGACCGATCCCGCAGTCGGCGTGGTGGCCGGAGAACACGGTCAACGTGCCGGTGGGGACGACGCGCGACATCGAGTTCGTGGCCGACAATCCGGGCGACTGGGCGCTGCATTGCCACAAGTCGCATCACGTGATGAACCAGATGGGTCACGACCTGCCGAACCTCCTCGGCATCGACCCGACCTCGACGCAGCAGCGCCTCAACCAGCTCACCCCCGGCACGATGGTCATGGGGACGAACGGCATGGGCGACATGGCCGAGCACCAGCATTCGATGGCCGTGCCGCGCAACAGCGTGCCGATGCGCGGCGGCGTCGGGCCGTACGGACCGATCGACATGGGCGGCATGTTCACCATCCTCAAGATCCGCGACGACATGGATTACGACCGCGATCCCGGCTGGTACCAGCAGCCGCGCGGGACGTCAGCGTGGAAGGTGGAGTAATCAGCAGAACGCACGCACTTGACTAACGGATCAGGGAACGACGGGAGGCCTCCGGCGGCCGGGCCGCGGGCCCGGACCCGTTGGTTGGCCTAGCCTCCGCGACACGCTGTCGCAAGATCCGAGTCCGTGTCGCGGAGGCTGGGCCAACCAATGGGGTCCGGGGCTATGGCCCCGGCCGCCGGAGGCCCCCCGTCGTCTCCTCATCCGCGGGTCAAGCGCGCTCAGCGCCGCTTGAGGATGAACCACGTTCCGAACACTGCCAGCGCTGCCAGGATGATCTGCAGCGCGGGGATGCGGTTCGCAAAGAGCGAGATCGTCACCGCGATCCACATCGCCGAGATCGCGGTGACCTTCGAGCGCAGCGGCATCGGCAGCTCGCCCGTCATGATGCGCACCTGACGGCCGAGGACCGGGTGGCCCATCAGCCAGTCGTAGAGCCGTTTCGAGCCGCGCAGATAGCAGGCTGACGCGATCAGCAGAAAGACGGTCCCGGGGAGCATCGGCAGGATGACCCCGGCCACGCCGATGGCCAGGAAGATCGTGCCGGCGGAGATCCAGACGTAGCGCACGGCTGAGCCAACGCACGGCGGCCGCATTCCATGCCGCGCGCTGTTTCATGCGATCATTCCGGCGGTCCGCTACACCGCTGAAAACTCGAACAGAGGAGACTCGTCGATGCGCTTCCGGCACATCTCTGCCCTGGCCCTGGCTCTGCTTTTCACCTCCACCCTCACCGCCGCAACCATTCACGTCGCGCCGTCGGCAGGCATGCGCGACGAGGCACTCACCGACTTTCGCGTGACCGGGCTCGCGCCGCTGCAGGAGATCACCCTGCGTGCGCGCACGAGCGACCTGCCGGGTACGCCGTGGAGCTCCGAAGCGCGGTTCGCGGCCGACGCGAACGGCGTCGTCGACGTGGCGAAGGATCATCCGCGCGGCGGCTCGTATCGCGGCGCCGACATCATGGGGCCGCTCTGGTCGCTGAAGACCGCCGATGAATTCGCGCTCGCGTTCATGCTCATCGGCGCGTTTCCGATGGGCACCTTCCAGGTGGCACTCGAGGTAGCCGACGCGAGCGGCAGCGTCCTCGCGCAGACCACCATCACCCGCCGCTCGGCCAGCGCGGAGCTGCCGGTCACGCGCGAGCTCTGGTCGCCGCTCGGCTACGAGATGGCGCTCTACTACCCCACCCATCAGCCGCCGAAAGAGACGGTCGTGCACATCACCGGCTCCGGCGGCGGGCGGCTGGAGGGCTTCTGCGAGATGCTGGCGGCGCACGGCTATTTCGCCGCGTGTGTCCCGTACTTTGGGATGCCCGGCACGCCGGCCACGCTGACCGAGGTGCCGCTCGAGCACTTCCGCGACGCCATCGACGCGGTGCTCGAGCATCCGCATGCCGTCGGCGGCGAGGTGGTCTTCAGCGGCGTCTCGCGCGGCGGCGAAGGGGCGCTGCTCGTCGGCTCGACGTACCCGGAGCGGATCAAGGCGGTCCTCGGCTTCATGCCGGCCGCGTACGTGTGGGACGCCGAAACGGCCGGCGCCTCGGCCTGGACGCTCGGTGGAACGCCGCTGCCGTACCTCAGCGTCAGTTACGAGCACCTCTTCAAATTCAACCCCGGCTTCCCCTGGATCGTCACGCCGACCTTCCGCTACTCGGAGGCGATCGCCACGCCGGAGCAGCGCGCCGCCGCACGCATTCCGGTCGAGCAGATCGACGGGCCGGTGTTCCTCTCCTCCGGCCTCAAGGACCAGCTCTGCCCGTGCGATGAATCGGCCGACACGGTCGCGGCGACGCTCCGCGCGGCCGGACATCCGCACCCGGTCGTCAACATCAAAGGGCCGCAGGCCGGGCATCTCGCATTCAACGTCGCCTACACGCCGGTGCCGCAGACCGTCGCGCTGATCTACGAATGCGGCGGAACGCCCGAGGGCAACGCCGCCGCGGCCGCCGCGCAGTGGCGCGAGCTGTTACGCTTCCTCGGCGACCTGTAAACGATGATCATCGCCCTCGCCTCGCCGTACCCTCCCGCCTCACTCGAGGACGGGCTCGAAAACGTCCGGCGCTTCATCGCCGATGCGGCGGCGCAGAGCGCGGAGATCGTCTGCTTTCCGGAGGCGTACCTCCCCGGCCTGCGCGGCCAGGATTTCGAGGTAGCGCCGTTCGATGCCGCGGACGAGGAGCGGGTGCTGCGCAGCGTGGCGCAGTGGGCGCGGACGTACAGCGTGGCCACGATCCTGGGCATGGAAAAGATCACCGCCGCCGGTCGTCAGATCGCGGCGGTGGTCTTCGACGCGCGCGGCAATCTCCTCGGCGTGCAGACGAAGAACCAGCTCGACCCGACCGAGGACCCGTACTACGTGCCGGGCGACACGCGACGCCTGTTCGAAGTGAACGGCGTGAAGTTCGGCATCGCCATCTGCCACGAAGGGTGGCGCTATCCCGAGACCGTGCGCTGGGCCGCCTCGCGCGGCGCGAAGATCGTCTTCCACCCGCAGCTCACCGGCAGTGAGCGCGACGGCGTGCGCCTCACCGAATGGGGCGCGTCCACCAACCCGTACTACGAGAAGGCGATGATGATGCGCAGCCGCGAGAACACGATCTGGTTCGCCAGCGTGAACTACGGGTTGCGTTACCAGGAGTCGGCCACGAGCCTCATCGCCCCCACGGGCGAACTGCACGCGCATCTGCCGTACGGCGAGGAAGGGCTGCTGGTGCAGGAGATCGACGTGGAGGCGGCCACCGGGTTGCTGGCGCTGCGCTACGCGCCGGAGCGGTATCGGGAAGCACGGTAACAAAACGCCTGGCCTGATCTGGACTGCGGTGGCAAACGCCACCGCTCTGCCACACACCGCGAAGCGGACGCGACCCCGTCGCGTTGAAGAGCGGCAGCGATGCCGCCGTAGTCCAGATCCCGTAACCCAAGCGGTACGGTGCGCAAGTTATTAGGTTGGGAAATGGTAATAGCGGCGCCGGCTCCGCGTCCTCGTCGGTGAGCTCAAAAACCCGCTGGTCCAGCCGAACCCGTCAATCCCGAAAGGAACCCCATGAAATCCACCATCGTTGTGGCAATACTGGCTGTCTGTCTCGGCGCCTTCGCGCCGCAGGCCTTGGCGTGCGATGCGAACAATGCGGTGTCGAACTGGGAGGGCTCGCTCGGCGGAGGAGACCTCAACGACTTCGCGATGATCCTCCGCTCGGCGAACCAGCCGGGCTGTCAGAGCGTCGCCGCATCGAAGCTGCTCACGAAATTGCAGGGCGACAACGCCGCTGCCTGGACCGGCTGGCAAACCGGTGCGGCAGTGTCGTTCGTCCTGTCGGCCGGCCTCTCCCTCGGCGCGCAGGGTTATCTCTCCGCCGATCTCGATAAAGAGCTGGCCTCGGTCGCGAACTCCTACGTGCTGAACCTGCAGCCGGGCTGCGGCTTCGGCTCGAGCACCTGGAGGAACGGCAACACCTGCTTCGAGGACTACGCCATCGGCATGGCCGCACACGGCTGGCGCGCGGCGTACTACCGCCTCAGCGGCCGCGAATGGTCGGCGGCGCGTTCGTCCGCCGTCTCGACGATGCGCAGCACGCTGTCGAACCTCACCAGCTGCATCCATAACCCCAGCCTTCCGCTGCACATCTATCGCGGTGTCTGCAACGGCTCGATGAGCGACCTGACCAACGTCCCGCCGACCGGCTACCTCTACAGCATCAACAAAGGCGCACAGTCGCCGGCCTACGGGATCGGCCAGTTCACCGCGCTCGCGGCCGGTTTCGCCGGTCTCGAGGAAGCGGAGGAGAAGATCCTCCAGAGCGAGATCCTCGGCGAGAACCGCCTCATGGCGCAGAACTTCTTCATCGAGGGAACGAAGACCGCCAATACCGACGGCTCGTTCAAGTCGTCGAACGACCCGAACAACTGCGTCCACTACGTCTGGGATACGAACCTCAACGACTACTGGCTCGGCGGCCCCTGGCCGTGCTGGGACGATGAGAACCAGCAGTTCGGCAATCCCGACCGCTACGGCGTGAACATGCCGTATCGCGCCGACATGTTTCCGGTCAAGCCGTTCATGCAGCAGTACCAGCTGCTGCCGGCCCAGCAGCCCGGCTTCCAGTTCGACACGTATTCGTTCCGCATGCACCCGACCGACCGCACCCGCTTCTGGGGACCGGGCCGCGACGTCTTCTATTACACGATGCCGTACCAGTGGTTCACCGGCAGCCGTCCGGCGTTCGCGCCGCGGCCGGAGTATTACGGCGGCATCAAGCTCGGCTCGTACTACGTCGTCAACTCCGCGGCCGGCGCACCGACCGCCACCGGAACGACGCGCACGAACGTACCGGAAGCGAGCCTCACCATCGTCGACCTCAACCAGGGTCGCCTGCGCAACGGCGACACGGTGGCCATCCGCAACAAAGACAATCGCTACTGGCACGCCACCGGCGGCGGCGGCTCGTCGATCTGGGCCAGCGTCGATTACATCAACTCCAACACCACCTTCGTCATCGTCAAGCGCAACGCCGATGTGAACGATCCGATCGCGCACAACGACACCTTCGCCCTCCGCGCGCCGAACGGCGTCCACTACCTAACCGCGCCGGCCGGCGGCACCGTCAGCGCGACGGCGACCGTCATCGGCACGACCGAGACGTTCAAGCTCGAACGTCTGAAGACCGATTAGTCGCACGATGCCGAGGGCGGCGAGGTCCTGCTGCCCTCGGCACCACACCACTGTAAGACCGCGCGACCTCGTGCGTTTGCCGTGACGGAGGACGTCATGAGCAGACAACAAACCATCACCGTCGCAGTCCTGGTCTCGATCATCCTTGCCTCCTGCGCCTATGGCGGGATGATCTTCGGCCGCCACAACGTGAAGAAGCCGGCCGCGAGCGAGTTCGGTCTCGGGCCGCGCGCTTCGGCGCAGGGGCTCTACAAAGCCACGCTGCACCCCACCGATACGCTGAAGCCGCGCAAGATGTACGTGCTGCCGGTTGCGATCACCGACGCGAACGGCAAGGCGGTCACGAACGCGACCATCGCGATCGACGGTGGGATGCCGCAGCACGGGCACGGCCTGCCGACCAAGCCGCGCATCACGAAGAACCACGGCAACGGCACGTACGAGATCAGCGGGCTGCGCTTCAACATGGGCGGCTGGTGGGAGCTGAAGCTCACCATCACCACGCCGGCCGGCACCGACACCGTCACGTTCAACCTCTCGCTCTGAGGTGACGCCACGAGAAAAGTCATCGCCGCCGCTCTCTTCCTCGCTGTCGCCACCGTCTCGATCGCCCTCTGGGCCGGCACACGCACCGACGCCTGGACGGCCGAGGAGATCGAGCAACTGCAGTCGCTCTCGCTGTCGCAGCTCGACGCGCTGCCGGCCGACCCGAGCAACCGTTTCGCCGACGATCCGCGCGCTGCCCTCCTCGGGCAGCGCCTCTTCTTCGAGACGCGTCTCAGCTCGAACGGCAAGGTCTCGTGCGCGACCTGCCACGATCCGAAGCGCGAGTTCCAGGACGGGACGCCGCTCGCGAAAGGCGTCGGCACCACCGGCCGGCGGACGATGCCGATCGCCGGTATGGCCTACGCGCCGTTCCTCTTCTGGGACGGCCGGAAGGACAGCCTCTGGGCACAGGCCCTCGGGCCGCTCGAGAGCCCGGTCGAGCATGGCGGCTCGCGCGCCCAGTACGCGCACACCGTCGCCGCGTTCCACCGCGCCGAATACGAACAGCTCTTCGGCCCCATGCCCGACCTGCACGGCATCCCCGCCACTGCCGGCCCGGTGCCCGACCCGCTCGCGGCGAAAAACTGGAAGGCGATGACCGACGCGCAGCGCGACGCCGTCACCTCCGTCTACGTCAACATCGGCAAAGCGATCGCCGCCTACGAACGGAAGATCCAGTACGGCCCCTCGCGCTTCGACCGTTACGTCGATGCGCTACTCGAAAACGGCACCGCCCCGAAGCACGTACTGACCGCCGACGAAACAGCCGGCCTGAAGCTCTTCCTCGGCAAAGCGAACTGCATCCAGTGCCACAACGGCCCGCTCCTCACCAACAACGAGTTCCACAACACCGGCATCGCCCCCGGCCCCACCCCCGATCACGGCCGCATGACCGGCGCCCGCGACGTCCTCACCGACGAATTCAACTGCCGCAGCCGCTGGAGCGACGCCAAACCGGAACAGTGCGCCGAGCTCGACTTCCTCGTCACCAACGCCCCCGAGCTCGAACGCGCCTTCAAAGTGCCATCCCTGCGCAACGTCGCCAACCGCGCCCCGTACATGCACGCGGGACAACGCGCCACCCTGGAGGAGGTGGTCGCGCACTACAACCAGGCACCTCCCGCACCCTCCGGTCATAGTGAATTGCAGCCACTGAAGCTCAATGCGACCGAGGTACGGCAGCTGGTCGCGTTCCTGCGCGCGCTGAGTGGGCCGACGCACGCGCCGTAATGTCGTGGGGCTTAGCTGTTGAGCTTTAGAGCTATTGAGCTGTTAAGCGAGAGATGCATTTGACGGATCAAAACCAATTCTCTCGCTCAACAGCTCAACAGCTGAACAGCTGAACAGCTGAATAGCCGAACAGCTCAACAGCCGAACCACCCTACAACTCCCGCAACCGCCGCTCCAGAAACCTCCGCTCCGGCTCCTGCTGCGCGAGCGCCAGCGCCCGCTCGTACGCCTCGCGCGCGGCGGCCACATCCCCCAGCCGCCGGCAAAGCTCCGCGCGCGCGGAATGCGCAAAGTGGTAGCCGGTGAGCTGCCCTGCCGCGAGAATCGCGTCGATCCGCTGCAGCCCCGCCTCCGGTCCATCGCGCATGGCGATGGCCACGGCCCGGTTCAGCTCCACGACCGGCGACGGATCGATTCGCGCCAGCGCGCCGTAGAGCGCGACGATCTGCCGCCAGTCGGTCTCCGCGGCCGTCTTCGCCTCGGCGTGTACGGCAGCAATGGCCGCCTGCAACGTATAGCGGCCGAAGCGGCGCGAGGCGAGGGCGCGCTCGACGAGGGCCAGCCCCTCCGCGATCTGCTCGCCGTTCCAGAGCGAGCGGTCCTGCTCGTCGAGGAGGATCAGATCGCCCGTGGCGGACGTTCGCCCCGCGCGCCGCGACTCCTGCAGCAGCATCAGCGCGAGGAGGCCCGTCACCTCCGGCTCCGGCAGCAGGTCGTCGAGCACACGCCCCAGCCGGATCGCTTCCGCCGACAGATCGGGCCGCGTCAGCGCGTCGCCCGACGAGGCGGAGTAGCCCTCGTTGAAGAGAAGGTAAATCACGTGCAGCACCGAATCGAGCCGCTCCGGCAACTCCGCCGGCGGCGGCACCTGATACGCGACCCGCTCCGCGCGGATCTTCGCCTTGGCCCGGACGATCCGCTGCGCCAGCGCAGGCGCCGTGATCAGAAACGCCCGCGCGATCGCCTCGGTGGTCAGACCGCAGACTTCGCGCAGCGTCAGCGCGAGCCGCCCCTCCAGCGGCAACGCCGGATGACAGCAGGTGAAGATGAGCCGCAGCCGATCGTCTTCCACGCTGTCGTTCTCGGGACGCTCGATCTCGCCGGCGTGACTCTCCAACCGCTCCGCCAGCTCCGCCTCCATCGCACCGAGCCGCGCGCGCCGCCGCAGCGCATCAATGGCCTTGAAGCGGCCGGCCGAGATCAGCCACGCCCGCGGCGCGGACGGGATCCCCTCCTTCGGCCACGCCAACAACGCCGCCGAAAAGGCGTCGTGCATCGCATCCTCGGCCAGGTCGAAGTCGCCCAGCAGGCGGATCAACGTCGCCAGAATCCGGCCCGACTCTTCGTGATAAATGGCATCGAGCCGCTCGCGAATCGCTTCCGCCATCCGGCGAATCGTAGTGCCGAAAAATATTTTGGGCGCGCTGTCGATTTCCGCCCCGCCGAACGACTACACGGCAGAAGGAGACGAAACGATGAAATACATCTGCCTCGGTTACATCGATCTGAAGGAGTACGGGACCGTGCCGGAGAGCGAGCAGCTGGCGCTCATGGACGAGTGCTTCGACTACGACGACGTCCTCCGCGCCAACGGCCACTTCACCGGCGGCGAGGCGCTGCAGCCGGCCGAATCGGCGGTCACGCTGCGCTGGAAAGACGGCAAGGCCACCGTCACCGACGGCCCGTATGCCGAGACGAAAGAGCAGCTCGGCGGCATCCTCATCCTCGAAGCGCGCGACCTCAATCACGCCATCGACCTGATGTCGAAGCATCCCGGCGTCAAGGCCGGTCCGTTCGAGATCCGCCCCGCCGCCGACCTGAGCGACATGCTCGCCCAGAGCAGCGAGCGACGCGCCCAACGGAGCAGCCGATGAAAACCGCGGCCATCGTCGCCCTCGCGGCGATCGCCCTGGCCGCCACTCCGGCAGTGGCGGCCAAACGAAAGGCCAACATGCAGAGCGGCTACGCACCGGTGAACGGCCTGCGGATGTACTACGAGATCCACGGCAGCACGAAGGAGGGGCAACCGCCCCTCCTCCTCCTGCACGGCGGCGGCGACACGATCGACACCTGCTTCGGCGTCCTCCTCCCGGAGCTCGCGCGACACCGTCAGGTGATCGCTTTCGAGCAGCAGGGCTTCGGCCGCACCGCCGACATCGCCGAGCGCCCGTTCACCTTCGAGCAGTCGGCCGACGACACCGCCGCGCTGCTGGCCCACCTCCGCATCCCCCGCGCCGACCTCCTCGGCTTCAGCAACGGCGGCACCATCGCCGCGCAGGTCGCCATCCGCCATCCCCGCGCCGTCCGCAAACTGATCCTCGCCTCGACCATCCTCCAGCGCGACGGCGCCCACCCCTGGCTCTGGCAGGCGATGGCCAACGCAAAGATCGAAGAGATGCCGCAGCCCTTCAAAGACGCCTACCGCGCCGTCGCCCCCCACCCCGAAAACCTGCAGTCGTTCTTCGACAAGAGCGTCCAGCGGATGCGCACCTTCACCGACATCCCCGACGCAGCGATCCGCAACATTACCGCACCCGCAATGGTGCTCATCGCCGACAACGACATCGTCCGCCCCGAGCACGCCGTCGCAACCGCCCGTTTGATTCCCGCCGCCCAACTGGCCATCCTCCCCGGCACCGAACACACGACCGTCATGAAACAAACCAAGGTGCTGATCCCGATGATCGAGCAGTTCCTCGGCACCTGACGAACGATCTGGACTGCGGTGGCACCGCCACCGCTATTTCCACGCCGCGGAGCGGCGCGCGACTCCGTCGCGTATAGAAGAGCGGCAGCGCTGCTGCCGCAGTCCAGATTCGTGGAGGAGGGGCGGATCGTGTCCGGTGGCGGCGCGCCTTCGGCACTTGCGCACCGGCGAATTTACGACACGCCTCCGGCGTGCAACCCCGCACCACCTCCGAATCGTTGTGAGAGCCCGTGTAAATCAAACACTTCTCGCTCAACAGCTCAATAGCCCGCCGCGCTCCCCCCCCGAGGAACTCCGAGGAACCGAGGAACCCGAGGAACTCCGAGGCCCCCCTGTAAGACCCCGACCCCTCCTGCGTTTGCCGGTCAGGAGGAAGTCAGAAATGAAGCATCTCGCCCTCATCACCCTGCTCACCCTCACCGCGCTGACCTTCAGCGCCTGCTCCCCAGACGCCGCCAACGCACAGCCGGCGAACAGCCAGGCCGCACCGGCCACCGTTGCCACACCGCTGATCCGCACGGTGGCCATCACCAAAACCTACCCCGCGCAGATCGAAGCCATCGAGCGCGTCGAGCTGCGGCCGCGGGTCAGCGGCGCGCTCGAGAGCGTGAACTTTGCCGAAGGGGCGCTGGTTGCGCGCGGGCAGCTGCTGTTCCGCATCGATCGGCGTCCATACGCTGCCGCGCTCGCGGAAGCGCAAGCGGCGCTCGTGCAGGCGCAGGCCGATGCCAGTGCCGCGCTGCGCGAGGGCTCCCGCGCCACGCGCCTCGCCGACCAGAACGCCATGTCGATCGAGGAGGCGGAGCGTCGCGTCGCCGCGGCCAACGTCTCCGCCGCACGCGTTGATGCCGCCAAGGCCGCGGTCGAGCGCGCCCGCCTCAATCTCTCCTTCACCGAGGTCCGCTCGCCGATCTCCGGCCGCATCGGACGCGCCGAGGTCACCCGTGGAAATCTCGTCGGCCCGGAGACGCGGCTGGCGGTGGTCGTGGCCATCGATCCGGTTTACGTCCGCTTCGACGTCGACGAGAACACGCTGGCGTCGCAGATCGGCAAGACCAAGAACTGGCGCGTCGGCTTCAACGGCATGCCGGCCGAGGTCGCGTTCGTCGAGAACGAGATCGGCCGCGGCACCGGCACGCTCCGCATCCGGGCCCGTCTCGAGAACACGAACGGCAACGCCATTCCCGGGATGTACGGCACCGCCACGCTCACCCTCGGCGAAGAGAAGAATGCGCTGCTCGTGCGTGAGGAGGCGATCGGCGCCGATCAGGGACAGCGTTTCGTCCTGGTCGTCGACGGAAAGAACACCCTGCAGTACCGCCCCGTCACCCTCGGCGCGCGCCAGGGCAACCTGCGCGTCGTGAAGAGCGGCCTGACCGGCAGTGACCGCATCGTCGTCAATGGCCTCTTCCGGCTCCGCCCCGGCATGCCGGTCGCGCCGCGGCACGAGTCGATGGAAAAGGAAGGCTGAGTGATGCGCTTCGCACGCTTCTTCATCGACCGTCCCATCTTCGCCGGCGTTCTCTCCATCCTGATCATCATCGCGGGGCTGCTGACGATGAAGGCGCTCCCGCTCACCGAATACCCGACCGTCATGCCGCCCACCGTGCAGGTGCGGGCCATGTATCCCGGCGCGAATCCGAAGACGATCGCCGAGACCGTGGCCGCGCCGCTCGAGCAGGAGTTGAGCGGCATGAACGGCATGCAGTACCTGTCGTCGCAGGCCACCAGCGACGGACGCATGACCCTGACCGTCACCTTCGCGCAAGGCATCGACCCGGAGATGGCACAGGTCGAAGTGCAGAACCGCGTCTCGCGCGCCGTGCCGCGCCTGCCGGTCGAAGTGCAGCGCATCGGCGTCGTCACGCAGAAGACCTCCCCCGACATGCTGATGGTCATCCACCTCACCTCGGCCGACGAGCGCTACGACCTCGTGCACGTCCACAACTACGCCATGCTGCAGCTCAGGGACGAGCTGGCGAAGCTCGACGGCGTCGACGAGGTCGTGGTCTGGGGCGCCGGCGAATACAGCCTGCGCATCTGGCTCGATCCCGACAAAGTCGCGGCGCGCCAGATGACCGCCACCGACGTCGTCCGCGCACTCCGCGAGCAGAACGTGCAGGTCGCCGCGGGCGTCCTCGGCCAGCCGACCGACATCGCCGGCCGCGCGAAGACGACGCAGGCCGCGCCGTTCCAGGTGGCCGTCAACGCGCAGGGACGGCTCAAAGATCCGGAGGAGTTCGGCGACGTGGTCGTCAAGGTCGGCGAGCGCGGCGAGATCGTCCGCCTCGAAGACGTCGCCCGCATCGAGCTTGGTGCGAACCACTACTCGCTGCGCAGCCTCCTCAACAACAAACCGGCCGTCGGCATCCAGATCTTCCAGAGCGCCGGCGCCAGCGCCATTGCCGTCTCCGACGCGGTGCGCGCCACGCTCGCCGCGCACCAGTTCCCGGCCGGCATCGAGCACAAGATCGCGTACGACCCGACCATCTTCGTCCGCGCCTCGATCAGGAACGTCATCCAGACCCTCTTCGAGGCCATCCTGCTGGTCGTCCTGGTCGTGCTGCTGTTCCTCCAGAGCTGGCGCGCCTCGATCATCCCGGTGGCCGCGGTGCCGGTGTCGCTGATCGGCACGTTCGCGGTGATGCACCAGCTCGGGTTCAGCCTCAACACGCTGTCGCTGTTCGGGCTCGTGCTGTCGATCGGCATCGTCGTCGACGACGCGATCGTGGTCGTGGAGAACGTCGAGCGCCATCTCGCACGCGGCAAGTCACCACGCGATGCCGCGGTCGCGGCGATGCAGGAAGTGACCGGGCCGATCATCGCCATCACCTCCGTGCTCGCGGCGGTCTTCATCCCCACCGCGTTCCTCAGCGGCCTGACCGGCCAGTTCTATCGCCAGTTCGCGCTGACCATCGCCATCTCCACCGTGCTCTCCGCGATCAACTCCCTGACGCTCTCGCCGGCGCTCGCCGCGGTGCTCCTGAAGCCGCACACCGGGAAACCGGTCAACCGATTCTTCCAGGCCTTCAACCGCTTCTTCGACCGTAGCAGCGAGCGTTACGTCCGCGGCGTCGGCCGCGTGCTGCGCAAGAGCGCCATCGCGCTGGTCGTCTTCGCCGGCCTGATGGTCCTGACCGTCTTCGGCTTCCGCGAGACGCCGAAGGGATTCGTTCCCGCGCAGGACAAGTACTACCTGGTCGGCATCGCCCAGCTACCGAGCGGCGCCTCGCTCGACCGCACCGAGGCCGTGTTGCGGCGGATGACCGACGAAGCGCTCAAGCAGCCGGGCGTCCAGGACGTGGTCGGCTTCGCCGGTCTCTCCATCAACGGCTTCGCCACCGTGCCGAATGCCGCGGTGATGTTCGTCATGCTCGACCCGTTCGAGCAGCGCACGACGAACGCACTCTCCGCGAACGCCATCGTCGGCGCGCTCAACGGCAAGTTCAGCGCGATCGACGAAGGCTTCGTGGCCGTCTTCCCTCCCCCGCCCGTCCCCGGCCTCGGCGCGACCGGCGGCTTCAAGATGCAGGTGCAGGATCGCAGTGGACAGGGCTACGCCGCGTTGCTCGAAGCGACGCAGAAGCTCACCGCCGCCGCCTCGCAGGACAAGCGCGTGGCCGGTCTCTTCTCCAGCTACCAGGTCGACGTGCCGCAGGTCTACGTCGACGTCGATCGCGCGAAGGCGAAGATGCAGGGCGTGGCTCTCGGCGATCTGTACGAGACGCTGCAGGTCTACCTCGGCTCGCTCTACGTCAACGACTTCAACTTCCTCGGACGCACCTATCAGGTGAACCTGCAGGCCGACGCGCCGTTCCGCCAGGATACCGACGCCATCGGCCGCCTCCATACGCGCAACGGCGACGGCGCGATGGTGCCGATCGGCGCGCTGGCCACTGTCCGCCCCGACGCCGGACCCGATCCGGTCGTCCGCTACAACGCCTATCCGGCCGCCGACATCACCGGCGCCCCCGCGCCCGGCGTCAGCTCCGGCGAAGCCGTCGCGGCGATGGAAGAGCTGGCGAAGAAGCACCTGCCCGCGGGGTTTACGTACGAGTGGACCGACCTCACGTATCAGCAGAAGCAGGAGGGCAACGCCGGCCTCATGGTCTTCCCGATCGCCGTGCTGCTCGCCTTCCTCATCCTGGCCGCGCAGTACAACAGCTTCCGCCTGCCGTTCGCGGTCATGCTGGTCGTGCCGACCGTGCTCCTCTCCGCGCTCTTCGGCGTCTGGCTCACCGGCGGCGACAACAACATCTTCACGCAGATCGGCTTCATCGTCCTGGTGGGCCTGGCCACGAAGAACGCCATCCTCATCGTCGAGTTCGCGAAGACGCTGGAAGAAGAAGGCCGTGGCGCGAAAGAGGCTGTCCTCGAGGCCTGCCGTCTGCGCCTCCGGCCGATCCTCATGACCTCCCTCGCCTTCATCATCGGCGTCGTGCCGCTCGTCGTCGCCAGCGGCGCCGGCGCGGAGATGCGCCGGGCCATGGGCGTGGCCGTCTTCGCCGGCATGCTCGGCGTCACGCTCTTCGGCCTCTTCCTCACGCCGCTCTTCTACTACGTGATCCGCCGCCGCGCGGCCGAGCCACGGCCGGCCATCGCTACCGAGGAGGTTCGTCATGCCGCGTAATCTCGTGATCGCCCTTTCGATGCTCTTCACCGCCGCCTGCGCATCGGTGGGCGGCACCTACACCCCGCCGGCCGTCGACGCCGCCCCCTCCTTCGCCACGCAGACCGCCGAGCTGCAGCCGGAGCCGGTCGAGGCCAGCAACTGGTGGACGCGCTTCGAAGATCCGTCGCTGACGCATCTCGTCGAAGCAGCGCTGCGCCAGAACCTCGACCTGCGCGAAGCGGTGACCCGCGTCGAAGCCGCACGCGCCATCCGCTCCGAGGTGCGGCAGGCCCACCTGCCGGCCGGCGGCGTGACCCTTGCGAACACGCACACCAACGAAGCGCGCACCGCGTCCGCCTCCATCGACGTCGGCTGGGAGCTCGACCTCTTCGGCCGCATCCGCTCGATGCAGCGCGGCGCCGAAGCGGGCATCGGCGCGGCCGAGGCGCTGCTGTCGCAGACGCGAGTCGTGATCGCCGCCGACGTCGTACGCACCTACTTTTTGCTGCGCGGCGCGGAGTCAGGCATTGCCCTGCGCGAGCGCTACCGCGCCGGCCAGCTCGAGTTGGTGAAGCTGATCGAGATCCGCGTCGCCGAAGGGGCCGACGACCAGGCCGACCTCGCCCGCGCACGGACCGTGCTCGCCGAGGACATGCTGGCGCTCGCGAACGAACAGCACAACGTCCGCGTGCTGCGGAATGCCCTCGCCGTGCTGATCGGCGCCACGCCCGGCCAGTGGCAGCCACCCGCCGCGTCCATGACCGCCGGGCTCTCGCTGCGTCCGATCGCCATTGGCGATCCCGCCGCGCTGCTGCAACGCCGCCCCGACGTCCGCGCCGCCGAACGCCTCCTCGCCGCGCAGACCGCCGACATCGGCGTCGCCACCGCCGACCTCTTCCCCCGCCTCAGCGCCGGCGGCTTCTTCGGCCTCCTGGCCGGCACCTTCGGCGACCTCGCCCGCGACCCCGGCCACTCCTGGTCCATCGGACCGTCATTGACCTGGGGCATCTTCGACCTCGCCCGCGTCCGCGCCCAGATCCGCCGCGAGCGCGCCGAAGCCGAAGGAGCGCTGGCCGTCTACGAACGCACCGTCCTCCGCGCCCTCGAAGACGCCGAAAACGCCTTCAGCGCCTTCGCCGCTGCCCAGGAGTCCCTCGCCGCCACCGACCTCCAGCTCCGCAACGCCCGCACCGCCGCCGAACTGATCGAGCTCCGCTACGACGAAGGCGCCACCGCCTACTTTGACCTCCTCGACGCCCGGCGCGCGGCGCTGCGCGCCGAGATCGCAAGAATCGACACCATCGCCACCCACCGCACCGCCACCGTCGACGTCTTCCGCGCCCTCGGCACCGACCCGCAATGAGGTAGCGCGTGTGGTGAGGATTCAGCCGCTCAGCCACTCAGCTGCTCAGCCGCTCAGCTGCTCAGCCGCTCAGCCGCTCAGCCGCTCAGCCGCTCAGCCACTCAGCTGCTCAGCCACTCAGCTGCTCAGCCGACTGCCGCGTGTGGTCGGATTCAGCGATTCAGCTACCGCCCAACCCGCGCCATGCCCCCTCCTGAACAGCTGAGAAGCTGAACAGCTGAACAGCTGAGCGGCTGAACAGCTGAACAGCTGAGCGGCTGAACAGCTGAACAGCTGAATCGCCGCCACCCACCTCCACCCGAGGAACCCCGAGGAACCCGAGGAACCCCGCCCCCCTCCCTCCCCCTTGCCTTTTCATCGAACAGTCCTATATTGAATATCCGTACAATGAATATAAAGCGCACCTACAACCTCGGCCGCCGCGCCGAGACCGCCGCCGAGACGCGGCAGCGCCTCATCGAAGCCACCGCCGCGCTGCACGGCGAGCGCGGGATCTCCGCCACCTCGCTGCGCGACATCGCCGAGCGGGCCGGTGTCTCCGTCGGCACCGCCTATCACCACTTCCCCACCTACCTCGACGCCGTGCGGGCCTGCGGTGCGCACACCATGGCCAGCGCGCCGCTGCCGCCTGAATCGATCTTCGACGGATTCGAAGAGCTCGACGAGCGCGTGCACGTGCTCACGAAAGAGCTCTGCGCCTGGTACGCCCGCAACCGCTGGCTCGAGCGCATCCGCGGCGAGCGCTTCCTGTACGAGCCGGTGGAAGAAGGGATGACCGCCATCGAGCGCGGCATCGAACGGCTGGCCCGCGTCGCCGCGCGCTGCACGGCCGACGAAGCGCGCACCGTCGCCGCGCTCGCCGACGTCTCCGTCGATTCCAGTCTTCGCCGGGCCGGCATGCCCCCCAACCGTGTTCCCGCCCGCATCGCCGAGGCGATCGTCGCCTGGCTGCGGACCCGTACAACCGAAAGCGCCCGACCCGCGGCGCGCACCAACAGCAGAAGGAGCTCCCGATGAACACCGACCCCCAGAGCGGCACCACCATCCACGAGATCGAAGACGGTATCTACCGCATCAGCGTCCCGGTGCCGGAGGCCGACTTTTCGTACAACCAGTTCCTCATCGTCGACGACGAACCGCTGCTCTTCCACACCGGCCTGCGCGCCCACTTCCCGCTCGTCAGCCAGGCCATCCGCAGCGTCATGCCGCTCGAGCGCCTCCGCTACGTCGCCTTCTCCCCCTTCGAGTCCGACGAATGCGGCGCCCTCAACCACTTCCTCGCCGCCGCCCCCGAGGCAGTGCCGGTGGCCAGCCGCGTCGCCGTCATGACCTCCCTCGCCGACTTTGCCGAGCGCCCCCCGCGCGCGCTGGCCGACCACGAGCTTCTCCCCCTCGGACGCCGCACCGTGGAATGGCTCGACGCCCCCCACCTCCCCCACGGCTGGGAAACCGGCTACCTCTACGAAACGACCACCCGCACCCTCTTCTGCGGCGACCTCTTCACCCACGGCGGCGCCAAAGCCCCGAGCCTGATCGACTCCGACCTCCTCATCCCCGCCGAAGACTTTCGCATCGGCTTCGCCACCACCAGCGGCCTCCCCGACCCCTACGGCTTCACCCGCGACGCCCGCCTCCACATCGACAAACTCGCCGCCACCAACCCCCGCACCCTGGCCGTCATGCACGGCAGCTCCTGGCGCGGGCGCGAAGGAGAAGGCGCGCAGCTGCTGCGCCGCCTCGGCGACATCGTCGCCGGCTAACGCGAGCGCGAGCGGTGCCGACGGGGGGCCTCCGGCGGCCGGGCCGCGGGCCCGGACCCGTTGGTTGGCCTAGCCTCGGCGACACAGCCTCGTATCTCGCCA
>DASWOB010000053.1:0-108108 GCA_036398925.1 Thermoanaerobaculia bacterium
GAATCCGCCGGATCTCGTCGAGCGGAAAGAACTGCATGACCGCACCCAGACTCACGACCGGACCGCGCTTCACGCCCATACCCACTCCAGTCAATGGTTTAGCCTATTGTCGCTTAACTTCAGGCCATTGGGTGTGACCCCACTGACCTCAATGCCACTGACCTCAATGTGACCCCACTAACCTCAATGACTGGCTCAGGCGAAAGCTGGCAAACTGGTCCCGTGAAGCTTCGCCTCCTGTTCCCGCACTTGCTGGCGCTTGCCGCGGTCGTGGTGGCCGCCGCACCTTCCGTGGCACAGGTCGAACCGCGCATCGGCTCCAGCTTCGCCGTGGTTGCACGCCCAGTCGCGGTCGACCGGGAGCAGGTTGCGCGGGCGAACAGCGCCATGCTCGAGTTCGATGCGCGGCCGGTCAGCGCGGTCACCCTGGTCCAGCCCATCCCCCACGCGCTCGCCAGCCAGTTCGGCGCCAAGCGCGAGGTGCCGTTCGACACCGGCCGGCGGCTGTACGGCTGGCCGGAGCGGCCGGGCCTCTATTGCGACCTGCTGCGGTCCCGCGGCCTCTACATGTCCGCTGCCTGTCTGCAGGACAGCGACGCGGACGGCGACTTCGACGAAGGGCTTCGGCTCGACTTCCACAGCAGCCGTGCCGACCTCCTCGGCGTTACGCCCGACGGCAAGATCATCGGGGTGAATTTCACGAAGGTGCGCGTGCCGCTGCGAGCCCCGATCGCCTACGCGCCCGCCGCTCCGGCCGGAGAGGTGACCGGCAAGCTGGCGCTGCGCTGGAAGCGCGCGCCCGACAAGGCTTCGGGGCGCGAGCTGGTGCAACTGTGGATTTCGACGCCCACCAATTCCACCGGCACCGAAGGGCTGTCGCAGAACGTGCTGATGTTCGACCGGGCGAAGGTGCCGCTCGACGCGGAGCTTTACGGGATCCGGTTCCGCATCCACGGCTTCGACCAGAATGGCCGGATGCGCTACACCCTGCTCGGCATGACCGACGGTGTTCCCATCCCGCTTCTGTTCCGCGGCTATACCTTCCACATCCTGATCATCTGAGCAGAATGCTCTGACCCACGGATGAGGGAACGACCGGAGGCCTCCGTCGTCTCCTCATCCGTGGGTCAAGCGTGCGTTCCGCCGCCAGACGTCCCAATACGCGCGCATGCGGGCACGCCATGCGGCCGGCTTTTCGGCGTAGACGCGGGCGCCGAGGGTGAACGCCGCCTCTTCGAGCTCCGCGAGCCGGGCGGTGATCGCCTCGGTCAGCAGCGGCTCCCCTTCGACGATCCCTTCGAGCACGTGCAGGTCGTGGTGGTCGCCGAGGTGCTCGGAGAGGGTGGCCAGGGCCTGGGAGCTCGCTTTGAGGACGTCGGGCCAGAGCGGGCGGAGGAGCTGGAGGTGGTACCAGTGATCCTTCACCCGTTTGCGCCACTCGTGCAGGTTCTCCGGCGTCCGTTCGCCGCGGGCCAGCGTCAGCGCGGTGCGGCCGTCGCGGTAGATTTGTTCGAGGCCGTGGCCGATGGTCTCGAAGTCGTCGCCGAGCTCGGGCCAGGCGGCGATGCGGTTGCGGGCGGCGTCGAGCTGAATGATGGTGTTGTCGATGCGCCCCTGCAGGCCGGCGGGGGCGATGGCGTTCTTGCGTTGCTCGAGCGTCTTCTGTACGCGTCTCTTCACCCGCGCGGCGACGTCGAGCTTCTCCAGCGCTTCGATCACCGCCTGCGCGTCGCGGGCGGAGGCTAGGTCGCGGGCGGCGTCGCGGTACCAGCGGTTCTCGATGGCGAACTGTTTTCCGAGCGGCACGCGAATCATCCGGAGAATGGCGCGGGTCTCCTTGATGCGCTTGCGGGCGTTGTGCACGCGCTTCTCCGGCGTCTCTTCCGTGCTGGTGAGATGGGCGGCCGCGCGCTCGATCTGTTCGAGCATCAGGCGCGGCAGCGCCGCGGAGAGGGTTTCATCGTGCTCGAAGGCGTAGGGCATGAACGTGGCCGATTGTAAGCGTCTGTCCGCGCGCATCGGTTAGCATCGCCGTCATGCCGCGCAACCGGGTCGCCGCCATCGACGTCGGGACGAACTCGATCCACATGATCATCGTCGAGCAGCAGCGGCATGGCTTCCGGGTCATCGACAAGGAAAAGGAGATGGTCCAGCTGGGGCGCGACAGCCTGGAGGGGCGTCCGCTCACCGACGCCGCCATCCAGCGCGGCGTGGAAGCGCTCCGCACGATGGCCTCCGTCGCCGCGCGCTGGCAGGTGAACGAGCTCGTGGCGGTGGCCACCAGCGCCATCCGCGAGGCGCCGAACGGCGAGCAGTTCATCGACGCCGCCGAGCGCGCCGCCGGCATCCGCATCCGGGTGATCTCCGGCGAGGAGGAGGCGGACTACATCTATCGCGCGGTGCGCTCCTCGGTCGACTTTCACGGCGGCACAGCAGTGGTGATCGACATCGGCGGCGGCAGCGTGGAGCTGATCGTCGGCACGTCGGCGGAGGTCTTCGTCACCGTCAGCGAGCCGCTCGGATCGCTCCGCGTCTCGCAGCGCTTCGGCCTCGAAGGCGCCGTCACGCCGCGCGCCATCGAGGAATGCCGCAAGTACGTGCGCCGCCGCCTGAAGAAGCCGCTCGCGCACATCGCCACCCTCGGCTTCGACTTTTCGGTCGGTACGTCCGGCACCATCATGACTCTCGCCGAGATCGCGTCGTCGCATCGCGATGCGGTCGCCTCCGGCCTGAGCTGGCTGCCGCGCAAGCGGCTGCGCGACCTGATCGATCATCTGACGCCTCTTCCCGCCGCCGAGCGCGCCCGCCGTTTCAACATCGACGAGAAGCGCGCCTCCACGATCCTCGGCGGCGCGATCGTGCTCGACGAGATCCTGCGCGGGCTGGACATCGAGCAGGTCCGCGCCTGCGATGCCGCGCTGCGCGAGGGGATCATCGAATACGTCCTCGATCGCGATCGCGCGCCGGCCAAAGGGGGCAGCG
This sequence comes from Thermoanaerobaculia bacterium, assembly GCA_036398925.1. Taxonomy (GTDB): domain Bacteria; phylum Acidobacteriota; class Thermoanaerobaculia; order Gp7-AA8; family Gp7-AA8; genus DASWOB01. The sequence goes on from DASWOB010000053.1 coordinate 2,983, forward strand.
TGCGACGCTCATCGGTGCTCGCATTGGCGGAGCGCAGCGACATCGAGCAGGCCCACGCCGCGCACGTGGCCCACCTCGCGCTGCGCATCTTCGATCAGACCGCGGAGCTGCATCGCCTCAACACCGGCGCGCGCGAGCTGCTCGAATACGCCGCGCTGCTGCACGAGGTAGGGATGCACGTGTCGTATCAGTCGCACCACCGCCATTCGTACTACCTCATCTCCCACGCCGGGCTGCGCGGCTTCACCGGCGATCAGGTGGCGGTGGTCGCGAACATCGCCCGCTATTACCGCAAGTCGACGCCCACCGACGAGGACGAGAACTTCGCCCGTCTCGCTCCCGCGCAGAAGGACGTCGTGCGCCGCCTCACCGCGATCCTGCGCATCGCCGACGCGCTCGACCGCGGACGGCGCCGGGCCGTGCGCGACGTCCACGTGGAGGCGAATGGCGAGAGCATCCGCTTCCGGGTCCGGCTGCGCGACAATGCGGAGGTCGAGCTGGACGCCGCCACCCGGCGGGCCCGCTACTTCGGAAAGGTCTTCAAGCGAGATGTCGACTTCGCCAGCAGCGCCGCCTGACGAGCGGATCATCGTCCTCCTGCGCCATGGAATCGCCGAGGATCCGAGCGACGACAAGGCCGACGAACATCGCGGCCTGACCACGGAAGGTCACGCGCGGACGAAGCAGATCGCCCGCGGCCTCGAGCAGCTGCTGCCGAAAGCCCAGGCCATCTTCACCAGCCCGCTGCTGCGCGCCGTGCAGACCGCGCTGTGGGTCTCCAAGGCCTACCGCTCCCGCGTGACCGTGACGACCGCCGACGTCTTCGCCCCCGGTGTGAAGGCAAAGAGTGTCGCCGAGTTCCTGCGCGGCGTCACCGAAAAGCGAATCATCGTGGTCGGCCACGAGCCCTCCCTGAGCGACGCCATGCGAGCCCTGACCGGTCTGCGTGGCAGCGAGCTGTCGCTGAAAAAAGGGGGCTGCTACGGCGTGCGGATGATCGGCGACGCGGGCGCGCTGGAGTGGGTGCTGACACCGCGGGTGCTGCGGAAGCTGGGGGAGTAGCTCTTCAGCTGTTCAGCTGTTCAGCTGTTCAGCTACTCAGCTCTTCAGCTGTTCGGGCGGCGACCGCGGCGCGTGCTGCCTGAACGGCTGAGTAGCTGAACAGCTGAAGAGCTGTCACTGATCCCCCTCACTCCGCGTACTTGCGCTTCGCCGCCACGCTCACCAGCTCCCAGTTCCCGTCCGTCAGAATCCCTGCGGTCAGCTTGCCGCCGTAGACGCAGCCGGTGTCGAGGCCCAGCGCCAGGCGGTCGAAGCGTGGCTCGCGCAGCGGCGTGTGGCCGTAGACCACCATTCGCTCCCCGCCCCATTGCTCGGCCCAGAGGACGTCGCCGCGCTTCTTTTTCTCCTTCGGCACGGCGGCCCAGCCCTCCTTCTTTTTGCGGATCCAGCGCAGTTGCGAGACGAGATCCTGATGGCGGGCAATGTCTTCGGGCGTGATGCGCATGTCAGGGAGAAAGCCGCCGTGCACCGCGGTCGCCCCGGCGTCGGGAAAGTCGATGACGAGCGGCCAGGAGCGGAGGTAGCGCAGCAGGTCGCCGCGCCGCAGCACGTCGCGATCCTCCCGTTCGAGCCAGCGCAGGATCGGCCGCGCTCGCGCGAGCAGCTTGATCTCGTTGTTGCCCTTCACGGCGAGATACCGGCGCTCGCGCCAGAGGTCGAGGCAGCGCGCGGCGGCGGGGCCTTTGGTGACCATGTCGCCCACCGCGACCACCACGTCGTGCGCGGCGGGGGCGAGGCGCGCCAGCAGTTCCACCAGCTCGTCGTAGCAGCCGTGCACGTCGCCGATGAAGAAAAGGCGCTGCGCCGAAGTGGTGGAGAGCGTGTGAAGAAGTGTCATCCGGCCATTCATCCCGTGAGCCAGCGCATAGAATCGCCGCTGCGTGCCTGCCGCGAAACCGCTGCCGCTGCTGAATCGCGAGCTGAGCCGGCTCGACTATAACCGCCGCGTCCTGGCGAAGGCGGAAGATCCGTCCGTGCCGCTCCTCGAGCGGCTGCGCTTCCTCACCTTCTGCTCGCGCAACCTCGACGAGTTCTTCATGGTGCGCGCCGGCGCGATGCGCGACCTGCTCGATGCCGGCATCGGCGACCGCACTCCCGACGGCATGCTCCCCGCCGAGCAGATCGTCGCCGTCCGCACCCGCACCCGCGAGCTTCTCGGCGAGATGTACCGCTGTCTCAACGACCGGCTGATCCCGGAGCTCGCGGCGAACGGCATCGTCCTCGAAAGCTTCCGCGACCTCTCGCCCGACGAACAGGCGCGGCTCTCCGAGGAGTTCCGCGTGCGCGTGGCACCGGTGCTGACGCCGCTGGCGATCGATCCGGGGCACCCGTTTCCGTTCGTGGCCAACCTGGCGCTCAACGTCGCGGCGACCGTCGAATCGCGGCGCGGCGGCGAGCACGTGGTGCTGATCAAACTGCCGACGCTCCTGCCGCGCTTCTTCGCCGTCGACGAGCGGCGTTTCGTGCCGATCGGATCGCTGGTCATCGCGCACCTCGATCATTTCTTCCCCGCGCTGACGGTGTCGCGCGCGGTGCTCTTTCGCGTGATCCGCAATTCGGAGCTGAGCCTCGACCATGAGGACATCGAGGACCTGCGCGACTCGGTCGAGGCGGAGCTGCGCCGCCGCGATCGCAAGCAGGTGGTCTGCCTGGAGGTCGACGCCCGCGCCAGCGAGGAGCTGGTCGGCGTGCTGATGGAGGGGACGCGCGCGCAGGCCGAGGATGTCTATCCGGTGCCGGGCTTCCTCAAGTTGAGCGACCTGGCGTACCTCTGCGACGCGATCGCCGATCCGGCCCTCTCCTACCCGAACTTCAATCCGCGCCTGCCGCAGCGGCTGGCGACGAACACGGACATCTTCTCGATCATCCGCGAGCGCGACGTGCTGCTGCACCGGCCGTACGATTCCTTTACCGCGGTGATCGAGCTGCTCCACGCGGCGGCCACCGACCCGGCGGTGGTGGCGATCAAGCAGACCCTCTACCAGACCGACGAGGAGTCGCCGGTCATCGACAAGCTGATCCTCGCCTCGCGCAACGGCAAGCAGGTCACGGTGGTGATCGAGCTGCAGGCGCGCTTCGAGGAGCGCCGCAACATCGCCCTCGCCGATCGCCTCCACGACGCGGGGGCGCAGGTGGTCTACGGCCTGGTCGGCATCCAGGCGCACGCCAAGATGTGCATCGTGGTGCGGCGGGAGGGCGACCTGCTGCGCCACTACGTCCACCTCTCCACCGGCAACTACAACGTCGACACGGCGCGGGTCTACACCGACCTCGATCTCCTCACCGCCGACGAGCTGCTGGGGCGCGAAGCCTCGCAGCTGCTGAACATGCTCACCGGCCTCTCCGCCGGCAGCCTGGCGGTCATCCTCGAGCGTCACTCGAACGCGCTGCAGTGGCGGCAGTTCGCCGTCGCCCCATTCGACTACCAGCGCGTGCTGATCGCCAAGATCGACCGGGAGGGGAAGCACGCCAAAGAAAAGAAGCCGGCCCGCATCGTGGCGAAGCTCAACTCGCTGGTCGACGTGCCGGTCATCGAGGCGCTCTACCGCGCCGCCGCGGCGGGGGTGAAGATCGACCTGATCGTGCGCGGCATGTGCTGCCTGGTCCCGGGCGAGAACCTGCACGTCATGTCGATCGTCGACCGTTTCCTCGAGCACTCCCGCCTGGTGCGGTTCGAGAACGCCGGCGAGGAGGAGATCTACCTCTCCAGCGGCGACTGGATGCCGCGCAACTTCTCCCGCCGCGTCGAGCTGTTCTTCCCCCTCATCGACGACAAGGTCCGCGCCCAGGCCTCCGAGCTGCTGGAGATCGCGCTGGCCGACACCGCCTCCTCCTGGAACCTCCAGCCCGACGGCACCTGGACCCGCCGCCAGGGCAGCGAATCGAGCCAGGAACGCTTCATCGCCATCACCCGCGCCGAAGCGCTGCCGCTGGGGCCGTACGATGAAGCAATCGAGCAGGCGCCGAAGATTCGGCGGAAGGCGCGGAGGAAGCGGTGAATGGGGGGGGTGTTCAGCTGCTCAGCTGTTCAGCTGTTCAGCTACACAGGCTGTTGAGCTGTTGAGCTGTTGAGCTGTTGAGAAGGAAGTTGATTGTTCAGGGTCTTCAATACACTTCTCGCTCAACAGCTCAATAGCTCAATTCCCAGGTTCAGGCGCGAACGATCTGGACTGCGGTGGCAGCGCCGCCGCTCTTCCAATCGAAACCGCAGACACTCGGTCATGAATCGCCACGTTCTGGCCGCGGGGCATATCCGCTCGTTTGACGAACGCTCCGGCGGTGTCGTGGAGCGGAAGTTTGCGGCCGCGCAGCGCAACGTTTCGATCGCAGCCGCGAGCAATGCGCCATAGGGGGACAGGGCTTCGGTTGTCATCACGGCTGAGTCGAGCGTGCCGCGACTCGGCGGTACCCTTGGCGCGTGTATACCCGTGCCTCCCATCGCCCTCGCCAGCCGCAGGACGTCGTGGACTTCATGAGCCGGCATATGTTTGCGACGCTCGTCACCTCTTCATTGGATGGCGTCGTGGCGAGTCACCTGCCGTTCCTGTTCGATCCGTCCCGCGGCGAGAGCGGGACGTTGTACGCGCACATGGCTCGAGCGAACGCACACGGCGCGCTGCTCGCGGCCGGCGGGGAGTCGCTGGTGATCTTTCAAGGGCCGCACGCGTACATCTCCCCTTCGTGGTACGTGGATCGGGCGGCGGCACCGACGTGGGACTACGTGGCGGTCCACTGCTACGGAACGACGCGGCTGCACACGGGCAACGAGACCGAGGCGAACGTGAGGCGGCTGGTCGAGGCCATGGAAGCGGGGCGTCCCGACTCATGGTCGATGGAGGAACTGCCCAGGGAGGAAGTCGACGTGATGCTGCGGAACGTGACCTCGTTCGAGATTTCGGTCAGCCGCATCGAGGCGAAATTCAAGTTGAACCAGGGTGAGAAGCCGGATCGTACGCGGTGTGCTGTTCAGGAGTTGGAGTCGCAGGGGCATCGGGAGCTCGCGGAGTACATGAAGACTTACAACGGGCTGGCGTAAGGCTGCGCAGCTTCACCAGCGGCCACGCCTCGTTTCCGGCGAACGGCGGGTTGGAAGCCCACACCACACGATAGCGGCAGCGTTGCTGCCGAGCCGTCACCGCTTCCGCGGGACCGACTCCGCGCGGGCAATTTCAATGAAGCGCTGTTGCGCGCGGTGGCTTTGCGCGCGTGGTTTGCGGCGTTCGTACTTGCCGTCGGGGCGGAGCTTCCACGACTGGGTGTCGTCGGCGAGGGTGATGCCGAGGATCTGGTGCTCGAGGCGGTCGCGGAGCTGGGGGGAGGTGATGGGCCAGGTCACCTCGATGCGGCGGAAGAAGTTGCGGGGCATCCAGTCGCCGCTGGTGAGGAAGATCTCGGGATTGCCGGCGTTGCGGAAGAGCAGGATGCGGGTGTGCTCGAGGAAGCGGTCGATGATGGAGATGACCCGGATGTTCTCGCGGGGGACGAGGCAGCAGATGCCGCGTACGATGAGGTCGATCTTCACGCCGGCCGCGGCGGCGCGGTAGAGGGCGGCGATGATGCGCGGCTCGACCAGGGCGTTGAGTTTGGCGGTGATGCCGCTCGGTTTGCCGGCCAGGGCGTTCTGCCGTTCGCGCTCGATCATCCGCAGGGCCCAGGCGTGATAGTCCATCGGCGCGACGATGAAGCGTTGCCAGGTCCACTCCGGGGTGGTGCTGTCGAACAGCTCCTGCGCCGTGCCGATGCTGTAGCCGGTCAGCACGTTCATCAACTGCGTGGCGTCGTGGCCGAAGGCTTCGTCGGCGGTCAGCAGGTCGAGGTCGGTGTAGAGCAGCGAGGTGCGGGCGTTGTAGTTGCCGGTGGAGAGATGGAGGTAGCGCCGCAGCGCGGTCCCTTCCCGGCGGATCACCAGGCACATCTTGCAGTGCGTCTTGATCCCCACGAGGCCGTAGACCACCTGCACGCCCGCTTCCTCCAGACGGCGCGCCCAGGCGATGTTGCGCTCTTCGTCGAACCGCGCCTGCACCTCGACGATCGCCGTGACCTGCTTGCCGCGCCCGGCGGCGTGGGCCAGCGCGTCGACCACCAGCGAGCCGGGCTCAGTGCGGTAGAGGGTCTGTTTGATGGCGATGACGTCCGGATCCTCGGCCGCGGTCTGGATCAGCTCCACCACGGCCGCGTAGGAATCGTAAGGACGGTGCAGCAGGATGTCGCCCGCGCGGATGCTGGAAAAGATGTCGGCGCGCGTCGAGAGCTGCGGCGGGATGCGGGGGTGGAACGGCTCGTCGCGGAGTTGCGGGGTGCCGAGGCCGTAGAGATCCATCAGATCGCCGAGCTTGATCAGGCTGCTGGTGTGATGGACGTCCTCGCGCGCTACGCCGAGCTCCTGCTGCAGCATCGGCAGCACCAGGTCGCTGCGGGGGTGGCCGATCTCCAGCCAGACCACCTCTTTCCGCTCGCGCAGGCGGAGCTCCGTTTCGACCGACTTGAGCAGATCCTCGATGTCGTCTTCGCGGAGAGAGATGTCGAGATTGCGGACCACGCGGAACGGCACCACCGCCTTCACAGGGAGTCCCGGAAAAAAGTACGAGGCCTGCAGGCGGATCAGCTCCTCGACCGGCAGGTAACGCCTGGTGGTGCCGGGCACTGCCACGAAGCGCGGCTGTACGCGCGGCACCTTGAGGAAGGCGGTATGGAGGTCGTTGCCCCCTTCCAGCAGCACCGCCACGTTCAGCGCGCCGCTGGCCAGGAAGGGGAACGGGTGGCCGGGGTCGACCGCCAGCGGTGTCAGCACCGGCGCGACCTGGGCGGCGAACTCCTCCGCGAGGGCGGCGCGCTGCTTCTGCGTCAGCGACGCGGCGGAGTCGATGCGGATGCCGCTCTTGCGCAGCTCCGGCTGCAGTTTCGCGAAGACGGCATCGAGGTCGGTCAGCAGCTGGCGGATCTGCTGGCGCACTTCCTTGAGCTGCTGGCGCGGGGTGCGGCCGTCGGGGGAGCGCTCCCGGATGCTGCTGGCGATGAGCTGGTGCAGGCCGCCGACGCGCACCGCCAGGAATTCGTCGAGATTCGAGGCAGCGATGGCCAGAAACTTCACCCGCTCGAGCAGCGGCAGAGAGGCGTCGCCGGCCTGGGCGAGCACGCGGCGGTTGAACTCGAGCCAGCTCAGCTCCCGATTCAGCAGCGGCAGATCCACGGCACTTGGCGCCAAACGCTCTACCTTATACACTGCCGGCGCTGCCGTACGCATGGCCAGGAAATCCAAGAGCAACAGTGCAGATATCGACTGGTATCTGATTTCGATCGACCGCCTGAAACAGATCGGGCTGGTCGTGCTGATCCTGTTGGTCGGCTTCGTCGGCTGGTGGTTCTGGAACAACCAGAAAGAATCGCCGCGCCAGGCCGCCGAGTCCGCCATCGCGGAGGCGCGCCAGGCGCTGAACTCGCTGGCTGCGGCGCCGGAGTTCAACTCCCATCGCAACGAGTTCAACCGCGCGCAGCAGAAGCTCGACGAGGCGAACGCCCACCTCGCCAGCAGCCGCTTCCGTGAAGCGCAGGACTCGGCGGTAGAGTCGAACACGATCAGCCGCAGCGCCCTCAGCGGCGGCACCGCGGCCGACAACGATGCCCGCTTCCTGACCGTCGAGGGGGACGTGAAGTTCCAGAAGGCGGCCTCCAACGACTGGAAAGATGCCGAGGCGCGGGTGCCGCTGTTCAACGGCGACTGGGTGAAGACCGGGGAGAAGGCGTCGGCGGAGCTGATCTTCTCCAATGGCTCGCTCTACACCATCGGTCCGAACGCACTGCTGGAGATCTTCTCCACGGTCAATCCGACCACCAGCCAGAAGACGAACGCGGTGCAGATGCGCGTCGGCTCGGTGGAAGTGGCCACCTCCAACGACGCATCGGCCGTCCGCACGCCGGGGACGCAGATCATCATCGAATCGGAATCGACCACACATGTGGGCGTCGACCAGGGGCAGGCTACGCAGGTGATGGCCACCCGCGGCGCGTCATCGGTCGCGCCGGAAAAAGGTGGCGCGCCAGTGCGCGTGGCGACGGGCGAGAAGGTCAGCGCCAACCCGCAGGGCGTCATCTCGCCGGTCAAGAAACTCTCGCCGGCGCCGGCTCTCCTCTCGCCGGCGGACGGGCAGGTCTTCCAACTGCTGCCGAACCTGACCGTCGACTTTCTGTGGGGGGAGCAGGCGGGCGGCGGCACCGGTTACGTGCTGCAGGTCTCGCGTTCGCGCCTGTTCGCCACGCAGGAGATCAACTCCCGGCGGACGAACGTCAGCGCGTCGGCGAAGGTGACGTCCGAGGGGGCGTTCTACTGGCGGGTGGCTTCGATCGGGCCGGACGGCGACATCGGGCCGTTTTCCACGTTCCGGCGTTTCCGCGTCAGCGGCGGCGGCAAGAGCAGCGCCGACCGGACCGCCCCGGTCCTGCGGATGAAGGTGCCGTTCCACGTCGGCGGGCAGTTCTACACCTTCGCCGGAACGACGGAACCGGGCGCCACCGTCTTCATCAACGACGAGGAAGTGGACGTCGAATCGGCCGGCGCGTTCCAGAAACTGGTGGGCTTCGACAAGGTCGGCCGGAACACGGTGGTCATCAAAGCCATCGATCCGGCGGGCAATCAGACGGTACAATCGCAGACGGTGATGGTCGAAGAGTAGCGGCCGGGTGTCACCCGACACCTCCGCGTCCCCCGCCAACCATCGCCAACTCCTTCATCTGGTTCCTCTTTTGCACCGCGGGCCCTCGGCCCCACGGAAACTCTAAACACGGAAAATTCAAGGAACGACTGACGGATGGCTGTGAAATCGCTCCTCTCGATGTTCTCGAACGATCTTGCGATCGATCTCGGGACAGCGAATACGCTCGTATACGCGAAGAACAAAGGGATCGTGGTGCGCGAGCCCTCGATCGTCGCGGTCAATAAAATCAACAACAACGTCGAGGCGGTCGGCAAGGAAGCGAAGGAGATGCTCGGCCGGACGCCGGGCAACATCGTCGCCATCCGGCCGATGAAGGACGGCGTGATCGCCGACTTCGAAGTCACCGAGAAGATGATCAAGTACTTCATCGAGAAGGCGCATGGGCGCCGTTTCCTGGTGAAGCCGCGGATCGTGATCTCGGTACCGTCGGAGATCACCCAGGTCGAAAAGCGCGCGGTCAAGGACAGTGCGCTGCGGGCCGGTGCGACCGAGGTCTACCTCATCGAGCAGGCCATGGCCGCGGCGATCGGGGCGGGACTGCCGATCACCGATCCGACCGGCAACATGATCGTCGACATCGGCGGCGGCACGACCGACGTCGCCGTGATCTCGCTGGCCGGCATCGTCTACTCACGCTCGGTCCGGGTGGCCGGCAACGAGATGGACGACGCGATCATTCAGTACATCAAGCGCAAGTACAACCTCCTCATCGGCGAGCGCACGGCCGAGCAGATCAAGATGGAGATCGGCTCCGCCTTCCCGCTCGACGAGGAGATGACCATGGAGATCAAGGGTCGCGACCTCGTCGAGGGCGTGCCGAAGACGCTCGTGGTCTCGGACGAGGAGATCCGCGAGGCGCTGAGCGAGACCGTGGCGACGATCGTCGAAGCGGTGCGCGTGGCCCTCGAGCGGACGCCGCCCGAGCTCTCCGCCGACATCATGGACAAGGGCATCATCATCGCGGGGGGCGGCTCGATGCTCAAGAACCTCGACAAGCGCCTGCGCGAGGAGACCGGCCTGCCGGTGACCCTCGCGGAAGACCCGCTGGCCTGTGTCGCCCTCGGCACCGGCCAGATGCTGACCGACTTCAACCTGCTCCGGAAAATCTCGATCGAGTAAATGCGGTTCCTCGGAGTTCCTCGGTTCCTCGGGTTCCTCGGCTTTACTCCGAGGAACTCCGAGGAACCGAGGAACCCGCGGGACTCAAAATCACTGGCCCAAAACGTGCTGAAAGGCGAGTCGGACAATGGCCGTACCGACTGACGTCATCCCCCGCCGCCCGACACTGCTCCTGATCATCGTGCTCTCGCTGCTCTTCGTTCTGATGAGCTTCAGCAGCAAGACCCGATATCTGGGAGAGACGCGCACGATGTTCGAGCGCACCGTCATGACCATCTTCTCGCCCGTGCCGAAGGCCGTGAACTGGGCCGGCGGGACGACGCAGGACATGTATCACGGCTATCTCGACATGCGCCGCGCGGTCAACGAGAACACGAGCCTGCGCCGCAAGGTGGCCGAGCTGACCACCGAGAATCTCAAGCTCCGCCAGTCGGAGGGGGACCTCCGCCGGCTGCGCTCCCTGCTCGCCTACTCCGAGCAGTTCAACATGAAGACGTCGATGGCCCAGACGATCATGCTGGACACGGCCGGCCGCTTCAAATCGATCATCATCGACCGCGGCGCGGCGGACGGCGTGCAGGTCAACGACGCCATCGTCAATGCCAGCGGCCTGATCGGCCGGGTGGTGCTGGTGACGAACGACCTGGCGAAGGTGCAGCTGATCACCGACAACAACTCTTCGGTCGGCGCGCTCGTGGAGCGCACCCGCCGGCAGGGGGTCGTGCGCGGCAACGGAACGACGCAGGTGCAGATGTTCGACATCCCGTCGCTCTCCGACGTCCGCCCCGGCGATACGGTGCTCACCGCCGGCATCGACGGTATCTATCCGAAAGGGATCCCGGTGGGCGTGGTCACGCGCTCGGAGCCGGGCCGCTCGCTGTTCAAAACCATTCACGTGCGTTCGGCGGTGGACTTCGGGACGATCGAAGAAGTGATCGTGATCCACACCCGCAAGGTGCCGGAGCAGGTTGTGAGGTACACACCTTGAGGTGGCTTCGTTTCGCGATCGGGCTGCTGGTCGCCCTGACGCTGCATTCCCTGCTCGATACGTTCTATCCGAACGCTCTGGCGTTCTTCAATCCGTACGTCATCCTGGTGGTGTACTACGCCATGGGCGGCAACATCGTCGGCGCGATCTTCGCCGGCGTCGCGGCCGGCTTCGTCCAGGATGCGTTCTCGAACGCGATGTTCGGTCTGCACGCGTTCTCGCTGACGGTCTGCGCATACGTGATCGCGTCGATCAACGCGCGCCTCGCGCTGCGCGGACCGCTCGCTTTCGGCGCCTGCCTCGGCGGCACGGTGATCGTCAACGAGCTCGTGATTTACATTCTCATCAACATCCTCGTGAAGCAGAAGGTGGAGATGTTCGAACAGGCGCTCCTGGTGAAGACGATCTTCACGCTCCTGTTCGGCATGCTCGTGTACCAGTTGCTCAGACTCTTCCTGCGGGAAGAACCGATCGAAGCCGCCAGGCGGCCCGCCGCCTGGTAGCTGGTTCCTCGGTTCCTCGGGGTTCCTCGGGTTCCTCGCCGTTCTCAGAGGCCCCCGAGGAACCCGAGGAACTCAGGAACCGAGGAACCCACATCCCATGCGTGTCTATCGAGACGATCAGAAGTTTCTCCAGTTCCGCATCAATGCCCTGCTCTGGGGCATCGTGGCGGTCTTCGTTTTCCTCGCCGGCTCGTTCTGGTTCGTCCAGGGAGTACAGGCGGAGAAATACCGCGGCCTGGCCGAGGCGAACGCGCTGCGCGAGATCGAGATCCCGGCCAAACGCGGCCTGATCATGGATCGCACCGGCAAGATCCTCGCGGACAACCAGCCGGCCTATTCGCTGGAAGTCGACCGCGTGGTGATGAAGCCGCTGCTGAAGGCGGACAAACAGCGCAAGCAGAAGCTGGTCGGCTTTTTGTCTCAGGTGCTGCTGCTGCCGCCGCAGGAGCTCGCCGCCCGCTACGAGAAGGAAGCGGCGAAGGTGCCGTTCTCGCGGCCCTTCGTCATCTACGAAGACCTCTCCATGGCCCAGGTGGCAAAGATCCAGGCGCAATCGATCGCCTTCCCCGAGGTGCTGGTCACGCCCATTCAGCGCCGCAATTACCCGTACGCCACGATGGCCGCGCACGTGATGGGCTTCATCGGTGAGGTCGGTGAGAAAGAGCTGAAGGCGAACAAGGCGCTGGCGCAGGGCGACCTGATCGGCAAACGCGGCGTGGAGCTGATGTACGACGAGTACCTCCGCGGCCGCGACGGCGCGGAGTACTGGGAGTACGACGCCGACGGCCGCCGCCTCAGCGAGTACGCGCCGGCGCGCCGCAATCCCATCCCGGGTGACAACATCTACCTGACGGTCGACTTCGAGCTGCAGCGCCGTGCGGAGCAGTACTTCATCGAGAACGAGATGGTCGGCGCCGCGGTGGCGCTCGACCCGCGCAACGGCGAAGTGCTGGCGATGGTCTCCTCCCCCGCCTACAACCCGAACGTCTATTCGAAGCGGTTCACCCCGGAGGTCTACAAGACCATCCAGAGCAACCCGTTCAAGATCGAGCTCAATCGCGCCATCCAGGGGCTGTACTCGCCCGGCTCGGTCTTCAAGATCGTCATGGCCATCGCCGGCCTCTCGGAAGGGGTCGTCGATCCACACACGACCTTCCACTGCAGCGGCAGCGGCGTCTTCTTCGGCCGCCGGTTCCGCTGCTGGAAACGCGAGGGGCACGGCTCGGTCGACGTCGAGCGGGCCATGAAGGTCTCGTGCGACATCTATTACTACAGCACCGGCGCGAAACTGGGCGTCGACAAGATCAACGAGCACTCGCACAAGCTGAGCTTCGGCGAGATCTCACACATCGATCTGGACGGCGAGCGGCCGGGCCTCGTGCCATCGACGAAGTGGCGCACCGAGCATCCCGTCAAAGGCGACCGTAAGTGGTATCCGGCCGAGACGATCTCGGTCTCGATCGGACAGGGTCCGCTCATCGTGACGCCGCTGCAGGTGGCGAACATGATGGCGGCCGTGGCCAACGGCGGAAAGGTCTTTCAGCCGCACGTGGTCCGCTACGTCGATAAGGTGCAGGCGGACGGCAGCTACAAGCGCTTCAGCGTTCCGAGCCGCGTGCTGCACGAGGTGAAGATGTCGCCGGACGCGCTCAAGGCGGTCCGCACCGGTCTTTGGCAGGTGGTCAACGATCAGGGCGGCACCGGCGGCGCATCGCGCATCGAGGGGCTGGACGTTTCGGGCAAGACCGGGACGGTGCAGGTCATCGCGCAGCACGGCTGGGTCAAGGCGGAGTCGCTGCCGTTCAAGTACCGCGACCACGCCTGGTTCGCCTCGTTCGCGCCGCTCAACAATCCGCAGATGGTGGTAGTGGTCTTCGTCGAGCACGGCGGACACGGTGGCTCCGACGCGGCGCCGCTGGCGAAGCTGCTGTACGAGGCACGCTTCCGCGACAAGGTGATGGACGCCCGCATCGACCTCAGCAACCCCGAGACCCTGCAGCAGATCAAGGAGGGTGAGCTCCCGCTCCCATCGACCCGATGAATTTTCGCGACCGAACGACCCCGAACGCCGACTGGAACTTCATCGGCACCGCCCTGGTGCTGGCGATCATCGGCTGCATCGTCGTCTACAGCGCGACGTATTACAGCGAGCCCGATCTGAAGACGTTCAAGCGGCAGATCATGTGGGTGATCATCGGCCTGGCGCTGATGCTGGCCTTCATGTTCGTCGACTATCACGTGATGTTCGACATCGCGCCGATCCTCTACGGCATAGGCATCGCGCTGCTGCTGTACCTGATGTTCTGGGGAAAACTGACGGCCAACGTGAAGTCGTGGATTCACATAGGGCCGTTCCAGTTCCAGCCGTCGGAGTTCATGAAGATCTTCACGGCCATGATGCTGGCGCGGTTCTTTGATTCGAACGACCGCGCCTACCTCGACATGCGCTCGTTCCTCATCGCCATGGGCATCATCTTCGTGCCGGTGGGGCTGATCATCATCCAGCCCGACTTCGGTACCGCGGCATCGTTCTTCCCGCTCATCGCCGTGGCGATGTTCTTCGGCGGCATCCGCCCGAAGGTGTGGATCGCGATGATCCTCATCGCCGCGATCTCGCTGCCGCTCGGCTGGGCGTTTTTCCTCAAGCCGTACCAGAAAGAGCGCGTGATGATCTTCCTCAACCCGGAGCGCGATCCGCTCGGCTCCGGCTACCAGGTCACGCAGGCCAAGATCGCCATCGGCTCCGGCGGCATCCACGGCAAAGGCTTCCGCCACGGCACCCAGGCCAAGCTCGAGTTCCTCCCCGCCCGGCATACCGACTTCATCTTCGCCGTCCTCGGCGAGGAATGGGGCTTCATCGGCGTGGTGATCACGCTGGGTCTATACCTGTTCCTGATCATCCAGTCGCTGACATTCGCGAAACACGCAAGGGATCGAGGAGGTACCTTCCTCGTCATCTGTTTAATAGCCTTCTTCGTCTTCCACATCTTCATCAACGTGGCCATGCAGATCGGCATCCTCCCGACCACCGGCATCCCCCTGCCGCTGATCTCCTACGGAGGCTCGTCGACGATGATGTTCTTCATCTGCATCGGTCTGATGGCGAACGTGGACATGCGACGCTTCGTGAACGCGTAACCGGCGCGGGAGCTGACGCGGCAAAGCCGCGCAGCTCCGCGCTCGCACGATTCGCAGGAGAGATCCCGTTGCGTTAGGCCAGCGGAGACACCAGCCCGAGATCACTGGCTACGGCGGCGAGAAGGTGGGCATCCACGTAGCCGATGCCTTAGCCCCTCAACCTTGTGGCGTTCGATGAAGAGAAGAGTCTCGTCGTCGGCCGCCACGGTCGCGGAGGGAAGATACATCAAATGATGCATCGCCCACGCACACTCCGCGCTACCCCCGCAGCTTCTCCAGATCGCGCCGGTCTCGTTTAGTCGGGCGGCCGGTGCCCCGTTCGCGGTAGATGCCGCCGGAACGGTCGAGCTTGTCCTTTTCGAGGACGGGGGTCTCGTCGAGATACATGGTGCGGGCGATCTCTTTGGAGACGTTGCCGGCCGGGAGGCCCTGCACGACCACTTTGCGATAGACGTCGCCGAGGAAGAACTCAACGACGTCGCCCTCTTTGACGGCCGCGGCTGGTTTGGTGCGGACGCCATTGAGTTTGACGTGGCCGCCTTTGCAGGCATCGGTCGCCTCCGCCCGATGCTTGAAGAGGCAGACCAGCTTGAGCCAGAGGTCGATTCGGTGACGATCGCTCATCTCGTGTATCATCAACGCCTTCCGGAGGTACGGATGATCAAGGCGGACATCGTCAACAAGGTCGCGGAGGCATCGGAAATTTCGCGCGTGAAGGCGGCTCAGGCCGTCGACACGGTGATCGAGGGCCTCCGAAACGCGCTTGCCCGCGGGCAGCGTATCGAGCTGCGCGGCTTCGGCGTCTTCCAGGTCAAACAGCGGAAGAAGGGGATCGGCCGCAATCCGAAAACCGGCGTCGAGGTGAAGATCCCACCCGGCAACACGATTCGGTTCAAGCCGGGCAAAGAGCTTCGGAATTTGCTGTAAGCATCCGCTCACGCATCGCGATGAAAAGCGCCGCCTCGCCGGCGCTTTTTCATTTCGGTGAACACGCACCCCGGGTGCGCAACATGCCGCGCTCTGCTCCGTCCTAGTTAGCGATGACACACCCGCCGCATCGCAATCACCGGACGATGCACTAGCCCGCCACCCATCCTCATCAGCCGCCGGCGCTTTGGCTGGCACCGGCGGCACCCCACCTCAGACGGCTGTTGGCTCTTAGCTGTTAGCTCTTAGCTCTTAGGGGCGCAGGCGCCATCCGTCCAGATCCGAGCGGTCAACTCGCACGACGAGCCGCGGCACACCCCCAAGAGCGAAGAGCTAACAGCTAAGAGCCAAGTCAAGAGCTACCAGCCAACAGCCAACTTACACATACAATCCGCCGCCATGCAGCCCGACCAGACCGTTCTCGTCCTCGATTTCGGATCGCAGTACACGCAGCTGATCGCCCGCCGGATTCGCGAGAACCGGGTGTTCTCGGTGGTCCATCCGTTCGACTATCCGGTGGAGAAAATCCGCGCGCTGGCGCCGACGGCGATCATCCTTTCAGGGGGGCCGCAGTCGGTTTATTCGGAGGCGGCGCCGATCTGTTCGCGCGAGGTGTTCGAGTTCGGCGTGCCGATCCTCGGCATCTGCTACGGCATGCAACTGACGGCGTACCTGCTCGGCGGCAAAGTGGAGGCAGCGGCGGAGCGGGAGTACGGCCGTGCGGAGATCGACGTCACCGCGGAGTCGCCCCTCTTCGCCAACACCCCGGTGCATCAGCGGGTGTGGGCGAGCCACGGCGATCGCATCCTCGAAGGACCTCCCGGCTTCCGCACGACCGCGACCTCACCGAGCGCGCCGCTCACCGCCTTCGAAAACGCGGAGCGGCGCTGCTGGGGCATCCAGTTCCATCCGGAGGTCACGCAGACCGAGGCGGGGGGACAGATCCTCAAGAACTTCCTGTTCGACATCGTCGGCTGCAAACCGAACTGGGACATCGGCGACTTTCGCAAGCGCAAGGTCGAGGAGATCCGGAAGGCGGTGGGCGATCGGCACGTCATCGCGGCGGTCAGCGGCGGCGTCGACTCATCGGTCGCGGCGCTGTTGGTGGCGGAGGCGATCGGCTCGCAACTGACGGCGATCTTCGTCGACAACGGCGTGCTCCGGAAGAACGAGGCGATGCAGGTCGTCTCCCGTCTGTCCGAGGGGCTGGGCATGCACATCGTGGCCGTCGACGCGAAGCAGCGCTTCTACGACAAACTGGCGGGAATCGACGACCCGGAGATCAAGCGGAAGCGGATCGGCAACGAGTTCATCGCCATCTTCGAGGAAGAGGCGAAGCGCATCCCGGGCGTCGAGTTTCTCGTGCAGGGGACGCTCTACCCCGACGTCATCGAGTCGGTCTCGATCAAAGGACCATCGGCGGTGATCAAGACGCATCACAACGTCGGCGGACTGCCCGAGAAGATGGGGCTGAAGCTGATCGAGCCGGTGCGGGAGCTGTTCAAGGACGAGGTGCGCCAGCTCGGCATCGAGCTCGGTCTGGAGCCGGAGTTCGTCTGGCGCCATCCCTTCCCCGGCCCCGGTCTGGCGGTGCGCATCCTCGGCGAGGTCAACGCGGCGCGGGTGGAAGTGCTGCAGAACGCCGACGAGATTTTCATCGAGGAGATCCGCAAAGCGGGTCTCTATCGTGAGATCGGTCAGGCGTTTGCGGTGCTGCTGCCGGTGCGCACGGTCGGCGTGATGGGCGACGAGCGGACGTACGAGAACGTGCTCGCTCTACGAGCCGTGGAAACGACCGACTTCATGACCGCCGACTGGTATCGCATGCCGCACGAGCTGCTGGACCGCGTCTCGCGGCGGATCGTGAACGAGGTGCGCGGTGTAAATCGTGTGGTGTACGACGTTTCGTCGAAACCGCCATCGACGATCGAATGGGAGTAAACGCTCCGCCGGGGGCGTGCGTCCAATCCGGAAATCCAAAATTTCCCATCAGCACGTGGAAGTACCGTCCCGGATGACCTATATTGGCCGAGTCCAATCAGGTCCGCAGTTCCCCCAGGGGTTCTCCGCTCGGAGTGTTTCTTCATATCGGTCTGGCAGCCTTAAAGGAGGCATCGATGAAGGTTTCTCGAATTCTGTCCGTTTTATTGATTACCGCCCTTCCCCTCGTCGCAATCGCAAAGGAAAAGGTGAGCGAGCCGGTCGGCACGACCACCGTCAGTGCATCGAGCATCGAATGGGCGCCGAGCGCCGATCACGACGCGCTGCAACTGACCGTGCAGAACGCCGACGGCGAGACGTGGACGGAGACGTACCACGGCAAGGCGTCGTTCAACATCCGCTCGCTCGGTAAAGGCAACGTCGACGGCTCGTACACCTACGAGCTGCGTCTCGTGCCGCGCGTTTCGGGCAGCGTCAAGTCGCAGCTCGCCAACGCACGTGAAGCGGGAGACGACAAGGAAGTCGCCCGCATCATGAAGGCGAACGGCCTCAATCGCGCCGTCGTGCAGTCGGGCGCGTTCATGGTTCTCAACGGCGCCTTCGTGATCGACACGCCGGAAGCCGAGGCGAACGACGAAGGCAACAGCAGCAAGCTTTCGACGACCAGCAACGGCGGCCCGGGCCGCGTGCAGACCGACGACCAGGTCATCCCGGATGACCTCATCGTGCAGTCGAGCACCTGCACCGGCTTCGACTGCGTCGACGGCGAGTCGTTCGGTTTCGACACGCTGCGCCTCAAGGAGAACAACCTCCGCATCCACTTCGAGGACACGTCCGCGTCGGCCGGCTTCCCCGCCAACGACTGGCGCATCATCGCGAACGACTCGGCCAGCGGCGGCGCGAACAAGTTCTCGATCGAAGACTCGACGGCCGCGCGCAACCCGATGACCATCGAAGCGGCCGCTCCGGCGAACTCGCTCTACGTGAAGAGCACCGGTAAGCTCGGTATCCAGCAGTCGAACCCGCTCCTCGACGTCCACGTCACCACCGGCGACACCCCGGCCATCCGTCTCGAGCAGGCCAACACCGGCGGCTTCACGGCGCAGACGTGGGACATCGGTTCGAACGAAGCGAACTTCTTCATCCGCGACCTGACCGGCGGCTCGAGGCTGTCGTTCCGCATCCGTCCGGGCGCGCCGACCAGCTCGATCGACATCGCCGGAGACGGTGACGTCGGCTTCAGCACGGCCAGCCCGAACGCCAACACCCGCGTCGACGTCTCCGACTCGACCCAGAACAAGGCGCGCCTGATGTTCACCGGCCAGGAGTTCTTCCAGGCCGCGAACACCTCGACCGACGGTATCGCCTTCATCCTCGGCACGAACCGCACGAGCAATCGCCAGCTCTGGATCGGCGACTCGGCCACGCTCGCGCTGAACTCGACCAACCGGGTCATCCGCATCCTGCCGAGCCTGAACGGCTCGCAGAGCGACATCTCGGCCATCTCCACCGACGCGTCCACCCCGAAGACCCTGACCATCAACTCGTCGGGCGGCTTCGTCGGCATCGCCACCTCCAATCCGACGCAGCCGCTCATCGTCGGTACGAACACCGCGAACGGCAACGGCGCGCACGTGACCACCGGCGGCGTCTGGACGACCGGCTCGAGCCGCACGTTCAAAGAGAACATCCAGGAGCTGAGCGGCGAAGAGGCAATGAAGACCGTCGCCGCGCTCAAGCCGGTCACCTACAAGTACAAGAACGACCCGCAGCAGGAGCCGTACGTCGGCTTCATCGCCGAAGACGTGCCGGTCGCGGTGTCGCAGGAGTACGACCGCCGCTACATCAGCGCCATGGACATCGTTGCGACGCTGACCAAGGTCGTCCAGGAACAGCAGAAGACGATCGAGCAGCTGAGCGAGCGCGTCCAGCAGATCGAAAAGACGAAAGAGCAGTAAGCTTCAGCAACTGCTTCGGAAGGCGGCCGCTCCTCGCAAGGGGGCGGCCGTTTCTTTTTGCGCGGCTTGCCTGGACGCAAAAAAATCGGGGCGCCGTTCGGAAGTAACGGCGCCCCGGTGGGAGCAGTTGGTCCGGGGGCCCTCTCCCCCGGACCTCAAGCGCACAGGAGGGGTGCGCTCGGCCGAGGCTCTGAGGCCCCGGCTCTTCTCGTGTTCTAGTCGCTCAGGTTGCGGATCACCGTCGGAATATCGAGGTCATTGCCGAAATCATTCGCCGCCATCGGCCCGAAGCCTCCGGAGCCGTCGGGGCGGCTGAATCCTCTGCGAAAAAACGGGGGATCGTAGATCTCTCCTTCGGCGCCGATCTGCGGCGGCGCGGCCGGTTCTTCATGCTGCGCGGCGATGTCTTTCGGCGCGAAGGGGCGGAACGGGGCGCTCGGCGCCTGCGCGGGCGGCTGCGACATGCGCGCGCCGGAGCCGCTGTTGTGCGACAGCGACTCACCGCGTGAATTGAGCAGGCCCTTGGTGGCCGCGTCGAACCCGGTGGCGATGACCGTGACCTTGATCTCGTCTTTCATCTTCGGATCGATGACCGTGCCGAAGATGATGTTCGCTTCCTCGTCGGCCGCTTCCTGGATGATCGACGCCGCCTCGTGCACTTCGAAGAGGGTCATGTCGGGCCCGCCGGTGACGTTGATCAGGACGCCCTTGGCCCCTTCGATCGACGCTTCCTCGAGGAGAGGCGACGAGATCGCGCGCTGCGCGGCCTCGACGGCGCGATGCTCGCCCGACGAGACGCCCGTGCCCATGAGCGCCATGCCCATGCCGTGCATGATCGTCTTCACGTCGGCGAAATCGAGGTTGATCTCGCCCGGCACAGTGATCAGGTCCGAGATGCCCTGCACCGCCTGGCGCAGGATGTCGTCCGCGATCTTGAACGCGTCGTTGAGCGACGTACCGCGCTCGACGAAGTTCAGCAGGCGCTCGTTCGGAATGGTGATGAGCGTGTCGACGGTGTCGCGCAGGGCGCGGATGCCATGCTCGGCCTGCACCCGGCGGCGCTTTCCTTCGAAGCCGAAGGGCTTGGTCACCACCGCCACCGTCAGCGCGCCCAGCTCCGCGGCGAGCGACGCGATGATCGGCGCCGCACCGGTGCCGGTGCCGCCGCCCATACCGGTGGTGATGAAGATCATGTCGGCGCCGGAGAGCGCCTCGAGGATGCGATCGGTATCTTCGAGCGCGGCCTGTTTGCCGATCTCGGGATTCGCGCCGGCGCCAAGCCCTTTGGTGAGCTTTCCGCCGATCTGCAGCTTGACCGGCGCGAGCGCGTTGCGCATCGCCTGGATGTCGGTGTTCGCAACGAGGAACTCGACACCCTTGATGCCGGCCTGGATCATCCGGTTGACGGCGTTCCCGCCACCCCCGCCCACGCCCACGACCTTGATCTTCGCACCGAGCTGCCCTTCATCGAGCATCACGGACAGCGTTCCATCGCCAGGCCGTTCGTCAAATGTGATCATTTACCGTCTCCCGGAATAGTAAAGAAATGCGTATGAAATTCAACATCTTTTTTCGTTACGACCATAGAGGTCGTCTCATCTACGACCATGCGAACCAGCTCTTGAACGAATCGGCGACTTTACCCAGCCCCTTGCGCGGACGCTTGGCCCGCACCTTCGACTGATTGCGCAGTCCCCACAGCAGGAGACCCGACGCGGCCGCCCACTCCGGGCCGTTGACCGTGTCGGCGAGGCCACCCAGACCGCGCGGCACGCCCCGGCGCGCCTGCTGATCGAAGACCTGCTCGACCATCTCCACCATGCCATCCATCTCCGCGCCGCCGCCGACCAGTACGACGCCGGAGCGGATCTCTTTCTCGAGCCCCACCTTCTCCAGATCGCGGAAGACCAGCTTGGCGATCTCCGCCGCGCGCGGCTCGATGATGCCGGTCAGCTCGTGCTTGGAGAGAATCTTCGGCGCGCGTCCGCCGACCGTCGGCACTTCGATGGGGTCGTCCTGCGTCACCAGCGACGCCAGCGCGCAGCCGTAACGCTTCTTGATCCGCTCCGCATCTTCCATCGGCGTCCGCAGCACGACCGAGATGTCGCTCGTGAAGTGGCCGGCGCCGACCGGGAGCACGTTCGTGTGAATGACGTTCCCCTCGAGGAAGACCGCGTAGTCGGTCGTGCCGCCGCCGAGGTCCATCAGCAGGACGCCCATCTCCCGCTCGTCCTGCGTGAGCACCGCTTCGGCAGCCGCGAGCTGTTCGAGCACGAGCTCCTGCACCGCGATGCCGGCTTTGTTGACGCACGTGAGGATGTTCTGGTTGTGCGTTCGCGCGCCGGTGACGATGTGCACGTTCGCCTCGAGCCGCCCCGCGTTCATGCCGAGCGGGTCATGGATGCCGTCCTGCCCGTCGACGACGAACTCGCGCGGGATGACGTGCAGCAGTTCGAGCTCGGCCGGCACGTTGATCGACTTCGACGCTTCGATCACCCGATCGATGTCCTCGCGAGCGATCTCTTTGTGCTTGCCCCCCACCGAGACGACGCCGCGCGAGTTGACCGAGCGGATGTGATCGCCCGCCACCCCGACGTACACCGACTCGATCTGCAGACCGGCCATCACCTCGGCCTCGTCGACGGCCTTTTTCACGGCGTCGGTGGCCTGATCGAGGTTGATGATGTTGCCGCGCCGCGTCCCCTTCATCGGCGACGTTCCCTTGCCGATGATCTCGAGCTGTCCGCGGTCGTTGATCTCCCCGACCAGGACGCAGACTTTCGACGTTCCGATATCGAGGGCGACGATGTAGCGGTCTTCAGTTCTGGACATGTGTTGCTCCTTGCTGGGCGGACGGTGAAGGGCCGAGGGCCGAGGGCTGAGGGCCAGGGGCGGATGAAAGCGGAGACATCGCGGCTATAGCCTCCGCCCTCGCGGGCTTGATCACGATGCGGTCGGCGAAACGGAGGTCGGCATAAACGATCTGAGCGTGTTGCTCGGCCTGAAGAACCGCGTAGAGGCTGCGCCACTTCGCGGAAATGTCGTCGCTGTTCGCGTAAATGAACGCGCCGAGGTGACGATCGAAGAGGGCGAAACCACGCGGCGGAATGGGACGCACCTCGGAGATGCGCGCGTAGAGGTGCGGATCGCTTTTACGCAGTGCCATGAGCAGCGTGACCGTGCGGGCCAGCTCTTCGCCGCGCGCGTCGACCACGAGCGGAAGGTCGTCATCGCCGACGGTCGGGGAGAGCTCCGCGAAGGCCACCCCCTTTTCATCGACGTAGCGCAGCACCTCGCCTTCCCGGGCAAGGGCAACCGGACGTCGCTCCGCGATCTTGATGCGCAGCGTGTCGGGCAGCTTCTTCTCGATGTCGATGCGGTTGACCCACGGCAGGCCACCGAGGTCGTGCTGCACTCGGCCGATGTCGATCTGAAACAGGTTCAGGCCGACGTACTGCTGCGTGACCCGGTCGAGCGCCGCACGCGGCGTGTGCGCGGCGCCGGAGATCTCGATGTGCTGCACGGCGAACCGGGACGACTGCACGTGACGCCACACCAGCACGCCGATGACCGCGAGCGTCGCCACCAGGCCGGCGTTGCGGAGGAACAGCAGCACGCGCTGAAGCTGCACGCGGCGGTGGTTGCGGCGCAGCCGGGCCACATCCGGCGGACGGAGGAACCGCGAAGCGGTGGTGTCGAAGCTCATGACGCTTCTCCTCTCACCAGCTCTTCGGCGATCTCGTGGACGTCGCCCGCGCCCATGGCGATAAAGATGTCGTTCGGCTGCAGGCGGCGGCGGAGCTCGTTCACGATCGCGGCGTTGCTGCGGTCTAGGAACTCCACCTTCTTCGCGTTCTCGGCGATCAGGCGCGCGGAGACGCCCTCGACCGGCACTTCGCGCGCCGCGTAAATCGGCGAGACGAGGGCGACGTCAGCGATGCTGAGCGCGGTGCCGAAGTCGTCCGCGAAGTCGCGTGTCCGCGAGTAGAGATGCGGCTGGAACAGCGCCACCAGGCGTCGCTGCGGGTAGCCGCCGCGGGCCGCTTCGAGCGTGGCGCGGACCTCGGTCGGGTGATGCGCGTAATCATCGACGATCAGCGCGCCGTGGTACTCGCCGAGAATCTGGAAGCGGCGATCGACCCCGAGAAACTTCGCCAGGCCGCTGCCGATCGCATGCGCCTCGACGCCGAGCTCTCGTGCGACCGCGACCGCCGCCAGCGCGTTACGCACGTTGTGCTCGCCCGGCACGAAGAGCTTGAAGAAGCCGACACCCGGCACGTCGAACGACGAGCCGCGATCCGAAAAGGTCAGGTTCATCGCCCGCACCTCGGCCATCTCCGAAAGGCCGTAGGTCACGACACGGTGCGAGGTCGTTTCGCGGACCACCTTCGCCACGTTTTCATCGTCGATGCAAGCCACGATCGAGCCGCCCGGCTTCACGCCGTCGAGAAAGATCCGGAACGCGTCGAGGATGTTCTGCAGCGAGCCGTAGTACTCGAGGTGATCGGCCTCGATGTTCGTCACTACCGCGATCTCCGGGTGGAGGCGGTGAAAGGTGCGGTCGTATTCGTCCGCTTCGACCACCAGGACGTCGCCGGCGCCGCGCTTGGCGTTCGTCAGGAAGTTGCGCAGGATCCCGCCGACCAGCATGGTCGGATCGATGCCCGCCTCTTCGAGGACGACAGAGATCATCGCGGAGGTGGTGGTCTTGCCGTGCGTGCCCGAAACTCCGACCGAACGCTTGGCGTTGACGATCTCGCCGAGGACTTCCGCGCGTTTCATGATGCGGATGCCCTTGATGCGCGCCGCTTCGACCTCGGCATGCTCACCGCGGACGGCGGAGGTGATGACCACCAGCTCCGTCTCGCTGGTGAGGTGCGCGGGGTCGTGACCGATCTGCACGTCGATGCCGCGGCTCGCGAGAAGCTGCGTGGAGGGGGAGCGTTTGAGATCGCAGCCCGACACCGCGACGCCCGCGCCCGCGAGGATCTCCGCCAGGCCGCTCATCCCGATTCCGCCGATGCCGACGAAATGGATGTTTTTAATATCTACGAAATTCATTACGTTGGTGGCGTCTTAATCCTGAATTTTATGTGTGTGAAGAGTAGGAAGCAATTAACTTCTCTGAATTTTCTCGATCAAATCGACGATGGATTTCGATGCATCGGGCGTAGCGAGCAGTTTCGTCGCCTCCCCCATGCGCGCGGCGCGCGCCGGATCGTTGACGATTTCGCTGATGGCGCCGGCCAGACGCTCCGGCGAAAGCTCCGCTTCGGTGATGACGATGGCGCCGCCGGCACGCTCGACGACGCGCGCGTTCAGCTCCTGATGGTTGTTCGTCGCCGCGGCAAAAGGGATCAGGATGGCGGCCCGTCCGGCGGCCGACAGCTCGCCGATGGTCATCGCGCCGGCGCGGCTGACCACGAGATCCGCGGCCGCGATCTCATCGACCATCGGATCGAGATACGGCACGACCCGCGTGTCGGCGAACGCGGAGTCACGATAGGCCTTCTGGATCATCTCCAGATCCTTCGGCCCGGTCTGATGGACGATGTCGAGCTGGTCGCGCAGCCGCGCCAGGAACAGCAGCGCGCCGGCCATGGTCTCGTTGAGGATGCGCGAGCCCTGCGAGCCGCCGAACAGCAGCAGGCGGCGTTTGGGCAGCGGGGTCTTCGTGACGCCGAAGAACTCACGGCGGATCGGGTTGCCGGTGACGATGCCGTCATTCCGCTTGAGCCGCGGCAGCGCCTCTTTGAACGCGACCGCGACGGCGCTGACGAAGCGGCCGAGAACGCGGTTGGCCAGGCCGGGGAAGGCGTTCGCCTCGTGGATGAGCGTCGGAACGCCGCGCAGCTTCGCGGCCACGAGCACCGGACCGGATGAGTAGCCGCCGACGCCAAGAGCGACGCTGGGGCGATGCTTGCCGACCAGCTTCCACGCCTGGATGAAGCCGAGCGGCAGCTTGAAGACGTTGCGGATCAGGTCCATCCCGCCTTTGCCTTTCAGCCCACCGACGTCGATGAACTCGAGGGGGAAGCCGGCCTTCGGGACGATGGTCTTTTCGAGACCGCGCTCGGTGCCGACAAAGATGACGCGGCGCGACGCGTCGCGCGCGAGGAACTCCTTCGCGATGGCGATGGCGGGGTAGATGTGTCCCCCCGTTCCACCTCCCGCGATCATCAGTGTCTTTCCGCCCGTCTCGCCCATCACGACACCTCGTAGTTGTCAGGTCGACTGTTGTGAAAAATTGAGCAGCATCCCGATCGCGCTCATGCTCACCAGCAGCGACGAGCCGCCGTAGCTGACGAGCGGCAACGGGAGGCCTTTCGTCGGAAGCAGGCAAAGGGTGACGCTGATGTTGATCAGCGCCGGAATGGCGATCATCAGCGTGAGGCCGATGGCGCCGTAAAACGCGAAACGATCGTGCGAGCCGCGCGCGACCTGGAAGCCGCGCCAGGCAAGGAACGCGAACGCGCCGAGCACCAGCAGCGCGCCGATGAAGCCGAGCTCCTCGCCAATGATGGCGAAGATGAAATCGGTGTGCGGCTCGGGCAGAAAGAAGAGCTTCTGCCGTCCGTTGCCGATTCCCAGCCCGGAGAAACCGCCGGTGCCGAGGGCGATCAGCGACTGCATCGCCTGAAAGCTGCTGCCGAGCGGATCGGCTTCCGGATTGAGGAACGACAGCAGACGCTCGCGCCGATAGGCCGCGCTCAACGCGAAGTAGCCGGCCGCGGGGATCAGCGCGAGTGAACAGATCGCGACGTAACGCCAGGCGATGCCGGCCGAGAAGATCATTCCGCACGCGACCAGCACCAGCGTCATGGCGGTGCCGAAATCGCGGCCGAGCAGGATCAGTCCCGCGTAGAACGCCAGGATGAAACCGAGCGGCAGCAGCGTCGTCGTGACCTCGTGCATCCGCTCCTCGCGACGCGAGAGGAACGAGGCCAGGAAGAGCACCATGATCAGCTTCGTGAACTCCGACGGCTGGACTTGGAAGCCGGGGAACTGGAGCCAGCGGTGCGTGCCGTTGATGGGCGACTGAAACAGCGGGATGATCAGGCCGAGAGCCACCAGACCCATCGCGCCGTAGACCATGCGCGGCTGGCGGAGCAGGGTCGTATCGACGTGCATCAGCGCCCACATGAGCGCCGCGCCGGCCCCGAGGAACACCAGCTGCCGGATCATGAAGTGATAAGGATTCGCGGAGCCGAGGCGCTGCGTGGCGATGATCGCCGACGCGCTGTAGATCATCACCAGCCCGACTACGACGATCAGCATCGCCGCGCCGAACAGCCAGGAGTCATAGGTCAGCTTGCGGCTCATGCGAGGTCCCTCACGAGCTGCTCGAACACTTCGCCGCGATGTTCGAAGTTGCGGAACTGGTCGAAGCTGGCGCAGGCCGGCGAGAGCAATACGACGTCGCCGGCTTTGGCCTGCTCGCGTGCGTAGCTCACCGCGTTCTGCATGTCGCCCGACGCGTGGATGCGGGTCGCGCCGTCCAGCGCCTCGGCGATGCGCGACGCCGCGGCGCCGATGGTGATCACGCCGCGCGCTTTGTCGCGGACGAGGTCGCGCATCCGCTCGAATTCGCCCGCCTTGTCCTTGCCGCCGAGGATCAGCCAGACGCTCTGCGCGCCGAAACCTTCCAGCGCTTTGAGGGTCGCGTCGACGTTGGTTCCTTTGGAGTCGTTGATCCATTTCACGCCGGCCAGTTCGCGGACGAGCAGCATGCGGTGCGGCAGGCCGGGGAACGTGCCGAAGGCGATCTGCACGTCGACGTCGTCGATGCCGACCGCGCGCGCGGCCAGCCAGGCGGCGAGGGCGTTCTCGATGTTCGCGCTCCCCTCGAGCCGCAGCGACGAGCGCGGGATGTGACGCTTCTCGCCGCCGGTGTTGATCACGAGATCGGTGCCGTCGAACCAGGCGCCCTCGTTGACCGGCTGCGACGCGGAGAAGCGCCACTGCTTCACGCGCGAATCGCGGGTGGCCTCGCGGCGATCGTTGGCGTTGGTGATGGCGACGTCGCCCGATTCCTGGTTGCGGAAGATCCGGAATTTCGCCGCGGCGTAGGCGTCGAAGGTCGGATAGCGATCCATGTGATCGGGGGTGATGTTCAGCAGGAGCGCCACGTTCGCGTGGAAGGTGTCGACCGCCTCGAGCTGGAACGACGAGAGCTCGAGCACGTAGCTGCGCGGACGCTCCAGGTCGAGCGAGGCGATCAGCGGCTCGCCGATGTTCCCGGCCACGACCGGCTGCCGTCCCGCGACACGCAGGATCTCGCCGATCAGCGCGGTGGTGGTCGACTTACCGTTCGAGCCGGTGATGGCGATGACCGTGCCCTGCAGATACCGATAGGCGAGCTCGATCTCGCCGATGACGCGGATGGCGCGCGCCGCCGCGTGCTGCAGCAGCGGAATCGTCATCGGCACGCCGGGGCTGAGGACGATCTCGCGCACGTCGTCGAGCAGCGCTTCATCATCGCGGCCGAATGCGCGCTCCACCTGGTCGTGGAGCTCGTACGGAAGCTTCGGCTCCGCGTTGTTGTCGGCGAGCACCACGGACTCTCCGCATGCAGCGAGAAAATTCGCTGCCGCGACGCCCGACTTTGCCGCCCCGATCACGAGAGTCTTCATTTAGCGCAGTTTGAGAGTGGCGAGACTGACGACCGAAAAGATGATGGCGATGATCCAGAAGCGGACGACGACCTTCGTCTCCTTCCACCCCGATAGTTCGAAGTGGTGATGGAGCGGCGACATCTTGAAGATCCGTCGTCCGGTGATCTTGAACGACGCGACCTGAAGGATCACCGACATCGCCTCGAGCACGAACAGGCCGCCCACCAGCACCAGCAGGATCTCCTGCTTGATCATCACGGCCAGGCAGCCGATTGCGCCACCGAGCGAGAGCGAGCCGACGTCGCCCATGAAGATCTCCGCGGGATGCGCGTTGAACCAGAGGAAGCCGAGTGATGCCCCGACCATCGCTCCGCAGAAGACCGCTAATTCACCGGTCTGCGGCACCCAGGCGATGCGCAGGTAATCGGCGATGCGCGCGTGGCCGGAGGCGTAGGTGAGGATGGTGTACGTGGTGGCGGCGACGAGCGTGGAGCCGATGGCCAGGCCATCGAGACCGTCCGTCAGATTCACCGCGTTCGATGCGCCGACCAGGACCACCATCACGAACGGGATGTAGAGGATGCCGAGGTTGATGACGAAGTCTTTGATGAACGGCAGCGTGATCGCGGTCGAGTAGTTGTTGCGGAGCATCGGCAGGTAGGCGATCGCGAACGCGGCCAGTGCGGCCACGGCGAACTGCGCGCCGAACTTCTCCTTCGCGGTCAGGCCGAGGTTCCGCTTCTTGACCAGCTTGCGGTAGTCGTCGATGAACCCGATGGCCGCGTAGGCGAAGGTCACGAAGAGGATGATCCAGATGTAGGGATTGAAGATGTCGGCCCAGAGGATCGTCGGAATCAGGATCGCGACGTTGATCAGGATGCCGCCCATGGTCGGCGTGCCGGCCTTCTGCTGGTGCGACTTCGGCCCTTCCTCGCGGATGTACTGGCCGAGCTTCACGCGGCGCATCCGCTCGATCAGCCACGGCCCGAGGATGAACGAGATCATGAGCGCGGTCAGCGCGGCAAAGGCCGTCCGGAAGGTGATGTACCGGAAGACGTTGAAGCCGACGACCTGCTCGCGCAGCGCGTACAGTAGGTGATACAGCATTACGCTTCACTCCACGAAACGATGAACGATGAGTGATGAACGATGAACGTCATCGTTGCGCCTCCAGCATGGCAATGGCCTTGTCCAGGCCGACGCCGCGCGAACCCTTCAGCAGCACGAGATCTCCCTCGCGCACGAACGTCTTCAGGAACTCACCCGCCGCCTCGGCGTTGTCGAAGTGGTGCAGGGCGTCGTTGGCAAATCCCGCGGTCCGCGCCCCTTCGAGCAGCGCCGTGGTGCGTGTGCCGACGCCGATCACGACGTCGATGGCGCGCGGGATGGCCGCACCCGCTTCGCGATGGAACTGCATCTCCGCCTCGCCGAGCTCCAGCATGTCGCCGATCACGGCGATGCGGCGGCCGGCGACGTCGGCCTGGGTCATCAGCTCGAGCGTCCGCGCCAGCGCGTACGGATTCGAGTTGTAGGTGTCGTCGTAGAGCGTCGCACCGCGAAACGGCACCGTCACGCCGCGGTGATAAGCCGGCTTCACCTCGGACACTCCGCGCTCGATGCCTTCCCACGAGATGCCGATGGCGCGCGCGGTGGCAATCGCGGCGAGCAGGTTGTCGAGGTTGTGACGCCCCGGCAGGGCGAGATCGAACGTGCGCCGCTCCCCTTCCGCACTGAGGGTGAAGTGCGAGCCGAGGAGACCGCGGTCCCGGATGTCGACCGCGCGGTAGTCGGCCTCGTTCTCGACGCCGTAGCTCACGATCTTCCCGTTGAAGCCGCGGCTGATGCGGACCACGTGCTCGTTGTCGTTGTTCACCACGATCGTGCCGCCCGGCACCACGTTCTCGAGCAACTCCCTCTTCGCCTCGGCGATCTTCTCGACCGTGCCGAAGAACTCGATGTGTACCGGGCCGATGTTCGTGTAGACGCCGACGTTCGGACGGGTCCAGCCGGCGATCTGGGCGATCTCGCCCTTGTGGTTCATCCCCATCTCGCTGACAACCACTTCGGTGCCGTCGGGCGTGTTGTCGACGCAGAGCGGCGCGCCGATGAGGTTGTTGAAGTTGCCCCACGACTTGAAGGTCTTGCGCTCGGTGCCGATCAGCGTGGCGATCATCTCCTTGGTGGTGGTCTTGCCGGCCGACCCGGTGATGCCGATCAGGAGAAAGTCGTAGCGATCGCGGATCGACGTCGCGAGGCGCTGCAGCGCGACGGTGGTGTCGTCGACCTGCACGATGGCGCGGTCGGGGGGGACGTCCTGAGGAACGCGTGAGACCACCGCGCCGCGCGCACCCTTCTCGAACGCCTGCGTGAGGAAGGTGTGTCCGTCGAGGCGCTCGCCGATGATGGCGAAGAAGACGGAGTCGTCTTTCACCTCGCGCGAATCGATGACCACCGAAGAGGAGGCAGCGTCGCCATTCTGGACGACCCGGCCGCCGATCATGTCCGCGAGCTCAGCGAAGGTCAGCCGCGGCATGAGACCTCCCGTGCCGTGAAGCCTGCCGTAATGAAGGACGATGCCGCCTTCCGACTCCGCCGCGTTTCATCCTCGATGACCGTGACCGCCCCCTTCCCCAGGGACTGCCGGACGGGCACCATCCACTCACCCTCACCGAAACGGACCGACGGAGCCGGAACGCGGCACCGGATCGGACTCTCGAAATAATAGATAGTATTCATGATCAATTCAATGACTGTTTTTCGTTACGTCTTTTGAGTGCGAGCTCGGCTTCCTCGCGGTCGTCGAAGTGAATGACGCGGTCGCCGACGAGCTGATAGGTCTCGTGGCCCTTGCCGGCGATGACGATCACGTCGTCGCCCGATGCGGAGGCGATGGCCTGCTCGATGGCAGTGCCGCGGTCGGCCTCCACGCGATAGTTCTGTTTGTCGATCCCGGCGACGATCTCGTTCAGGATCGCCTGCGGCTCTTCGCTGCGCGGGTTGTCGCTCGTGACAATGACCTCGTCCGCCAGGCGCGAGGCGATCGCTCCCATCTCCGGCCGCTTGCCTTTGTCGCGATCGCCGCCGCAGCCGAACAGCACCGTCACCTTGCGCTGCTGCGCGATCTCGCGCACGGCGTGCAGCAGCTTCTCGAGCGCATCCGGCTTGTGCGCGTAGTCGACGATCACGGTCGGGCCGCCATTGCTGGCCACGCGCTCGAAACGTCCGCGCACCGCGGTAAGGTTGCGAATCCCCGCTTCGATTGCCTCGCTATTCATGCCGACGACGAGACACGCACCGATCGCACCAAGCCAGTTGTAGAGGTTCGGCAGCCCGATGAGCTGCGACTCGACGCGCACGTCGCCGCGCGGGGTGACCACCGTGCCGCGCAACCCTTCGACGGTGATTGAGAAATCTTCGTCCGGATGAATGTCCGCGGTCGCGTCGCGGCCGAAGGTCAGCGCGTTCGCGCCGAGCTCCCCCGCCAGCCGGCGGCCATGCTCGTCGTCGATGTTCACGACCGCGGTCTGGCGGGTGCGATCGATCTGGTCGAAGAGCATCCGCTTCGCCGCGTAGTAGTTCTCGAAGTTGCCGTGGAAGTCGAAATGCTCGCGCGAGAGGTTGGTGAAGACCGCCGCCGCGAACCGGATGCCGTGCGTGCGGTGCAGGGCGAGCGCGTGCGACGACACTTCCATCACCGCGTGCTTGACGCCGGCGTCGACCATCTTCGCGAACCACTCCTGCAGCACGACCGCGTCAGGCGTGGTGCGATCGGCGGAGAGACGCTCGCTGCCGGCGCGATATTCGATCGTGCCGATCAGCCCCACCGGTTCGTCAGTCGCGTCGAAGACCGACTCGATCATCCGCGTGGTGGTGGTCTTGCCCGACGTGCCGGTCACGCCGACGAGCGAGAGCTTGTCGGCCGGACGGCCGTAAAAGTTCGCCGCGATCAGCGACAGCGCGGCGCGTGCGTCGTCGACGATGACGGTCGCACTGCTGTCCACGCCAACGATGGCCGCGGCTCCCTTCTCTTTCGCCTGCGGGATGAACTGCGCGCCGTCTTTGGCGGTGCCGGGGATCGCCACGAAGAGCGAGCCCTTGCGGACCAGGCGCGAGTCTGGGGTCACCGAGGTGATGTCGACGTCGACGTCGCCGCGCGTTTCGCGCACCGGCACGTCGCGGAGGAGCTCCGTCAGCTTCATCCGCGCGCCTCCGAAAATTTCAGCGTGAGCTGCCGGTCCGCCGGCAGGGCTCCGCCCGGTTCTGGTTTCTGTGATGTCACCACGCCGCTTCCTGTTGCGCGGACCACGAGGCCACTTCGGACCGCTCTGGCGATCGCCGCGCGTGCGTCGAGGCCGCGCAGGTCGGGCACTCCGGCCGCACCCCTGTTCGGCGCGGGAGATTGCGAAATTGCGGCCAGCAGCGGCGGGCGAACTTCGATCGAGCGCGACGGCAGGGTCGGCTCGACACCGAGGTACCGCAGGCTCGCCTCGGCCACCTCTTTGAAGACCGGCCCGGCCACGATGCCGCCGTAATGCTCCGGCCTCGGTTCGTCGACCACCACCAGGATCACCAGGCGCGGACGGTCGGCCGGAACGTAACCGGCGAACGAGCCGACGTACTTGCCGGCCATGTAGCCGCCGCGGCCCGCCTTCTGCGCCGTGCCGGTCTTGCCGGCCACGACGTGCTCGGCCAGCGCAGCGGTTTTGCCGGTGCCGCGCGTGACGACGTTCTTGAGGATCTCGTTCATCACCGCGGCGGTCTTTTCCGACACGACCCGCACCGGCTCCTGGCGCGGCGGCGTCCAGACGGTGGTGCCGTCTTCCGCGACCACACGCTCGACGATGCGCGGCTCGACGCGCAGGCCGTTGTTGGCGAGGACGCCCATGGCCCGCACCACCTGCAACGGCGTGACGCCGATCTCCTGGCCGATGGACATGCTGGCGTTCGAAGCGCCCGACCACTTCTGCGTCGGACGCAACAGCCCGGTGCCTTCGCCCGGCAGTTGCACGCCGGTGCGCTCCCCGAAACCGAACTTGCGGATCCAGCCGTAGAAGCGCTGCTGCCCGAGGGAAAGACCGACCCGCACGCTGCCGACGTTCGACGACTGCACGATCACGTCCTCGAAGCTGAGCATCGGATAGCGATGCCCGTCGTGCTCGCCGATGGTGACGCCGCCGATGGTGATCGATCCGTTGCCGCAATCGATCATCTGCGACGGCGTGACCAGCCGCTCTTCGAGGCCTGCCGCGGCGGTGACGATCTTGAAGGTCGATCCCGGCTCGTAAAGATCCTGCACGTTGCGGTTGCGCCAGGCGTTCGGCGGGAACTCGCCGAAGCGGTTCGGGTCGAAGGTCGGCGCGGAGACCATCGCCAGGATCGCGCCGTCGCTCGGGTTCATCACCAGTACCGAGCCGCCGGTGGCGCGGTAGCGCTCCATCGACTTCTGCAGGGCGCGCTCGGCGATGAACTGGATCACGCTGTCGATGGTCAGGACCACGTGGTGTCCGTTCCGCGCCGCGTTCTTGCCGTCGCCGCCCACCAGGTACATCCCGCGCCGCGCGTCGCGCAGCAGCGTGACCTTGCCGGGTGTGCCGCGCACGTGATCGTCGAGCGCGTGCTCGATGCCGCCCAGCCCTTCGCCGTCGAGACCGGCGTAACCGACCACATTGGCGGCCAGCGATCCGCGTGGATAGGAACGGCGATGCTCCTCGAGGAAGTAGATCCCCGGCAGCTTCAGCTTGCGCACCTCGGCCGTGACCGCGAGCGGCAGCTGCCGCGCGATCCAGGCGAACCCTCCGCCGCCGCGCAGCTTCTGCTCCAGCGCTTTCTGGGTGAGCTGCAACGCCTTGATGCCTGCCAGCGACTTCGCCATCGACTTGATCTGCGCGCGGGGGATGGCGGTCGGATCGGCGTAGATCGACTCCGCGGCGACGCTCTCCGCGAGGATGCGTCCGCGCACGTCGACGATCGAGCCGCGCACCGGATTCAGCTCGAGGGTCCGCTCCTGCTGCCGCTGCGCGCGCGCGACGTAATGATCGTGGCGCACGAGCTGGATGTAGGCCAGGCGGATGATGATGACGATCGCCCAGGCCGCGAGGATCGCGAACAGTTGCAGGAGACGGCGCTGCGAGATCTGCATCAGCGCCCTCCGGGGCTATGGCCTGGCGTCGAGGCTTCGACGATGACGATGGCCTTCGGATCGGCCGGCTCGAAGCCGAGCTGCGCGGCCTGCTGCTCGACGGAGTCGAAACCGGTCATGGTGTCGAGCTCGTGCTGCAGCGATTTGTTGGCGGCCTCCAGATCCTTGAGCTGCTTCTGCAGCCGCGTCGCCTCGTGGCCGAGACGGATCACCTCGAGGTTCTGCCAGGTGAAGAGGAGCAGAAAGAGACCGATCGGGATCCCGAGCGAGAGTACGGCCAGCAGCTCACGATGCCGCTGGCGATCCCGTTCCCGCACGATGTGCGTGTTGTCGATCGATTTTTTCTGTGCGTACATGACCGGGCACCGCTGCCCGCGCGGAGACACCAAACAAGGGTGAAGATCTGCCTACTAGCACGATGCGACGAGCCATCCACACACACCCACGCTCCACGCTCCACCCCTCCCGAGCTCCCCGACCGCACACACACCCAACCCTTCCCCAACCTTCACCCTTGCTCGATACCTCCGAGCGGGACTTCACACCTTTTCCACCACACGCAGCTTCGCGCTGCGCGATCTCGGATTCCTCCCCAACTCCTCTTCTGAAGCAGTGACCGGATGGCGCGTCAGGATCTCGACGATTGCCTTCGCCCCGCATCCGCAGACCGGCATGCCGGGCGGACAGGTGCACTCCCCTTCCATCCGCCGGAAGGCGCGCTTGATGATGCGGTCCTCGAGGGAGTGGAACGAGATGATGCCGGCACGCGCGCCAGGCTCCAGGACGCTCACCGCGTCGCCGGCGAACGCATCGAGCTCGACGAGCTCGCGATTCGTGGCGATGCGCAGTGCCTGGAAGGTCAGCGTCGACGGATCGACGCTCATGCGTCGATGATCGCGTCCCTGATGCGGCCGCGACTTCTTCACGCTGCGAATCACTTCGCTGAGGCGTGTCGTGGTCGTGATCGGCTCCTCCGTTCGCGCGGTGACGATCGCATTTGCGATCCGCCGGGCCATCGGCTCCTCGCCGTAGTCGCGGATGATGCGCATCAGCTCGTACTCGTCGAGCGAATTCACCAGATCGGCCGCGCTCGTGCCCTCCGATCCCATGCGCATGTCGAGCGGCCCGTCGAAGCGGAAGGAAAAACCGCGCGCCGGGTCGTCGAGCTGCATGGAGGAGACGCCGAGGTCGGCCAGTAGACCGGTGACCTGCGCGATTCCGTGCTGCTTCAGGATGTCAATGAGCGATTCGTGACGGCCACGTACGAGCGTCACCCGGTCCCCGAAGCGGCTCAGCCGCTGCCGTGACCTTTCGAGCGCCTCCGGATCGCGATCGATGGCCAGGATGCGGAGTTGCGGGTTGGCTTCGAGAAGCCCCTCCGCGTGTCCCCCCAGGCCAACCGTCGCGTCGACGAACGTTCCGTCTTCGCGAGCGGGCCGGAGCAGCTCGAGGATTTCGTTGAAAAGAACAGGATCGTGTTTCATCGGTTGCTCTTCGCAACCTCATCAAACGCCGTGCAGCTCGAGCTCTTTGAAGTCCTCGGCGGTCATCGGCGTTTCGGTGAGCCGCTTCTGGATCTTGTTGTCGTTCCAGACGATCAGATGGTCCTGGTTGCCGATCACCACCACGTCGTCGGCGATTCCGGCCACGGTACGAAGGACGGCCGGCACGAGCACGCGCCCCTGCGCGTCGATCGAGGCGACCTGACCGAAGTAATTGACGCGCTCGAGGAGCTTCATCTTGGCCTGCGAGGTCGACGGCACCTTGGCCAGCCGTGCCTGGAAGTCGAACCAGACCGGAAGGGGGTAAACGAGAGCCCGCTCGCCGTCGGTGGAGGTGATGAAGCACTCCTGTCCGAACTTGCTTTCAATGATCTTGCGGAAATCCGCCGGGACCTTCAGCCGACCCTTTTCGTCGATCTTCGCGGGGCTGTGCCCCATCAAAACGCTGAGTTCCACGGCTGGTAGAGCCTTTCTTCGGATCTTTTTCCGCTATTCGATGGCCGGTTGTACCACTTCCGCCCACCAGTGTCCACAAATATCCACCAAGAACCAGCGGAATGGAGGGTGGGCGGTCGCCGCTTCGAGCCGGCCTGAAGTGCAGCGGGGCGGGTTGCCGGGACCTCGGCCCCCATCGAAGGCCTGTCCCCGTTCCCGTTGCCCCGTCGGGCGAAGACCTGTCGCCGATTCACGCGAAAATGTCGCCGATTCACGCGAAAAAGCGCTGGCGCGCGAAGAAAAACCGCTGACAACGGAAGCGCGACCGCTGGCAAATTCAGCATATCTGCTGACAAATGAAGGTCGCGTCGCTGGCAAGTTCAGCAAGAATGCTGACAAATCAAGGACGACGGCCTGGCAACGGAAGAAAAATTGCTTCCGTGGTCAGCCTGCACGCTGCGTTTGCAAGCGTGCGTTCCTTCCGTTGCCAGCGTGCGCGCTTCCGTTGCCAGCGGTTACGCTGGCGTTGCCAACGGTTGCGCCGCCGTTGGCAGGCGGGCGGCGGTCGGTTGTCAGCAGAGGTGCTGAAGTCGCGAGCGGTCGGCCTTTCGTCGCCAGTGCGAGGCGTGCGAACGAAACGCGGAGCGGCGCGCCACTCCGTCGCGTCTGCCGAAGGGGTGGCGCTGCCGCTCGATTACTTGGCGATCTTCTTGAGCCGGTTGAGCGTGTCGCTCCCGATGAGATTCTCCGCCGCGCCGAGGACGCGCTGCATGGAAAGCAGGACGTCTTCGCTGCCGCTCCAGTGCTCGCGCACGACTTCGCTGTCGACTTCGGAAAGCAGTTTATTGATGAGGTAGACGCCGAGCACGAGGTCGTCGGCGAAGCCGGCCGGGCCCATCAGCCCTTCGGGCATCAGGTCGAGCGGGAAGATGTAGTACGCGAGGCCGCTGCCGAGGAGCATCTTGTTCTTGGCGTTGACCCGGGCGTCGTTGACCAGGCGCCAGAGCAGCATGAAGACGTCGGGGACGAGCAGCAGCAGCGTCTGCGACTTGTCGCCGAGGACGGTCCTCGAAAGGTATTTCGTGATGCTGGCGCGGATGCGGTCGTAGAAACGCTCCGCGCGGTCGCGGGAGACGGGGCCGACGCTCTCGCGCATCGATTCTTCGACATCCTGATCAGATACGTCGCTATCCGCTTCCGGTTCGTACTGCGTCATCGAGTCCTCCAGTGGGTAGATCGGCGCCGCCTCGCCCGAGCGTCACGGCAAGGCCGCCGTCGATGATCCAGATTTTCTGGATATCGGCACTGACGAACGGGGGCAAAAAGCGGTCCAACGAGACCACCAGCGTCGCCGGCTCTTCGAAGCCCATCAGTTCCGGAGGAAAGTGCTTCTTCGCCAGCCCCACCAGCAGGGTCGGAATGGGGATCGGACCGGCGGAGATGCGGGCCAGCGGGACGCGCACGGTGGTGCCCTTCGCCACGATCTGCGTGATCTCGACGGTGAAGGGGATGGCGATGAACTTCCGGATGACGCCTTCGACGCGCAG
This sequence comes from Thermoanaerobaculia bacterium, assembly GCA_036398925.1. Lineage (GTDB taxonomy): Bacteria > Acidobacteriota > Thermoanaerobaculia > Gp7-AA8 > Gp7-AA8 > DASWOB01. The sequence continues at coordinate 40,569 of DASWOB010000053.1, forward strand.
CAGGCCGTTGTGAAAGTGGAGGTCGAGCCGCTCGATCATCGGCTCGGCACGCGTCATCTCCCGCGCCATCCCGGCGATCTTTTCGCCGCTGATCCGGACGTCGAGCGAGTCCCATTCGATGAACCGTTTCATCCGTTCCCGTACGCTATCATGCGCGCCGTGCCGAAGCGGACCGACATCCAAACCATCCTCATCATCGGTTCCGGTCCCATCGTCATCGGTCAGGCAGTCGAGTTCGACTACTCCGGCACGCAGGCCTGCAAGGCGCTCCGCGACGAGGGCTACCGGATCATCCTGGTCAACTCCAATCCGGCCACGATCATGACCGATCCGGAGTTCGCCGACCGGACCTACATCGAGCCGCTCACGCCGGAATCGCTCGAGCAGATCATCGCCCGCGAAAAGCCCGATGCGATCCTCCCCACGGTCGGCGGACAGACCGGCATCAACCTGGCGATGGCGCTCTATGAAAACGGGGCGCTGGAGCGCCACGGCGTGGAGCTGATCGGCGCGAATTACGAGGCCATCCAGACAGCCGAGGATCGCCAGCTCTTCAAAGAGAAGATGACCTCCATCGGCGTCGACGTCCCGCAGTCGACCTACGCCGCAACGGTCGACGACGCGGAAGGCTTCGCCTCGAGCATCGGCTATCCGCTGGTGATCCGCCCTTCCTTCACCCTCGGCGGCTCCGGCGGCGGCATCGCCTACAACGTCGAGGAGCTGCGCACGATCGTCGCGCGCGGCCTCGAGCTCTCGCCGGTGCATCGCGTGCTGGTCGAGGAGTCGGTGATCGGCTGGAAAGAGTTCGAGCTGGAAGTGATGCGCGATCGCGCCGACAACGTGATCATCGTCTGCTCGATCGAGAACTTGGATCCGATGGGCGTGCACACCGGCGACTCGATCACCGTCGCGCCGCAGCAGACCCTCACGAACGACGAATACCAGTCGATGCGTGACGAGGCGAAGCGGATCATCCGCGCCATCGGCGTCGAGACCGGCGGCTCGAACATCCAGTTCGCCGTCAATCCGCAGAACGGCCGCCGCATCTGCATCGAGATGAACCCGCGCGTCTCGCGCTCCTCCGCCCTCGCGTCGAAGGCGACCGGCTTCCCGATCGCGAAATTCGCGGCGCTGCTGGCGGCCGGCTACACGCTCGACGAGATCCCGAACGACATCACCAGGAAGACCCCGGCCTCGTTCGAGCCGTCGATCGACTACGTGGTGGTGAAGATCCCCCGCTTTTCGTTCGAGAAGTTCCCGAACACGACCCCGCTGCTCAGCTTCTCGATGCAGTCGGTCGGCGAAGCGATGGCCATCGGCCGCACGTTCACCGAGGCGCTGCAGAAGGGGCTGCGGTCCCTGGAGATCGGTGTGTCGGGTCTGGAGACGCGCAACACGCCGGCCGAGCTGCTGAACGACCGCCTCCGCACGCCGACTCCCGAGCGGATCTTTGCGGTGGCCGATGCGTTCCGGGCCGGCATGACCGTGGAGGACGTCCACGCGCGGACGTTCATCGATCCGTGGTTCCTCCGCGACATCCGGAAGATCGTGGAGATGGAGAAGAACGTCGCCACGACGCCGCTGCTCACGCTCAAGCGCAACGGCTTCTCCGACCGGCAGCTGGCGAAGCTGACCAACCGCACCGAGCACGAGGTGCGCGCGGAGCGCCACGCCCAGAGCATCCGTCCGGTCTACAAGCGGGTCGATACCTGCGCCGCGGAGTTCGAGGCGTCGACGCCGTACCTCTACTCGACCTACGAACAGGAAAACGAGTCCGAGCCGACGGATCGCCGCAAGGTGATGATCCTCGGCTCCGGCCCGAACCGCATCGGCCAGGGCATCGAGTTCGATACCTGCTGCGTACACGCCTGCTTCGCGCTGCGCGAGATCGGCTTCGAAACGATCATGGTCAACTGCAATCCGGAGACGGTCTCCACCGACTACGACACCTCGGACCGCCTCTACTTCGAGCCGCTGACGCTCGAAGACGTGATGGAGATCATCGACCTCGAAAAGCCGGAAGGCGTGATCGTGCAGTTCGGCGGTCAGACGCCGCTCAAGCTGGCCAAACAGCTCGTCGAAGCGGGTGCGCCGCTCTGGGGCACCTCCGTCGATTCGATCGACATCGCCGAAGACCGCGAGCGTTTCGGCGAGCTGGCGAAGCAGCACAGCATCCTCGTCCCGGCGCACGGTACGGCCCTCAACGAGAGCGAGGCGCTGGAGATCGCGAAGCGGATCGGCTACCCGGTGGTCGTGCGTCCGTCGTACGTCCTCGGCGGGCGGGCCATGGCCATCGTCTATGACGCGCAGACGCTGTCGCGCTACATGGCCCAGGCGGTCGAAGCGGCGCCCGGGCATCCGATCCTCGTCGATCATTTCCTCGAGGATGCGATCGAGCTGGACGTCGATGCGGTCGGCGACGGACACGACGTGGTCGTGGCGGGGGTGATGGAGCACATCGAGGAGGCGGGCATCCACTCCGGCGACTCGACCACGGTCATCCCGCCGTACATCATTGGCCACCGCGAGCAGGACAAGATCCGCCGGCGCACGGTGGAACTGGCGAAGGCGCTCAACGTCATCGGCCTGATGAACGTGCAGTACGCGATCTACCACGGCGAGCTGTACGTGCTGGAAGTGAATCCCCGCGCCTCGCGCACCGTGCCGTACGTCTCGAAAGCGACCGGCGTGTCGTTCGCGAAGATTGCCGCCAAGGTGATGGCTGGCAAGACGCTGCGGGAGCTCGGTCTGACCCGCGAGCCGCTCGTGAAAGGCTACTTCGTCAAAGCGCCGGTCTTCCCGTTCAACCGCTTCCCGAAAGAGGACACGGTGCTCGGCCCGGAGATGAAGTCGACCGGCGAGGTGATGGGGAGCGCGCCGACGTTCGGCGAGGCGTACGCGAAGGCGCTGCTCGGCGCCGGCACGAAGCTGCCGCTCGGCGGCACGGCCTTCATCTCCGTCAATGACAACGACAAGCGGCCGCTCATCGCCGACCTGGCGAAAGAGCTCTCCGCCCTCGGCTTCCGGATCATCGCCACCGGCGGCACGCGCGAGTTCCTGGTGAAGAATGGGGTCGAGGCCGATCCGGTCCCGAAAGTCCACGAGTCACGGCCGAACATCGTCGACCGGATGATCAACGGCGACGTGCACCTGGCCATCAACACCCCGTTCGGCAAGTCGGCCTTCGTCGACGACACCTACATCCGCCGCATCGCCCTGCAGATGAACATCCCCTGCATCACCACGCTCTCCGCTGCCGCGGCCTGCGTGGAAGGGATCCGCTCGCTGCAGAACGGGGTGAGCACGTTTGCCGCGCTGCAGGAGCAGCATGGCGCCGCGCGTGGCGCGGCGGATTGAGGATTGAAGGATTGAGGATTGAGGAAGGGTGACGCGTGAAGCGCCTTCCTCAATCCTCAATCCTTCAATCCTCAATCCTCGCGCATGCGCGTCCCTACGCCATCACACTCATCCAGACGCGCGCGCTGGCCAGGTCGGTCTTGTAGCCGGTCTGGGCGCGCACGGTGTATTGGATGCGCTGGCCGGCCGCGGTGGCGGCGACGGGGCCGGAGAGGGCGCGGTGCGGGCGCGCTCCGCCCGGCTTGCGGGTGCGGAAGGACTGCTGCACGAAGGGCGACGGCTTTTCGAACTCGACGACGATCTCGTCACACATGACGTCGGCGCCGCCGAGGTAACGGAAATCCCATTCGATGCCCTCGCCGACGCGCAGGGTCACTTCCTGCGGGCTGGCGTGGACGTAGAAGCGGCCGGCGCCCTGCTCGACGTCGATGCGCACCGGAACAGTCCGCACGGCGAGGTCGATCACGTCGTCATCGCGCAGCAGCCGGTCCGACGAGGCTGGGGGCGCGGCAATGGCCGACGGCGCCTCGGCGCGCGGCGGTGCGGGGATGAACGACGCGGCGCGCGGCTTCTCGGTCGTCAGCCACGAGGCGGCGGGAGCGCCGCTGGAGGTGACGCGCGGACGCGGACGGCGGCCTCGCTTCCCCTTCTCTTCGGCGGCCGGTGCCGGAGCTTTCGGCGCGGGGATCGGAATCGGAGCCGGAACGGCAGGCGTGGTCGGAGCGACCACTTTCTCGGGCGGCTTCGACGGGACAGCCTTCGGCAACGCCCTGGCCGGCTTCTTCGGCTCGGCCGCTTTGGCAACGGGCGCCGCTTTCGCCGGTTTCGCGGCCGGTCTTACGACTTTGGCAGCCGTTTTCGCCGCTTTGGCGACCGGCTTCGTCACCTTCGAGGTCTTGACCACCGCCTTTTTGACCGCTTTCGCCGCGGTCTTGACCGGCTTCGCCGCCACTTTGGCCATCACTTTCGCGGCGGCTTTCGGTTTGGCGATGGCCTTGGACGGTTTGACCGGCGGCTTTTTGGCCGGCTTCGGAGCGGGCTTTTTGGCTACTGGTTTAGGCGCGGCGGCTTTCGCCGGCGCCGGTTTACCCTTGGCGACGGCTTTCGCCGGCGCTGCAGGTTTCTTCGGAGCGACTTTCTTCTTCACGGCTCCGACCGCGCTTTTGACACGCGACGCGACCTTCTTCGCCGCACTCTTACCACCCGCGGCCGCCTTTTTCCCCTGCGCCATAGCCCGAAAACCTTTCTGTCCGGAAAAGTGGCCCAAAAATGAATGGCGCAGTATAGCGATGCGACCTCTGTTCCGCTAGAGGACGGTTGTTGCGCGGTTATTTAAAGACGCCGCCGACCTCGAAGCCGCCGTCGACGCCGATCACCTGGCCGGTGATGTACGAGGAGGCCGGCATGGCCAGGAAGGCGGCCAGCGACGCGACCTCCTCCGGCTCGCCGATCCGCCCCATCGGCGTCGCCGCGAGGATCTTCTCCAGCCGCTCCGGATCGTTCAGGACCGGGGCGGCGAGCGGCGTCCGGATGTACCACGGCGCGACGGCGTTGACCCGGATGCCGTCCCGCGCCCACTCCGCGGCCAGCCCGCGCGTCAGCTGCGCGATGGCGGCCTTGGTCATGGCGTACGGGATCCCGGTGCCGAGGTGACGGTAGGCGGCGACGCTGACGACGTTGATCACGCTCGCATCGCCCGCCGCTTTCAGCAGCGGATGCGCGAGCCGGCAGAGGGCGAAGACCGAGTCCATGTTCGTCTCCCGCACCCGCTCGTACTCCGCGTCGCTGTACTCGACCGCTTTCTTGCGGATGTTCGTGCCGGCGTTGTTGACCAGGATGTCGAGCCGCTCCACGCCGTTCAGCATCCGCATCCGATCCTCGGTGAGGGTCACGTCGGCCACCACCCCGCGCGAGCCGGGCCGCTGCGCTTCCCACTCGCGGAGCCGGTCCGCATCGCGCGCCACGCCGATGACGCTTGCGCCGAAGCGGATCAGCTCATCGGCGATCGCCAGGCCGATGCCGGCCGTCGCGCCGGTGACGAGGGCGGTGCGGCCGTGCAGGGTCCAGCGGGTCATTGTCAAAGTTTATCCCGAGCGCAGCGAGGGATCTTTGGTGCCATCGCCAGAGCCGACGTCATCTCGATGGCACCGGAGATCCCTCGCTGCGCTCGGGATAAACTTCCAGAGGGATAAAACTACCCAATCTCCTCCCGCAACACATCCCGCAGTTCCTCGGCGATGCGCGTGATCTGCGCTTCGTCCTCCCCCTCCACCATCACCCGCACGAGATTCTCCGTGCCGGAGTAGCGCACGAGAATCCGTCCGCGGCCGGCCAGCGCTTCCTGCGCTTTCGCGTGGGCGGCCTGGTATTTCGGCAGCGATTCGAGGGGCGGCTTCGCTCCGACCTTTTGATTGAGGAGGAGCTGCGGCATCGGGTCGAAGGTGTGCAGTTTCGAGAAGGCTGCCTTCCCCTCCGCCAGGATGTGGCCGAAGACGAGCGCGGTGTGGATGCCGTCGCCGGTGGTGTGGACGCGGCGGTCGATGATGTGGCCCGACTGCTCGCCGCCGAGGATCGCATCGCGCTGCAGCATCTGCTCGAGGACGTACTTGTCGCCGACGTTGGCGCGACAGAGCTCGATGCCGTCTTCCTTCAGCTGCTTCTCGAAACCGAAGTTCGACATCACCGTGGTGACGACGCAGTCGCCGCGCAGCTCGTTGCGGCCGCGGAGGTGTCTGGCCCAGAGGTAGATGATCTCGTCGCCGTCTCGGATCTTGCCGGCGTCGTCGGCAAAGATGGCCCGGTCGGCATCGCCGTCGAAGGCCACGCCGTAATCGGCGTGCTGCGCGACGACGGTCCGCGCGAGCGTCTCCGGATGGAGCGCGCCCGACCCTTCATTGATGTTGCGGCCGTTCGGCGCATCGTTGATCACCACCACCTCCGCGCCGGCGCGACGGAAGACCTCCGGCCCGATGCGATAGGCGGCGCCGAAGCCGGCGTCGAGAACGACCTTGCGGCCCTGCAGTGCGCTCGGCGGCACGCCGGCGATCAGGAAGCGCTCGTAGGAATCGATGAGCGGCCCGTTCTCCTCGAGCGGGAAGGGGGGGATGGTCACGTCGTCCCGCCGCAGCGCGCGCAGCTCGTCCTCGATCTGCTCTTCCACGCTGTCGGGCAGCTTCATCCCGTCATGACCGAAGATCTTCACGCCGTTGTCTTCGAACGGGTTGTGCGACGCGGAGATCGAGATCCCGGCGGCCGCATCGGTGGTCCGGCAGAGATAGGCGATGGCGGGAGTCGGCACGACGCCGATGAAGACCGCCTGGCCGCCGCCCGCTTCGATGCCGGCGGCGAGGGCGCGGGCGATCTCGGGGCCCGATTCGCGGGTGTCCATGCCGAGAAGGATCTGCGGCGCGCCGTTGCCATCCTGCAGGCGGTGGCCGAGGGCTTCGCCCATGGCGAACATCGTGGCCGTGTCGAGCGGATACTGCCGCGCTTTGCCGCGGATGCCGTCCGTTCCGAAGAGCTCTCTCATTGATCGTTCCGTTCCGAATCAGTAGTGGTGGTGCTCGTGGCGGCGGTATCGGTGGCCGCGGTGTCGGTGGTCGTGGACAGCGGATTCGGTCCGATCTCGGCGAGCACCGGCACCGTGACCTGCGTCGTGAGCGGCGAGATGATGCGCACGAGCGGCGAATCCGAGACGACCGCGACGTTCTGCACGAACGTCGCCGTGCGGCCGGTCATGATAATGCGTTCGGTGGCCACCTCGCTCAGTTTCAGCACCTGCGACGCCGGTCCGGAAACGAGCGCGAGCGGCGGGTCGGCGGTGGCCTGGCCGATGTTGAAGGTGGCGGCCACGTCGCCGACCAGGAACGGCCGGATCGGCACCGCGCGCTGGCGGAGCTGCTCGATCCGGAAGCGGAACTTGTTCGGCACGATCGAGACGATCTCGATCTCCGGCGGCACGTTGATGGCCTGCGGCCGCAGCGTGATCTCGACCTCGCCGGGCGACTGCACCCAGCTGAGGTCGACCGGCACGTCGAGCGTCTGCGTGGCCAGCGTGCGCAGGTCGGAGCTGCGGCCACGCACGCGCACGGCCACCTGTTGCGGCACTTCGCTCGTGATCACCAGCTCGTTCGGCATCGCCACGAGCGACAGCGGCGCGGTGACGATCCGCTCGCGCACGCGCTCCCGCCGCGGCGCGGAGACGATGAACCAGACCACGCACGCCAGCAGCAGCGCCAGGAACTTGAGGCCGAGGTTCTTCATCCGCCGAACCTCCGGATCAGATGCGCGCGCAGCGTGGCGCTGTCGACGTTTTCGGTGAGCGTCCCTTCACTGGCGATGGCCATCGAGCCGTTTTCTTCCGAGATGATGATCACGAACGCGTCGGTCTCCTCGGACAAGCCGAGCGCGGCGCGATGCCGCGTGCCGTGGGCGAGCTTCGGATCGGGCGTGCCGGTCAGCGGCAGGAAGGCGTTCGCCGCGACGAGCCGATTGCCGCGGATCAGCACCGCACCATCGTGCAGCGGGCCGCCCGGCGTGAAGATCGTCACCAGCAGCTCCGTCGTCACGATCGCGTCGACCGGCTTCGCGCCGTCCTCGTACATGCGCAGGGTCTGGCTGCCTTCGATGGCGATGAGCGCGCCGATCCGTTTCGGCGCGAGGACGTCGCAGGCGTTGAGGATCGCGTCGTACGGGATCTCGGTGTTCGGGCGGCGGAAGAAGGCCGCGAGCGGATTGCGGACCATCCGCGCCAGCGCGCGCCGGATCTCCTGCTGGAACAGCACGATCACGGCGAACGGCAGGTAGAAGCCGATCTGCCGCGAGATCGCTTCGAGCGCCGGGAGGTCGAAGGCGCGGGCGATGAAGATGGTCGAGCCGAGCAGCATCAGGCCGAGGGAGATCTGCATCGCGCGGGTGCCGCGGATCAGCGCCAGGATCGAATAGATGATGAAGGCGACGATGATGATGTCGACCGCGTCGCGCCACGTGAACTGCAGCGACAGGAGGCGGTCGAAGACGTTCAACGACGCGGCTCCGCGGCAGTCTTCAGAACGATGGCGTTCAGCACCTTCAAAAAGTCGACGGTCTCGCGAACGTCGTGCACGCGCACCATCATCGCCCCGCCACGATACGCCGCGGCCACGGCAGCGAGCGAGCCGCTGACGCGGGCCGGCCCGGCCGGCTGTCCGGTGAGGTGCCCGATGAAGGCTTTGCGCGAGGCGCCGATGAGGAGCGGCGCGATCGGCGTCAGCTCGTGGCAGCGCGCCAGCAGCTCCAGGTTGTGGTCGAAGGTCTTGCCGAAGCCGATGCCGGGATCGATCACGATCTGCCGCGAGTCGATGCCTTTGGCGATGGCCGCGTCGCGCCATTCCGTCAGCTCGCGCGCGACGTCGCCCACCACCTCGTCGTAGACCGGGTTCTGCTGCATCGTCCGCGGCTCGCCGCGCATGTGCATCAGGATGACCGGTACGCCGCGCCCGGCGACGAGCGGCGCCAGCTCCGTATCGTGCCGCAGCGCGCTGACGTCGTTCACGATGTCCGCCCCGGCATCGAGTGCCGCTTCCGCCACCTTGGCCTTGCGTGTGTCGACCGAGATCGCCACGTCGCTACGCCGGCGGATGGCCTCGATCACCGGCACCACCCGCTCGATCTCGATCTCGATGGAGACCGCGTCGGAGCCGGGCCGCGTCGACTCCCCGCCGACGTCGATCACGCTCGCGCCGTCTTCCACCATCCGCAGCGCGGAGTCGATCGCGAACGTGCGATCGAAATGCACCCCGCCGTCGGAGAAGGAGTCGGGGGTGACGTTGAGGATGGCCATGACCGCGGGGCGGCCGAACGATGAGAGATGAGTGATGAGCGATGAACGCACCGACTCACGAACGTTCATCGCTCATCTCTCATCGTTCATCGCTCGTGCCGGCGCGAACTACACGTCCTTCTCACGCCTGATCTGCGCGCCGAGTGCGTTCAGCCGCTCGTCGATGCGCTCGTAGCCGCGGTCGATCTGGTGGACGTTGTGGATCACGCTCTCGCCCTTGGCGCAGAGGGCGGCCAGCAGCAGGGCCATGCCGGCCCGGATGTCGGGGCTGGAGATCTCGCCGCCGTACAGCCGCGCGCCGCCGACGATGATGGCGCGGTGCGGGTCGCAGAGGATGATCCGCGCGCCCATGCCGATCAGCTTGTCGGTGAAGAACAGCCGCGATTCGAACATCTTCTCGAAGATCATCACCGTCCCCTCGGCCTGCGTGGCGACGATGACCATGATCGACAGCAGGTCGGCGGGAAACAGCGGCCACGGCCCGTCGTCGATCTTCGGCACCGCGGCGCCGATGTCGTAGCGGACGCGCAGCTCCTGATCGCGCGGGACACGGACGTTCTTCCCCTCGATCTTGATCTCCACGCCGAGCTTCTCGAGCATGTTCCGGACGGCGTAGAGATGCTCGGGGACGGCGTCCTCGATCAGCAGCTCGCTGCGGGTGACCGCCGCCAGGCCGATGTACGAGCCGACCTCGATGTGATCGCTGTTGATGTAAAAGTCGCAGCCGTGCAGCGCTTCGACTCCCTGAATGCGCAGCGAGTTCGTGGCGATGCCGTCGATCTTCGCCCCCATCTTGTTGAGGAGGTGACAGAGGTCCTGCACGTGCGGCTCGGCCGCGGCGTTGTAGATCAGCGTGTCGCCGTCGGCGAGCACCGCCGCCATGATCGCGTTCTCGGTGGCGGTGACCGACGCCTCGTCGAGGAACATCTTCTTCCCCACCAGCGCCCGCGCCTGCATCCGGTACTCGTGCGCCGAGACCTCGATCTGCGCTCCCAGCGCTTCGAGAGCGAGGAGGTGCGTGTCGACCCGCCGCCGGCCGATGGCGTCGCCGCCCGGCTTGGCCACCGACACCCGTCCACAACGAGCGAGGAGCGGCCCGGCCAGGAGGATCGAGGCGCGGATCTTCTTCGAGAGCTCGATGTCGGGATCGCTCGAAAGATCGCCTTTGGCCGTGATGCGCACGACGTTGGCCTCGAGCTTCTCCACCTCCGCGCCGAGCCCCTCGATGATCTTCACCATCACCCGGACATCCTGGATGTCGGGGAGATTGCGGAGGATGACCGGTTCGTCGGTCAGCAGGCAGGCCGCGAGGATCGGCAGCGCCGCATTCTTGTTTCCACCGGGACGGATCGTCCCTTCGAGCCGGCGACCACCTTCGACGATGAAGCGTTCCATTGGCCGCGCATTCTATGTCAGCGTGAAGAGCGGCCGCCGTCACAGGAAAGGTGGCCGGCGTTCGCTGCCGATCGGCGGCCGCACCTGCTGATAACTTTCCTCTGGCAGGCGGGGCGGCGATCCCGTATCGTGGCAGCATGATCGTCGCCCCCCTCGGATCCGGTTCGGCCGGCAACGCCTACTGGTTCGAGAGCGACGGAACGGCCATCCTCGTGGACGCCGGCTTCGGCACGCGCGAGACGAAAAAACGGCTCGAGACGCTGGGACAGAACGTCGAGCAGCTCGCCGCGATCGTCCTCACCCACGAGCACTACGACCACATCCGCGGCGCCGAAAGAATCGCCCGCAAGTACGGCATCCCGATCTACCTGACCCGCGGGACGCTCGACGCCTCGACCATCGACCGTGACGAGACGAAGACGGTGGTCTTCGAGAACAACACCACCTTCACCATCGGCGAGCTGCAGGTGCACGCCCGCAAGACCATCCACGACGCCGCCGATCCGGCCTGCTTCGTCATCGAAGCGCGCGACGGGACGCGGGTCGGCCTGGCCAGCGATCTGGGGCACGCCGACGAGCCGGTGGTCCGCCACCTGTCGGACTGCGACGGCCTCTTCTTCGAGGCGAACCACGACCTCGACATGCTGCGGATGGGCAGCTATCCGTGGTCGCTCAAGCGCCGGATCATGTCGCGCTACGGACACCTCTCGAACGACGACTCCATCTCCGCCGTGCAGCGGATGCTCGGCGCCGACCTCAAGGCGCTCTGCATGATTCACCTCTCCGAAAAGAACAACCACGAGTCGATCGTCCGCGACATGTGCACCGCCCTCCTCAAGCGCACCGGCGCCAGCATCGACTTCCGCATCGCCAAACAGGCCGAGCCGACCGGGCTGTTCGAGCTGTCGCGCAGAAGCACGCGGCGCGCGGTGGCGGGGCAGATGTCGTTGTTTTAGCTGTTCAGCTACTCAGCTGTTGAGCTGTTCAGCTGTTGAGGAGGACGGAGCTGTTGAGCGGGGAAGTGTTTTGTTTTTGAGGTGATCAAACACTTCCTCGCTTAATAGCTCCGTCCTCCTCAACAGCTCCGTTCCCCTGAACAGCTGAGCAGCTGAACAGCTGAACAGCTGAGCCGCTGAACAGCTGAGCAGCCGAACAGCTCTCCCCACCGGTCAGCTACAATCCGCCCCCGATGAAAGCGACCGTCACTGTCGAGCTCAAGCCGTCCGTCCTCGACCCGCAGGGGAAAGCGATCGAGCATTCGCTCAGCTCGCTCGGTTTCGCGGGGGTGGAAGATGTCCGCGTCGGCAAGTTGTTTCGAATCACGCTTGCAGACAGTGGGCAGACACGGGAAGACGTCGAATCGCAGCTTCGGCAGATGTGCGAGCGGCTCCTTGCCAACACGGTCGTCGAAAAATTCTCCTACACGCTCGAGGAGTAGCTTCCTCATCTTCGTGCTGCTCACTGCCGCGGCGGCGTTCTCCCAGGAGACGCTCGCGCCGGTCGGCACCCGCGATCAGAAAGTCGTCCGCCGCTGGGCCTTGCCCGGCGACCCGCGCGGACTGGCCATCGGCAGCGACGGCACGGTCTACGTCGGTCTGGCCGAACCGCAGGCGGTGGTGGCCATCGATCCGCAAAGCGGCGCGGTGAAGAAGCGGGTGGTCCTCGACTCCGAGGAGATCGCATCGACCAAAGAGCTGGTCACGCTGCGCACCGATCCCGCGAAGACCCGCCTCTACATCGCCAACGGCAGCGACGAGAGCGCGACCATCCTCTCCCTCCCCACCCTCGCCGTCCTGCGCGAGATCACGATGGAGGGGGAGCCGATCCGCGACGTGATCCCCGATCCGCTCGGCCGCTACGTCTATCTCCTCGGCCATGAAGTCCATGTCTTCGACAAGGACGGCGGCAAGGAGCTGCGCGCGCTGCCGGTCGACGATCCGATGGCCATCGCCACCACCGCGAACGGCAGTCATCTGGCGGTCTTCGCGACCGAGGACTTTGGCAACACGAAAGCGACCGTGGTCGTGCTGTACGAGACGAAGACGTTCAAAGAGATCGCGCGCGAGCCGCTGCAGACCGACCGCTCCATCGAAGGCGCTCTCTTCGCGGCGAGCGACAAGGTGCTGATCGCGTTCAGCCGCGATTACCTCTTTGAAAAACCGATCGTAAAGCGCTCGGCGACGACCTTCGCCTCGCTCATCAACAGCGATCGCGCCTGTCTGCCGGAGAAAAGCGGTCCGCAGGCGGTCACGCTCGCCGGCAGCACGCTGGTTTACGCGGAGCGCCGTTGCAGCGCAAGCGGCGCCTTCGGCGGAGCGAACCGTGTCATCACGCCGGCCTCGCTCTACGGCGTCGACGCGTGGGCGATCGCCTTCGACGGCACCTCCATCATCGCCACGGAACCGAAAAGTGGACATCTCACCATCTACCGGCTGCCGCGAGCGGCGACCGTTCGATAGACTGCGCGCGCCATGAAATTCGGAATCGTCGTCCTGCCGGGCTCGAACTGCGATCACGACGCCATCCACGTCACCAAAGAAGTTCTCGGCGCGGAGGCCGAGATCCTCTGGCACAAGGACACCGACCTCAAAGGGGCCGACTGCGTGATCATCCCCGGCGGCTTCGCGTATGGCGATTACCTCCGCGCCGGCGCGCTGGCCAAGTTCGCCCCGATCATGGAGCCGATCAAGCGCCACGCTGCGATGGGAGGCCTGGTCCTCGGCATCTGCAACGGCTTCCAGGTGCTGACCGAGGTCGGTCTGCTGCCGGGCGCGCTGATGCGCAACCAGCACCTCCGCTTCCTCAGCCGCGACGTCCACCTGCGCACCGAGGAAACCGACACGCCGTTCTCGAACGCGCTGACGGTGGGCGAGGTGTTCCGCGTTCCGATCGCGCATGGGGAAGGCAACTACTTCGCGGACGAAGCGACCCTCGATGAGCTCGAGCGCAACCGCCAGGTGATCTTCCGCTACTCCGACGCCGAGGGACGGGTCACGTCCGAGGCCAACCCGAACGGCTCCGCGCGCAACATCGCCGGCATCTGCAACGCCGGACGCAACGTCCTCGGGATGATGCCGCACCCCGAGCGCTGCTCGGAGACGATCCTCGGCAACGCGGCCGGGCTGAAGGTCTTCCAGTCGATTGCGGCGTCATTCAGCCGGGTGTAGCGGCACACTCTCCCAGTAAGCACACTTGCTGAAAAGTGAGCCGCAGGCGACTGGTAATTCAGCAGATCTGCTGAAAACCGGACGAAGAAACGAGGAAACATCGCCGTGCACGCGCAGCTCCTCAGCATGTTCGCTGAAAGCTCGTGCGCGCTGCTGAAAACGACGGTTGGTCGGGGCCGATCATCAGCACGTCTGCTGAAAACGCTAGGGCAAACGCCTCTCAGCTCAGCAAGTTTGCTGAAAAATCAGCATCATCGGCAGAAAACCTCACCGTGCACGCACAGTTTTTCAGCATATCTGCTGAAGACACAGCGTGGTCTCGCCAGCGCATCAGCAAGTATGCTGAGATTTTCAGCGCACTTGCTGAAGATGTCGGCATGTGCAGCGCGATTCTCAGCAGCTTTGCTGAAAAAATCGGCCTAGACGGTCGACGGGGACAGGCCTTCGTTCTTCGAAGCTTCAGGACCTGTTGACCTGTTGAGCTGTTGAGGAGGACGGAGCTGTTAAGCGAGGAAGTGTTTGATCACCTCAAAAACAAAACACTTCTTCGCTCAATAGCTCCGTCCTCCTCAATAGCTCCGCCCCCTGAACAGCTGAAAAGCTGAACAGCTGAACGCCTTCGTGTGGGGGTCAGGCCTTCATTCTTCGGCCGCAGCGTGTAACGGCACCTCGAGCGGAATCTCCACGTCCCTGGCCTGCTTCGGCAGCGGCGCGTTGAGGCAGATACAGACGGTCGACGGGGACAGGCCTTCGTTATTCGACGGTTCACGGACCTGTTGAGCTGTTGCTGTTGAGGAGGACGGAGTCGTTAAGCGAGGAAGTGTTTGATCACCTCAAAAACAAAACACTTCTTCGCTCAATAGCTCCGTCCCCCTGAACAGCTGAACAGCTGAACAGCTGAAAGACGGTCGACGGGGACAGGCCTTCGTTCTTCGAAGCTTCAGGACCTGTTGACCTGTTGAGCTGTTGAGGAGGACGGAGCTGTTAAGCGAGGAAGTGTTTGATCACCTCAGAAACAAAACACTTCTTCGCTCAATAGCTCCGTCCTCCTCAATAGCTCCGCCCCCTGAACAGCTGAAAAGCTGAACAGCTGAACGCCTTCGTGTGGGGGTCAGGCCTTCATTCTTCGGCATTCGAACAGGTCAACGGGGGTTCAGGCCTTCATTCTTCGGCCGCAGCGTGTAACGGCACCTCGAGCGGAATCTCCACGTCCCTGGCCTGCTTCGGCAGCGGCGCGTTGAGGCGCACCACTCCGCCGTCGACGATCCATTTGCGATCGGAGCAATCCGACCGGAGCGGCGGCGGCAATCCGGCGCGGACGGCGAGGGCGATGCGCGTCGCTTCCCGTTCGGCGCGGTAGCGCGCCATGCGCTGCCACGTGGCTCCGAGGGACGGCAGCGAGATCGCCGAGATCTGCTCCCATGGCAGAAGGCGGCCGGCGGCGCGCTCGTCGAGGGACGCTGCCTCGACAGCACAAACGGGCGAGGTCACGTCCTCCGCAATGCCTCGCGCGAGCACCAGCGCGTTCATCGAGCCGGAACGGACGAGCGGCTCGCGGAGCCCTTTTCCGACGTCGGCGGCGAACCGCGTCTGGCTCATGCCGATCTCCGCCTGGAACGACCGGACGAATCGCGGCGGCATCTCCTCGCGCAGCATCTCCTCGAACCACGGCGGCGCGGGCGGCGGGAGCTTGCGCGCGGCGGCGACCGCGATACGGGTGGTCTGCAGCGCGATGAGGTGCGTGATCACTTCGGGACGCGGCCAGAGGGAGCGATTCAGCTCGCGCGACGCGCGCAGGTCCTCCCACGCTCCCGGATCGCCGCGGCGCGCGCGATCGAGTGCCGATGCGATGAGCAGACGCTGCAGCGCGAGGTGACCGGTCAGGTTCGGGACCGGCCCGCTCGGTTCGTAGCGGACCGGCCAGACGATCGGTTCGCCGCGGAGCAGCTCGGCCCGGATGGCGGCGAACTGCGGCGTGGCGAACATGCTGGCGAGGAGCGGCGGCGGCGGATCGATGGCGAAGGACGCGCGTGCGATCTGCGCCCGGACGTACGGCTCGAGATCGCGTTTGAGCGGCGGCGCGATGGCCGGATCGCCCTGGCGCTTCGGTGCGAGCGGAATGCGGAAGTATTGCGCCAGCTGCGTGAGCCGCCGCGCGGAAGGCGACATCTCCTGGTTCGGATAGCGCGACGCGACGGCGGTGATCGGACCGGCACCGAGCGGCCACGGTTCGGTCAGAGCTTTTTCCGCCCTCACCACGGCCATTCGCCGGATGACGAAGGATCCGCCGAGGACGATCACGAGCAGAACGGCGAGTGCAATGAGGAGGCGACGACGCATCGCCGCCGATCCTACATCTCCTGTACTACACTCCTCGCCCCGGAGACCGCTGATGAGCAACGAAATCGACGCACTTCTTCAGGAAAATCGCGAATTTCCTCCCACGGACGAGTTCCGCCAGAACGCCAACGCCAATGACCCGGAACTCTGGTCGAAGGCTTCGCAGGACCGCGAGGCGTTCTGGGCCGGATGGGCGGGGCAGCTCGACTGGCAGACGAAGTGGGAGAAGGTCCTGGAGTGGAATCCGCCATACGCGAAGTGGTTCGCCGGCGGGACGCTCAACGCGTCGGTGAACTGCCTCGACCGCCATCTCGAAACGCGCGGCGACAAGCTCGCGCTCATTTTCGAGGGCGAACCGGGGGAGATCCGCAAGGTCACGTACCGCGAGCTGCACGCGGAGGTCTCAAAGTTCGCAAACGTGCTCAAGTCGCTCGGCGTCGACAGCGGCGATCGCGTCGCGATCTACATGCCGCTGGTCGTCGAAGCAGTCGTGGCGATGCTGGCCTGCGCGCGCATCGGCGCCGCGCATTCGGTGGTCTTCGGCGGCTTCTCGTCGGATGCGCTGCGCGATCGCATCCAGGACGCGGGAGCGAAGCTGGTCATCACCGCTACCACCGGCTACCGGCGCGGGTCGCTGGTGCCGCTCAAGAAGACCACCGATGCCGCGGTCGCGGAGTGCCCGACCATCACCAACGTCGTGGTGGTGCGCCGCAACGAGAGCGACGAGACCTCGATGCAGGAGGGCCGCGACCTCTGGTACCACGAGCTGATGGCGAAGGCCGGGCCGGTGTGCGAGCCGACGTATGTCGACTCCGAGCACATGCTGTACATGCTCTACACCTCCGGCAGCACCGGAAAGCCGAAGGGGATCGTGCACACCACCGGCGGTTATCTCACCGGCTGCCTGGCCACCACGAAGCTGGTCTTCGACATCAAGGAGGACGACATCTACTGGTGCACGGCCGACATCGGCTGGGTGACCGGGCATTCGTATGTGGTCTACGGCCCGCTCTCGTGCGGCGCGACGGTGATGATTTACGAGGGCGCCCCCGACTGGCCGAAGAAGGATCGCTTCTGGGAGATCATCGAGCGGCACAAGGTCACGATCTTCTACACCGCGCCGACCGCCATCCGCGCCTTCATGAAATGGGGGGAGGAGCTGCCGAAAGCGCACGACATGTCGTCGCTGCGCCTCCTCGGATCGGTCGGTGAGCCGATCAACCCCGAGGCGTGGATCTGGTACCAGAAGAACATCGGTGGGGAACGTTGTCCGGTGGTCGACACCTGGTGGCAGACCGAGACCGGCGCGATCATGATCACGCCGCTGCCGGGGCTCGTGCCGACCAAGCCGGGCAGCGCCACCAGGGCCTTCCCCGGCATCGACGCGCAGATCCTCAACGAGCAGGGGCAGCCGGTGGACGTGGGCGGCGGCTATCTGGCCATCACCTCGCCTTGGCCGGCCATGCTGCGCGGCATCTGGGGCGATCCCGATCGTTTCGTGAAGCAGTACTGGTCGAAATGGCCGGGCGTCTACTTTACGGGCGACGGCGCCAAGCGCGACGCGGACGGCTACTTCTGGCTCCTCGGGCGGGTCGACGACGTGATGAACGTGGCCGGCCACCGCATCGGGACGATGGAAGTCGAGTCGGCGCTCGTCGACCATCACTCTGTCGCTGAAGCGGCGGTGGTGGGCATCCACCACGACATCAAAGGCACCGGTATCGCCGCGTTCGTGATCGTCAAAGAGAGCGCTCGCGCCTACGCGACCGAGGACGTCGCGAAGTTCGAGCAGGAGCTCAAAGCACACGTCGCCGAGAAGATCGGCGCCATCGCCCGGCCGGAGAAGATCCTGATCACGGCCGACCTGCCGAAGACCCGCTCCGGCAAGATCATGCGCCGCCTGCTGCGCGACATCGCGGAGGGGCGTGCGCTCGGCGACGTGACCACGCTCGCCGATCCGGGCGTGGTGGCGACGTTGAAAGAAAAATACGAAGAGGAAAGCTAGCTGCACAGCTGTTCAGCCGCTCAGCTGCTCAGGCTGGGTCCGCGGCACTCGCCGCCTGAACAGCTGAAGAGCTCAACAGCTGAATGGCTAAAACAGCCCTCATCACCGGCGGCGCGCGCGGCATCGGCCGCGTCACCGCCATGCGTCTCCTCGCGAACGGCTGGAGCGTCGCCTTCACCTACTCGCAATCGCACGAGGCGGCGGAGACGTTCGCGGCCGAGTCGAAGGGGCAGGCCGTCGCGTTTCACGCCGACGTGCGCGACGCCGGGCGCGCGGACGAGATCGTGCGCGACGTGACGGCGAGGTTCGGCGCGATCGACGCGCTGGTGAACAACGCCGGCGTGCGCCGCGACGCGCTGCTCTACAACATGAGCATGGAGCAGTGGGACGAGGTGATCGAAACGAACCTGCGGGGGGCGTGGCTGCTGACGAAGGCGGTGCTGCCGTCGATGATGCAGCAGCGGCGCGGCGCGATCGTGAACGTGGCCTCGCTCTCCGGCGTGCACGGCGTGGTCGGGCAGACCAACTACTCCGCCGCCAAGGGGGCGCTCATCGCCATGACCCGCTCGCTCGCCCGCGAAGTGGCCCGCAGCGGCATCCGGGTCAACTGCGTGGCGCCGGGGCTCGTCGAGACCGACATGATCTCCGGGCTGGAAGCAGAGGTGAAGCGGGAGATGATCCGGCAGATCCCGATGCGGCGCGCCATTCGCGCGGACGAGGTCGCGGCGGCCATCGCCTTCCTCCTTTCCGACGACGCCAGCGGAATTACCGGGCAAGTGCTGGCGATTGATGGCGGCGCGAGCGCATGACCTACTTCTCCGTCGTCATCCCCACCTACAACCGGCTCGACATGCTGCTGCGCGTGCTCGACGCGCTGGAGCGGCAGATCGACGCCCCGCCGTTCGAAGTGATCGTCATCAACGACGGCTCCAAAGACGACACCGACCAGGTGGTCTCGCGGCGCAAAGGCATCACCTTCCGAACGCAGACCAATGCAGGCCCCGGCCGCGCGCGCAATCACGGCGTGACGCTGGCCAGGGGAAAGATCGTCATCTTCATCGGCGACGACACGGTCCCGGAGCCGCGCTTCCTGGCCGAGCACGCGCGCGTCCACCGCGACGCGGGCGACGATCCGCTGGTGGCCTGCCTCGGATACACCGGCTGGCCGCACGGCGAGCGGGTCACCGCTTTCATGGACTACATCAACGACTTCGGCCTGCAGTTCGGCTACAAACTGATCCAAAGCGGCGAGGTCGTCCCGTTCAACTTCTTCTACACCTCGAACATCTCCATCGACCGCGAGCTGCTGCTGGCCTTCCCCTTCGACACCACCTTCCCGTCGGCGGCGTGGGAGGACATCGAGCTCGCCTACCGCCTCGACGCGAGGGGCCTCAAGATCCACTACAACGCCAGGGCGATCACCCGCCACTATCACCCGATGGACATCGATTCGTTCGCCCGCCGCCAGTACACGGTCGGCAAATCGGGCGCGATCTTCTACAGGAAGCACCCCGAGCTCGGCCACTTTCTCGGCGTGCACGAGCTGGAAACGCGGACGCTGGCCGACGAAACGCATCTGGCGAAACTGCGCCGGAAGGCACGCCTCGGCGAGCGCTTCCGCCTGCTGGCCCGACCGGCCGTGTTCGAGACGCTCATGCGCGAGCATTACCTGCGGGGGCTGCGGGACGGGCTGGCCTCGCCTTCAGTTCATCCTGAGGAGCGAAGCGACGTGAGGATCTCGGGTGACAACGCGCCAACTGCACCGCGGTAGCACCGGAGATCCCTCGCTCCGCTCGGGATAAACTCCAAAAGCACGCAATGTTCATCACCTTTGAAGGCATCGAAGGCTCCGGCAAGTCGACGCAGCTCCGTCGCGTCGCGGCGCATCTGCGCGAGCGGGGGCGCGTGGTGGTCGAGACGAAGGAGCCGGGCGGAACGCCGCTCGCGGACCGCATCCGGGCCATCGTCCTCGACAGCGCCAACGTCATCGACCCGATCGCGGAGGTCTTTCTCTTCGCCGCGTCGCGCCGGCAGCACACCACCGAGGTGATCGAGCCGGCCCTGGCGCGCGGGGAGATCGTGCTGTGCGACCGCTACGCCGATTCGACGCTGGCGTATCAGGGCTTCGGGCGGCTGATCGACCTCGACCGGCTGCGCGCGCTGAACGACTGGGCCACCGATGCGCTGCAGCCTCACCTCACCCTGATCTTCGACCTGCCGGAAGAGACCGGCCTCACCCGAGCGAACTCGCGCAATGCCGTCGCCACGCGGGATGAAGGGCGGTTCGAGGCGGAGGATCTCCGCTTCCATCGTCGCGTGCGCGAGGGCTATCTGTCGCTGGCGCTCGAGCAGCCGGAGCGCTTCGCGGTCATCGACGGCGACGCTGACGTGGAGACGGTGTTCGCGCGGGTACTGGACACGCTGAAGGAGCGCCTCCCCTCATGAAGAACACCTCCGCGCTGATCCTGGAGACCGCCCGCCGGGACGAGCTGCATCACGCCATCATCCTGCACGGCCCTTCCGCGCCGCCGCTGCGCGACCTCGCCGTGCGGATCGCCAAGACGCTGAACTGCCTGCAGGGCTCGACCGGCGACGACTGCCTCTCCTGCCAGCACATCGACCGGCGCATCCATCCCGACGTGCACTTCGTGGAGGTCGGCGGCGAGAAGAAGATGATCGCCATCGAGCAGATCCGCGAGATCGTGGAGGGGGCGTCGCTGCGGCCGTACGAGGGGCGCAACAAAGTCTTCATCATCGATCCGGCCGACGCGCTGAGTCCCTCCGGCTCCAACGCGCTGCTCAAGACGCTGGAAGAGCCGACCCGCAACACGACCTTCCTCCTCATCACCCGCTCGCCCGACCTGCTCCTGCCGACCATCCGCTCGCGCGCGCAGCGGCTGTACGTCGGCGAGATCGAGCGTGTCCTGACCGGCCCGCGCGAGGCCCATCGCGTGCGGCAGGTGGCGCTGCTCGAGGAGGGGGAGGGGCTGGCGATGCGTATCCTCGACCTGCTCCATCGCTACGCCACGAAAGGGGAATCGGCGGCCCTGCTGGCGCTGGCGGGAGTGGTCTCGGATCACGACAACCCGAAGGACGCCATCGCGCTGCTCGGGTCGATCCTCTGCGACGTGGTGGCGCTCGATCCGGCGGAGTCGCTCGATCCGAAGAAGCTCACCGAGATCCGGGAGCAGATCCCGCGGGAGCGTCTCCTGGCGGGGGCCGATGCGTCGATGGCCGCCATCCGCTGGCTGGGCGTCAACGCCGACGTGCGGCTGCTGGTCGAGCAGATCGCGGCGGCGATCGCTCTCCCTCCCCGTTAGGTCGCGCCGGGCGCGCGTTCCCTTGACGCGTCACTGAAACCGCTTACAAAAAGAACGACCCCGCCGTTTCCGGCGGGGTCTGGATTCTTACTGGATGGGACCGACGCGAACGCTCGGGGGTGAGAACTGAAGGTCGGTAAGATTCAAAGAAGAGTTCAAGAGGAAGTGTAACTAGGCAGGCTGTTTACTACAGGAAGCGGAACTCGCCTGTCCATCCAGTAATTTGCTGTCAATCGTTGTCGTGCGGTCATTATAAACCGACTTTGTGAAAACTTTCCCAATGTAACACCAATGTGACAAGCCTTTGTGTTGCTGAGGGATACGCCACATTTCGGAAACACCACGAGTGTAAAGCAAAACAGTTGTTCGGTCCATTACCGGATGACTGGTCGGTAAATTCCTGGGAGCTTGCTGTTAGCTCTTAGCTCTTAGCTCTTAGGAGCAGCCGGTGCGCGGCGAACCGCGGATTCAAACGCAGAACCGCGGCGTCGCCAAAAGCTAAGGTACGCCCGGAAGCTGACAATCAGGTTACGGGGCGTCGACCAAGCCGACCCGGCGCGGCGAAGCGGATTCAGGCGCGGAACGGCGGCACCGCGGCTAAGAGCTAAGAGCCAACAGCTAAGAGCCATCAGCTACGAGCTACCGATGTCTCGCATCGATCAGCGTCGGCATCGGCCCCAGGCTCCGCGCCAGGGAGATGTGCCCGCCCAGCGTATCCGCCGGCGTTCCGTTGACCACGATGCGCACCCGGCGTGCCTCGGTAAAGTTCGAGGTCACGGTGTGGACCAGCGAGTAGATGGCCATGAGCTCGGTGTGGCTGCCGGCGCCCCAGCCGCTCGTCAGGGTCGGGCCGCCGAGGTCGACGATGACTGTCCCCTCGGGCAGGAGGTACGCGCCGCGCACGACGGTGTCGGGCGGAAAGAGGCGGAGCGAGGCGGGCAGGACCGGGCCCTTGATCAGCTCCCGGACCACCATCGGGATCGCGCCGGCCGGGCTCTCCGGCAGCGCCACGTTCCGCGCTTCGGGGACGAGCAGCATCGCCTCCGATTCGTAGTAGAGCCGGATCGGACGCACCGCGACCTTGTTCTGCGCGTTCAGGTTCGCCGCGACGTCGTTCTTCTTCCTGCACCCGCCGGCGATCAGGGCGATCGCGACGAGGGACAACACTACAGCGCGTTTCACCGGGTGGTCGTCCTCGTGGCCGGAGTGGGAGCCGGAGCAGGCGCGGCGGTCGTCGTCGCCGCGGGAGGAGCCGCCGTGGTCGCGGCCGGTGCCCGTGCGGCCGGAGCCGCGATGCCGATCCGCGTCTCGTACTCGAGCTTGTAGCGCTGCACCGCCTTCGTCAGCGCGTCGACCATTGCCGTCTGGAACTCCGGCGTCTGCAGCTTCGCCTCTTCCTCCGGGTTCGAGATGAAGCCGACCTCGACCAGCGCCGCCGGCATCGTCGCGCCGACCAGCACCTTGAATGGCGCCTGCTTCACGCCGCGGTTGGCGACGCCGCTGACGGTATTCATCTCTTCCTGGATGACCGAGGCGAGGCGGCTCGATTCCTCGAGGTAGGCCTGCTGCGCGAGGTCCCACAGGATCAGCTTGAGGTCGCTCGACGGGTCGGAGCCGGAGGCGGAGTTCTCCGTCTCCGCCGCTTTGCGCGCCAGCTCATCGGACGCTTCGAGCGACAGAAAATACGTCTCGGAGCCCCTGGCCCCCTTCACCACCGCCGCGTTGACGTGCACGGAGAGGAAGAGGTCGGCTTTGTACTGATTGGCGATGGAGGTGCGCTGGTCGAGCGAGACCACGCTGTCGTCGTCACGGGTCAGCACGACGCGCGCGCCGGTTTTCGCGGAAAGCGCATCCGCGAGCTTGCGGCAGAGCGCGAGGGTGACGTCCTTCTCCAGGAGGCCGCCCGGACCGACCGCGCCCACTTCCTTGCCGCCGTGACCCGGGTCGATGACGATCGTCCGGATGCCGGGCGCGTCGACCGGCTTCGAGCCGGGCTGCGGCAGGAGTTGCCCCGGCACGGGCGCGGCCGCCTTGCGGAGGTCGAGCACGAGGCGGTTCGGGTTCTCCAGCTCGTACGCATCGCCGACCACCTCGGGCGCGGTGAGCTGGATGCGGAGGTCGTTGCCGCTGAACGTCAGTTTCGCGACGTGCGGATCTTCGTAGATCTGTTCCGCAAACGGCGCGCGGATCGGCGCGCGGAAGCGGATCACGTACGCGTTCTGCTCTTTCACGATCGTGTACTCGGCGCGCGTGGAGAGCGTCAGGACGATCTTCGAGATCCCCTGCACGTCGGCGACGGAGACCTGCAGGGTGACGACGTCGCGCTGCTGCGGGCGCACCAGCAGGATGCGCGTCGCGGCGTCCCACGTCACGTCCATGGTCACGGTCTTCGAGAGCAGCCCCTGGAAGAACTGCCACGGCACGAACGGCTTGCCGTCCATGGCGATGGGGGGCACCGGCATCTCGATCAGGTCCTCGCGCACGACCGCGAAGCGGCTGTCGGTGCCGAACGCCGAGGTCACGCCGCCGTAGGTCAGCTTGTAGCCGTTCGCGTCGGAGGCGAGAGTGCCGCCCAGGGCCGCTGCCACCTCCGCGGCCGAGACGTAGGTCTGGCCCGACTGCACGACGTAAGTGAACGGATGATCGCCCGTCGGCGTGCGGAGCGTTCCCTGCCCGGAGGTCTGGGCGAGAACGATGGAGGCAACGGCCAGGAGAAGCAGCAGGGAGAGCGCGAGGAAACGTTTCATGGCAACCGGGCCGCGATTATCGCATGCTGTCGCGGTGGGACCGGTGCTGCTCTCCCCCGGCAAGACCTTGACCGATCCGCTGCTGCTTCTGATCGTTCCGTCCTTGCTCTTCCTCGCCGTCGCCTACCGTCGCGCCGGAGCCGATCGCGTGCTGCGCAGGCTGGTCGGTGCGGCCCTGACCGCGCTGCTCCTCCTCTCCTTCCTTTCCATGAGTGTGTCCGAGCGCGTGCTGGAATGGAGCCTGATCCCGAACGTGCCCCGCTCCCAGGGAGCGCCGGAGGTGATCGTCATCGCCAGCGGCGGCTCGGTACCCGGACCGGCGCCGGCCTTCGACGTGCTCGCCGAGTCGAGCGCCTCCCGCCTGGTCAACGGCGCGACCTGGTGGCGCGAGCATCCTTCCGCGCGCATCATCCTGACCGGTGCCGACCGGACCGCGGCCGGCCCCTCCATCCGCACACTCGAGCTGATGCGCGACGCCGCGGTGCGCCTCGGCGTGCCGCCGGAGAAGATCGAGCTCGAGAGCCGCTCGTTCAACACGCGCGAGCATGCCGAGCGGATCGCCCGGCTGCCGGGCATCTCGCGCACGATGCGCATCGGCCTCGTGACCAGCCCGTGGCACATGCGGCGCGCGCAGAGGGAGTTCGAGCGCTACTTCCCGAACGTCATTCCACGCGCGGAGACGCGAGAGCGCGGAGGGCTGATTCTCAACGACCTCATCCCCAGCTCGATTGCCCTCCGCACCACCACCATGCTGCTGCACGAATGGCTCGGAATCGCGTGGTACGCTCTCCGGCGATGAAGCGGATCGCCTTCTGTCTCGCACTGATCGCTGCCGCCTGCGGTGAGCCATCTGCCGATTCTCCGCACAACCTCAGCCGCCAGCCGCTGAGCGTACGCGGCTGGATCGAGGACGTGGAAGGGGCGGAGCGCAAGCAGATCCCCGACCTGGAGATCGCGCGCCGCACCGAGCAGTTCATCAACACGTCCCTCTGGGTGGAGGGGAGCCAGTACGCCTCCGGCGGCGTCGCCGAGAACGGCGCATTCCTCATCCTCGACGTCCCGCCGAACAACGTCACCATCGGCATTCAGGCGCCCGGCGCCGACGGCGCGCAGATCGTCCTGCAGAACGTCCCCGGCTCCGCCGATGTGCTGATCCCCGGCATCCTGCTCCGTCCCGGCGGCGTGCGCATCATCGATCCGAACGCCATTCGGGTCCGGGTTCCGTCGAACGAGAGCAAGGCCAGACCGACCGGGCAGATGGCGATCGTGGCCGGACATCAGGTGCGGGTCATCGCCACGCCGCTGCGCGAGTTGAACGATCGCCGCGATTACCCGAACCCGGGCGGGTTCCGGCCGGTGGCGACAGTCAAGTAACCCTCACCCAGTCACCAGCTCGCAGAACTTGCGCAGGTCGACGTTCCCGCCGGAGACGACCGCCACCACCGGTCCCTCCGTCTGCTTGAGCGCCGCCGCGACCGACAGCGCTCCCGCTCCTTCGGCGATCACGCGCGACTTTTCCGCGACCAGCCGCATCGCCGCTTTCACCTCGTCGAGGGTGACCACCACCGAGCCATCGACCGTGTTGCGCAGGCGCTCCCACATGCGCGGGAAGATGCTCTTGCCGCCGGCGCCATCGACGAACGAGGCCTGCCACTCGTCGAACACCTGCGGCGACCCCGCCGCGAACGACTTCGCTCCCGGTGCCGCGGTCTCCGGCTCGGCGCCGAGCACGCGCACGTTCGGTGCGAGCGTGCGCATGGTCGAGCCGATGCCGGCGATCAAGCCTCCCCCGCCGATGGCGGAGATGACCGTGGCGACGTTCGGCAAGTCTTCGAGGATCTCGAGCGCCACCGTGGCGTTGCCGGCCACGAAATCGTGATCGTCGAACGGATGGACGAACGTCCCCTCGACGCCGGGGAAGGCCCGCTCGTCCATCGCCCGCCAGCAGGAGTCGAACGGCGCTTTGACCAGCTTCGCGCCGAGAGCGCGCATGCGCTCGACTTTGGTCTCGGGTGCGGTTTCGATGACTACCACCGTGCACGGCACGCCGGCGGCGCGGGCGGCGTAGGCCACGCCCTGCCCCGCGTTGCCGGCGCTGATCGTCCAGACGCCCTTCTGCCGCTCCTCTTCGGGGAGCATGGCCACCGCGTTCGCGGCGCCGCGGAGTTTGAAGGCGTTGATCGGCTGGAGGTTCTCGAGCTTCAGCCAGATCTCCGGCGCGCCGGAGACGTTGTGCAGCAGGCGGATGAGCGGCGTGCGGGTGATGACTCCCGCGATGCGCTCGCGCGCGGCACGGATCTCGTCGATGGTCACGGGACGGACAGGCGGCGGTGTCATGGCGGCGGATTGTAGCCCTCGCGGGCACGGGTCGTGCCTCGTCCGATCGGTCATGAACAGAGAACAGAATGTCAGCGATCCGGAGCGGTGGATCTCCGTCATTTTCGGCAGTGCACTGGCGGCGTACGGTCTGAAGAAGCGGAATCTGAGCGGTCTCATCCTCGGCGGCATCGGCGGTGCGCTCCTCTTCCGCGGCGCCACCGGCCATTGCGACGTCTACGGCGCCCTCGGCATCTCGACCGCCGGCGACGAAGAGGGACGGCAGGTCAGCGTGCCGTACGGCAAAGGCGTACGCGTCGAAAAATCGGTCACCATCAACGCCGCTCCCGAGGCGGTCTACGCCTTCTGGCGCAACTTCGCCAACCTCCCCCGCTTCATGCACAACCTCGAAGCGGTCGAAGTGCACGACAGCCTCCGCTCGAAGTGGGTGGCCAAGGGACCGGCCGGCTCCGCCCTCGCGTGGGAAGCGGAGATCATCAACGAAGTGCCGAATGAGCTGATCGGCTGGCGTTCCATCGAAGGGAGTCAGGTCGACAACGCCGGCTCGGTGCACTTTACGCCGGCCGCCGGAGGACGCGGCACCGAGGTGAAGGTCGTCCTCCGCTACGACCCGCCCGCCGGCAAGATGGGGGCGATGATCTCCAGGATGCTGGGCGAAGATCCGGCCATCAACGTCCAGGAGGACCTGCGCCGCCTCAAGATGCTGCTCGAGACCGGCGAGATCGCCACCACCGAAGGGCAGACCTCCGGGAGGCAGGGGTGAAAGCAGTCTGCTGGTGGGGCAAAGGGGAAGTCCGGGTCGTCGATGTACCCGATCCGAAGATCATCAACCCGCATGACGCGATCGTGCGGGTGACCCTGACCGCCATCTGCGGGTCCGATCTTCATCTCTACGACGGCGTGGTCCCCACCATGATGCGCGGCGATGTCCTCGGCCACGAGTTCATGGGCGAGGTGGTCGAAGTCGGCGCTGAGGTGCGCAACCTCAAGGTCGGCGATCGGGTGATCGTCCCCTTCCCCATCGGCTGCGGGCGCTGCTGGTTCTGCAAAGAGGGGCTCTGGTCCCTCTGCGACAACACCAATCCCAACGCGTGGATGATCGAGGCGCTGACCGGCTACGCCACGGCCGGCATTTACGGCTACTCGCACATGTACGGCGGATACGCCGGCGGGCAGGCGCAGTACGTGCGCGTGCCGTTCGCCGACGTGAATCCGCTCAAGATCCCGGACGGCATCCCCGACGAGAAGGTGCTGTTCCTCACCGACATCTTTCCCACCGGCTACATGGCCGCGGAGAACTGCGACATCAAGCGCGGCGACGTCGTCGCGGTCTGGGGCGCCGGCCCGGTTGGTCTCTTCGCCATCCGCTCCGCCTGGCTGCTCGGTGCCGAGCGCGTCATCGCCATCGATCGTTTCGAAGAGCGGCTGCGCATGGCGCAGAGCGACGGCAAGACCGAGATCCTCAATTACGAACAGGACGACGTCTACGATCAGCTCCGCGACATCACCGGCGGACGCGGCCCCGACAAATGCATCGACGCGGTCGGGATGGAGGCGCACGGCGTCTACGTCGACGCGATCATGGACCGCGTCAAGCAGGCCATGAAGCTGCAGTTCGATCGCGCCCACGTCCTGCGCCAGGTCCTGCACTGCTGCCGCAAAGGCGGCACCGTCTCGATCCCCGGCGTCTACGCCGGCTTCATCGACAAAGTGCCGTTCGGCACCGCCTTCGGCAAAGGCCTGACCCTGAAGATGGGCCAGACGCACGTGCAGAACTACACCCGGCCACTCCTCGAGCGGATCGAGCGCGGCGACATCGACCCGTCGTTCATCATCACGCACCGCGTGACGCTCGACGACGCGCCGGAGATGTACCGCACCTTCCGCGACAAGCAGGACGACTGCATCAAGGTCGTGATGCGGCCGCAGTAGGCGGCGCGGGCCGCGCCGGATTGAGGATTGAAGGATTGAGGATTGAGGAAGGCGCTTCGCGTCGGGCGTGCTCTCGCCGATTCCTCAATCCTCCAATCCTCAATCCTCAATCCCGCCGATTCGGTAGAATCGGCGGCCATGCGCCTCATCACCCGTTCCGACTTTGATGGACTCGTCTGCGCGGTTCTGCTGCGCGAGGTCGAGCAGATCGACTCGATCGAGTTCGTTCACCCGAAGGACGTCCAGGACGGCAAGGTCACGGCCGGCCCGAACGACGTCCTGACCAACCTCCCCTACGTCCAGGGCGTGGGACTCTGGTTCGATCACCATTCGAGCGAGCTGACGCGCAACGAAGACACCGCGACGTACCGCGGCCGTTTCGAGATCGCGCCGTCGGCCGCGCGGGTGGTCTACAACCACTACGCCGCGAACGGCAAAGGCACGCAGCTCTCAAAGTACGACAAGCTGCTGGAGTCGGTCGATCGCTCCGACGCAGCGCAGCTGACGATGGATGAAGTGTCGAAGCCGGGCGGCTGGATCCTGCTCTCGTACGTGATGGACCCGCGCACCGGGCTCGCCTATCACCACGGCTACAGCATCAGCAATCGCGAGCTGATGATGAAGATGATCGACCTCATCGCGCGGCATCCCGACGATCCGAAGACGGTGCTCGAGGACGCCGACGTCAAGGAGCGCATCGATCGCTACTTCGAGCAGCAGGAGGTCTTCACCAAGGTGATGCGCGAGCACTCCCGCGTGGAGCGCAATGCGATCATCACCGACCTCCGCGGCCTCGGCGATCCACCGGTCGGCAACCGCTTTCTGATCTACACCATGTTCCCCGAGGCGAACATCCAGGTGCGCATCTTCGACGGCCGCAAGGGCGAGTTCGTGGTCTGCGCCCTCGGCCACAGCATCTTCAACCGCACCTCCCGCACCGACGTCGGCAAGCTGATGGCGCAGCACGGCGGCGGAGGTCACCGCGGTGCCGGAACGTGTCAGTTGCCGCTGCCCGTGGCCGATCTGAAGCTGCGGGAGATCATCGAGCGGGTGAAGGCGGACGGGTAACTTTTCGATCACCCTGAGCGAGCGTTAGCGAGTCGAAGGGTCAATCAAGGCGCGGCGCGGCTGCCGATGGCCTGCTGACTCGCCGCGCCTTGGCTGACCCTTCGACTCGCTGCGCTCGCTCAGGGTGATCTGGGGGGGGGGGGCGCTACGCCGCCTCGGCCTTCACCTCGGTCACCGGCTCGATGACCGGCGCAGCCTTCCGCCACCCCGAGGTCTGCACCAGCGCGACGCCGGCCAGGATCACCACCATCGCCACGATCGACATCCAGGTCAGCGGCTCGTCGAGCACCAGCCAGCCGAGAAAGACCGCCACCACCGGATTGACGTACGCGTAGAGCGAGCTGTGGGTGGTGCGCATGTGCGCGAGCGCGAAGACATACGCGCTGTAGGCGATGATCGAACCGAAGATCGTCAGGTAGGCGGTGGCGATGAGCGTGCGCGGCGTAAAGTACAAACGCGCGCCCTCGCCGAGCAGGAGGCCGATCACGCCGACGATCAGACCGCCGCTGAGCATCTGCAGGGCCGAGGAGCTGAGGAGCGGCACGTGCTTGAGCTTGTACTTGCCGTGCGCGGAGCCGAGCTGCCAGCCGATCGAGCCGACCTGGATCACCAGTGCACCGAGGAGCAGGGCGCTGCTCCAGACGCCGCCCGGCCCCTTCGGGGCGACGAGCATCGCCACGCCGGCGAAGCCGATGGCCATGCCGATCACGCCGCGCAGGTCGACCCGCTCGCCCGACTTGCGGAACGACTCGATGATGGCCATCCAGAACGGCGCGGTGGCCACGAGCAGCGCGGCCATGCCGCTCGGCACATGCTGCTCGGCCCAGACCACGGCCAGGTTGCCGACGCCGACCATGAGGAAACCGACCCATGCGAGCTGCAGCAGCGTGCTGCGATCGCGCGGGATGGTCTCGCCGCGCAGCTTCGCGATGAGCAGCATGATCGCGCCGGCCGCGGCGAAGCGGATGCCGGTCAGCATCAGCGGCGGGACGGTCTCGATCGCGATGGCGATCCCGAGATAGGTGGTCCCCCAGACGATGCAGACGATCGCGAAGGCGACGTAGGCGATGGTTTTCTCGTGCTTCATGGTTCCTCTTCCTCCTGGCTCAGGACGATCCCGCCGACCTTCTCGCAATGGGTTTCCATCACGATGGTCGTGCGCGTCGCCAGCGACAGCGGTGCGGCGTTGAGCCGTTGGACGAGGTTGTTGAGGTCACCGATGGTCTCGGTGCGGACCTTGAGCAGGAAACAGTCGTCCCCCGCCACGGTGTGCACCTCGAGGATCTCCTCGCGCTGCATCACCTCGCGGAAGAGCCGCCAGGCCTTACCGGTCAGGGTGGCCCCGCGTGCCGCGACGAACGCGGTCACGCTCTGCCCGATCGCCTTCGGATCGACCACCACCGTCGTCCCGCGGATGACACCGTTTCGCTCGAGCTTCTCGATGCGGTCGGCGACGGCGGGACGGGAGAGACCGATCGCTTCCGCGATCTGCGCCGCGGGGGCGCGTCCGTCGGTTTTCAGCAACGCCACGATCTTGCGATCGAGCTCGTCCAATTCGACAGCCATGCAAGCAATATGGCTTCGAATCGTCGGAGATGCAAGCTGTGGGCTGACGAAATGAAGGGGCGAAACGGTTACAGCTGCGTGAAGTGCAGCTTCTCAGCGCTTCAGCTGTTCAGCTGTTCAGGGGCGACGCGCGCTCGAATAAAAATTGGCCGGTGACGCGGAGGGCCCACCTCGGCGTCACCGGCCGTACCACATCGCGCGGACCGCCTCACGCAGGCGGCGGCGCGACCGGGGAAAGGTGCTTGCTTACAGAACCGACGCGAACGTCAGTCCGAAGCGGATCGCCCGCGGCATGGTCTTGCGGACCGACACCGGGCGCACGAGGCGCGGGTAGCGGAACTCGCCGCGCTGCCCGGCCGCGGCGACGAGGTCGCGCTGCAGGTATTCGATCTTCACGTCGCGCAGGGGGTCGCTGGCCAGCTTTCGAAGCGAAGCGCGGTTGAGCACGATCGAACGGAGTTTCATCCCCTCCCCACGCACCGTGAAACGAATCGCATCGCGGTCATCCGAGCACGCGCGCGCAACGCCTGCCGGCAGCACGCTCACGATCTCTTCGGCCAATCGCGTCTCATCGTATTTCCTGGTCGTGTTCATCACTGTCTCCTCACGTGTTCTGCTCTAATAGACGCCGCAAACGGCTGGAAGTTTCAGCCTCCCGTTTCAACTCTCGGTGAACGCCCAGTCAAGAGACGTTACGTTCGTCCCCCTCGGACGCACCGCTTCCGCGCACGAAAACGAGACCGTGCTCGACGTCGCCCGCCGCGCCGGCGTTCCCCTCGGAAACTCCTGCGGAGGCGTCGGCATCTGCGCCCGCTGCAAGGTCCGCGTGATCTCCGGTGACCTCAGCGAACGGACCTCCATCGAATCGCGGATCGGCTCCGCGCGCGCATTCGCCGAGGATGAGCGGATGGCCTGTCAGGCCGTGGTGCAGGGGGAGTGCGCGGTGACGACTACCTACTGGTAGGGCCCAAAAGTTTATCCCGACCGAAAGGGAGGGATCCTGGGTGCCATCGCGCCGGCCGCGCCACGATCAGCCTCGTTCGCCGTGGCACCCAAGATCCCTCCCTGCGGTCGGGATCAATTGCAAAAGAGCGTTTAGTCTTCGTCGTGCGTGGATGCCGCCGTCGTCGCGGCGCCCCACGTTTCGTACCCCTGCATCTCGAAGAAGAACGGCTTGCGCTCGCGGGCGTGGTTGCCGATTTCGTTCATCGACATGGCGTCGAAGATGCGGCCGTTCATCACCGTGTAGCGGATGGTGGTGGAGTTGCGGATGTTCTCCAGCGGGTTGGCGTCGAGGACCACCAGGTCGGCGAGCTTGCCGCGCTCGAGCGAGCCGATCTCGCGATCGAAGCCGAGGTATTGCGCGCCTTCGAAGGTGGCACTGCGCAGCGCCTGGAGCGGGGTCATGCCGCCCTGCACGAACATCCAGAGCTCCCAGTGCGCGCCGAGGCCTTCACGCTGGCCGTGCGCGCCGAGTTGCACGTTGACGCCGCGGTCGCTCAGCTCGCGCGAGATGCGCGCGTTGTTGATGTGATTGTGCTCGTCCTCCGGCACCATGGTGCGGCG
This sequence comes from Thermoanaerobaculia bacterium, assembly GCA_036398925.1. Lineage (GTDB taxonomy): Bacteria > Acidobacteriota > Thermoanaerobaculia > Gp7-AA8 > Gp7-AA8 > DASWOB01. The sequence goes on from DASWOB010000053.1 coordinate 73,190, forward strand.
GCGCGCGCGCGCGTCGAGCATGCGGCGCGGCACGAACCGTGAGAGACGCTCGTCCTCCCAGACGTTGGTGGTCTGGTACCAGTAGTTCTCACCCCAGTTGCCGCCGTAGCCGACCACCAGCGTCGGCGTGTAGCCGACCTTGGTCTGACCCCACAGCTGCAGCACGTCGTCGTAGATCGCGCCGACCGGGATCGAGTGCTCGATGCCGGTGTGACCGTCCACGATCATGTTCATGTTGTGCTGGAAGAGCGAGCCGCCTTCCGGCACGACCATCATGCCGAGCTGGCGGGCCGCCTCGATGACCTGCTGCCGCTGCTCGCGGCGCGGCTGGTTGTAGCTCTTCACGCTGAACGCGCCGACCGCCTGCATGCGGCGCAGGTGCGAGAGCGCGTCGTCCAAGCTGTTGATGGTGGCGGTGAAGGGCGCCTTCGCGCCGTAGAGAATGGTTCCGGTGGAGAAGATACGCGGCGCGACGATGTTGCCGGCGCGCTGCATCTCGCTCGACGCGAAGATCTCCGCGGTGTCGTTCGACGGGTCGTGGATGGTGGTCACGCCGAAGGCCAGCGACGCGTACTGGATCCAGTTCTGCTGCGGGATCAGCTGATCGGCGCCCATCGAGCCGTGCCAGTGCACGTCGATCAGGCCGGGGATGATGGTCTTGCCGGTGACGTCGATGGTCTTCGTGCCGGCCGGCAGTGAGAGCGCGGCGGTGGGGCCGAGGTCGACGATGCGGTTGCCCTCGATGACGATCGTCCCGTTCTCGATCACCTCGTTCTCGTTCATGGTGATGATGCGCGCGCCGGTCAGGGCGAACCTGCCGCTCGGGACGTTGAGCGCCTGGTTGAAGCCGATGTTCTGGCCGCGCTCCGGAACGGCCGGCAGCTTCTCCGGCGCACCCGCGAGGAACGCGAACGAGTCCTTCAGGTCGCGCGAGTAGAGCTCGGGCCCGAGCGACCAGTAAAGACGCGACGAATCGCCGGAGAAGTGGATGTACTCCCCGGCGTCGCGCGAGACCGTCGCCACCGGAATCGACTTCATGTCCGGCGCGATCTCGACCGACTTGCCGGTGCGGAGGAACGGCGCGACGTGCGCGTTGAACTTCTCGGTCCAGGCCAGCCACTTCTCGTCGGGCGAGAGGGCGAAGTTGGTGGCAAAGGCGGAGATGACGTGCGTCAGCTCATCGCCGCCGTCGATGTCGATGGAGCGGAGCGCGCGCTTCCCCTCGTCTTCGAACGTGACGAAGAAGATCCGGTCGTTCGACGCGCCGAACTTCGGAAGGGCACCACGCTTGGTGACGAGCGTCGGCGTGCCGCCCGCGGCCGGGATCACGTAGAGGCCGGGATTGTTCGACCAGACCGCGGGACGGAGAAAGCCGTCGCTGGTGGTGCGGTAGGTGATGCGCGCGCCGTCCGGCGAGAACGACGGCTCGATGTAATGGCCGGGCTGACTGGTGACGGTGCGTCCCTCACCGCCGGCCGCGGAGACGACCCGGATCGAGCCGAGCTTCTCGTCGTGCCATGTCGTATAAACGATGCTCCGGCCGTCGCGCGACCAGGAGGGGTAGAACTCGAAGTGCTCGTTCTGCTTCGTGAGCCGGCGCGGCGTGCCGTTCGGCAGGTCGCGGAGCCAGAGGTAGCCGAGCGCCTGGTAGACGACCTGGTTGCCGCGCGGCGAGACCTCCACCCAGCGCAGCATCTTTACCGGGAACTCGCGGGGTGCCACTTCGATCGGCACGCGCAGCGCTTCCTGCACGCGGCGGGTGGTCTTCACGTGGAACGGGATGTTGGTGACCGCTTTCGAGGCGATGTCGAGGCGGTGCAGCTTGCCGCCGGCCCAGAAGACGATCGACTTGTTGTCGGGCGTCCAGGCCATGTTCGGGTAAAGGCCGTGGATGGCCCACGTCTCCTGCATGTCGCGATCGAGCCCGTCGAAGAGCTGCGTCTCGCGCCCCGATTCGAGGTCGCGGACGAAGATGGCCGACTTGTAGCGGACCCGCCGGATGAAGGCGAGCGACTTGCCGTCGGGCGACGGCGTCGGACGGACCGAGCCGCCGGGGCCGATCACGTAACGCTCGATGGTGCCGTCTTTCCGGTCGAGGCGCTGGATGACGTAGATCTGTCCGTTCGGATCTTTGTTGTAGTCGAAGATCGCGCCGGGGGTGACGTCGTCGCTGTAATAGATGTAGCGGCCGTCGGGCGAGAAGACCGGCTCGCCGGTGTCCTTCTGCTCGGTCCGCTTCTTGGTCATCTGCAGACCGTCGCCGCCGGTGCGGTGATAGATCCAGACCTCCCCCGCGCCGAGGGAACGCTCGGCGGTGAAGTGCTTGCGGGCCACGATGTACTCGCTGTCGGGCGACCAGGCCGGCTGATTGAGCAGGCGGAACGACTCCTTCGTCACCTGCCGCGGATTCGAGCCGTCACGATCGACGATCCAGATGTTGTCGCCGCCGGCGCGATCGCTGGTGAAGGCGATCCACTTGCCGTTCGGCGAGTAGCGCGGCTGCATGTCCCACGCAATGCCGGAGGTCAGCGCCTTCGCCTCACCGCCCGCGGCCGCGATCGTGTAGAGATCGCCGAGCAGATCGAAGACGATCTCCCGACCATCGGGACTGACGTCCAGCGACATCCAGGTACCGACCGTGGTGTCGATGGTGATGTCGCGCTGCGGGCCGGGCGGATTCTGCACGTCCCACTTTTTGTCCTTCTTCTCCGGCTCGACGGCCGGAGCGGTCGCCGCCGCGGGTGTCGGAGTCGGCTGCGGAACGGGAGGAGCGTCCTTCTGCTGCGACTCCTGCTTCTGCAGCTCCTGCGAAACCGGCCGCGGCTCCTGCTCCGCCTTCTCCGGCTTCTTCGGATCGGCTTTCTTGTCGGTGGGCGGGATCGGCGGCGGGGTCTGCGCGGCGAGCGGCAGCACCAGCGCCACCACGGCCAGCAATGCGATGAAATGGTTTCTCAACGATGGTCTCCTTTTTAGAAGCGGCTGTTAGCTGTTGGCTCTTAGCTCTTAGGAGAGACGGTCCGCGGCCGCGCGAGCGCCACGGTTCTCCTAAGAGCTAAGAGCCAACAGCCAGGAGCCTCCCAGCAACATACATACAGTCGCCGTAGCTGTAGAAAAGGTACTTGCGCCGAATGGCTTCGGCGTAGGCGTCGCGAATGGTGCTCATTCCGGCGAACGCCGAGACGAGCATCAGTAACGTCGATTCCGGTAAATGAAAGTTCGTCAGCAGGCGGTCGACCGCTGCGAACGGGAAGCCGGGGGTGATGAAGATCGAGGTCTCGCGGGCGCCGGGCTCGAAGCGGCCGTGGCCGGCGCGGATGGCACTCTCGAGCGTGCGGACGCTGGTGGTGCCGACCGCGACGATGGGGCGCTTCTCGTCGAGCGCTTGATTGAGGCTCGCCGCCGCCTCTTCGCTGATGTCGTAGCGCTCGGCATCCATGCGGTGCTCGGCGATGTCATCGACCTTGACCGGCTTGAACGTGCCGAGACCGACGTGCAGCGTGATGCGGACGAGCTCGACGCCCCGTGCCTGAACGCGCTCGAGGATCGCGGGGGTAAAGTGCAGGCCGGCGGTCGGGGCGGCCACGGCCCCGCGATGCGCGGCGTAGACGGTCTGGTACGACTCGCGGTCGCCCTCGCGTGGCTGCTCGCGGACGATGTACGGCGGCAGCGGCGGGATGCCGAGGCGCTCGATCTCTTCCGGGTCGCCGTCGAAGCGGATCACCACCGTCCCTTCACTTTTCTCGAGGACTTCCGCGGTGAGCGTCTCCGAGAACGTGACCACGTCGCCCGGCCTGACCCGCCTGGCCGGCCGGCACCACGTCTCCCACGTCCCGTCGGCGCGCTGGCGGGTCAGCAGGAACTCAATCGGCTTCTGCATCTGCCCTTTCGGCCGGGCGAAGAGACGGGCCGGAATCACGCGCGTGTCGTTGATCACCAGCACGTCGCCGGGCGAGAGCCGCTCCGGAAAGTTCACGAAGGAATCGTCCTCGAAACGGTCCGGCGGGGTGACCACGAGCATCCGCGAGCGTCCCCGCTCGCGCGGCTCCTGCGCGATCAGCTCGGCCGGAAGCTCGAAGGAAAAGTCGCTGCGCCGCATCGTGCGCGGCGGATTCTATGCGCAGGATCCGTCGAGATGCCGGGAGAGTGACGGGTCAGTGACGGAGGAGTGTTGACCGGTTGAGCCGGAGGAAGGTTGATCGGCTACTCAGCTGCTCAGCTTCACAGCTATTCAGGCCGTGCAGCGCCGCATCTCTCCCTGAACAGCTGAACAGCTGAGTAGCTGAGCCGCTAACCCCCTCGGCCGCATAGAATCCAGCCCCAACATGCAAGCCGCCGTCATCACCTGCTCCGACGCAGCCGCGGCCGGGACGCGCGACGATCAGTCCGGCCCCGCGGTGCGGGCCATGCTCGTCGAGCGAGACTTCACCGTCGACGCCCCCGTGATCGTCCCGGACGACATCGACGCCATCGCCAACGCCATCGTGACCGCCATTGACAGCGGTGCGCGCCTCGTCGTCACCACCGGCGGCACCGGCATCGCCCCCCGTGACGTCACCCCCGAGGCGACCCTGCGCGTCTGCGAGCGACTGGTGCCCGGATTCGGAGAGCTGATGCGTCTCCGCTCCCTCGAAAAGACCTCGATGGCCCCTCTCTCCCGGGCCCAGGCGGCCATCCGCGGTACGGCACTCGTCGTGAATCTGCCCGGCAGCGTGCGCGGGGCCGTAGAAAACCTGGAAGCGGTCGTGCACCTGGTGCCGCACGCGCTGGATCTCCTCGGCGGAAAAACAGAACACGGATGAGCGATGCACGATGAACGATGAGAGATGAACCGCTGACGCGTCAGCCCTGTTCATCGCTCATCTCTCATCTCTCATCGCTCGGCATTCAACGAGCGACAAATCGGAGCAAGAAATGTCAGTCTTACCTGGCCTCGAAGTTCTCATCGATCACGAACCGTGGCGCATTCAGGGGCGTCGCATCGGTCTGGTCACCAACCAGAGCGCGGTCACGCGCAACCTCAATCATGGCGTCAAGCTCCTGCACGCGGGGCGCGGCTGGAAGCTGGCGGCGCTCTTCGGGCCGGAACATGGGATCTGGGGCGAGGCGCAGGACATGGCGCACATCGATCACTCGATCGATCCGCTGACCGGCCTGCCGGTCTACTCGCTTTACGGCGCGAACGAATCCGACCTCGCGCCGCGCCGCGAGGTGCTGAAGGGCCTCGACGCGCTGGTGATCGACCTCCAGGACATCGGCTCGCGCTACTACACCTTCATTTACACCATGGCCCTCTGCATGCGCGAGGCGGCCCCCCTCGGATTGGAAGTGATCGTCCTCGATCGTCCCAACCCGATCGACGGAGCGCACCTGGAGGGCAACATCCGCGAGGACCAGTATTCGTCGTTCGTCGGCATGTTCCCCCTGCCGACGCGGCACGGCATGACCGCGGGCGAGCTGGCCCGCTATTTCGAGCGCTACTACGCGCGCGTGCACAAGATCGAATGCAACCTGCAGGTCGTGCCGATGAAGGGGTGGCAGCGCTCCATGTGGTGGGGCGACACCGGGCTGCCGTGGGTCATTCCGTCGCCGAACATGCCCACCGTCTACACCGCCACCGTCTATCCCGGCATGTGCCTGGTCGAAGGAACGAACCTGTCCGAAGGGCGCGGCACGACCCATCCGTTCGAGTTCTTCGGCGCGCCGTGGCTGGAGTCGTTCAAGATGGCCGACCGGCTGAACAAGCTCGAGCTGCCGGGCGTCCGCTTCCGGCCGCACTACTTCATGCCGACCTTTCACAAGCACGCCAACCAGGTCTGCGGCGGCGTGGAGATGCACGTCACCAACCGGGCCACGTTCGAGCCGTACCGCACCGGCCTCTGGTGCCTCAAGGTCGCACGCGACATGGATCCGGAAAAGTTCCAGTGGCGCACCGAGACCTACGAGTTCGTCAGCGACCGCCTGGCCATCGACCTCCTGGCGGGAAGCTCCCGCTACCGCGAGCTCGTGGAGAGCGGCGGCAACATCGACGAATGGGTAGCAGAGTGGGAGGACGGCCTGCACGAGTTCGCCCGGATGAGGAACGAGTTTCTGCTCTATCGTGATTAGCGCATGCACGCGCTTCTCGCTCTCGTGGAGTAGCTGTTCAGCGATTCAGCTGTTCAGCTATTCAGGCCAACAAACTGGCGCATACCGCCTGAACAGCTGAACAGCCGAATGGCTGAACCGCTACTCCCGATCCTCTACGAAGACGAAGCGCTGGTCTTCGTCAACAAGCCGGCCGGTCTGGTCGTGCAGCAGCGGATGTTCGAGCCGGACGAGCCGTATCTGCATGAGCTCGTGAATCAGCAGATCGGTCCGGTGTTCCTGATGCAGCGTCTCGACCGCGGGACGAGCGGGGTGATCTTCTTCTCGAAGCGCGGCGACCTCAACGTACGGCTGACGCGGCAGTTCGAGAAGAAGCGCATCCGCAAGACCTATCTCGCCATCTGCAACGGCGAGTTGCGCGAGGAGCAGACGATTGACGCCCCCATCGCCCGTACCGGGGCCATCACCTTTGGCGTGCGCGACCATGGCAAGCGGGCGATCACCCACGTGAAGGCGCTCGACGCCAAACGGACCGGCTCGCTCGTGCAGATCGACCTTGAGACCGGGCGTACGCATCAGATTCGCGTGCATCTGTCCGCCATCGGCCATCCCCTGGCAGGCGACTGGCTCTATGGATACCCAGATGCAAGTCGCCCGATGCTTCACGCCGCGCAGCTCGAAATGCTGCATCCCCTTACGGGCCAACCATTTCGGGTCGCGGCACCACTCCCGGACGACTTCATCCAAGAAGCAGGACGCCGCGATCTGGCGACATCGCCAGAGGACAGCGGCGGCTCATTTCGAGTGCACCTAAGTGCTTGAAAAGACTTAGAATAATCATCACAACACGGGCGTTTGAACAGGACACAGGAGACAAATCACATGAAAGTCTGGACGCGAATCGCATTCGTATTGATGTTCGTACCACTTGTCGCGTCGGCGCAGTTCCGCGACCTCGATGGGGCGATCTCCAACCTCGAGCGCGGCTTCGGTGCTGGTGACGTCCAGGCGATCGTCTCCGGCATCTCGGACGGCGATCAGGTCATGCTGCAGTTCCCCGGTCTCGTCGACCAGGACGGCTTCTTCGGCCGGGATCAGGCCGCGTATCTGCTCGACGGACTCTTCAACAAGGTCCGCCCGAACGGCTTCGAGCGCATCAGCGCCCGTAAGGTCAGCGCGGAGGGGCAGTACCACATCACCGCCCGCTGGACGATCAAAGCCGGTGGCCAGGCCGACACGCGCGACCTGTACATCACGCTCAAGCAGAAGGGCGAACGCTGGTCGGTCGTTTCCGTGCGGTCTGCCGGCAAGTAAGGCAGACTGCGCCACGCGCGCACAATGACAGTTCGACAGTACCTACCCTGGATCGCCGTCGCCCTCGCGACGGCGATTCGTGTTTTCGGCGGCGTCCATTTCGCGGCCGCGATCGCTGTCGCGGTGCTGGCCGTCATTGCGCTGATCGGCTCGTTGGTTCCTCGGTTCCTCGGGGTTCCTCGGAGTGAGCCTGACTCGCCCCAGGAACTCCGAGGAACCCGAGGAACCGCAGCAAGGTTCGCCGCGATCTTCCTCCTCCTCGTCGCGATGGCCGACGCCGCCACGCTCCTCAACGTCCTCTCCATCGCCCGCGCATACGACCGGCGTTCCGGCGACCATCTCCGCCACGACGTCGAAGGGATCCGCAACCGCATCCGTGCGATCGAGGGCGCCCTCGACGCCTCCGCCACACGCATCGCCGCACGCATCGCCAATAGCAAGCTCGATCGGGCCGCGCTCTTCCGCACGCTCGCCTCGGAGGTCACGCGCAGCGACCGCGGCGCCCGCATCCTCGGCGCGAACGACGAGCCGATCGCCTGGTGGGGCGAGGACTATCGCGCCCCCGGCAACCGTACCTATCAGTTCGACGTCACCAACCTCTACGTCACCCGCTCGCGCAAAGCGGGCACGATGACCGTGCAGGTCTTCGAGCGGATCGACAACACCCCCGACGGCTCGTCGCGCATGCATCCGCGCGACCGCTGGGTCGACTCGATGTTTCTCCACGGCGGCTTCCCCCGCCGCGATGAAGCGCTCAGCCGGCATCTCATCGCGAAGCATCCCGACTCCGAGCTCTGGATCGACATCAAACCGCAGCCGCGCCTCGACGTGCTCGACGCCACCGACGCCGAGGGACGCACGATCAGTGCGCTGCTCCTCGCGTGCGGCGCACTGACGATCTTCGCGATGGTCTGCACCACCCACTGCCATCCGCTGCTGCTGATCGTGCTGCTCAGCGTCGCGCGCGTGGCCCTCCTGCCGCTGCGCGTCATCGACGATCCGCTGCGCATCTTCGGTTTTGAGCTCTACGCCTCGAAAGCGCTCGGCCCCTTCAGCAAGTCGCCGGTCGATCTGCTCCTGACCGCACTCGCGCTGCTCGCGATCGTCACCGTCGCCGCGCGCTATCTCACCCGCCTGCCGTGGATCGTGCGGCTGATCGTCTTCGCCGCGTCAGTGTGGGGCTTCGTCGAGCTCGCGCAGAACTTCGTGGCCAACGCCCGCATCTCCGCGCTGCCCGATCACGTCGTGCCGTCGACCGTCGCGCAGGGCGTGCTGCTCGCGGCAATGCTCCTCTTCGGCGGTGCGGTGGTACGCATCGCGGCGACGCTCGTCACCTCCGCGCGCGTCGGTGCGCTCAACGCCGGTCTCCGCGCCGTCGCCGCGGCGCTGCTCATCGCCGCACTGGTCTATTTCCCGCTGCATCTCTTCGGCCGCGAGAACGCCCGCCGCTTCGTCGCCGAGACTTACGCCCCGCTCGTGGCGGGCGAGGCCGGCCAGATGCGCGCGATGATCACCACCACGCTGCAGTCCGAGTTCGCGCGCATCGATCTCTCCACGCTGCTGCCGGACGACTACCGGCACATGAGCCTCGAGGACCTCGCGTACGCGCTCTGGCTGCGCTCCGATCTCTCGCGCTGGAAGATCCCCGCGGTCATCACCATTCGCGACGAGTTCACCCGCTCGTCGATCAGCCGCTTCGGCGTCGGCCTGCCGCAGTTCAACGAGCCCGACTCCGAAGAGCCGGCCGAGGTGCTGAAGGTCGGGAGTCTCAGCCGCGTGCTGATGCACCACAACTTCTCCGTCAACGTCCTCGGCACCACCATCGGCCTCGGCAGCGTGCACGTCGTCAACCCGGCCGATCCCGGCGCCACGACGTTCGCCGACGTCTATCGCGACTTCTTCGAGGCCGGCAGCGACGACGGCACGGAGATCCATCCGCAGCGCGAGCCGGCCGTCTACGATCGCGACGGCAACGCGCAGACCGCGACCACCTATCGCCTGCCGCAGAACGCCGCGCGCTACTTCGCGCAGCTGAAGCCCGGCAGCGGCCTCTGGGTGCGCTCGCCCGACTCCGAAGCGACGGCCATCTACCTGCGACGGAGCGAGAACGCGCTGTATGCCTTCCCGCTGCAACTGCCGACCATCGCGCAGCAGATCCGGCGCGCCGGCGGCGTGACGCTCTGGGCGCTGCTGGCCCTCGTGGCACTGATCCTCTGGCACTCCGCGCCGAACGTCGTCGCCTTCCTGCGCGGCCACATCGCCCTCGACTTCCGCGCGCGGACGTCGATCTACCTGATGGCGGTGGTGATCGTGCCGCTGATCGCCTTCGTGCTCTTCGTCCGCGCGTATCTGGCCAACCGCCTGGAGACCGAATACGTCGAGCGGGGCCAGACCGCGCTCAATGCCGCGCAGCGCGTGATCGAGGATTACCTCGGCTCGCAGGCCGCGGCACCGGAGCAGGTGCTCGACGACGAGATCTTCTCCTGGCTGGCCCGCGTCATCGGACACGACCTGCATCTCTATCGCGGCGAACAGCTGATGGCCTCCAGCCGCCGCGATCTCTTCGCCGCGCACGTCGAGTCGGAGCGATTGCCCGGCGACGTCTATCTCGACATCGTGCTGCAGGGCAAACAGCTCGTCCGGGCGCGCCGCGAATCGGGCGCCGCGCAGTACGTCGAGATCTACAGCCCGATCAACCTCAAGGCGCCGGGCCGCAGCTACACGCTGGCGCTGCCGTTCATCGTGCAGGGGCGGCAGATCGAGACGCAGGTCAACGACCTCGCCACCACCATCTACATGCTGCTGGTCTTCATCGCCCTCGCGGCGATCGCCGTCGCCTTCCGCGTCGCGCGCGGCGTGACCCGGCCCGTGCAGAGCCTCGTGGCCGGCGCGGCCGCGGTCGCGCGCGGCGACTTCGACGTGCAGGTGGCGGAGCCGGGCGATCCCGACATCGCCCTCCTCGTGACCACCTTCCGCGACATGGCCCATTCCATCCGCCGGCAGCAGGAGGATCTGCGCCACGAGCGAGATCGCCTGCAGACGCTGCTCGAGAACATCAATGCCGCGGTAGTCGTGCTCGATGGAACGATGCACATCGCCGCCACGAACCTCGCCGCGCGCAAGCTCTTCTCACTCGAAGAGCACACCGCCATCCGCTTCCGTCCGGCCTTCCCGGCGATGCGCGACTTCCTCACCTCGCACCGCGGTGGCAGCATCGAATCGGCCGAGCTGGAGCTGCTGATCGATGGCAACGCGCGCACCTTCCGCGTCTCCATCGTGCCGCTCCCCGACACCGACGAGGAGATGCTGATCGCCGAAGACGTGACGGAGATCCTGCGCTCGAACCGCCTCGAAGCGTGGGGCGAGATGGCCAGGCAGGTCGCGCACGAGATCAAGAATCCGCTGACGCCGATCCAGCTCACCGCCGAGCACCTGCGCGCCGTCGCCGACCGCGATGATCCGAACCTGCCGCAGGTGGTGCGCACTGCCGTCGAGAACATCCTCCGCCAGGTCGTGACGTTGCGGGAGACCTCGAAGGAGTTCAGCGACTACGCCTCGCTGCGCCAGCTCCAGCGGAAGCCGGTCGACCTGCACAAGCTCCTCGGCGAGCTCGCTTCCGGCTACGCCGACAGCGCCGAGCGCGGCATCTCCTTCGACGCCTGCATCGATCGCTCCACCCCGTCGCATTTTCTCGGCGATGAGCGTCTGCTGCGCGGCGCGATCGCCAACCTGATCGAGAACGCCTTCCAGGCCGCCCCCGGCGGCGCGGTGCGCCTCGGCAGTCAGGCAGTGGACGGCCACGTGAAGATCACCGTCGAAGACAGCGGCCCCGGCGTCGCCCCCGAGCTGCTGCCGAAGATCTTCGATCCGTACTTTTCGACCAAGTCCACCGGCACCGGCCTCGGCCTGGCCATCGCGCGCAAAGCGATCGAAGAACACGGCGGTCGCATCCACGCCGAGAACGTCGAGCCGGGTCTGCGCGTGGTCATCGAATTGCCCGTGCGATAGCTGCGATTACAATCACCGCGACGATGATCAAGAAGTTGACCATTCTCCTGGTGCTGGCGCTGCCCGTTGTTGCTGCAGGAACGGTTCAGGAGGCCGAACGCGCCACGCTGCGCCAGCACGTACTCAAGCTGATCAACGCCGACCGCAGGGAGTACAACCTCCCGCCGGTGGCGCTCGACCCGAAGCTCTCGAAGCTCGGCGACGAATACTGCCGCCGCCAGATCGTGGCCGGCACGACCGGCCACTTTACGATCGACGGCCTGGCCCCCTACATGCGCTACTCCTTCGCCGGCGGCAACGACGGCCTCACCGAGAACGCCGCGGCCTGGTCGGCGCCCTACACCTTTACCGATCGCGCGCTCTTCGAGATCGCGCGCCGCTCCCAGGACGCGATGATGGGTGAGGTCCCGCCGCACGACGGCCACAAGCGAGCCATCCTCGACCCGCACGCCACGCACGTCGGCATCGGCCTGGCGTGGGAGCGCGGCGAGTTCCGCCTCGTCCACGAATTCGTCCGCCGCTACGTCGACTGGAGCCGCCCCTTCCCCCGCGCCGCCCGCATCGGCGACACGATCACCGGCGGCGGGCGCCCTCATTCCGGCGTCCGCGTCGAAGCGGTGAGTGTCCATCACGAACCGCTCCCCCAGCCGCTGACGAGACAAGCCGCAAATGCCATCAACACCTACGGCCTCCCCGAAACGCGCAAAGACTACACACCGCGCTCGCCCAGACCCGAGCTCCGCATCGGCGGCCGCCGCAATCCCCTCTTCCTCGCCCCCGACGGCGCCTTCACCTTCGACGTACCGCTCCTCGACGGCCCCGGCATCTACACGGTGGTGGTGTGGGTGAAGAAGGAGGGCGACACGCGAGCGATCGCAGCAAGCAACGTCTCCATTCGCGTAGACGCCGCAGCCTTCGCCGGCACGCGCTGACCTTGCAAAGCAGCAATCGGAGGAATCCGGCTCTGCGATGTCAGAGCCGAAGGGATCGCGAGAGGCTTTCGGCTCGGAAGGGCCAGAGCCGGATTGCTCTCGGGGCTGTTGAGCGATTGAGCTGTTCAGCCGGAAGAAGTGTTTTGAGTCTTCAAACACATTTTTCGCTCAACAGCTCAACAGCTCCGTCCTCCTCAACGGCTACTCCCGAGCCCCCCTACGCCACCACCCACAACGGCTGTCGCCGCGCGGCGGCTTGCTTGGCGGAGAGCATCAGTTGCACGTACGTCTGCACGTCGAGGTCTTTGTCGAAGGCGTCGTCGTCCTCGAGGTAGTGCGCGGCGAGTTGCATCAGCTCGACGTCATCGGTCGGCAGCGAGGCCCTGGCGGCGAGTGCGCGCAGCTCGCTCAGCAGCGCATCGACGCCGCCCACCTGCAGCGGGTCCGCGGCCTGGGGGATCAGCACCGACGCGATGGTGGTGACGTCGGGGAGGTAGACCGATTGATACGCCTCGATGGAGACGAGGTGCGGGACGTTCGGGCCGCCCAGTTCCTCCGACGCGCGGTGTTGCAGTCGGGCCCAGCCGGCCGGTTCGATCGGCTCGGAGCGATACGCTTCGCCGTCGCTGGCCGGCACCGCGAAGCGCTCCCGCAAAGCCGCATCCACGAGGGATGCGAGCGCGCCGCCGAACACCTCGGCGGCGCTGCCAACGACGAATGTGAGCGACACGATGCGCGATTCTACTTCGCGTACATGTCGATCACGCGATGGATCGCGCGCGTGCAGACGCGGCAGAAGCCGACTTCATTGCGCGTGAACATGATGCAGTCGGCCTGCGGGCGATAGAGCCCTTTCGCCTCGTAGCCGGCCCCCTCGAACGCGCCGACGCGGTTCGCGTACTGCTCGGCGCCGAGGAACTTCGTCTCCCACTCCTGCTGCCGGCGGAAGAGCGCGTCCATCTTCGATTCCGGCGCGTTGTCCGCGCGCAGCTTGCGGCGCTCGGCCTGCGTGGCGCGCTGCTGCGTCTCGAATTCTTCCTTGCGCCACGGCGTGGGCAGCGGCGTGCCGGCGGTGACGAGGTCCATCCACTTCGGGTTGGTCCCGCTGGCGGTCACGTTCGGCTCCCACGGCTCCGGATGCTCGCTGCCGCCGGTCTGGTACGCCACGTCGCTCGTGTAGTACTCGTCGCCGAGACCGGCGAAGTGATGGCCGAATTCATGGACGAAGACGTACTCCGAGTAGGCGCTGTCGACCGACGACGTGGCCTGATCGTTATAGATCCCGCCGCCTCCGTACTGCGCTTCGTTCACCAGGATCTCGAGGAAGTCATAAGGGGCGGAAGCGGCCGCGTCGCGGAGCGCCTTGTTGTCGAGCGTCAGCACGTAACGCTCGGAATCGAAGATGTTGTACTGCACGCCGGTCACGCTGCGGCGATCGTCGTGCGTGCGCGGGCGATGGACGCCGCTCTTCGTGGCCGGCAGCTCGAGCACGCGGACGTTGAAGTCGTTTTTGCGCGATTTGAACGGCTCGGTGGCGAAGAGCTTTCCGACCAGGCGCTCCACGTCCTTGCGCAGCTTCGGCATCTGCTCCTGCGTGTAGCCCTCGCCGATCACCAGCAGGTCGACCTTCGACGAGGCCGGGCCGTTGTCGAGATACGACCAGACCCGACCCGCGGGGGGACGGTCGGCCGGGTTGACGAAGCGCGACTGCGGATCGACGAGCGTCGACCAGACCTGCTGGAACGCCTGCTGCGCATCGCGCTTCTTGAGCACGACCTGCACCGGCTGTTTCGGCCAGGGGAAACGCAGCGACTCGTGGAACGTGGCCGCGCGCTCTTTCGCCTCGCCGGTGGTCTCGAACTCGCCGTAGACCGAGGCGAAGCCGCGCGAGAAGAGCACCTGATTGTTCGAGCGATCGACGACCTCGAAGAGGTACTTGCCGAGGTTCGACCGGTCGACCAGGTAGGTCCGGCTGCCGGACCACGGCCCATCCGAGACGATGTTGTCGAGCGCGATGATCTCCTCCCCCTTCGGCGTGGAGGTATGGAAGTAGTCGACGCGCATGGTCTTGTCGAGAAAGTGCTCGTCGAACGTCGCAGCGGATGCCGAGGCGACCTGTCCGGTCGCGGAGGCGACCTGCCCGGTCGCGGGCAACGCAAAGACCACCGCGAGGAGAAGCATTCGTAGGCGCATGTTCACAGTCCTTTCGCGGGCGGATTGTACGATGCAGCGATGCGACAACTTCTCTGCGCGCTCCTCCTGCCGGTGGTGGCATCCGCACAGCTGCAGGAGACGATCACCGTCGCGCGGGTGGTGCTCGACGTGCGCGTCACAAAGTACGACGGCACACCGGTGCGCGATCTGACGCGCGACGACTTTACGGTGGCTATCGATGGCAAGCCGGCGGAGATCGAAGCGGTGGAGTGGATCGAGGACGGCGAGTCGGGACGCCTTTTTCGCCAACAGCAGCCGGAGCATGCGAACCGCCCCGCCGGCCGCATGCTGGTGGTCTTCATCCAGACCGACTTTGCGCGCGAGGAGTCGCGCCTGCGCGGGCAGATGAACTTCCTGCAGTACACCGAATCGTTGCTGAGCGAGCTGACGCCCGACGATCGCGTGGCGGTGTTCTCCTTCGATTCGCACCTCAAGTTCCGCCTCGATTTCTCGAACGACCACCAGGCGATTGCCGATGCCATGCGCCAGGCGCTGCGCATCGATCATCCCGCCCCGCCACCGGCCGTGCCGAATCCCTCGCTCGCCGCGCACCTCGATCGCACCGCCATGAAGCGCGCCGCTTCTTCGGAGAAAGCGCTGGCCATCGTCGGCGATGCGCTGCGCCACATCGAAGGACCGAAGTCGATGCTGCTGATGGGATGGGGACTGGGCGTGCTGTCGGCCGGCATCGTGCGGATGAAGCCTGAGTATCACGAGGCTCGGCGCGCGCTCGATCGCTCGCGCACTTCCATCTTCGCGCTCGATACGTCGCATGCCGATTACCACTCGCTCGAAGCCGGCCTGCAGATCGCGGCGAAAGAGACGGGCGGCTTCTACGCGAAAACGCACCTCTTCCCGCGGATGGCCGTCGATCGCCTGCATCGCGTGCTGGAAGGACACTACGAGCTCGCGGTGCGATTGCCGGAGCGCGCGAAGACACGCGCCATCAGCGTGAAGGTGAAACGCCGCGGCCTGGAAGTGATGTCGCCGACGATGTACTGAGCAGAACGCTGTCACTTCACCAACAGATGAGGGAACGACGGGGGGCCTCCGGCGGCCGGGGCCATGGCCCCGGACCCCGTTGGTTGGCCAAGCCGCCGCGACACAGCCTCGGATCTCGCGACAGAGTGTCGCGGAGGCTAGGCCAACAATTGGGTCCGGGCCCGTGGCCCGGCCGCCGGAGGCCCCCGGTCGTCCCCTCATTCATGGGCCAAGTGCGTGCATCCTGCTGAGACACCGCGGTAACGAGGCAAAAGAGTTGCACAGTCCGATGTGCACAGGAGGGAACGATGGCATCACGTTACGGGAAGAAAGCATCGGACAAAGTCGAAACCGAGATGCACAAGTACAAGCGCGGGACGCTCAAGAGCGGCTCGGGCAAGAAGGTGACGAGCCGCAAGCAGGCCATCGCCATCGGCCTTTCGGAAGCGCGTCGCGAAGGCGGTAAGGTCCCGCCGCCGCCGAAGAAGGCCAGCGGTGGCTCGAAGAAGGCCGCCTCCTCGAAGAAGTCGTCATCGTCAACGAAGAAGACGACTACGAAAAAGTCGGCCTCCACGAAGAAAGCTGCGCCGGCGAAGAAGGCCGCCTCTTCGAAGAAAGCAACGTCCTCGAAGAAAGCAACGTCCTCGAAGAAGACCACCAGGAAGTCGGCCTCCACAAAGTCGTCGAAGACCGCGAAGTCATCGAAGGCCTCCACATCGAAAGCAACGAAGAAATCTTCGGGCTCGAAAGGCTCGAAGAAGTCGTCGTCGTCGAAATCGTCGAAGAGAAAGTAGTCCCGTGGCCCGGCTGGAGCGGAATCGACACCGCTCCTTCGCGGCCTCACCCGATCCGGAACTGTCGAAGCGCCCGTTCCACGCGAACGTATTCGTCCGCGAGCTCGCGCGCCAGTCCATCCGCGCCGGCCACGCTGCCGCTGCTGCCGAGGATCTCCAGGGCGGCGGTCAGCTCGTGCATGCGCGTCGCGCCGATGTTGCCGGAGCTGCTCTTGAACGCGTGTGCGGCGGAGGCCAGCGCCTCCGCATCACCGCGCGCGATGGCGTCGCGGATGGTGATGATGCGCGCCGGCGCGTCGCGCGTGTAAAGCACCGCGATCTCCTGAATCACTTCGTCGGTCCCGCCGCCGAGCTCGCGCAGGTTGTGCAGCGTTTGGGGATCGAGAAGCGGTTCCTCGGTTCCTCGGGGGAAGGAACCGGAGGAGCCACCCTCACCCAGCCATCGCGCGAGCACGCGCTGCAGCTCCCCTTCGATGACCGGCTTCGACAGATAGTCGTCCATGCCGGCGGCCATGCAGCGATCGCGATCGCCTTCCAGCGCGTTGGCGGTCAGCGCCACGATCGGCGTGCGGCGGCCTTTCTCGGTGCGGCGGATCTCGCGCGTGGCGTCGAAGCCGTCCATCTCCGGCATCTGGCAATCCATCAGCACGAGGTCGTACGGCACGCGCTGCACCGCTTCGACCGCTTCGATGCCGTTGCCGACCGTGTCCGCGTGAAAGCCGAGTTTCTGCAGTTGCCGCACCGCGAGCTTCTGATTCACCGGGTTGTCTTCGGCGATGAGGATGCGCATGTGCGGCCGCGCCTCCGCCGGATGCGCGCGCGGTGCACTGGCGGCGGGCGACAGCGCCGGTGAGTCGGTCATCGAGCCGCCGAGCGCATTCGCGATCGCGTCGAAGAGCGCCGACTGCTTGACCGGTTTGGTGAGGCACGCGTCGATGCCCACGACCTTCATCGTGCCGCTGTCGAGGCGGTTGGCCATCGAGGAGAGGACGATGATCCGCGTGTCGGCAATCTCTCTGTCGCACTTGATGAGGCGCGAGAGGACCACCCCGTTGATGCGCGGCATGACCATGTCCGTGACCACGAGGTGGAACGGCTGCCCGGCGCGTTTCGCCTCGCGCAGGCGCGTCAGCGCTTCTTCGCCGCCGGAGGCCTCGGCGTTCGGCATGTTCCACGCCTCGAGGTTGTGGCGCACCACGCGGCGGTTCGTGTCGTTGTCGTCGACGATCAGCACGCGCATGCCGCGCAGCGTCAGCAGGCGATGCGGCCGGGTGATCTCGTCGACCGCGCTCCGTTCGAGCGGCAGCGTGAACCAGAAGGTCGAGCCCTTTCCTTCGACCGACTCCACGCCGATCGTGCCGCCCATGATCTCGACCAGCTGCTTCGAGATCGCCAGGCCGAGGCCCGTGCCGCCGAAACGCCGCGTGGTCGAAGGATCGGCCTGCGAGAACGGCTGAAAGAGCAGCTCGAGCGCGTCCTGCCGAATGCCGATGCCGGTGTCGGTGACGGCGAAGCGGAGCCAGACCCTCTCGCCGTCCGCCGCTTCCTGCGTGACGTGCACGATCACGTCGCCGCGCTCGGTGAACTTGACCGCGTTGCCGACCAGGTTCGTCAGCACCTGGCGGATTCGTCCCGCGTCGCCGCGCAGCACGCGCGGGATGGCGTGGTCGAACAGCGCACCGATCTCGATCTTCCTCGCGTGCGCCCCTTCGCTGAACAGATCGATGACCGCTTCGATGCTCGCGCGCAGCTCGAAGTCGGTCGGCTCGACGGAGAGCTTGCCCGCTTCGATTTTCGAGAAATCGAGGATGTCGTTGATGATCGTCAGCAGCGCGTCGGCGCTCGTGCGCACGGTCTGCGCGAGGTCGCGCTGGTCGTCGGTGAGCTTCGTGTCGAGCAGCAGGCCGCTCATGCCGATGATGGCGTTCATCGGCGTGCGGATCTCGTGACTCATGTTGGCGAGGAACTGCGAGCGCAGCTCCGCGGTGCGCAGGGCGGCGTCGCGGGCGTCGGCCAGCGCCTGTGCGAGCTGCCGGTTGCGGCGCTGATCGCGGATCAGCAGCGCGGCGATGATCATCACGAGCAGCAGATCGGCCAGACCGCCGAGGATGAGGAAGGTGCGCGTGGAGCGCGCGCGTGCCGCGGAGCGGCGGGCCCGGTCGGCGAGCAGGGTTCGCTCGTGCCCTTCCATGATCCCGATGATGGTCTGGATGCGATCCATCGCCCGGCGTCCCTCCCCCGTCATCACCAGTGCGCGCGTGGCGTCGAAGCCGTCGCGATCGTAGGTGGCGATCACGCGGTCGACCCAGCGCAGTTTTTCGTCCATCGCCAGCCGAAGGTTCTGCGCGCGCTGCCTCTGGACGGCGTCGGAGTCGACCAGCCGCGCCAGCTCGTCGAGCCGCGCGCGGACGAGCGGCTTGGTCTCGCGCACTTCCTCCACGTAGCCGCGGTCGCCGGTGATGACGTAACCGCGCTGCGCGGTCTCGGCCCCTTCGGCATGCGCGAGGGTCTGCTGCAGCGTGGAGATGACCTCGTGGGTGTGCGCGACCAGCCGGGAGGCTTCCAGCGACTCGTTGGTGGCGCGCAGCGAGACGATGATGATCATCAGCACGACCAGAACGGCGATGCCGAGGCCGATCGCAAAGTGGTTGCGTGCCGCCACTGCTTTCCGCATGCGATTCAGGGGATGTCTATGCCTTTTCCGTGCTCAACGATCCGGAAGTCGGGATTGCCGCGTCTGGCCACGGCCGCGCGGAGATCGACGGCCGGCGCGTCATAGCCGTCATCGCCGAGGTGGAACGTCGCGAAATGCATGGCGATGCTCGTGCGCGCCTTCAGGGCGAAATGCGCATCGACCGCTTCCTCCGGCGAGATGTGCACCGGCCGCATGAACCAGCGGGGGAGGTACGCGCCGATCGGCAGGAGCGCGGCGCGCATCGGCTGGAAGCGCGCGCCGGTTTCGGCAAAGTGATCGCCCCAGCCGGTATCACCCGCAAAGTAGACGTGCCCCGAAGGGCCGCTGATGACGAAGCCGCCCCAGAGCGTGCGGTTCTGGTCGGAGATCGCCCGCGCGCAGAAATGCTGTCCGGGAGTGAGGGTGATCTTCACCCGGCCGGTCAGCGGCGCTTCCTGCCACCATTCGAGATCGCGCGCATTGAGGATGCCGTTGCGCGCCATGAGGGCGGAGTTGCCGAGCGGCGTGAAGATGCGGCTCGACCCGAGGCGGCGCAGCGTGGCGACGTCGAGATGATCGTAGTGATTGTGGCTGACCAGTACCGCGTCGATCGGCGGCAGATCCTCGAAGCGGATGCCGGGGTTGCGGTGCCGCTTCGGTCCGGCGAACTGCACGGGCGAGCAGCGCTCGCTCCAGATCGGATCGGTGAGGATGTTCACGCCGTCCATCTGCACGAGCAGCGTGGCGTGATTGATCCAGGTGATCCGGACCCGTCCGTCATCGACGCGCCGCTCCGGCGGCGGCCCCGGCGGATCGTCGATCCACTCCGGCCACGGACCGGGCTCTTTGGTCATCTGCCACTTGAGGAACGACCCTTCCACCTTCCACTTCGGATTCACGTTGTGGAAGCGCTTGCCGTCGAAGTGATCGGTGACCGGCCCCTGATAGGGCGGCGAGGCGATGAGAAAGCGCTCCGCCGCCACGCCGAGAGCGGCCGCGAGCGCGGTGAAGCCGGCGATTCGTACGATCCGCATGGAGCGGCCGATTGGACCACAAGTTGACGCGCTGCCGCCTGTCGGTTTATGGTGTCGCCCCTCGCCGGTGACGTCTTCGGAATAGCCGCCGGGAGTGGTTCGTTGAGATCCGCGCCGGTCACCCGGCGTAAAAAAGCAGGCGCTTAGCTCAGTCGGTAGAGCATCACCTTCACACGGTGGGGGTCAACGGTTCGAGTCCGTTAGCGCCTACCAATGCAAATCACCAAACGCCGCTCAGGTCAGCACGACCGGGCGGCGTTTTTTGTTGGCCTTCGCTGTCACCAGTGCTCGGAGGCCGCGGAGCGTGCGTCGGCGCGGTTGGCTTCGAGCGCCTCGCTCAAGGTGATGCGCAGCGTTTCGAGAAGGGCTTCGCGCGATGGCTCCTGGCAGTTCACGCCCGGCACCTCCTCGATCCAGCCGATCCACCAGTCGCCATCCTGCTTGACGATTGCGGTGTATTCGCTCATGGTCGAGTCATCCTACCATCCGCGCGCGAAGCGTTCGAACGGCGCCTGCGGCCATCCCGCGACCTCCGGGAATGTCCGGAGATGCTTCGTAAGTTCTTGCGGCCAATGACATCCTGGGATAACCTGCGGAGCGTCATGCAGTCCCCTAGCTCAGCTGGTTAGAGCGCTACCTTGACACGGTAGAGGTCAGCGGTTCGAGTCCGCTGGGGACTACCATCGAACTTTCAATGACGCCGCCCCACCGGGCGGCGTTTTCATTTCTGCGTGGTAGGGAAAACCGCCGCCGCGGCACTCCTTACTATCATGCGACGCCTGATCCTCTGCCTCGACGGAACGTGGAACAGCAGTTACGCCGGTGAACGGGAGGACGAGGACCACGTCGTCCTCAAACCTTCGAACACCTTGAAGCTGGCCCGGGCAGTGCTGCCGCGCGCGGCGGACGGCATCGAGCAGATCACGTACTACGACATCGGCGTCGGCTCGCTCGCCAAATACCCGGGGAAGGCGAACAAGTTCCTCTCCTTCAGCGACAAAGTCCTCGGCGGAGGATTCGGCGCCGGCTTCGAGAGCAACGTCGAAGATGCCCTGCACTTCCTCGCCCTCAACTACCAGGCCGGCGACGAGGTCTTCATCTTCGGTTTCAGCCGCGGAGCGGCAACCGCCCGCGCGGTGACCACGTACCTCGGGTGCAGCCGCGGCATCCCGGCCAAGAAAGACGCCTACTACCTGCCGATGCTCTTCCGCGCGTACATCGCCTCCTTCGGATCGGCTGACGCGTACGAGAAAGAATTGAGCGCCATCAACGCGCGCGGGGCGAAGAAGAGCCGCCCGCCCATCGAGATCGTTCCGGTGAACGTCAAGTATCTCGGCATCTGGGACACGGTCCTCGCCCTCGGCTCGCGCGTCCTCGCCTTCGGCAACAGCACCACGTCCGACAAACGGGTCTTCCACGCCGGCACGACCCCGCCGGAGTGCGTCGAGACGGCCAGGCATGCGCTGGCGGTCGACGAAATGCGCCTCGACTTCCGGCCGGAGGTCTGGCGCGGCAACGACCCGGCGCGTCACCGGCAGCGCTGGTTCCCGGGCGTGCATTCGAACGTCGGCGGCGGCTACGATCGCGATGGCCTGGCGAACATCGCTTTCCACTGGGTACTGGATGGCGCGAAGGAAGCGAAGCTCGGTGTCGATGAGGCTTTCGCGGCGAGGTACCGGCCGTTTCACCTCCACAGCCTCTATCAGTCGTCGACGGGCGGCTTCCGCTTGTTTGATGCGGTCCGTCACCGCAGGGGACATCGGTTGCTGCTCGAGCACCCGACCGTGGAGCTCGATCCGTCCGTGATTCGTCGCATGCTCGCGTCCGAGGAGGAGATCGCGGCCAAAGCCGAAGAGGCCAAGGACAAAAAGGCGCTTCGCACCGCCTACCGGCCGCAGAACGTCATCGAACTGCTCGCCGCGCAGCCGGATGTCACCGCGTATCTGCAAGGCCTCGGCATCGACGAGCCGCTGCCGCCGGACGTGCAGCAGCGGATCGCGAAGCTGAAGGAGCGGGAGACGCACGGGTTGAAGCCACGCCCCGCGTAGTGCGTGGGCTGGTGGCGACGTCCGGGTCGGGCGGGGGCTGTTGAGGGGCGACGGAGCTGTTGAGCTGTTGAGCGAGAGAAGTGTTTTGAGTCTTCACGGGTGTCCCTTTCAAAGGACGGTTGTATCGAAAGGATATGAGGCGAGTATCGAAAGGATCGCTCGGAGCATTCCTCTCGATGCTCGGAGCATTCCTCTCGATACTCATGACCATTCCCATCGATGCTCGGAGCATTCCTCGCGATACTCATGACCATTCCTCTCGATGCTCGGAGCATTCCTCGCGATACTCATGACCATTCCGATCGATGCTCGGAGCATTCCTCTCGATGCTCATGAGCATTCCTTTCGATACTCCGGGCATTCCTCTCGATACTCGGGAGCATTCCTCTCGATGCTCTGAGCATTCCCCACCTCACTCTCCACATAGAATCGCCAGTCCATGTTCGCAACGATCTGGCGTTTCTCCGTCCGCCCGGAATGCACCGAGGACTTCGAGGAGCATTACGGCACCGACGGCGCGTGGGCGACGCTCTTCCGCAAGGCGCCGGGTTACGTCCGCACCGACCTGCTCCGCGACACCGCCACCAGCAACGACTACGTGACCATGGACGTCTGGGAGGACCTCGCGTCGTACGAGGCCTTTCGCGAGAACCACGCCGCCGAATACGCGAAGATCGATCGCCTCTGCGAGAGATTCACGACCGCCGAGGAGCACCTCGGTAATATCGAGACCGACTCCCCGTCTTGACGCGTGTGGGCGCTGAACTTGTGTCCGAGAGCACTCCTAAGTACAGCGACACTCACAACCGGGTGCGGCCGGCGCCGTTGCTCCTGCCGGCTGCACCAACTGCCACGAACGGCGCCCAGTAGAACGGATGCTGATACGCCTTCATAGCGCGTAGCTTCCGTTGTGCGCCGCGCAGTGCCGCGGCAGTCGTTTCGCCGGCCACGAGGCGGCGGTGGAACTCCACCATCAGCTGTGAGGTCGCGCGCGACTCCGCCTTCCACTGACTGACCACGGTGGTCGGGCAGCCGGCCGCGAAGAAGGCCCAGGCGATGCCCACCACCCCCTCCCCCGCTCCCACTTTGCCGCGGGCGGTGTCGCAGGCGGAGAGGACCACCAGGCCGGCGTTCAGCTCGAGGTCGACTACCTCACGCGCTTCGAGCAGGCCGTCCTCGCTCTCGCTCTTGCCGGAGGCGAGCACGATGGCGGAGTACATCGGCGCGCCGTTGTCGATCACCGCGTGCGCGGCGACGTGAATGATGTCGAAGTGCTCCGCCTCTTTCTTGAAGACCGACTCGCGGGCGGCGTCGCGCCAGTACGCGCTGCGGCTCTGCGGATCGTAGAACGAGGAGAGCGAGCGCACTTCCGTCTCCGCATCGGGCAGCGCGCCGAGGGTCATGCCGCGAAAGGTCGAGCGCGCGGCAGAGCCGACCGTCGGATTGCCGAAGGCGAGCAGGCGCGGCTCGCCCCCGGTCTCCCGCGTGAAGGCGTGATTCAGCAGCGACAGCGACTGCGCGTAAAAGACCGCGTGCCTGTCGACCAGGTGCGTCGCGGCCGCCGGCATCAACGCCTGGAACGGCACGTTCCAGAGCGCACCGTCGGGGATGATGCAGAGCAGCTCCGTCTTTCCGATGTGCGGCTCGAGCGGCTCGAGCAGCAGTTTGTAGAGCCGCTGCGCCGGTCCGGCGTAACGGAGCGACCGCGCCGAGACGACGCGTGCGAACGACTCCGCCTCGCGCTCGATCTCCCCCCGCGTCACCGGAATCTGCACGACCTCCAGCTTCCCTTCCGTGAGGCAGAAGACGGTGGTCTGCTGCTCGCCGACGACGTACTCCACGACCGCCATCGATGCGTCCGGCAGCGTGAGCCGCTCGATCGAATCGAGCCGCCGGCGCTCCACGGCCGGGTGGCGCAGGCGCATCTCGGCGCGGAAGATCTCCAGCTCTTTCCGCACCTGACCCTGCCGCGCGCGCAGCTCGCCCGTCGGTGAGGCGGCCAGCTCGCGATTGATCGCTACGATGGCCGCTTCGAGCTCCGCCTCGCGGCGCCGCTCCTCCTCCCCCATCGAGGCGGAAAAGTCGATGTGCCCGCGCGCGAGCACGTCGCGCAGCGCGCGCCCCTTCATCTGCTCGGCGGCGCGGAACGCCTCGCGCACCTCGCCGCGCTCGACCAGCAGCTCCACGAGGTCGGTGTAGCCGTCGAGGCTCTCCTCCAGCAGGGCCACCCGTCCCATCTCGCTCGGCACCTGCGCGCGCACCTCTTCGGCCGCCGCGACGCCCTGCCGCAACACGGCGATCGCTTCGTCGCGGCGGCCGCCCACGCGCAGCGCCCGCCCCTGCACGAAGAACGCGTTGATGCGCTCCTCGCTGGCGCGGATGTCGTCCACCGGCGTAATGACGGTGGTGGCCAGGCGCGCCTCCTCGATCGCTTCGCCGATGCGCCCCTGGCGGAGGAGCAGCTCGCTGCGGACGCGGCGAAAGCGGACCTGTTCGATGCGGCCGTCGATGTCGTCACGCTGCAGGACCGGCTCCGACCGGCGCAGCGCCTCTTCCGCCTCGGCGAGCGCACCGCGGCGCATCTGCAACTCCGCGAGCCGGAGCTGCATCCCGCCCGGCGCCACGAGGTCCCCGCTCCACGTCACTGCTTTCTCGTACAGCGCGACCGCTTCGTCGCGGCGGCCGAGCTTCTCCTGGTTCGCGGCCATCGCCCCGTAGGCAGCGAAAAGAAAATCGGGATGAGCATTGACCTCCGCCAGCCGCGCCGCGCGCCGTCCCATCTCCAGCGCCAGCTCGTAGTTCCGCAGGCTGTAATGGAGGTCGCCGAGGGTGAAGGTGGCCACCTCTTCCCCCTCCGTCCAGCCATACTGCCGCGCCACCGCGATCAGCCGCTCCGCCCCTTCCAGCGCCTGCAGCAGCTCGCCGCGCAGGTTGGCGACGTAGTTCGCCATGTGCCGCGCCTTCATCGCCAGGATCGGATCCTTGGTGTCGTGCACCAGGTCGGCCGATTGTTCGAGGTAGCGGCGGGCGCCGAGGTAATCGCGGGTCAGGTAGCGGGCGATGCCAGCGGTGAAGAGCGCGTCCGCGAGGTCGTCGGGCGTTCCGGCGGCCCGCGCCAGCGCCAGCGCCTCTTCGGCGAAGACGTTCGCCTCCGGCTGCTGCCCCTCGCCGCGGATGATCGCCTGCGCGCGGATCGTGTAGACGCGGGACCAGACATCGCCGAACGACTCCGCGATCGCGCGGGCGTGATCGGCACGCTGAAGATCGCCGGCATGGGGCCAGGTGACGTACTCGCTGTACTCGATGACTGCCTTGACCGGATCGGCGTCGCGGTCTTCGTAGAGCATGCACTCGGCATCGGCCAGCGACGCGGCGCGATACATCGCCAGGCCGAGGCGCCGATCGTCGCTGTAGGCGTGGCCGATGCGCCAGCCGTCGCTGCCGCGGCGCAGCTCGAGGTACCAGAACCGCGGCAGATCGATACGCGTGCGCGGCTCGCCCTTGAGCATCGTGAAGCCGTGCAGATCGAGGCGGACCCGCGCGACGTCGGCCGACTGCGCGAGCACGCTCCAGTCGAAGCGGTTCAGGGTGATGCAGTCGGTGTTGAAGATCAGCTCGCGCAGATTTTCGAGCCCGCGCGGCTCCGGCTCCGGGGTGATCACGACCTCGAGGTAGAGACGGGGGTCGTCACGCACGAGCGCCTCGTGGAGGCGCGTCATCAGTTCGGCGGGTGAAGCAGAGGCGGCAGGTGAATCAGAGGCAGCGGCCGGCAGGGCCAGGGCAACGACCGGCAGGGCGAGGACAACGACCGGCAGGGCGAGGGCAACGAACAGCAACAGCAACCGGGCAACCGGGGGCGTGGGCATCATGACCGGGGATCATTACTGACTGCTGTCCCACGTGTCGATATCGGCGAGCAGACGGCGTGCGG
Source organism: Thermoanaerobaculia bacterium (assembly GCA_036398925.1). Classification (GTDB taxonomy): domain Bacteria; phylum Acidobacteriota; class Thermoanaerobaculia; order Gp7-AA8; family Gp7-AA8; genus DASWOB01. The sequence continues at coordinate 99,204 of DASWOB010000053.1, forward strand.
TTTCGGCGTCGCCCGGAGCGACCCGCTGCAGTTCCTCCCGCGCCTGATCGTCGAGGCCCGCCTTCGCGTAGAGGATACCGAGCAGCAGGTGATCGTCCGCGTGTTTGCGGCGCGCTTCGTCCAGCTCCACCAGCGCTTCGGATTCGAGCACGTGGAACTGCGCGGGCGGCGTCGGCGGGGCCGGCATGATCTCCACCTGCCCCTCCTTCTCCACCTCCACTTCCCACGTGTAGGTCCTCCCGCGGGGGAGATCGCGGTTCGGCTTCCAGCGAGGCTCGGCGCGCGGCTCGCTGCGGGCCACCTCGCGCCGTCCGTGGTAGACCGAGATGATGGCCCGCGCTCCTTCGCGCTTCGGCCAGGTGAACAGCGGCCGCTGCGTCTCGACCACGATGCCGGTCGGATGCATCGGCCCCGATTCGTTCTGCGTTCCGCGCAGATGCTCGTCCCCCTGCCGGATGGAGAGCAGCACCGCCGGCATGACCAGCTTCGAGCCGGCCCGCGCGGCGCGCACGAGCTTCTCCCACTCGCGGCGCGAGTAGCCCCGCTGCGCCGGTGGAACCGGCGTCTCCGCCACGACCGCCGGCTCCGGTACGGGTCCTGGAGCGGGTGCGGTCTGCTGCGGCGCGGGGAGCGGAAGCGGTTTCGCGGTGGCAACGGCGGCCGGTTTGGCCGGTTCGCGCAGCATCAGCAGGCTGCCGCCTCCGATCAGCGCGGCGAGCAGCGCGGCCGCGGCGGCGTAGGACGGCCAGCGACGTACTGCCTGCGGGTCGCCGGGGCGGACGGCGTAGAGATCGGCCACGTCCTCGCGGCAGCGGGCGCACGATTCGAGGTGCACCTCGATGGCCACCTGACGCTCGGGCGGGAGTGTCCCGTCGACGTACAGGAAGAGCTCCCGTTCCAGATCGGGATGGTCCCGCTCCCCCTCGAGCTGGGACCGGATGGCACGGACATCTGCTTCCGACAGATCGCGCTTCATGGTCTGTTCATCCTCCGCGCGAGCCGTTCCCGCGCCGACTTCCGCAGGTTGATCACCTGCTGTCGCGTCATGCCCAGCATCGAACCGATCGCCAGATCGTCGAGCGGGAGACTGTTCCATACTCCAGCGAGCCGTTCGATCGGCACCTCGATGGCCGCCGCGACCTCTTCCAGGGTCGCGATCCCCATCAGCACGAACAAGGCCGCCGCATTACCTCCATCACTATCGCGCAGGTTGAGCAGCAACGCTGCCCGTTGTGGTGCGCGCAAGGCGCGAATCTCGCGCCACAGGATATTCATATACTCCCGGCTTTCGAGCTGACCGGCCGGCGAGGCGGCCTCGGACGACGGATCGCGGTCCGTCAGCCGGAGGTCGACGATGTTCCAGAGGTCGGCCAGCACTTCGATCACCGCATCAGCGAGCAGCGGCTTCGACGCCTGGCGCAGGATGGTCTCGAGCGCGTCGCCCAGCCGCTCCCGCTGCAGGCCGCGCCGCGACAGTGACCAGGCCGTGGCCGGCTCGCCGAGCTCGGTCGTGGCCGGCCACGCCGCCAGCGCCAGCACCACCCCGTGCGGCGCCGACCACGAACGGAACCGCGCGTCGCGGGTCATCACGTACCGCACCTGGTTCTTGAGGCGGGTCCGCTCCGGAAACAGGCGGCGCATGAAGTCGTAGACCGCGTTGAAGGTCAGCGTGGCCGCGAAATCAGCCAGCCGCTCGATCGCCGCGGTCTCCTCGTTCGCCGCCTCGTCGAGTCGCCGCAGCAGGCGGAGGATGACCGTGCCGGCGATGTCCTCCGCTTCCTGGGAGCCGAGCAGACGGTCGGAGTGGCGGTAGCGCGCCAGGACGCGCTCGACCACCGGCCGGCTGTGGCGGATCAGCAGAATCTCCAGGGCGGCGCGACGCTCTTCCTCGTCACCCGCGAGGATCAGAGGCGCGAGCAACGGATCGTTGACCGCCAAAAGCCGGGCGACGTCACGTTCATCCATCGCGCGAACCGCAGTCGACAGCGCAGCCGGGAAGCCCATGTGCGGTCGAGGACGCGGAGTCGGACGCGATATTACCGGGGTCTCTTAAAGGTGTCATTATTTCTTCTGCGGCTGGTCAGGTCGTTGCAATGCAACTCCCCGGAGGAACACGCATGCCGAAGAATGAAAAGGAATCGAAAGGCCGGAGCGGCGCGGGCAAAAAGAAGGGGAGCAGCGGAAGCTCCACGCTGCGGAACGTCGTGGCGAGCGCGGCCTCGACCGACGCGCTGATCGACCTCGTCGAGCGCCTCGGCCTCGTCGACATGGTCATGGGCCGCATCAAGTCGCGCCTCGAAGAGACCAACATCGACGAGCTGTTCGAAGAGATCACCGACTACATGAAGCGCAACCCGGAGGTCCTGGTGGCGACCATGGCCTCGGTGACCCTGGCCACCGGCCTCGTGGTCTGGCTCAACAGCCGCCGCGAATGGGACGGCACCGAACGCCGCCGCGTCACCGCCAGCTCGCGCTACACCGCGGCCGACGATGACGATGATGATGACGACGAGGAGTTCACCGCCCCGCCGGTCAAAACCACGACGACCGCACCCGGCCGCGTACGGAAGACCGCGTAGGCAGGATGCTCTTACTTCACCCACAGATCAGGGAACGCACCGGGGGCCTCCGGCGGCCGGGGCCATCGGCCCCGGACCCCACCTGGTTGGCCTAGCCTCCGCGACACTCTGTCGCGAAATACGACGGGTTGTGTCGCGGAGGCTAGGCCAACCAGCGGGTCCGGGCCCGTGGCCCGGCCGCCCGGAGGCCCCTCGTCGTCTCCTCATCCATGGGTGAAGTGCGTGCGTTCTGCTTAGGAAGCCTCAGCAGTCAGCGAGGACGGTGTGGGACGCGGCGAGTCAGAGGCTGTCTGCCCGCCCCATACGCGCGACCCGCCGCACATCGCTCTGACACACGCGACGAAGTCGCGCTGGCGGAATGATCGCTTGGGCAACCGCACGTCCGCTGCGATACTTCAGGGATGAAGCCAGCCGGACGTTACCGAGGCTGCATATTCGCCGCGGCCGGGTGTGCGACCTCGATCGTTCTCGCCTTAGTCCTCGGCGTGGTCGTGCTCCGCACGACATTCACCAGATCTCTCCAGGCGGGAATCAACATGGAGCCGACCATCAGGAAAGGCGATATGGTGATCCTTCGTAAAGCGCCGACCGTTCGGCGTGGTGACGTTGTCGCATTCGTGATGCCGGCCGGCGGCGGACACGCTCTCAAGAGGGTCATCGGGCTTCCCGGTGAGGTGATCGAGCTTCGCGGCGGCGTCGCGGTGGTCGATGGCGTGACTCTCGACGAGCCGTACATATCGCTGCGCGAAGGCGCGGAGCCTCAGATCCCGGTTCTGCGGGATATGCCGCCCGTACAAGTTCCTGCCGGCCATTTCTTCCTCCTGGGCGACAATCGCGATCACGCCAACGACTCACGCTTCATCGGCCCGGTGAAACGGAGTGACATTCGCCGCCGCGCTGTACTCGTTGTGTCGAAGAAGAACGGCGTCTGGCGGCCCTGAGCCGACACGACGCCACTGATTGACCCATCACCGAACAGACTCCCGCGGCCCCCGATCGGAGCGACGTGACGAGACGACACGGCAGGCGTACACGACCCGGGAGCCCGGACGGACCGGTGGACGGACCGGGCCTGCCCGCACCGCCGGCGGCGGGCATCAAGAGCCCGGATGACGCCGGAAAGGCATGGGAGCTCGCTCGCATTGCCTACCAGTCGCATTTCGAGCTCGCTCGCCACTACGCGTCGGTCATGGTTCAGGCGCGGATCGCGATTACGACAGTCATGGTGCTCGCGGTGGCGCTCGGGTTCGGCGTGGTGCCGGGCGGCGACTCGAGCAGCATCGAATTCGCGGGCGTACCGGCGCGAGGTCTGGTCGCGTACGTGGCGGCGCTTCTGATCAACCTTCTGCACGCGATGGAAGTCACGTACGTCGTCCGCTTCTACCGCATCGTGCAGAGCGGTCGAAAGATCGAGCACGAGTACAAAGCGCCGTCGTACTTCTCCGGCTACCAGCGCGCCGATTCATGGCCGCTCTACTTTGCGTACCTGGGCGGCATCCTGCTCCTCGTCGCGCTGTTTCTCGGCGCGGCCTGGACCCGGCAGCAGGGCTTCGCCCGGTCGGCCGTGCTCGTCGTGGTGGCAGCGTTTCCGGCGGCGGTGTTCCTCCGCTCCTACCTCGGGCTGGTCCGATCCGGACGCAGCCTGTTCGCTGCATCCGAGTGATCCCTTCGCCCATGCTATACTGCGCCACCTTTATGAAGCGGATGACGACCACCACCACGACGCGAACGACGAGCGCATAGCTCGCCGCCCTGCTCGTTGATCGTCCGTTTCGCTACTCCCGAAAACATGATCAAGAGACAGGGCTCCGGCCCTGTCTTTTCTGTTTCTGAGAGGCCTGTGATGAACGTACAACTCCCCGACGGATCTATCCGTGAAGTTCCCGAAAATGCCACCGTGGCCGACGTTGCGGCCGCGATCGGCAAGCGTCTGGCCAAAGACGCCGTGGCCGGAAAGGTGAACGGCAAGGTGGTCGACGTCTACACCCCCGTCCCCGACGGGGCGAAGATCGAGATCATCACCGCTAAATCCGAGGCCGGCATCGACACCATCCGCCACTCCACCGCGCACCTCATGGCCATGGCCGTGCAGGAGCTCTTCCCCGGCACGCAGGTCACCATCGGGCCGGTCATCGAGAACGGCTTCTTCTACGACTTCGGCACCGACCGCCCCTTCACCGAAGAGGACCTCCGCCGCATCGAAGAAAAGATGCAGGAGATCGTCAAGCGCGACCTGCCGGTCCGCCGCGAGGTCTGGTCGCGCGACGAGGCGATCGCGAAGTTCGAAAGCCTCGGCGAAAAGTACAAGGTGGAGATCATCAAGGCCATCCCCGGCGACGAGGACCTCTCGGTCTACCTGCAGGGCGACTGGTTCGATCTCTGCCGCGGGCCGCACGTCCCTTCCACCGGCCGCCTCGGCGCGTTCAAGCTGCTCAACGTGGCCGGCGCTTACTGGCGCGGCGACGAGAAGAACGCCATGCTCCAGCGCATCTACGGCACCGCCTGGGGCGACAAGGAGCAGCTGGAGGCGTACCTCAAGCAGGTCGAGGAAGCGAAGGCGCGCGATCACCGGCGGCTCGGCAAGGAGCTCGACCTCTTCCACTTCCACCCCTTCGCGCCGGGCGCGGCCTTCTGGACCCCGCACGGCACCACCCTCTACCAGACCCTCTCCCAGTGGATGCGCGAGCTGCTCATCGAGAACGGCTATGTCGAGATCAAGACCCCCCTCCTCTTCAACAAGGGGCTGTGGGAGATCAGCGGCCACTGGGGCAAGTACAAAGAGAACATGTTCCTGGTCTACGACAACGAGACCAAGGAGCACGACTTCTCGATGAAGCCGATGAACTGCCCTTCCCACCATCTCTACTTCGGGATGAAGAAGCACAGCTACCGCGACCTGCCGCTGCGCCTGCACACGCAGGACGTGCTGCACCGCAACGAGCTGACCGGTTCCCTCGGCGGGCTGACCCGCGTCCGTCAGTTCGCGCAGGATGATGCCCACATCTACTGCGTGGAAGACGACGTGCCGGACGAAGTGCGCCGCTTCGTGGCGCTGCTCGATCAGGTCTATTCGACGGTCGGTCTCGAGTACACCGCCAAGTTCTCCACCCGTCCGCCGCAGCGCATTGGTAGCGACGAATTATGGGACCGGGCCGAGAGCCTGCTCCGCAGCGCGCTCGAGTCGCTCGACCGTCCGTACGAGGTCAAGGAAGGCGAAGGGGCGTTCTACGGCCCGAAGATCGACTTCGACGTGTCGGACTCGATCGGCCGCAAGTGGCAGCTCGGGACGATGCAGCTCGACTACAACGCGCCGGAGCGGTTCGACCTCACCTACGTCGGCGCCGACAACGCCGACCATCGCCCGGCCGTGCTGCACCGCGCCATCTACGGCTCGTTCGAGCGGTTCATCGCCATCCTCATCGAGCATTTCGCCGGCGCGTTCCCGTTCTGGCTCTCGCCGGTGCAGGCCACGGTGCTGCCGCTGTCGGAGAAGTTCGTCGAATACGCCGACGGGGTCGGCGAGCAGCTGCGCAAGGCGGGCGTGCGGGTGGAGGTCGACCGGAGCAACGACAAGCTCGGGGCGAAGATCCGCAACGCGCAGCTCAGGAAGATTCCATGGATGCTCGTGGTCGGCGAGAAGGAGGCCACGACCGGTTCGGTCAGCCTCCGGAAACGTACCGGCGGCGATCAGGGGACGGTCTCGGTCGAGGAGCTCATCGCGCAGGCGAAGGAGCTCAACGAGAGCCGCTCGTTGACTTTTTGACGCATTTATCCGTAGATTTCACAACTTTCACGTAACCAAGGGAGGAACTCCGTATTTTTCCGCCACGTCGTAATCCGAGATTCGATCGCAGACCCGTAGAGCCCGAAAACCGCATCAACGATCTGATCCGCGCCGCCGAGGTGCGACTGATCGACCATGAGGGAAAGCAGGTCGGCATCGTGCCGATCGCGCAGGCCCAGGAGATGGCACGCGAGAAGGACCTCGACCTGGTCGAGATCTCTCCCAGCGCCAATCCTCCGGTCTGCAAGATCATGGATTACGGCAAGTTCATCTTCCAGAAGAAGAAGAAAGAGGGCGAGGCCAAGAAGAAGCAGAAGGTGATCGTGGTCAAGGAGGTGCAGTTCCGCCCCCGCATCGACGAGCACGACTTCGACTTCAAGAAGAACCACGTCATCCGCTTCCTGGAGCACGGCGACAAGGTCAAGTGCTCGATCCGTTTCCGCGGCCGCGAAATGACGCACATGGAGCTCGGCCGCGCCGTCCTCGACCGCCTGATCGTCGAGGTCAAGGAGCATGGCGCTCCCGAGAATCCGAACCCGGACGTCCAGGGCAACCGGATGACCATGGTCATCGCGCCGAACAAATAGCCGGGAATGCCCCGGCCCCTCATCTCGTTGAGAGCCAAGCTTTAAGGGGACAGCCATGCCGAAAATGAAGACGCATCGTGGAGCCGCCAAGCGGTTCAAGAAGACCGGAAGCGGCAAGCTTCAGCGGAACCACGCGTTCCATTCGCACATCCTGACCAAGAAGTCGCCGGGCCGGAAATCCAGGCTCGCCGGCGAGGTCGAGGTGTCGCCCGCGAACGCGAAGACCGTGAAGCGCATGCTTCCGTACTCGTAGCGCAGACGCTTTTCCGCGCTACTCCCACCGGAGCGAGCCAGGTGAACACCACTCCTGACCGGGCCGCTCGAAAGAAAGGAAAACGAGGAGACCATGCCGAGAGTCAAACGTGGACCCAAGAGAAAGAACCGCCGCACAAAAATCCTGAAGCTCGCCAAGGGCTTCTACGGGATGCGGTCACGCGGCCACCGGATCGCGAAGCAGGCCGTCGACAAGGCGCTCAACTCCGCATTCACCGGCCGTAAAGACCGCAAAGGCGAGTTCCGCAAACTGTGGATCGCCCGCATCAACGCCGCTGCCCGCCTCAACGGGATGTCGTACTCGCAGCTCATCGCAGGCCTCAAGGCCTCCGGCTCCGATCTCGACCGTAAGGTCCTGGCCGACATCGCCGTGCGCGACGCCGCCGCGTTTACCGCGCTGGTCGACAGCGCCCGCGGTGCCCTCGCCAAACAGAAAAGCGCGTAAGCGAGAACTCCACCGGTTTCGAAGGACGCGGGCTACAATGCCCGCGTTTTTTCGTTTGGTGATCAATGTCTGAAACCCTCGTTGAAAAGATCCAGCGCACCGGTCGCGAGTTCGACTCGGCACTCGAAAACGCCGGCACCGACCTGCGAAAGCTCGAAGAGGTCCGCCTCGAGTACCTCTCCCGTAAGGGTCGCCTCCCCGCGCTCTTCGATGATTTCAAAACCACCACCGAGTCGAAAGCCACGCTCGGGAAACTCCTCAACACCACCAAGCAGTACTTCGAACGCGAATTCCGCGAGCACCTGGAGGCCGCCGAGGCAGCGGGTGCCCGCATCAAGCCGCGTGACACCATTGACGTCACCCTCCCCGCCCGCACCCCTTCCCTCGGCCATCTCCACCCGATCACCCTGGTGCGCATGGAGATGGAGCAGATCTTCCGCGAGATGGGCTACTCGATCGATCCCGGCCCGGAGATCGAGAGCGACTGGTTCAACTTCGAGGCGCTCAACTTCACCCCCGATCACCCCGCCCGCGATACCCAGGACACGTTCTTCACCGACGCGAACAACCTGCTGCTGCGGACCCATACCTCCAACGTGCAGATCCGGGCGATGTCGCAGTATCCGCCGCCGCTGAAGGTGCTCTCCGCCGGCAGGGTCTTCCGCCGCGACGAGATCACCATGCGCCGCTCGCCGATGTTCCATCAGGTCGAAGCCTTCCTGGTCGACCGCGGCATCCACATCGGCCACATGCGCGCGACCATCGAGCACTTCATCCGGCGCCTCTTCGGCCAGAACGCCAACATCCGCCTCCGCCCCAGCTTCTTCCCCTTCACCGAGCCGTCGGCGGAGGTCGACATGTCGTGCGTCTTCTGCAAGGGGCAGGGCTGCGGCACCTGTTCGCAGACCGGCTGGATGGAGATCCTCGGCTGCGGAATGATTCACCCGCAGGTGCTGCGCAACGTCGGGATCGATCCCGAAGAGTGGAGCGGCTTCGCGTTCGGCATGGGCCTCGACCGCGTGGCCATGCTCAAGTACGACATCCCGAACATCCGCACCCTCTTCGAGAACGATCTCCGCGTGCTGCAGCAGTTCTAAGCAGAACGCACGCACTTGACGGACGGATGAGGAGACGACGGGGGGCCTCCGGCGGCCGGGGCCATCGGCCCCGGACCCCGTTGGTTGGCCTAGCCTCCGCGACACAGCCTCGTATCTCGCGACAGAGTGTCGCGGAGGCT
>DASWOB010000054.1:0-4041 GCA_036398925.1 Thermoanaerobaculia bacterium
CGCGACAGAGTGTCGCGGAGGCTGGGCCAACCAACGGGGTCCGGGGCTATGGCCCCGGCCGCCGGAGGCCCCCCGTCGTCTCCTCATCCGTGGCTCAAGTGCGTGCGTTCTGCTTAGCCTCAGCGACACTCTGTCGCGAGATACGAGGCTGTGTCGCGGAGGCCAGGCCAACCAACGGGGTCCGGGGCCGATGGCCCCGGCCGCCGGAGGCCCCTCGTCGTTCCCTGATCCGTGGGTCAAGTGCGTGCGTTCTGCTCAGGGAGAAATGATGCGCGCGAGACAAGCCAACGGCATCGCCACACTGGCCGAGTTGATCGGCGGGCTCGTCCCGCATGACGCAACCGTCGAGCTTCGAATGCGCGGTGTCCATGCCGCCAGAGTGTCGCGGCCGAATCAGGAGGCGGTGCATTTCGTACAGCAGTCGTCGTTGTGCGTCGTCGCGCAGGGCGCTAAGAGCGTGGTGATCGGCGGAGACAGCTACAGTTACGAGGCGGGGCAGATGGCGCTGTACTCGGTCGACGTCCCGATCGCCGGCCGAGTCACGCGCGCGCGTTACGCCGAGCCATACCTGGTGCTGATGATCGATCTCGATGCGGAGAAGATCGCCGAGCTGCTCCCGAAAGTGTTTCCGGACGGCGTGCCGAAAGCGCGAGACACCCGCGCGCTCTATGTGGGAGATGCCGATGCGCACATCATCGATGCGGCAGCGCGATTGGTCGGGCTGACCGAGCAGCCGGTCGAAGCCGAGCTCCTCGCACCGCTCGTGCGCGACGAGATTCTGATCCGGCTGCTGCGTGGTCCGATGGGCAGCCGCGTTGCGCGGATCGGGCAGGCCGGATCGAGCATGCAACGAATCGCGAACGCGGTGTCGTGGCTGCGGACGAATTACGATCAGCCGGCGAACATCGAAGAGCTGGCGACGCTGGTGAACATGAGCGTCACGTCGTTCCACCGGCAATTCAAGGCCGTCACCGGGATGAGCCCTCTGCAGTACCAGAAGATGCTCCGGCTGCAGGAATCGCGGCGGCTGATGCTGACGGCGATGATGGATGCGGGAGCCGCGGGCCGCCGCGTCGGCTACATGAGCGCGGCCCAGTTCAGCCGCGAGTACAGCCGCTTCTTCGGAAACGCGCCGACGAAAGACATCAGCCGCCTGCGCGAAGAAGGTCTCACGGCGGCAGACACGCCCGGATGACTGCCGCGAGCCAAAGTGGAGACGACGGGGGGCCTCCGGCGGCCGGGCCGCGGGCCCGGACCCGTTGGTTGGCCTAGCCTCCGCGACACAGACTCGTATCTCGCGACAGAGTGTCGCGGAGGCTAGGCCAACCAATGGGGTCCGGGGCTGATGGCCCCGGCCGCCGGAGGCCATCGGTCGTTCCCTGATTTGTTGGGCGGGCGCAATCAGTCGCGCATCCGGGCGCAATCAGTCGCGCATGCGCACGACGACGAACGTCACATCATCATTCGGGGCCGTATCGCCGTGCCACTCCTCGGCGAACGAGGCGAGGCGGGCGATCACGCGGTCGGCATCCGGCGCGGCGGCAGCGCGCGCGAAAGCCTCCGCGGACGCGGCGTATCCGAGCTGCTCCCCCTCGTCGTTCATCAGCTCCGGGAAGCCGTCCGACATCAGCAGCACCGTGTCGCCGGGCGAGAGCGTGGTCATGGTCTGCTCGTACGTGTGGCCGAGCGTGCCGAGGGGGGTGGCGCCGTGGGCGAGCTCTTCGACGCTGTTCGTCTCCGCACGGTGCACGAGCGCCGGCGGCATGCCGGCCGTGGCGAGCGTGAGCCGCGAGCCTTCGAAGCGCGCCAGGGAGAGGGCCATCGACATCCGGCCGAGCTCCATCCGCTTGATCTTCTCCGCGGCGTCGCCGAGGAATGCCGCTGGCTCGGTGTGGGCGACGTAGCCGGAGAAGAGCGTCTTGACCACCGTGACCATCGTCCCGGCTTTCGCGCCGTGGCCGGTGGCGTCGCCGATGGTGGTGCTCAGCACGTCGCCCTCCAGGTGGAAGTCGTAGTAATCGCCCCCCACCTCGGTGGCGGTGCGCGTGTAGACCGCGACGTCGTACGCGGGGTGTCGCGGCACTTCCTTCGGCAGCATGGAGAGCTGGAAGCGGCGCGCCTCTTCGAGCTCGAACGACTTCCGTTCGTACTCGACCGCCATCAGTTTCTGCTGCAGTTCCTGCTCTTTCCGCGTGCGCTCCCCTTCCAGCAGTTTCTGCTGGTGGATGCTCAGATCCTCGGCCATCCGGTTGAACGCGAGCGCGAGCTGTCCCAGCTCGTTCTTCGACTTCACCGGCAGCCGCGTCATCAGATCGCCCTGCGCGATCCGCTCCGCACCGGCGGCCACCGAGTGCACGTCGCGCGTGAGGTGATTCGCCAGCGGGACGATGCCGATCAGCGCGAAGGCGATCAGCCCCATCCCGAAGCCGAAGTTGCGCGCGGCGGTCGCCCGCAAACCGGCCAGATTGTCGCCGACCTGCCGCGCCACGCCGATCCTGAGGCCGCTCTGCGGATCGGTCGTGGTGGTGACGATCCAGCCGGCGATGTCGCCCAGCGGCCGCCCGGCGCGCACCCGCTCCGGAATGGCCAGCGCTGCCAGCCGCACGCGATCGCCCTCGTTGCGGGTGTAGACGTTCCCTTCGCGATCGACCGCGAACGGGACCTCGCTCTTGTCGTCATCGCTCCCCGTGCCGAGGACCCGTTGAATCACTTCCTCGGGGCTCACTTTGGCCGTGACCTGGCCGACGACGTTCCCCTCTTTCTTCACCGCGGTCTTGAAGTGACGGCCGAGGATGAGCTCCGTCTTCTTGACCGCCTCGCGGACCTGCCGGCGTTCGACGTCGCTGAGCGTCCGGATGCGTGGAGCGGACGGCGGGGCGGGAGCGACACCCGGCGCGGGGATCGTCCGAGCCTCGCCACGTCTTTCGGCACGCTGCTGCAACCGCTCCTGATGGATTTCGTGCAGACGCTCGCGCCGCGCGTCGGCCTCTTCCTGCAGCGAGGTGACGTTCTCGGAGAAGGCGGTGTTCGCTTTCGCGACCTTCGCGGCATACTCGCGGTCGCGAATGGCGCTGGCCTGCTGCAGCGTGCGCTCTGCCTCCTGCATCTTTGCGGTGATGGCCTGACGCTGTTCGTCGGTGAGCTTCGGATTGGCGAGCGAGGCGCCGAGCCTCGAGAGCTCGTTGATCGCTTTCTGCTGCTCCTCCGACATCACGTACTTGATAGGCGGCGGAGGGGCCGGGAGGTCGATGATGATCGGCTCGAGATCGAGCGCGTCCATCTGCGCGTCGATGCCGGTATCGAATCCGGCCTCGGCTTCGGCCTCCCCTTCGCCCGCCAGCGCCACCCTTCGCTTCGGCGGCTTCGGAGGATCGGCCGGAGCGACCAGAGTGCGCTGGACACGCCGGGCGGGCGCCGGCGGCGTCACCGGCTGAAACTCGAGCGCGTCGACGAACGTGGCCGCGTCCCCCATGGCCGAGACGATGTTCCCCATGGAGCCCTTCGCCGCCTGCTGCTGGATCGGCAGATTCGAGACGACGGCCAGCCGCTGCTCGAGATCGTTCCGGATCCCCGCCAGCCGCCGGTCCATCTGCCGCGTGACCCGATCGGCCTCCTTCCGGTACGCCGACTCGAGCGCCGTACGGGAGGAGTGATAGGAGTACGTCACGATCGCCGCCAAGGGAAGCACCGCCAGAAAAAAAGCGGCGACGATGAGCTGCGTCCGAATCTTCATGCGAGTCCGCGAGGATAAACGAAGCGCGTCGTGGAAAGTTCTGTCTGTGCGTGGTCGACAGGGAGACGACGGGGGCGCCTCCGGCGGCCGGGGCCATAGCCCCGGACCCCATCGGTTGGCCTAGCCTCCGCGACAGTCTGTCGCGAGATACGAGTGTGTGTCGCGGAGGCTAGGAGACTGCGCGGCAGAAAAGCGGTAGTGCGTCGTAAAATGATGCATGCCGAGCAACTACCGAGCGTACCAACCGGAGCAGAGTTACCTGCTGCCGCCGTCGCTGAGCGATTGGCTGCCGGAGAAGCACCTGGCGT
>DASWOB010000055.1:0-62913 GCA_036398925.1 Thermoanaerobaculia bacterium
ACCACTGTCGGGCCACACCAACCGACTCGCGGCCCTTCTTCGGGAATCCCGTTTCGTCGATCAGGAGAAACGAATCGTCGGTACCGCCCAACAATGCGTTGGCATCGCGCGCGACCTTATCCAGAACCGGACGATGATCCCGAGGAGAGTTCGCGATGAAGTGGTGCAGGGCCTGTTCGTCCGAGCCCGGTACGGCGTCACGAATGCGCTCGATGTTGCGGCGCCGTGCCTGCATCAGCCCACGCAAGTAAATGCGGGCCTGTGAACCACTTGCGCGCGTCTTCGTCACGAAGAAAAGGTCGTAATCGTCGTACGACCGATCAAAGCGCTTGACCACGCCGTGCGGCGACCAGCGCTCATGAAATCTTCTCCTTTTACGTTTCGTGTGGCGGGCTGCGGAACATCTTCGCCGCTCATTTTAAACGGCTTATCGCCGTTCAGCAATGTGACAAAGCAGAACTAAGCAGAACGCTCGAACGACGAGGGGCCTCCGGCGGCCGGGGCCATCGGCCCCGGACCCCGTTGGTTGGCCTAGCCTCCGCTACAACTGCCACGCGTATCCCACCTTCAAAAACAGCGTGCGGCTCTCCTGGGTCAGGTCGACCAGTTCGTTGCCGGCGTGGGTGTCGGAGTAGCCGAGGAAGAGCACCGTCAGCGGGTTGATCTTGTACGAGAAGAGCAGCTGGTTGAAGAAGTCGCGGCTGCGGGCGCCGATCGGGAAGGTGTAGAGGTCCGGGTCGCGGTCGATGTCGAGGTGCTGGCCGATCCAGCGGACGAAGGTGCGGTTGTTGAACTGGTAGGTCGCGCGGACTTCGCTGAGGTTGGCGGTGAAGAGGCGGCCGCCGTCGACGTCGAGCGTCTCGTAGGAATGGTTGAAATTGAGGCGCAGGTGGCGCCCCGCGTTCCAGCGCACGCCGGGGTCGAGGCGGAACCGCTCCCCCTGACGGACGTTCGCAAAGTCGACCTGATCGCCGGCGATGGCCTGCGTACTGACATAGACGTCGGGCAGCGCCTGCACTTCGCCGAAGAGGGTGATCCGATCGGTATTGAACGTCTCGCCGCGGTAGAACTGGTCTCCCTCGGTGACATCAACGCGCAGGAACGACTGGCGCGGTCCCTGGGCCCAGCTATAGAGGTTGACGCGGCGCTGCAGATGCTGGCCGTCCTGATTCTCGAAGTCGGAGACGTCGCTGCCGAGGCGCACCTGCGTCCAGGCGCTCTTCTCCGGATACCACCCCCGCTCGAGCGCCGCTCCCCGCTCGCGGAAATCGACCTGCGGGACGAAGCCGAGATCGGCGCGGAACTCTTTGCCGACGTCGCGATAGAGAAAGTAGTACAGCCAGTTGCGGGAGGTGTGCTGATAGACCGTGCGCAGGGCGTGGCCGGTCATCTGCTCGGCGCTCTGGCCTGTGCTCGCCGCCACGGAGGCGGGGTATTGGGTCGAGGAGCCCATCAGCTCGATGCGGAAGGCCTCGGTCTGCCGCCAGCGGAAGAGGATGTCGCCGCCGAGCATCCGGTTGTGGTACTGGTCGCCCTCGCGGCCGGTGTAGAAGACGCCGCCGGTGGTCGCGCCGAAGAGATCGCGCCGGTAGCGAAGGATGGTTGAGAGGTTCTTGTCGTCGACCGTGGCCAGCTGGCTGCCCTGGCTCGACGGGATGAGCAGGTTCGTCCGCCGGTCGACCGCCACGATCGCGCCGAGGGCGTTCTTACCGCTCTTGCCGGTCAGCTTCACGCCGTATTCAGGGTCGGCGATGTTGCGGCTGTAGATCGCGTTGAAGCGCGTCTCGAAGATGTCCGCCCCTTCGAGGAAGAACGGCCGCTTCTCCGGGAAAAACAGCGCGAACTGCGTGTTGACCGCCAGCTCCGCGGAGTCGGCCTCGACCTGCGAGAAGTCGGGATTGATGGTGCCGTTGAGGGTCATGTTCGGGGTGATGCCCCACTGCGCGGTGAGACCGGCCTCGGTCTCCGGATTCGCCGTCTCGATCCCGCCGCCCGGCACGCGGAAGCCGGTCTGCGAGGAGGTCACGGTCGGATTCAGCTCGATCGAGCGCGCCGGCCGCGCACCGTGGATCCCGACCAGCAGCGAGGTCTGGCAGAGATAGCAGTTGTTGCCGCGCGACAGAGGCTGCAGCGCCAGCCGGTAGCCCTTCGTGCGCGGATAATTGCGCACCACGTCGAGACCCCACGTCATCTCGCCCGGGGCGGCCGGAAAGCGGAGCGACGAAAAGGGGATGCGCATCTCGACCTCGTAGCCGGTGGCGGTGATCCGTCCGGCCGACTCCCAGATCGCATCCCACGAGCTGTCCTCGTTGCCCGTCATCTCGTTCTGCGTGAGGTCCATCTGCACGCCGAGCGGGTTGACGAAGAACTCGAAGGCGCGGCGCTGATCGTTGAAGGTGTCGACGATGATCCCGATGAAGTCGTCATTGAAGGCCGCATCGCGATCGGAGTAGCGGGCCCGGATCGTGGCCGGCTCCGGATCGTGCGCGCGAAAGGCGACGTAGAGGTTGTTGCCGTCGAAGGTCATCCACCCCTCGGTGCGCACCGGCGCCGGACCGTTCTCCGCGGGCCGCGTCTCGTACGCGAGCTCGAACGTCGGTGCCTTCTGCCACGCCGCGTCGTCGAGATTGCCGTCGACGCGCACCGTCCCTTCGAGCCGCTCCGCGCGATAGCTCTTCCGTCCCTCCTGTGCGGAGGCCGCACCGGCCGTCAGGATGAGCACTGCCAGCAGCATGGCGAAGCGGGGCAAATTACGGGACGTCAGGGACATGGACGGTTTCTCCTCACGGTGCATTCGATCGATCTCGGGTACGAATGCTTTCGCGAGAAGTTTGTCCTGCGCAGCTTGAATGTGATGGACGACGGCGGCGCGTGACAGGACGCGGTTCCGGCGCCGGCTTCAGCGCCGCCAGGGCCAGCGGAGCCGCGGCCAGCGGGAGCGGCGCTCCGGGTGGACTTTGTCCAGGTGCGCGAAGGTCCGCTCGTCGCGTGCGGCCAGCAGCTGCATGCGGCGGCCGTGGATCCCCGTCCAGTCGAAGTAGAGCCGCGCGTGCGGAAAGCCGCACCACTTCAGGATCTCGCGCAGCACGTGCTCGCTGGTCGGCATCCAGGCCAGGCGGTGTACGCCCGACATGACCTCCTGCTCGCTCTCCAGGCTCAGTTTCAGGGCGTGGCCACGCCGATCGTTGCTCATGGCGGTATTGAGGACCAGCAGTTCCTTCGTCAGATCGGCGGCGATGCGCAGCCCGGCCACCGGATCGGGCAGGTGGTAGAAGAGACCCGAAAAGAGGGTCACGTCGAACGGCGCCATCCCGCGCCCCGGCAGGTCGGCGAGATCGCAGACCGCGAACTCGATGTTGTCGCTCGGCACATGCTTCTGGACGAAACGGGCCTGCTCGATCCAGTGCTCGCGCACGTCGAAACCGAAGCAACGTCCCGCCCCCAGGGCGGTCGCGGCGAAGAGATAGCCGCCGCCGTTGCAGGCGCAGTCGAGCATCGACCGCCCCGCCATCCCCTCCGGAAAGAGCTCCTCGATCAGCCTCGTCCACCCGACGTTGACGGGGAAGATGGTCGGCTTCCCGAGCTCCTCCGGATAGGTGGCGGACGCCGAGACCTCGCCGGTCCAGACGCCGGGGGCGACCTCGATGTCGTGGTGCCACGGCCCCAGGCGGATGATTTCGGAACGGAGGTCGGAGGTGGTCATCGGCCGCGCATGATACGCGGGGAGGCATGCTCGCGGCTCACCGGCCGGCGTGCCGATGGACCTCATGCAGAAAAAATAATGGGAGAACGAGGACAGCTCGTGGAAAACGGTTGGTCCCTTGCCGTCTTCGGACGGTGAAGGGAGAAAATAGAAATGGCTTCGAACATCGTCCTCTACGGCACCGGGCTTTTCGGCAGAGATCTTCCCCAGCTCAATCAGTCGCAGCTTTCGTCGATTCAGCAGTCGGGCTTCACCACCGTCATCCTCTGGACACTGCACGTCGATCCCGACGGCACGCTCGTCTACAACGACACCGTCATCGTCCGCGACGGGATCTTCGCGAACACGTTCAATTACCTGCAGCCGCTCGTCCAGCAGCTCAAGGCCGAAGGTTCCACGGTGAAGAACGTACTGTTCTGCATCGGCGACGCCGGCGGCGACTTCCAGAACATCCAGACCCTTCTGGCCACGCCGCAAGGCAAGCTGACGCTGGAGCGCAATTTCAGCGCCCTTTCGACGGCACTGTCGATCGACGGGTACGACTTCGACGACGAGGATCTGTACAGCGCCGACGTCGACACGCAGCTCACGAACATCCTCCGTGCGAACAACAAGATGATCATCACGTACTGCCCGTACATGTCCCAGAACGTCTGGAATGACGCCTTGAAGGAGGTGTGGGGTGAGCTGGCCGGCATGGTCGGTCAGCCGGTGCGCTGGTGGAACCTGCAGTGCTACTCCGGTGGCGCCGGAAATGATCCGCTGCTGTGGGCCCAGGGACTGCCGGAGAACGTCGGCATCACCGATCGCTACGGGTTCATCGTCCCTGGTTACGACGCCAGCGTCGACAGCGTGGACAGGATCCAGCAGCACTTCCTGCGGTTCGCCGGCAGCGGGATCAACGGAGGCTTCATCTGGGGCTCGACGTCGGTCTTCGACAGCCCGAACACTCCGGCCGACTACGCGAACGCGATCATCAACGGTCTCGCGGGCGTCGCCCCGACGAATGCGTCGGAAGAGACACTCGTCACCGCATGACGAAAGGAGCCCACGCCGCTCGCGAGAGCGGCGTGGGTTTTCGCATAGGCGGTGGGGCATGCTCGTGGCTCACCTACTCCTCGTAGCCCCGCGACAGACACCTATACGGCACATCGGCCCCGTTTCTCTACCTAATGTAGAAACAGACTCTTTTCCGTTCCGCTCCCCCACCATTCTTCTGCTTGAGCGGACGCAAAACGACGCGCGATCTCGACGCGCTGGCCATCACCCACAACCCTCCGGGCGCCCAGAAGGAGAAGGTGAAGGAGCGCGCGGGGACGGTGCCGCTGTCGGGCGAGTACGACCACCTTCCGCACGTTCACGAAAAGTGGGGCGGGACGTATCAGGAGGAGGCGGAGAAGCCGGTGCCGAAGCGGAGGAGCCGGAGCGCGCCGCGTCCTTACGCGGAGCTGCGCACCGCCTCGTCGTTCTCGTTCCTGAACGGCGCCAGCCTCCCCGAGGACCTGATCGCGGCCGCGGTGATGCGCGACCTGCCGGCCATGGCCATCATCGACACGAACGGCGTTTACGGCGCACCGCGCTTTCACACGGCCGCGAAGAAGAACGGCGTCCGCGCCCTGGTCGGCGCGGAGTTGCGGATGGCCAGTCCCGCGCCCGCGGCGGCGCTGCACGAGGCGCTGCCGGAGCGCGATCTGCGGCTGACGCTCCTGGTCGAGAACCGCGCCGGCTACAAGAACCTCTGCAAGCTGATCACGGCCGGCGCGCTGACGCATCCGAAAGGGCAGGCCCGCTACACGTGGGAGCAGGTCGAGCAGTACGCGGCCGGGCTGCGCTGCCTGACGGGCGGCGACGAGGGGCCCCTCGCCGACGTGACGCAAGCCGAGCAGGCACTGCACAAGATCAGTGGCATCTTTCCCGGCCGGACCCACGTCGAGCTGCAGCGGCATCGCCGGCGCGACGAAGAGCATCGCAACGTCGCGCTGATCGATCTCGCCCGCCGGCTGCGCCTGCCGCTGGTGGCGACGAACGGCGTTCGCTATGCGCGCGCCGAGGACAAGCCGCTGCACGACATCCTCACCTGTATCCGGGAAGGGAAAGACGTCGACCATGCCGGCCGGCTGCTGGGGATCAATCGCGAGCGGCACGTGAAGGGGGCCGCGGAGATGTGCGCGCTGTTCAGCGACCTGCCGGAGGCGATCGACGGCGCCTGGTCGCTGGCCAATACGCTCGACTTCACCCTGGCCGACCTCGGCTATCAGTTTCCCGACTACCCGCTCCCGCCGGGGGAGACGAACGATTCGTACCTGCGCAAGCTGACGTGGAACTCGGCGCGCGCGCGGTTCCGGCCGCTCACCGCCAAGGCGCAGGCGCAGCTCGAAAAAGAGCTGAACATGATCGAGAAGCTGCAGCTGGCCGGCTACTTTCTGATCGTCTGGGACATCGTGCAGTTCTGCACCCGCGAGAAGATCCTGGTCCAGGGGCGCGGTTCCGCCGCCAACTCAGCAGTCTGCTACGCCCTCGGCATCACCGCCGTCGACCCGGTGAAGATGGACCTGCTCTTCGAGCGCTTTCTCTCCGAGGAGCGCGGCGAATGGCCCGACATCGACCTCGACCTCCCGTCGGGCGAACAGCGCGAGCGGGTCATTCAGCACGTCTACCAGCGCTACGGCAAGCACGGCGCGGCGATGACCGCGAACGTCATCACCTACCGCGACCGCTCCGCCGCCCGCGAGGTCGGCAAATCGCTCGGCTTCTCACTCGAACAGGCCGACAAGCTGTCGAAGACCGTCAGCACCTGGAACTTCGGCGAGATCCGGGAGAAGCTCGAGAACATGCCGGCCGTCCTCGCCGAGAACGGCTTCGACCCGGCGGACCTGCGCGTCCGCCACTTCATGGACCTCTACGTCCGGATCCAGAACCTCCCCCGCCACCTCGGCCAGCACTCCGGCGGCATGGTGCTGGCGAAGGGACGGCTCGACGAAGTGGTGCCGCTCGAACCGGCCTCCATGCCTGGCCGCGTGGTCATCCAGTGGGACAAGGAAGACTGCGCCGATCTCGGCATCATCAAGGTCGATCTCCTCGGGCTGGGGATGCTCTCCGCCATCGAGCAGATGATCCCCATGATCGCGAAGCACGAGAAGAAGGAGGTCGACCTCGCCCATCTGCCGGAGGACGACCCGCTGGTCTACAAGATGCTCAACGAGGCCGACACCGTGGGGATGTTCCAGGTGGAGAGCCGCGCGCAGATGGCCTCCCTGCCGCGCAACGCGCCGAAGTGCTTCTACGACATCGTCGTGCAGGTCGCGATCATCCGTCCCGGTCCGATCGTCGGCGGGATGATCCGCCCCTTCTTCGACCGCCGCCAGGGGAAAGCTCCGGTCGAGTATGCACATCCCTGTCTCGAGCCGATCCTCAAGCGCACCCTCGGCGTGCCGCTCTTCCAGGAGCAGCTGCTGCGCATCGCGATGGTGGCGGCCGGCTTCACCGGCGGCGAGGCGGAGGAGCTGCGCCGGGCCATGGGCTTCAAACGCTCGATGGAGCGGATGGCCGAGATCGAAAAACGTCTGCGCGACGGCATGACGGAGAAGGGCATCGCTCCCGAGGCACAGGAGCAGATCGTGAAGTCGATCACCTCCTTCGCGCTCTACGGCTTCCCCGAGTCGCACGCGGCGAGTTTCGCGCTGATCGCCTACGCCAGCGCGTACCTCAAGGCGCATCATCCGGCCGCGTTCTATACCGCGCTGCTCAACGCCTGGCCGATGGGCTTCTATCACCCCGCCACGCTGATCAAAGACGCACAGCGGCACGGCGTGAAGAGCTTCCCGATCGACGTCAACCGCTCGAAGTGGAACTGCACGTGGGAGAACGGCGGCGTACGGATGGGCCTCCGCTACGTGAAGGGCCTCCGCGCATCGAGCGGCGCCCGCATCGAAGCAGCGCAGCCGTTCACCTCCGCCGAGGACCTCGCCCATCGCGCCGCGCTGCGGGACGACCAGCTGACGAAGCTCGCCTACGCCGGAGCGATGGAAACCTTCGGCCTCACCCGGCGCGGCGCGCTCTGGCAGGCGTCGTACGCCGCGAAACCGGCGGGAGAGCTGTTCGAAGGAAAAGGGGCGAAGACACGCAACCCGCTGCGGGAGATGTCGCGGCTCGAAGAAACGCTCGCCGACTACACCGCCAGCGAGCTCACCACCGGACCGCACCTCCTCGAACACTACCGCCCCATGTTGCGGCAGCAGAACGTCCTCACCGCGCAGCAGCTCAAGGAAGTGCCGAACGGCAGCCGCGTCGCCACCGCCGGCGCGGTCATCGTCCGCCAGCGCCCCGGCACCGCCAAAGGCTTCGTCTTCCTCACCCTCGAAGACGAGACCGGCCTCTCCCAGGCCATCATCCACCCGCAGTTGTTCGCGGATGAACGCGCCACCATCCTCCGCAACGCCGGCCTGATCGTCGAAGGGATCGTGCAGAACCAGGAAGGGCAGGCCTCCGTGCGGGCGGAGAAGTTCTGGCCGCTGGAAGGGCTGCACGACGTGCAGTCGCATGACTTCCATTAACCGTGTGGTGTGGGCTGCTCTCACGTCACCAACAGAGCAGGGAACGACCGGAGGCCTCCGGCGGCCGGGCCGGCGGCCCACGCCCATGTGCGCCCAGTAAGACTGTCCCAAAACCTGAATGGAGATCTGGTTTGCCCGTGTGGTGTGGGCTTCCAGCCCACCTCGCGTTCCCTGGAGACGAGGGATGGGCTTCCAGCCCACACCACACGGGCAACGATCAGCGGAGGTTTGAGACAGACCCACTGGAGATCCCCTGCCATCCGATGGATCACCACCTCGCGCCGGGTCACGATCGATATCCGCCGCATGAATCTCGAGGTCGGATCACCTCAACCGTGACTCGCAACCCACTCGAGATGTATGTCGCGCCTATCGATCGTGAGTGACAACTGACTGAAGCTCCATGTCGCCGACCTGGATCATGAGTCATAAATGACTGGAGATCCATGTCGCCGACTTGGATCGTGAATCGTAAATGACTGGAGATCCATGTCGCCGACCTGGATCGTGAGTCGCAACTGACTCGAGATCCATATCGCCGACATGGATCATGAGTCGCAACCGGCTCGAGATCCATATCGCCGACTTGGATGGTGATATCGGATCACCTCAACCGTGAGTCGCAACCCACTCACGATCGATGTCGCGCATATGGATCGTGGGTGGCAACCGACTCGAGATCCATATCTGCGATATGGATCGTGGGTCGCAACCGACTCGAGATCCATGTCGACGACTTGGATCGTGAGTCGCAACTGACTGGAGATCCATATCGTCGACATGGATCATGAGTCGCAACCGGCTCGAGATCCATATCCGCGATATGGATCATGGGTCGCAACTGGCTCACGATCCATATCGCCGATATGGATCGTGATGTCGGATCCGCTCAACCATGAGTCAAGCGTGAGCTGCGCGACCGCGGGCTCGTATAATCGGCGGGAGAGGCCCTTTCACCCATGATGCGTAAGATCCTGATGTCGCTGTGCGCGGCCGTAATGCCACTCTGTGCGCCACTCGCTGCGATGGCCGCAAGCATCACCGGCGGCGTCTACGAAGACGCGCCGGCCCTGGCGCTGCCGGAGAACTTCACCCCCGCCGCCGGCGTTTCGGTGGCGCTCTACTCGGAGAACGGTACGCTTCGCCTGCAGAGCGCGACCGACGCGGCCGGACGCTACCGCTTCGAGGTCGCCCCCGGCAGCTACTGGATCGCCGTCGACGCGAAGACGTTCCGCAGAGCCACGACTTCACTGCCGGAGCAGAGCTACGGCCCCGCCGGCGCGGTCTGCGCGCAGCCGGACGGCACCACCCGCTCGAACTTTTTCGCCGGCGCCTGCGTGGCCGGACGGACGGTCGACGGGGCGGATGACGCCTCGTCGCTGAACACCTCCGAGCATGTCGCGAAGATCGATGTGCGCGAGGACGTCCGCGGCGTCGACTTTGGCTTCAGTTTCAACCTCGTGACGACGCGCCGCGACGTCCGGACCCAGGGCTCGCTGCGGCAGTTCGTCGAGAACGCGAACGCGCTCCCCGGCGGCAACCGGATGCGCTTCGTCCCCGTCCGGCTGGCGGCGCCGCAGCGCGAGACCTCCTACGGCGCGCCTCCCCGCTGGTGGTCGATCGCCCTCGCTTCTCCCCTTCCCGAGCTGACCGACGCCGACACGACCATCGACGGCACCCCCTACAGTTTCGTTTCCCCCGACTCGCCGCTGAACCCGAACCCCGGTCTGATCGACGAGCCGGCCACCATCCGGCCGGACCAGCGCTTCGGCAGACAGGAGCGCCCCGACCTCGAGCTGATCACCAGCGGCGAGAGGGGCATCGTCTGCGCCGCCCGCTGCATCATCCGCGCGATCGCCATCTACGGCTCGCCCGTTTCGCTGGTGCTGCGCAGCGACGCGCGGCTCGAGCACGTGCTGGTCGGGGCTCGCGCCGACGGTACCGGCATCGACCGCCGCGGCAGCGTCGGCATCCAGATCGAGCGCGGGACCACCACCGCCCGCGACGTCTACGTGACCGAGCAGTCGAACGCCGGCATCGCCACCGCGACGGCGGAAGGGAAGCTCGACGGTGAGCGGATCGACGTCCGCCGTTGCGGCGAGGCGGCAGCGGGCGGCGGGATCATCCTCTTCTCCGACGGCTCCGTCGTGCGCGGCTCGCAGGTCATGGAGAACCGCGGCGCGGGCGTGATCATCGGCTCGGCCGACGGCAAGCTCGCCGCGCGAGCGAACGTCATCGACAGCTCGACCATCAGCAGCAACTGGGCGGGCGTCCTGCTCTCCCCCGCCGCGTCGGGCAACGCCATCACCCGCAACGCCATCATGTGGAACCGGGTCGGCGGCGTGGTGCTGGCGCCGTATCAGACCACCGTCCCGCAGGAGAACCGCGTCAGCGCGAACCGTTACAACGAGAACGGCAACCGGCCGATCGTGCTCGATCTCACCGCGCCGCCGAACGTCCTCGCAATCCCGAAGCAGACCTGCGACCGCCCCGCCGACGCGCCGAACCGCGGCATGACCGCGCCCGAGATCCGCAGCGTGCGCCTGGTCCGCAACGACAACGGCCTCGCCCGCGTCATCATCACCGGCCGGGCCTGCCCCGGCGAGACGGTAGAGCTCTACCAGTCGTTCGTCACCTCCAGCGTCCGCGACACCGCCCGCGAGCAATCGACGGTCATCCGCAGCAACGAGACCGCGGACCGCGAGACCCTCACCGCGGAGGGCCGCCGGCTCAGCCTCCCCTCCATCGGCGAGTTCAATTACGCCGGCGCCACCAGCACCGGCCCCGACGGCATCTTCGAGGCCGCCTTCCAGATCACCGTGCGCGACGAAGATCGCGATCGCGAGGATGACGACACCGAAGAGGTGAGCATCTGGGCCGACGAGATCCTGCGGAAGGGCGACGTCACGGATCGGGCGTTCTCCGCGATCGCCATCGATGCCGCGGGCAACACCTCCGAGATGAGCGCTCGGCGGGCGATCGACTAAGCAGAACGCACGCACTTGACCGACGGATGAGGAGACGACGGGAGGCCTCCGGCGGCCGGGGCCATCAGCCCCGGACCCCGTTGGTTGGCCTAGCCTCCGCGACACGCTGTCGCGAGATACGAGGCTGTTCCGGCGGAGGCTACCTGGGGGATGCAGCCCTCCCCAGCACAAAGTCACGACAGCGCGTCGATCTTCGCCGCGAGATCGTAGTCGCGCCGCGTCAGCCCGTTGACGGTGTGCGTCCAGAGGGTGATGCGCACCTTCCCCCACGCCAGATGGATGTCCGGATGGTGCCCCTCCGCCTCGGCCAGCGCGCCGACTTTGTTCGTGAACGCGAGGCCCTGCGCAAAGTCGTCAAAGTCCCACGACTTTTCGAGGTGGTGCCCGTCGACGACGTTCCAGCCGGTGAGCTCTTCGTTCATGCACGCATCGTAACGCGGGTAGGGACCGGGCCGCCCCCGTCACTCCTCGGGTGATGACGTTCATGACTTACGACGCTGCCTTCGCTGACGTGCTGGGCCCGAATCCGCAATTCCAGAGCATTCCGAACGTCCCCGCGCACGAGGGGCCGGTCTACGTGCGCGACGAAAACGCGCTCTACTTCACAACCGTGCCGGCCACGACGAACGTGCCGTCGTTCGGTGACCGCAACGTGGCCATCGGGCGGCTGGACGTGGCCACGCGCGAGGTGACGACGTTCCTCGCCGCCTCGAACATGGCTAACGGGATGACCCTCAGGCACGACGGGAGGCTGCTCGTCTGCGAGCAGGGCTCGCGCACGTCGAACGCGCAGATCTCGGCCATCTCGCTGCGCGACCAGCAGCGCGAGACGATCGTCGACCACTGGTTCGCACTCCCCTTCAACTCACCGAATGATGTGGTGGTGAAGAGCGACGGGACGATCTGGTTCACCGATCCGAGCTACGGCGCGCTGCAGGGCTTCCGCAACCCGCCGCTCTCCGGCGACTACGTCTATCGCTACGACCCCGCCGACCGCTCGACGCGCGTCGTGGCCGATTCGTTCAACAAGCCGAACGGCCTGGCCTTCTCGCGCGACGAGTCGATCCTCTACATCAACGACTCCGGCGCCATCCAGGGCCCCGGCACCTACTTTCCGGCTTACCCCCATCACATCCGCGCGTTCGACGTCCTGCCGGGCGGCAACCTCGGGCCGTCGCGCCTCTTCGCCGTGATCAACCCCGGCATCCCCGACGGCCTGAAGGTCGACAGCGAAGACCGCGTCTACAGCTCGTCGTTCAGCGGCGTGCAGGTCTTCGATCGCCACGGAAAGATCCTCGGCGAGATCGTGGCGCCGGGCGTAGCCAACTTCTGCTTCGGCGGCGAGGCGAACAACATGCTGTTCATGATGTGCGACAGCGAGATCCGCATCGCCGTGCTTACGGCGAGGGGGTGAGGGCGATTCCTCGGTTCCTCCAGGTAGCGCATACTCCCCCCCATGCCGGAGATCCGCGATCCGCTCTTCCGCGAGGCCGTGGCTGCCATCGACGCGGGCAATGTCCCGTCGCTGGAACGGCTGCTGCGCGATTATCCGGATCTCGTCCGGGCGCGGGTGACGTTCGGCGACGATGCGTACTTTTCGGATCCGTATCTGCTCTGGTTCGTGGCCGAGAACCCGGTGCGCAACGGCCGCCTGCCGGAGAACATCGCCGAGGTGACGCGGGTGCTGCTGCGGGCCGGCGCGGAACAGGCCGGGTACACGCTCATGCTGGTCGCCTCGGGACGCGTGCCGCGCGAGTCGGGCGTGCAGCGCGAGCTGATGGAGGTGCTGCTCGACGCCGGCGCCGATCCGAACGACGCGCTGCTGCCGGCGCTTGCGCATCGTGAGCGGGACGCGGTAGAGCTGCTGCTGGAGCGCGGCGCGAGGATGACCGTCGTCGCGGCGGCCTGCACCGGACGGGGCGAAGAGCTGGCGCGGCTGATCGGCGACGCGACGCCGGTCGAGCGGCAGATGGCGCTTTCGGGCGCGGCGCTGTACGGCGATGCGGAGATGCTCGCGCGCATCATCGCCTTTCGCGATGCGCAGCCCGAGGCAATCGATCTCGATGCCTACAGTCCGGAGGGCTTTCACGCCGCCGCGACGGCCTTGCACCACGCCGTCGATTCCGGATCGCTCGACGCGGTGAAGACGCTGGTCGAGGCGGGAGTGCGACGCGACCTGCTCGACCGGATCTATCAGGGCACGCCGCTCGACTGGGCCGAGTACCTGGAGCGCGCCGAGATCGCCGCATACCTGCATCGCGCTTCGTGACGCAGAGCACGGCCGCCCGATGCGGGTCGACCTACGTTGGTCCCACACAACCAGTAAGGAGTCGTCCATGAACCGTCGAGTGCTCCCGCTCCTCGTCTCTCTCGTTCTCTGCGCCAACCTCTCCGCCGCCAACAACAGCGTCCAGGGGACGCTCACGGTCAACGGCAAGACCGCGAAACTGACGCACGCGTACGCGGCGACGAAACCGAACCCGTTCGACAAACAGAAGACCGACGTCTACATCCTCTTCGCCGATCAGGCGCTGCCGGAAGGCGCGGTCCACGACACGTTCGAGCTGATGCGCGCCACGAGTGACCTCAAATTCAACGGCCTCTCGGTCGAGATCAACGACGAGCAGCAGATCATCTCCGGCATGATCTACAGCCCCCATTTCAAGAAAGAGATGGGGCAGATCTCCGTCACCGGCGTGCAGAAGCTGGCCGCGAAGGACTACTCCACCAGCCACGCCTCCGGGCGCGTCTTCATGGACGAGCCGGACGACTTCTTCGAGAACGTCTTCCAGTTCGACGCCACCTTCGACGTCACCACCGCCGCCCCGCCGAAGCCGGCACCACTGGCCGGTAAACCGCTGCCGAAAGACGGCGGCGAGCCCGGCAAGGCCTACCACGCCTACCGCGGCTACATCAAAAAGGGCGACATCCCCAACCTCCGCAAATCGCTGACCGCCGAGCGGGCCAAAGAGATCGACGTCCCCGACTTCAAGGACATGTTCGAGCTCGTCCAGGCCATGCAGCCGCCGACCGTCACGATTACCGGCGGCAGCATCGACGGCCACACCGCCACGCTGCTGGTCGTCTCGAAAGAGCGCGGCGAAAACTCCAGAGGAACCGTCACCCTGATCAAAGAAGCGGGCGCCTGGAAGGTCTCCAAAGAAGCTTGGAAGACGACCGCGGAGTAGACGAGCTCATTCAGTCCGCTCCTCCCCACCGCTGTCATCCTGAACGAAGTGAGATGCACGTCCGTGTGGCGCAGGTGGCAGGGGGGGCCTTCACTTCGTTCAGGATGACACGGGCGGTTTGCTCAAAGGATCGTCAGCTTGCGAACGTTCAGCGGACCTGTGGCTCGGCTGCGTACGCATCCTCGCGCGGTAGCCGAGCACCTTCGCGCACCCAGCTGACCCGTTCGCGCGGCAGCGGGACCTCCCGAAGGAAGGCGTCGAGAAAGAACGACGGCTCGACGGCTCTGGCGATTCGCACCGTCAGCTGCTCCGAATCGCGGCCCCAATAAACGACAAAGTAGTGCCCCGAATCGAGCTGCAGCAGCGCTCCTTTCGACGGCTCGGCCGCGGCAAACGGATCGGTGATCTCCTGAAACGGGACCGGCAGCCAACGCTCCAGTTCCGCCTCCGAAAGTCGGGCGGTCATGACGGGAAGGGCGTGCTCGGTCAGCTCGTGGGGTTTCGCCGCTCGCATTTTTACTCCGCGTCTCGCCTCATGGTAATCACAACCGCGATCGCCACCAACTCGTTTCGCTCCAGCACCTCATTCTAGCGGCGCCTCGACGCTCGACCGAGGATCTGGGAGCGGGGACGGTTTATCCGTGCGTTCCCGCTTGACCCGCGGATTTCGAATCTGCTACGAAATCACCTTCAGGGAGAGAGGAGCGGTCCGGCTGGCAGTTCACTTGCTAGCTGAGGCCGCAGCGGAGGCTATAGGGTTTGTCGCAATCCGAACGAATTCTGGTCGTCGATGACGACGACGCGATCCGGACGATGGTCGAGCGTGTCCTGCGGAGGGAGCGCTATACGGTCGAAAGTGCGCGCGACGGTTTCGAGGCGATCGAGAAGCTGTCGCAGAACGATTACGGCACGGTGCTGCTCGATCTGATGATGCCGCGCGTCGATGGCCACGGGGTGCTCCGGTATCTGCAGAACGAGCGCAACTCGCCCTCCACCCCGCGGGTGATCGTGATGACGGCCAACATCGCCGGCGCCGCCGAATCGGCCTCGGCCGCCCCGGTCTTCCGCGTGCTGTCGAAACCGTTCGACATCCGGCAGCTCGTCGACCACGTGCGCGAGTGCCACGACGGCGAATCGGCCAACTAGCGCCGCCTCGACACTAAGCAGAACGCACGCACTTGAGCCACGGATGAGGAGACGACGAGGGGCCTCCGGCGGCCGGGGCCATAGCCCCGGACCCCTTTGGTTGGCCCAGCCTCCGCGACACTCTGTCGCGAGATACGAGTCTGTGTCGCGGAGGCTGGGCCAACCAAAGGGTCCGGGCCCGCGGCCCGGCCGCCGGAGGCCCCCCGTCGTTCCCTGATCTGTGGGTCAAGTGAGAGCATTCTGCTTAGCGCACCAGACCGCGCTCGGCGAGCTCGCCGAGAAGCCGCTCCACATCGGCGCGCAGCGTCTCCCGCGTCGTCTCGTACTCGCCGGCCAGCGTCTCCACGATCCCGTCGATCGATTCGGTCTCGCCGAGGAGCTGCCAGATGCGGGCACCCACCTCGTCGAGACCGTAGTAGACGGCGCCGTCGAAATCGAGCAGCACCAGCTCGTCGCCGACCTGTTTGAAGATCACGTTCGGGGCGCGCTGCATGGCACTTACCTTAGCAGTTCCAGCAACTCGCCCGCGCGCTGCAGATCATCCGGCGCGGTCGCGGCGAACAGCGGCACGGCCTCGGCCAGACGGGTCACCTGCGCCAGCTCCCCTTCCCGCATGGAGTCGTCGAGGGCGTGCGTCATCGAGGCGTTGCGGAGCAGGGCGATGGCCGCTTCGTGGCCGGTCAGGCGGCGCAGTGAAGCGTTAGCGGTGCGCCCGCCGAGGATGACGATCTTCGCGATCGGGTACGGGTGCCGCGCGAATTGCTCCGTCACGTCGAGGAAGCGCTTCGGCCAGGTCGGCGTGAGCGGCGGCAGCTCGCCGAAGAGCGTCGTGGCGACGTCTTCCCACAGGCGGATGCGCGGATAACCCGGCGTTACGCTCGGTGCACCGTCGATCCAGACCACCGGCGCCACATCCTCGGTGATCACGGTCGCCCCGCTTCGCGCAAACGCCGCGGCGGTGGTCGACTTTCCGGCGCCCGGATGGCCGGCGATCACGATCGCTCGCTCGTCGACGGCCACGGCGCTCGCATGCAGAGAGAGCGTGCCGCGCAGCCGCAACAAATACGCGAGCACCGGCCCGAGCAGGTACGTGGCGGTGTCTTCCGGCGTCGACTCAGACGTCCAGTTACAGGAAATCTGTCCAAAATCCGGACGGATGGCGAAACGGGTGCCGTCGGCGTATTCGAGGATGCGCCCCACTTCGGCAGGCGCGCCGAAGAGGATCTCGAGGTCGTGCGGTTGCGGCTCGATCGGAAGGAGCCCGGCAATGGGAGCAGTCGACCGCAGCACGAGACCGTAGACGCGGTAGTGGACGCTCAGGTGCGCTCTGCTCAGGGTGCGCTCGGCTCAGGTGCGGTTATTGGCGGCGTTGTTGCCGCCATCCTTGGTCCGGTTCGGGCCACCTTCGCGCGTCAGCTCGCGCACGGAGCCGTAGACCGTCAGCCGGGGCGAACGGTACGGCTTGCGAGCCGCGGGAGTGCTGCTGGATGGCACAGTCGGTTTCATGAGCGGATCAGCCAGATCGCGAGCGCGACGACCGCGGCCTGCTCTCGCACGCCGGAACGCCCACGATGTTGACGTACTTCCTTGCATAGTTTACGCCGATCGACGAGCTCGTCCAAAAGTGGTGCGCTCTCGATGAGCTCGACCCACCGTTCGACCTCCCCCGGTGCGACCACTTCCAGCGGATCGCCGCGCAGTGTGGTCTTCGGCCGGAGGCGGATTTCGTCCGGCAGCCAGCCGCGCATCGCCCGGCGGACGATGTCCTTGTCGGCGAAGAACGGCATCGGCGGCAGGCCGAGCAGAAACTCGACCACGTGGCGGTCGAGCCACGGCACCGCCAGCGCGATCGGCTGCCCGGTGACACCCGGATCCCACGTCTCGAACGCCGCCGGCCAGTTCGTCTGCGCGAGGAGCTGAAAGGCGTCGTTGCGGAACGGATGAACCCGCGCGTCGGTGGTCGGAATCGCGCCGTGCCACCGCTCCTGCAGATGCGGCCGCAGCCAGTCGGGCGGCGGAGAGGGCGGGCGTTTGACGATGCGCGAACGGAGCAGCAGCGGCGGCAGCTTGCGGCGCGTGAAGGCGTAGCCGAGCGCGTCGTGCGCGAAGCGAATAACGCGGCCGCGCCGGAGCAGATTGAAAAAGTAGTCGCGCGAGCTGCGCAGGATCGGATCGCCCCCCTGCCCCGTGCAGAGCACCTCACCGTGCCGCGCGGCCAGGCCCACGAAGTCGAGAAACGCCGCGCTGAACGGCTCGTCCTTCGGCTCGTAGCCGCGCACCCGCGGCTCGTCCCAGCGCTCGAAGGGGCGATAAGCGTCGCAGGCCTGGAAGTCGATCGGGATGCCGAGGTGCCGCGCGGTGAGGCCGGCGTAGCGGCGCTCGACGTCGGGGATCAGCGAGTCCCAGACGCTGGTGAGCGCGCGCGGCATCACCCCGGCGTGCACCAGTGACGCCGCGACTGCCGTCGAATCGACGCCGCCGCTCATGGCGATCACCACGTTGCCGCTCGCGCGCACTTTCGTCGCCTGCACGAGCCGCGCGCGCAGTTCCTCCTGCGCTTCGCGTTCGGTGATGCGCAGCGGCTCCCGCGCGATCGGCAGTTGCCAGTAGCGCGTCAGGCGACGCTCGCCGTTCGGCGTGAGCGTGACGCTGTGCGCCGGAGGAATGCGGCCGATGGCGCGCCAGGTGGTCTTGTCGATGGCCAGGTTCACGCCGTGCGTGAGGACGTCGCCGAGGCGATCGACGTCGACGTCGCGCGGCACGAGCTCGAGCAGCGCGGGCAGCGTGTTGGTGAGGATGCGCGCCGCGCCGCGGGTAGCCTCGTAGAGCGGACGGACGCCGAAGCGATCGCGCGCGGCGACGAGCTGTTTCCGCGCGTCGTCCCACAACGCGAAGACGAACTCCCCCTCCAGCGCGTCGAGGTCACCGCGCTCGTAGGCGTCGAGGATCTGTCCGGCATCGATGGCGTGCGCGACGACGGCCAGCGGGCCGCGGCGGATCACGGCGTCAGACGTGCCGAGGAGCACGTCGCCAAACGCCGCGCGCGCGCGAACGAACGCCGGCAGATCGACGCCGGGGCCGACGATCGCGATGATGCGGCTCATTCGGATACGAGGATCGGCGCGTCGAACGGCACGAAGCGCGACGCATCCTCGTCCAGCAGCACCACCCCTTCGTGCTCCACCCAGGCATGCGCCGCCAGCGAGCCGGCACCCGGCCGCACGCCGATGCGCAGCACCGCGGCGAGGCCGCTCGCCCGCAGCAGCCAGACCAGCGCCAGCGCGCGCTGGAGACAGGTCGACGGCACCCGCCGCGCCACGCTGTCGAGCGCACGGGCGAGGTTCATCGCGCGATCGGCGTCGCCGCGCAGTTGCCGCGGCTTCATCCGCACGAGCCGTTTCAGACCGAACAGCGACAGCGCGGCTCGCGCGGCGAGGAGATACGCCAGCGCGCGCAGGTGCATGACGCGCACTCGCCTCACTGGTCGCTCCCCACCCGGCGGAAGAGCCGCGCCACGCCGCGCACGCCGCGCCGCACGTACAGCCACGGAAGGGCCAGCCGGTTCTGCACACCGAACCTCTGCTGCACGAACGCGGCCGGTGGAAAGGCGAGCTGCCAGAGCCGTGTCAGGCGCGCGCGCCACGACAGCGCACCGAGGTCGGCCCGCAGCACCGCGCCGTACGTGATCTCGTCTTTGAGGAACGCGCTCGACGCTTCCTTCCGCGTCAGCTCTTCGGCCGTCAGGAACTCCTCGGCGGTGTGATGCGGCTGCCGTTTCGTCCAGGCATCGGCCGCTTCGACGGAGCGGCGGCAGACCGCGACCATGCCCCGCTCCGCGGCCAGACGCCAGAACCGCGCGTGCTCGTCCCACGTCATCCGCTCGCGCAGCAGTGCGATGTCGACCAGCCAGATCAGCCGCTGGCTGTCCTGATGATGGGCGATGCGGTGCATGCAGGCGTGCAGCAGCGCATACGCGTGCGGCAGCCCGGCCGCATGCGGCCCGAGGCGCGGCAGCGATCGTGCGATCGGGCGCAGTTCCTCGAACGAGAGCGCGTCGGCGAAAACGGCTGAGTTGGCGATGCTCCAGTGCACGTCGTAGACATGCTCGATCCCGAACGCGTCCGCGCGGGTGAAAGCCGCCTGCCGGACGCCGTGCTCGTCGCCGCTGGTCATCCGCTCGTCGTAGCCGAGCTCCGCCAGAACGGAGCGGGTGGTCTCCAGGTCGTCTTTCGCGATCAGCAGATCGGTGTCGCCGCGCGGGCGATGCTCCGGCTCGGCATAGACGTCGTACGCCAGAGCCGTTCCCTTGAGGATGAGCGCGGTGACGCCGCGCGACGCCAGCGCCTCGAGGACCTCACCGAGGTCGCGGAGACGGAGCGGCTCGGCCGCGGCGGCGCGGAGGGCCTCGCCGCGCAGCGCCGGCACCGGGCCCGAAGCGTACGCCAGCGGTGCAACGCCGTGCTGCACGAGGGCAGCCACCTCGCCGTCGGTGAGATCGGACGGCCATTGCCCCTTCTCCCCCGCCAGCGCGGCACGCAGCGGGCCGGTCAGCCGCTCCGAAATTGGGAGCGTCGTCACAAAGTCGACCATCCGCCGCCGATTGCACCACGAGCGGCGCATCGTTTGCTATGAAAAGGGCAGATGTCGTCGCTCTTCACACTTCTCGCAGTCGTCATTGCCGTCGTCGTAGCGGTGGCGCTCGCCATCGCTCTCGCCTACGTCCCGATGCGGTTGCTGGTCAGCCAGATGGCCCGCAACGTCCAGCAGTTCATCCAACGCCAGCGCGACCGGCGACGGGTCGAGCGCGGCACGCCGGACCGCCGGGCGGGCGACGCCTAGCCCCCCACCGTGAGCGAGCGCAGCGAGTCGAAGGGTCAATCAAGGCGCCGCGAGGCTGCTGGTCATCCTCCCCCTCGGACGCTTGTCTTCACGGGACGGGGGGTGGGCGGGACGCCCGGCGACGACTCCTCACGTTCCGCGCGGTGGCGCAGCGACACACCCCGGGTGGTGCACGTGCGCACCCACGGTGTGGCAGTGACACACCACCGATGTGTACGTGCGCACCCACGGTGTGGCAGTGACACACCACCGGTGTGTACGTGCGCACCCACGGTGTGGCAGTGACACACCCAGGGTGTGTACGTGCGCACCCACGGTGTCGCAACGACACACCCCCGGTGGCGCAGTGACACACCCCCGGTGTGCACGTGCGCATCGCCGTGGCGAAGCTTCACCCGCCCGGCGCGTCCGAGAGCGCTTGGGGGACAGGCCTTCAGATATCAGACTCTAAGGCCTTCAGACGTCACTCGGCCCCGATGGGGGGCGGGCGGCTCGCCGGGCGGGACGCCCGCTACCCGAAAACTACAGCACCTTCTCGTGGCCAACGTCTTCGAAAAGCCGTTCGAGACGGTCTGGAACAGCTGGCGGTTCCGCGCTTCCGAAGGCTCCTGCGCGGCGAGCAGCGGCTGCCGCTGTGCGAGCGCTGTCCGGCGTAGTGGCGTCACCGGAGCGTTCCACTCATGGTCTCATGCGACCTGAGCGTTAGACATAGTGACGTCACTATGTCAGAATGCTCCGCGACGTCGTCGGTCCGTTACACACAACGGAGATCCGGATCTCATGACTATCTCGGAAAAGGAGAATCGTCGATGAGAACCTCTGCCCTTGCTCTCGCCCTATGCCTCGTCTTCGCCTCCGCTGCATCGGCCGCCGATGACGGCAACACGCAGCCTCGGCTGACCTCGTCCAACCTCAATTCACCGAACAGCGCCATCGACATCATCGCCACCACCAACGGCACCGGCAACGTCAAAGGCGTGCAGTGCGACAACACGATCATGTCGGGACTGGCCATCGAGTTCTACATCAATGGCGGCTCGGCCCAAACCATCTCGCTCGCCAACTACGGCAGCGACACCGGCTGGATTCCGATGAACCTCCGCTTCACGAGCAGCATCCGCGTGCGGATGATGCGCGCGCTCTCGCCGGTGGTCTACGGCGATACGCCCTGCACGGTCAGCTGGGCGCTCGACTGATCCGCCACCGATCCACCGTCCCGAGTGCGGCGAGGGTCGCCGCCGCACTCGGGCTGTCTCCCAAACAACACCCTGAGCGAGCGCAGCGAGCCGAAGGGTCAATCAAGGCGCCGCGAGGCTGCTGGTCATCCTCCCCTCGCACGCTTCGTCTCATGGGACGGGGGGTGGGCGGAACGCCCACACCACACGAGCGGGGGGATGGGCAGCTATTGAGCTGTTGAGCGATTCAGCGAGGAAGTGTTTTTGAAGCACAACGACTTCCTCCGGCTGAACAGCTCAATCGCTCAACAGCTCAGCGCCCGTCCGCCGGGTGTGCCGCGGCTCTCGCCTGTGGGGAGGGGGTCCTTCACTTCGTTCAGGATGACAGTTGCGTTCGTCTTCAGGGAGCGGGGGGCGGGCGGGACGCCCACACCACACGGGGCATCGATCCGGACGGCAGTGGCCGCGCGACCACTCCGGGCTCTCGACGCGTCCCGCACGTCATCGGCAGCGGCGCCGCGCCTTGGTTGACCCTTCGACTCGCTGCGCTCGCTCAGGGTGTCCTGGGAGAGGCTACAGCGCCTTCTCGATCGCCCCGATCAGCTCTGTGTCGTTCGGCTCGACCGCCCCGTACTTTTTCCAGAGGATCTTTCCCTGGCGGTCGATCAGCACCGAGGTCGGGAGGACGGAGGTCTGGAAGATGCTGGCCAGCTTCCCCTCGGGGTCGAGGGCGATCGGGTACGTGACCTTCTGCTCGTCGATGAACTCTTTGACCGCCTGGGGGCCGCTCTCGTCGACGCTCACGCCGACCACGGCGAAGCCGCGCTTTTCGTACTTTTTGTGGATCATCTCCAGTTCCGGGATCTCGTAGCGGCAGGGGCCGCACCAGGTGGCCCAGACGTTGAGCAGCACCACTTTGTCGCGCATGGTGGCCAGGTCGAGCTTCGAGCCGTCGAGCCACACCGCCGAGTATGCCGGCATCGTGGATCCAACCTCGTTTCCGGCTGGCGGCGCCGTCTCCGGTTTCGGCGCGGGTGCGGTCGCCGTCGTCGCGGCGCCGGGCGTGGACGACGTGGTCGCGGGAGTTTCCGCGCGCTTGCAGGCGAAGAGGGCGAGTACGAGAGTCAACAGGGCGAGCTTCCTCATATCGCGCGCATTCTAACCACCAAAAACAAAAACGCCCCGCGTTCCCGCGAGGCGTCTTCCGTACGGCGAGCACGAAGAGTCTTATTCTTCGGTCTTGCCCTTCTTGATGACTTCCGGCTCCGCCACCGGCTCCGGCGCATCGGTCGTCGCGTCCGCCTTGGCGTGCGTGAGACCGACGACGACGCGCTCCGGGTCATCCAGGACCTTCACGCCCTCGGGGAGTGGGATGTCCTTGATGCGGAAAAAGTCGTGGCCCGTCAGCGGGGTGACGTCGATGTCGATCGAGTCAGGGATGGCGTTCGGGAGGCACTCGATGTGAAGCTCGCGCGCCTGGAAGTCGAGCATCGCGCCCGCTTCCTTGACGCCCTTGGCCACACCGGTCAGATGCACCGGAACGGTCACGCGCACCATCTCGTCCATGACCACGCGGACGAAATCGATGTGCTTCATGCGGCGCGAGATCGGGTCGATCTCGAGCTGCTTGATCATCGCGTGGCGCTGCTGGTCGGTACCCGCCATCTTGAGCAGGAACACCGAGCGGATGCCGTGCTCGCTTTTGTGAATGAGCTCCGACACCACCTTGCGATCGACCTGGATCGCCACCGGCTCCTTGTGGCCGCCGTAAACGACCGCCGGAACTTTGCCTTCTTTGCGAAGTTTCTTCGCCACTTCCTTGCCGGTCTTCTCGCGGCGAGTAACTTCCAACGTGACCTCAGCCATGGTGCTGACTCCTTTGGTATTCGAACGAATCCGCGTAAAGCTATGAGAACGCGGGGATATTCCCGTGAACGGCTCTTGGCTGTTGGCTCTTAGCTCTTAGGAGATGACTGCGCGCCGAACCAGGCTTCGCGCGACGGCGAGGCGGTGGGGGGTCCCCAACAGCTAAGAGCTACCAGCTAAGAGCTAACAGCTAAGAGCTAACAGCTAAGAGCTAACAGCTAACAGCTAACAGCTAACAGCTAACAGCTGGCAACTAACAGCTCTACATCTCGAACAACGAGGACACCGAGTCCTCCTGATGAATCCTCTGGATCGCCTGCGCCAGCAGCGGCGCAATCGACAGCGGGCGCAGCTTCGAGCAGTCGACCTGCTTTTCCTGCATCGGGATGCTGTTCGTGCAGATGACCTGGTTGAGCTTGGAGGCATTGATCCGCTGGATGGCCGGGCCGGACAGGACGGCGTGGGTGCAGGCGGCGGAGATCGACTTGGCCCCGTGCTCGAAGAGCGCGTCGACCGAGTGGATGAGCGTCCCGGCCGTGTCGATGATGTCGTCGACGATCAGGACGTGGCGGTCTTCGACCTCACCGATGATGTTCATCACCTCGGTCTGGTTCTTGGCGAAGCGGCGTTTGTCGATGATGGCCAGCGAGGCACCCAGCCGCTTTGCGTAGGCACGGGCGCGCTCCACGCCGCCGGCGTCGGGCGAGACGATGGTCAGGTTGTCGTGCGGCATCGTCTTCAGATGGCCGACGATGACCGGGGCGGCGAAGAGGTGATCGACCGGGATGTTGAAGAAGCCCTGGATCTGCGCGGCGTGCAGGTCGAGCGTGAGCACCCGGTCCGCTCCCGCCTTGCTGATCAGGTCCGCCGCCAGCTTGGCCGTGATCGGCACGCGCGGCTTGTCTTTCCGGTCCTGGCGCGCGTAGCCGTAGTACGGCAGCACCGCCGTGATCCGCCTCGCCGAGGAGCGCTTGAATGCGTCGAGCATGATCAAGAGCTCCATCAGATGATCGTTGACGGACGGGGGGCAGGTCGGTTGAATCACGAACACATCCGCCCCGCGAACGTTCTCGTCGATCTGGACGTAATTCTCCCCATCGGAGAAGCTGTACAGCGTCACATGGCCCGGAGTGGCCCCGAGATGCGTGCAGATCTCTTCGGCGAGAGACGGATGGGAACGGCCGGAGAAAACTTTGAGCTCGCGCAAAGCGGCGTGATTATAGCGAGATGACGCGGCGGGTGAATGGCAGTTCAGAGGTCTCGGCCGGCACCGACAGCGGCGCCCTCGTCGGCGCGCTGCTGGAGACCGTCCCCGACCCGCTCTGGATCCTCGGCCCCGACGCTGCCATCACCCACGGCAACGCCGCCTTCCTGCGCATCTGCGAGAAGGTCCTGCGCACGAAGATCATCTTCCCGATCGACGTCGAGACGCTCCTCCCCGACCCTCGCCACGCCAGGGCGCGCGCCTGGTGGAACGATCTGGCCGCACGGGCGCTGTCCGGACGCAACGTCATGGCAGACGCGCGCATCGTCCTCGAAGGGGCCGAGCATCTCTACACCATCTCCATGAGCCCCGCCGCGGCCGGTGCGGTCTGCATCGCCCGCGACGTGACGGAGGGAGGGAGAGAGAACCTCCGTCCGGGCGAGCGCGAGAACCTCTTCGAGCTCGCGGTCACGCGCCTCTTCGACGTCGAGAAGCCGCTCGACACCACGTTGCGCGACATCCTTGCCTTCCTCTGCGAAGCGGACGACTGGGATTGCGCCGTGGTCTGGCTGCGCGAGGACGAACAGCTCCTGCCGTCCACGGTCTGGTCGCGCGACAGCATCGACGCCGGCAAATTCCGCGAGCGGATCGGCGAGTTGCGCTTCCCCCGCGGTCACGGCATCCCTGGCCGCGCCTGGGCCGCCGACGAGGTGATCTGGCTCCCCGATCTCTTCGACGAGAGCAATTCCGCGCGAGCCGAAAGCGCCGCGCGCGCCGGCCTGCACGGCACCGCGGCAATGCCGCTGCGCGACGGCGCCCGCATCATCGGCGTGCTCGAGCTGCTCACGCGCGCCGTCCGTCCGATGAGCGAGCAGCGCAAGCGCGCCCTCGAGCGTGCCAGCAACGCCCTGGGCCGCCACATCGAGCGCCGCCGCCTGCACGAGCTGATCGAGCGCAAAGGGCTCGAATGGGCGCGCACCTTCGACGCCATCGAGCTGCCGATCTTCATCACCCGCCTCGACGGACAGATCGCCCGCGTCAACCGCGCCGCCCGCGACCTGGCCGGCGTCTCCGACTACCCCGACGTGCTCGGCCGCGAGCTCTCATCATTTGGTGAAGAAGAACCGTGGCTGACCCTCGGCACAATCGTCGAGGCGGTGCGCGACAGCGGCACGCCTTGTACCGCGCAGATCGCCGACGCCCGCGATCGCCGTTACGACGTCAACGCCACCGTCTTCCGCTCGGCCACCGACGAGGACGAGCGGGTGATCGTCGTGCTGCGCGACACCACCGACATCGTCCGCCTGCAGGAGTCGGTGCGCCGCGGCGAGCAGCTGGCGGCCCTCGGCGAGCTCGTGGCCGGCGTCGCCCATCAGGTGCGCAATCCAATCTTCGGCATGGCGCTCACGCTCGATGCGCTGGAGTCGACCGTCGGCCAGGATGCCGAGCTGCAGGAGCAGGCCGGCATCATGCGCCAGTGGCTCGACCGGCTGAACCGGCTGATGGAGAGCCTGCTCGAATACGGCAAGACCTGGACCCTCGACCTGCGGGCCGGAACGGTCGACGAGGTGCTGCAGCAGACCATCGACGGCTGCCGGCCGCTCGCCCAGCAGGCCGAGGTCACGCTGGATGTGGACGTCGAACCGGGGCTGACCCTGCTGCTCGACGCGAACCGGCTCACGCACGCCTTCGAGAACCTCATCCTCAATGCCGTGCAGCATTCCGACGCCGGCCAGCGGGTGTTCATCCGGGCACGCCGCGACGGCGATCAAATCGAGTGTTCGGTGCGGGACGAGGGGCCGGGATTCAACGCGAGCGATCTGCCGCGGATCTTCGAGCCGTTCTTCACCCGCCGGCGTGGCGGGACCGGCCTCGGCCTGTCGATCGTGCAACGGATCGTGGATGAGCATGGGGGCACCATCGATGCCCGAAATGCCGGTCAGCGCGGCGCCCTCGTCAAAGTCCGCTTCCCCCGGTTCGACGCGGATGCGGTCAGGCAGTGATCACCCTACGGAGCGTACGGGACTATCGCCGGTCCGGCCCCGGTTGTGGGGAGTAGTTCCCACCTCCATTCCCTTCGCCATTCACATCGACTGCCGCGAGCCGCGACCGGTTGAAGCCCAGGAGGCAAACCCATGGCTGACATGACCGGCGTTCCGGCGCACCGGATGGACGGATCGACTCCCTCGATCAATCCTGGCGTGCCTCCGTTCGAAGATCTTCAGAATTTCGCGCACGAGATCTTCGACACCGCTCGGGAGCCGCTGCTCGTGCTCGATGCCACGCTGCGCGTGCGGTCGGCGAACAGCTCGTTCTACCGGATGTTCCAGGTGTCCGCTCCCGAAACGCTCGACCGCCTGGTCTACGAGA
The DNA here is from genome assembly GCA_036398925.1 of Thermoanaerobaculia bacterium. Classification (GTDB taxonomy): domain Bacteria; phylum Acidobacteriota; class Thermoanaerobaculia; order Gp7-AA8; family Gp7-AA8; genus DASWOB01. The sequence goes on from DASWOB010000055.1 coordinate 27,032, forward strand.
TCGGGAACGGCCAGTGGGGACTGCCCGTGCTGCGGACCCTGCTCGAAGAGATCATCCCCGACAACGCCTTCTTCGCCGAGTTCGAGCTCGAGCACCACTTTCCGATGATCGGCCGCCGCGTGATGCTGCTCAACGCCCGCAGGCTCGAGCCCGGACTGATCCTGCTGGCGATGGAAGACGTCACCGAACGGCGTCAGTCGCAGCACCTGTTGAGTCAGTTCGAGCATGCCCAGGATGTCGTCGACACCGTGCGCGAGCCGCTGCTGATCCTCGACGGCAAGCTCCGCGTCCACTCGGCCAACCGCGCCTTCTACCAGACCTTCAACGTCACCGCGGCAGAGACCGAGGCCCGGCTCATCTACGAGCTCGGAAACGGGCAGTGGAACATCCCCGACCTGCGCACGCTGCTCGAGGACATCCTGCCGATGAGCTCCGTCTTCAACGACTACGAGCTCGAGCACGACTTTCCGGAGATCGGCCGGCGGATCATGCTGCTCAATGCGCGGCAGCTGCGCCAGGGCAGCCACGCCGAGCTGCTCGTGCTGGCCATGGAAGACGTCACCGAACGGCGGCGCGTCGAGACCGAGATCGCCAAGGCGAAGGAGGCGGCCGAAACCGCCAATCGCACGAAGAGCCTCTTCCTCGCCAACATGAGCCACGAGCTGCGCACGCCGCTCAACGCCATTCTCGGCTTTTCCGAGATGCTGCAGGACGAAGCGGCCGAACGGAATCTCGAAGAGTTCAACGTCGACCTGCAGAAGATCTCCACGGCCGGCCGTCACCTGCTCGGCCTCATCAACGACATCCTCGATCTCTCCAAGATCGAGGCCGGCAAGATGGAGCTGCACCTGGAGGCCTTCGACGTCGCCGCACTCGTTGCCGAAGTGGCCACCACCATCGAACGGCAGGCCGTCAAGAACGGGAACACGCTCGAGGTCACCTGTGCGCCCGACATCGGCGTCATGTGGGCCGACCTGACCAAGGTGCGGCAGGGATTGCTCAACCTGGTCTCGAACGCTGCCAAGTTCACGCACGACGGCCACATCGCCGTGGTGGCCGAGCGGCAGCTCGTCGACGGCAGCGACTGGATCATGTTCCGCGTCTCCGACACCGGCATCGGACTCGATGCGGAGCAGGTGGTCCGCCTCTTCCAGCCATTCACACAGGCGGACGCCTCGACGACGCGGAAGTTCGGCGGCACGGGACTGGGGCTCGCCCTCACCCGCCGCTTCTGCCAGATGATGAACGGCGACGTGATGGTCCAGAGCGTCTCGGGCGAGGGAAGCGTGTTCACGCTGCTCCTGCCGGCGACCGTGCAGGGAGCGTTGCCGGCCCCCGCCATGCGCGATGACCGGCGCGTCGCCGACGTGCAATCGGAGCCGCTTCCCCCCCTCGGCACGTGTGTCCTGGTCATCGACGACGACCCGCTGCAACGCGACCTCATGCAGCGCTATCTGCAGAAAGAAGGCTTCACGGTCCGCGTCGCCAGCGGCGGCGCCGACGGCCTCCAGCTCGCACGCCGCATCCGACCGGCCGCCATCACCCTCGACGTGATGATGCCCGGCATGGACGGCTGGAGCGTGCTGTCCGCACTCAAAGGCGACGTCACGCTGCGCGACATCCCGGTAATCATGCTCACCATGGTCGACGACCCGGTGCGCGGCTTCACGCTCGGCGCGTCGGACTACGCGACCAAACCGGTCAACCGCCGGCGGCTCTCGCAAATCCTCAAGAAGTTCACCTGCCGCCAGCCGCCTTGCCCGGTGCTGGTCATCGACGACGACGCCATGACCCGCTCGCTCACCCGCACGATTCTGGAAAAGGAAGGGTGGAAGGTCTCGGAAGCGGAGAACGGCATTGAGGCGCTCAAATCGATGGAGAAGAACCGCCCCAGCCTCATCTTCCTCGACCTGCTGATGCCGGAGATGGATGGCTTCGCGTTCGCCGCCGAAGTGCGGATGCGTCCGGAGTGGCGCTCCATTCCGATCGTCGTCGTGACCTCGCAGGACCTCACCACGGAAGACCGCCGCAGGCTCAATGGCCACGTCGAAACCATCCTGCGCAAACATGGCGATTCGCGCGAGGCTCTGCTCGAGCAGGTACGCGATCTTCTCGCCGGCAGCAACGTCAGTCGCGTCCCGCGAATTCAGGAGGAGATCGCACTGTGACCACCATCCTGATCGTCGAAGACAATGAGCTGAACCGCGACATGCTGTCGCGCCGCCTCCAGCGGAGGGGGTACGACGTGCTGCTGGCAGTCGACGGCCAGGACGGTCTCGACGTCGCGCGCGCGAACGCTCCCGACCTCGTCCTCATGGACATGAGTCTGCCCACTGTCGATGGCTGGGAGGCCACGCGGCGGATGAAGTCCGACGACGCTCTCCGCCACATCCCGGTGATCGCGCTGACGGCACACGCCATGGCCAACGACCGGGAGAAGGCGCTCGCCGCGGGATGCGACGACTACGACACCAAGCCGATCGAGCTTCCCCGCCTGCTGGGGAAGATGGAAGTGCTCCTGCGTCTTCACGTCACGGGGCGTGTGCCATGACCGCCGTGGCATCCGGCGTTTCGCCGCAGGTTCTGCACGACCTGCGCAGTCCTCTCAATCAGATCATCGGCTACTCAGAGATCCTCGCCGAGGACGCGTATGCCGAACAGCGTCCCGACGCGGTCACCGACCTGGCCAGAATCGCGGACGCCGGCAGGCGGGTGCTGGCGCTGCTCGACGAGCACTTCACCGCCGCGGACGACCCGGGGATCGAGATCGCGGCCCGCGTCGAAAGACCGGCCCGCGAACCGCTCACCGCCGCTCCCGCCGCGGGGCTGCCCGGACAACTGCTGGTCGTGGACGACGACGCCGCAAACCGCGACGTGTTGTCGCGGCGCCTGCAGCAGCAGGGACATGCCGTGACGACGGCCAGCAGCGGGCGCGATGCCCTCGCGGAGTTGTCCGCGGCCGCGTACGACGTCGTCCTGCTCGACATCATGATGCCCGACATGGACGGATACGAGGTGCTGCGGCTCATCAAGGCGGACGAGCGGCTGCAGCACATCCCCGTGATCATGATCTCCGCGCTCAGCGAGGTGCAGTCGGTGGTGCGTTGCATCGACGCCGGCGCCGAGGACTACCTCGCCAAGCCGTTCGACCCGGTGATGCTCAGGGCACGCGTCGGCGCGTCGCTCGAAAAGAAACGCGCCCGTGACCGCGAGACGGCGCTCTATGCCCAGCTGCAGGAGAACTACAAGCGGCTGCAGGAGCTGGAGAAGCTGCGTGACGACATGCGCAACATGATCGTGCACGACCTCCGCACGCCGCTCACCTCCTTGATCGTGGGGGTGGAAATGCTGGAGAAACACGGCGAGCTCAACGCCTCCCAGCGCGAGATGATGACCATTGCCACGACCGGCGGGAAGACGCTCCTCGGCATGATTAACGACCTGCTCGACGTGGAGAAGATGGAGTCGGGAGCGGACACGCTGCACTACGAAGAGCTGTCGCCCGGCACGCTGGTGGCCGGTGCGCTCGCGCAGGTCGCCTCGCTGGCCGAGCTGCAGGGGACCGCGCTCGTCACCGATCTGCCGCCCGGGCTCCCACTCTTCCCCGGCGACGCGAACAAGCTCAGTCGGACCATCGTGAACCTCGTCGCGAACGCCATCAAATTCACCGGCCCCGGCACGGTGACGATCTCCGTATCGCAACAACCGGAGTCGCTGCGTTTCGCCGTCCGCGACACCGGCCCCGGCATTCCGGCGGAAGCGTTCGGCCGCATTTTCGAAAAATTCGGACAGCTCGACGCCCGGACCAAAGTCGGCACCGGCCTCGGCCTCGCCTTCTGCAAGCTCGCCGTTGAAGCGCACGGCGGCAGCATTCACGTGGAGAGCACCCCCGGCGAAGGCAGCACGTTCTCGTTCACCATCCGCTGCCCGCCGCCTTGCAGGGCGATCAACGCGGGAGCAATCGCTGTCGAAACTCCGCAGCCGCACGCGCAACCACAGCGTAGCTGACGCGGAAACGGCGCTCGTAGAACAGCGGCCCTTCGTGCGGCCGGGCATCGACGCGCCGCGGGTCGACGGGACGCGACCACTCCTTGCGTCCGAGGGACAGACGGAGCAGCGCCTCCGGCAGAAGCCCGAGCCACGTCCTGCGCTGCGAGCGATAAAAGCGGCAGAGCAGCGCGATGTGCAGGCCGTCCCGGAAACGAATCGCCCGTGAGTTCCAGCCGCCGCCGACGCGCAGCGGCGTGAGCGTGCGGAAGAACGGTCCGGGCAGACGATGGCCGTGATACATCGGCATCTCGTGGACCGCGACACCGCGCCGTGTCGCGAACGCCAGCGCCACGAGATGCGCGCAGTCGTGATCGTGATGGCCGCCTTCCCACGCCAACGTGATCACCTCGTCCACCTTCTCCGGAACACGCGCTTCGAGCAGTTGCAGCGCGTCGTCGAGGTGCTCGTGCAGCTTTCCGTCGGCAATGCCGTGCCGCGAGCCGAGGAAGTGGACGCGGGCCAGGTCGACGCCGAGCCGTTGCAGCACGTCGCGGGTCTCCTGATCGCGAACGGGCGCGGGAGCGCGGCGGGTGGCGCCGTCCGTGAGATACGCGCACGACACCGTGTCGCCGCCGCGCAGCGCGTCGAGGATGCGGGTCGCCATCGCGACTTCGTCGTCCTGGTGGGCGAAGACGAACAGCCGATGCATCAGAGATGGTCGGTGTCGGCCCAGAGCAGCGCCCACCGATTTCGCCTCACCGCGTCGTGGAGACTCGCGTCGAACACATTCACGAGGAGACGAAAACGATGCGGCGTCGGAAGAAATCCCGCGCGCAAAAGAATCGGCAGCAGCGGGTGGCGGAGGGTCACCAATGCCGCGGCCAGGGTCACACCTTCTTTCTTCGCCGTCGCGCAGGCGGAGCGGAGGAGCCGGCGCAGTTCCTTGTTGTCCGACCAGGCGGCGTCGACGATGGCCAGGGTGTCGAAGCCTTTGAGGGTGGTGCGGCGGGTGGTGATCTTCGCCAAGCCGAGTTGCTGCACGACGTGCTGGCGCGGATCGTTCAGCATCGTTGAGGCAGCGCCACCGTTCTCGCCAGCGAACGAAAGCAGCAGCGGTTTGGCCATGACTGGAGCGGAGAGCATCGGCATCCAGCCGTTGTCCATCATCGCCGGCAGCACGGAGCGGCGGATCTGCCAAGCGGTGCTGATCCGATACTGCTTCGCGATCTCATCGCGGGCGACGCTCATCAACCGCCGGAAGATCCCCCGCCTCCGAAAGCCGGGATCGGTCATGGCGTCGATCGCGAGGGCGGTGCGCACCGTCTCGCCGCCGACGACCAGCGAGCGCGGGATGAAGCCGATGTGCGCGATCGGACGTCCCTCGAAAACCGCCAGGAACAGCCGCCCGTCCGCGAATTGCCAGTCCCAGTAAGCCGGATCCTGCTTCTCGACGTTCTCGTTCGCGAAGCAGCGCCGCCGCAGCGCCAGGATCGCATCGCGATCGGCGGCACTCCCCTCGCGGTAATGAATCAACGCACCACCTTCCGCGGGATCAGCGCAAGCATCGACAGATGATGACGCATGTTGGCGGCGGCATTGCCCCTGCATGACCGAGGCCCAGCCCGCCATGACGCTCGCCGCACAACCAGATTCTCTGTCGCTGTCCGAGCGTCTCGCCGCTCTGGCCGCGCTTTCGGCGGAGCTGCGCGGCGCCCAGACCACCCGCGAGGCGCTGCGCCGGATCGTCGAGGCGATGCCGCGGCTCCTGCCGGCCGACGCGTATGCGATCTGGCAGTTCGACGAGCGCACCTCGCTGTGGCACGTCACCGCCAGCGCCGGGCTCTCGGCGAGCTACACCGACCATCCCCTTCCAGGCCGCGGCGACGACGCGACGCTGATGCACGGCCCGCTGGCCGTCGAGGACGTCCGGGCCTGGCCGGTCGTGGCAGAGCGCCGCGCGTTTTACGACGCGGAGGGGATCGTCTCGATCTTCGTCGTTCCGATCTCCATTCGCGGCGCGGCCCGTGGCACGCTCACCTGCTACTTCCGGACCTCGTACGCAGTACCTGTAGAGATCCACCCGATCGCCACGCTGCTGGCCGACATCGCCAGCTCCGCGCTGACGGTGCGCCGCTTCGATCGCTTCGCCGAGGCGGCCCGCATCGTGGCGGGCGAGCTCGACCTGCAGCGGCTGGTGCAGGCCGTGACCGATGCGGCCACGGAGATGACCAGCGCGCAGTTCGGCGCGTTCTTCTACAACGTCATCGACGACGGCGGCGAGTCGTACACGCTCTACACGATCTCCGGGGTGCCGCGTGAGGCCTTCTCGCGCTTCCCGATGCCGCGCAACACGGCCGTCTTCGAGCCGACCTTCTCCGGCAGCGGCGTAATGCGCAGCGCCGACATCCGCAAGGATCCGCGCTACGGCAAGAACGCGCCGTATCACGGCATGCCGGCCGGTCACCTGCCGGTCGTCAGTTATCTCGCTGTCCCGGTCATCTCCCGCGCCGGCGAGGTGCTGGGCGGGCTGTTCTTCGGCCACGAAGAGGCCGGCGTCTTCACCGAAGCGGAAGAACAGATGGCGGTCGCGCTCGCGGCGCAGGCCGCGGTCGGCATCGACAACGTCCGTCTCTACAACGCGTTGCGGCAGGAGCGCGAGCGGCTGGCGCGCAACGAAGCCCGCTATAAGTCGCTGGTGCTGGCCACGCCGAAACGGCAGGCCATCTGGCTCACGAACGCCGAGGGACAGATCCTCGAAGACCTCCCCGAATGGCGCGAGATCACCGGCATGACCCGCGAGGAGCTGGCCGGCGAAGGGTGGATCCACGCGCTGCACCCGGCCGACCGGGAGCGCGCCGTGCGCATGTGGCAGCAGGCCGTCGCGACGCTGACACCGCTGTCGCAGGAGTTCCGGATGCGCATCAGCGACGGGTCGTATCGCTGGTTCCGGACCACCGGCGTGCCGGTGACGGAGAACGGCCGCATCCTCGAATGGGTCGGCACCACCGTCGACATCCACGACGAGCGGATCGCGGAGGAGGGGGCACGGCTGTTGATGCGCGCCAGCGAGGTGCTGGCGTCGTCGCTCGATTACGAAGAGCTGCTGCGCAATGCCGCCGACCTGGTCGTGCCCGACCTGGCCGACTGGTGCGCGATCGACCTGGTGGACGAACAGACCGGCGAGATCCGGCGCCTGGCGGTGGCCCATGTCGATCCGGCCAAGGTGGAGCTGGCCCACGAGATGCGCCGCCGCTATCCGCCCGATCCGGAGACCGACATGGTCCGGCGGGTGATCTCCACCGGGCGCGCGGAGTTCCTGCCGCACATTCCGCCCGAGTTGATCGAGCGCGGCGCGCACGACGCCGAGCATCTGGAGGCCATCCGCGCGCTGCAGATCATGTCGGTGATGGTCGTGCCGCTCCGCACGCGCGACCACATCCTCGGCGCGATCTCGCTCGTCTCCTCCGACTCGCAGCGACGCTTCACCGAGGCCGATCTGCGCCTGGCCGAAGACTTCGGACGCCGCGCCACCGCCGCCATCGAGAACGCACGGCTCTACCGCGACGCGCAGGCGGCGAACCGCGCCAAGGACGAGTTCCTGGCCACGCTGTCGCACGAGCTGCGCACGCCGATGACCGCGGTGATCGGTTGGGCGCGCATGCTGCGGATGGGCCTCGAGCCGCAGGAAGCGCAGGAAGCGGTGGAAGCGATCGAGAAGAGCGCCTCGGTGCAGTCGCAGCTCATCGAGGACATCCTCGACATGTCGCGCATCATGGCCGGCAAGCTTTACATCGAGGCGGCGCCGGTCGACCTCCGCGTCGCCACGAGTCACGCCCTGGCGGCGGTGCACCCGACCGCGGCACAGAAAGGCATCGAACTGCTGACGAGCTTCACACCCGGCGAGTCCACCGTCTGCGGCGACGAGGGTCGCCTCCAGCAGATCGTCTGGAACCTGCTGACGAACGCCATCAAGTTCACCCCGCCCGGCGGACGGGTGGAGCTGCACATCGACGGCTCGGAATCGCATGTCCGGCTCTCGGTCCGCGACAGCGGCGAGGGCATCGATCCGCACTTTCTCCCCCACGTCTTCGAACCGTTCCGGCAGCAGGACAGCTCGAGCACCCGCGCGCACGGCGGCATCGGCCTCGGCCTGGCGATCGTGCGCCGCCTGGTCGAATTGCATCACGGCAGCATTCGCGCGCTGAGCGACGGCCCGGGCCGCGGAGCGACGTTCGTGGTCGACCTGCCGCGCATGCAGAGCGAAGCGCGCCCCACTCCGGTTGCGACGCAGCTGGTGCCGCTGGACGGACTCTGTCTCCTGGTGATCGACGATCAGCCCGAGACGCGCGACGTGCTCGCGGCCATCCTCCGCCGCTGCCGCGCCTCGGTCATGACCGTCAGCGACGTGCGCGCCGCGCTGGCCGCCGTCGACGAGCATCGCTTCGACGCCATCATCTGCGATATCGCCATGCCCGGCGAAGACGGTTACGACTTCGTGAGGGCGCTGCGCCGCCTCGACTCCCCCGCCGCCCGCACGCCGGTCATCGCCGCAACCGCCTTCGGACGACCGCAGGATCGGGAGAACGCGCTGCGGCGCGGCTTCGACGCCTACCTGCAGAAACCGATCGAGCCGGCGCTGCTGTCGGCGGTGGTACGCGAGCTGGTGTAACGGGGAGCGGCGTCCCGGCCGCTGGCGCGCGGCATCTGGCCCCGTGCTGAAGAGCGTGGTGCACCAGCGAGTGTGCCGGGCGAGACGCCCGGCAGTAGCGGGCGGGACGTTTTTCGCGATCTCCTCGTACCAAATCGGGGGGACAGGTCTTAGAACCTCGCTCGCGGGCGTACGTCAAATCGGGGGACACAAATCGGGGGACAGGTCTTAGAACCTCGCTCGCGGCGCGAACTCAAAATCGTGTCGAATTGCATGGGTCGAATCGGGGACAGGTCTTAGCAAGCAACGGGGTCGAATCGGGACAGGTCTTAGCAATACCAACTCGGGGACAAGGTCTTAGAACCTCGCTCGATACCAAATCGGGGGACGGGTCTTAGAACCTCGCCCGCGGCGCTCGACGTCTTACGCGGGCGAGGTCGAAGCGGGGACAGGCCTTAGCACTAAATACCAAATCGTGTTCGGTGGACAGCCTTAGAACCATGCTCTCGCGCAAACTCCAACGGTCGTAGAGCCGCCGCGCTTTCAGGCCCATTTTCTTTCCATTCCGAGGAGCTTTTCTGCCGTTTTTCGCGATCTCCTCGGCTCACCTCCAGTGCCGAGGTAGCCTCGGCTTGCGTATGGCGAGGCAACCGCGAGTCGAGTATTCCGGCGCACGACATCACGTGATGTCGCGCGGCAACGATGGAATCTCCATCTTCCATGATGACCGCGACCGCCAGCTCTTCCTCGACCTCCTCGCCGAGGAGATCGTCCGCTCGCGATGGGTCGTCCACGACTACTGCCTGATGGGCAATCACTACCATCTGAGCATCGAGACGCCGGAGTGCACCCTCTCGACCGGCATGCACCGCCTCTTGGGGCGCTACGCCCAGCGCTTCAACAGGCGGCATCAGCGGCGAGGGCACCTCTTCGAAGCACGCTTCAAGAACATCCTGGTCGAAGAGGAGGCGTACGGGTTCGAGCTCTCCCGCTACATCGCGCTCAACCCTGTGCGCGCGCATCTCGTCGCCCGTCCCGAAGAATGGAAGTGGAGCAGCTACGCCGCTCGCGCCGGCTTCGCCGAGGCTCCCAGATGGTTGTCAGTCGACCCGCTTCTGAGCGAGCTCGGGCTCGATCGCGAGACGCAACAACGTGAGTACCGCAATTTCGTCCTCTCGAAGATCGACGAGTCCGACACCCTCATGGACAACCTGACGGCGCAGATCTTCCTCGGCACCGCCTCCTGGATCAACAAGATCCAGAAGCTGCTCGACGAGGAGGAACGGAGCGAGGAGCATCCGCGGGCACAGGTTCATCCCGGCCGGCCCGATCTCCAGGAGGTCGTAAAGGCAGTCGCGAAGACGTTCGACACGACTCCGGAGGCGATCGCCGGCAGTCACGGGACACTCGAGCGACGTCTCGTCGCCTATCTCGCGTTCGAGGATGGACTCGTTCCTCTCCGCCGGATCGCGAGGCAACTCGGGCTGAACAGCGCGGGAGGCGTCTCGAACCTCGTCTCCCGCTGCCGGAAAGAGCTCGCCCGCGACTCCGAGATCCTCGGCCTCGCCGAAGCCTGCCGCGACCGAATGCACCGCCGCCCGCCGCCATTCCTCTTCTCTCCGCCCATGCCGCCGGTCACCGCACGCCAATACCACCGAGCCGCGTCGCGCTCGCGTCGGTGAAGGGCTGTTCGAACGCTCGCGTGACAACGCCAGCAGCCGTGCAGGACATCGAGTCGTCAGCCCGCTGCGCCGACGAGGCACACCGTCCGCTTTTCAAACCGTGAGATCTGAAGCTCTGTCCCCACTGACTGCTGTTGCTGGGTGCCTGAAGCTCTGTCCCCAACGGCTCATTCAAACGGTGAATCCCCCTGAGCTGAAACGTCTGAAGCTCTGTCCCCCCTGCCCGCCCCCCTGCCCCCCCCTGAATCAACTTGAAGCTCTGTCCCCGGCGTTGCGGCGTTGCCCTCTGAAGCTCTGTCTCCAGCGTTGGCCGCTGTCCCCCCTGTGCAGACCGGCGACATCTGAAGCTCTGTCCCCGGCGTTGCCCGGTCCCCGGCGTTGCCCGGTCCCCGGCGTTGCCCGATGTTGCCCGGCGTTGCTACCGCAGCCAGCCCGGCAGGATGCCCTGCTTCCGCGCATCCTCGCGGAACTGCGCCCACGCCCGCTCCGCCCGCGTCACTTCCAGCTCGGCACGCGGCAGTTGGGCCAGGGCGTACTCGAGCTGGGTGCTCTGGTAGGTGAACTGGTGCGCTTTGTAGCCGAGGGAGAAGAAGGAGTGGATCTCGCCGCGCAGCTTGCCGATGCGCTCCTCGAGCAGCTGCACTTCTTCCTTCGCCTGGCGGACCGCTTCTTCGTGGGCGCGGGCGCGATTGCGCCACTGCCATTCGTCTTGCGGCGCCGGCCGGGGGGCGGGGGGCAGTGGCTCGGGCGGCAGCGGTGGGATCGGCCGCTCGACGCGGACGCCGGAGTGATTCTTTTCCAGCTCGGCGATGAGGCGCTGCCGCTCTTCGGGCGAGACGCGCAGTTTCTTGATCCGGTCCTGCGGCCGCGCGGCACGCTCGGCCTCGAGGCGCGTCGCCTCCTCGTCAACCTCCATGGCCGGCAGCGAGTAGAGCGCGCCGGCGGAGCGGAAGATCACCACTCCTTTTTCGATACGGGGCGGCTCGTCGATGGCGATTTTGTCGCCGCCGCGGAGGATGAGCGTCGAGGCGAGCAGAATCTGGATGATCATAGGCGCACCGTTATGCCCAACTGGCTGCATCTGCTCACGAATTTCCTTTATCACCTCGGCCTCGCGCTCTGGATCGGCGGTGCGCTGGCGCTCGGCGCGCTCGTGGCGCCGCTGCTCTTCCGGACGCTGCCCCGGCTCGACGCGGGGCGGCTTTTCGGGACGATCCTCCGCCGTTTCGCGCGGCTCCGGCTCGCCGCGATCGTGCTGGTCATCATCGCCGCGGCGGTCAAGCACTTCGTCTGGGAGACCAACGCCAGCGTCTGGATCGCGGTGCGCTGGGCGGCGATCGCCTTCCTCGCCTTTGCCGTCCTGTACGAGGTCGGCTTCCTCGAGCGGGCTCTGGAGGCGCGCCGCGTGCATCTCACCCCGGAGATGCCGGAGGATCACCCCGATCGGAGAGGGTTTCAGCAGCTGCACCGTCGCGCGGAGGGACTGATGAAGGTCTCCGTCCTCGCCGCGGCCGTGGCCATGCTGCTGAGCTAGAATCCGCGCCATTGCATGGGAAGTAGCGCCTCACACATACACGTCCACTGGGTGCTGCTCGCCAGCTTTTGCGGCGTTCTCTACCTCGTTTTCGACGCCCTCCGCTCGTTCGCCCTGCAGCTCAGTCCCGTCCGGCTGCGCCAGTTGACCGGCGACGCGGAAGAGGGGAGCGTCCGCTGGGGCGCCTTCGACGTCGCCAACTTTCAGCTCGTCAGCGGCGCGCTGCTGCAGGTGGCGCTGATCGTCGCCGCCGGCTCGACGATGATGATCCTCGACGAGCAGCCGTTCGCCACGGCGGTCTTCACCTCGGTGGGGATCTGGGCCGGGATCGTGCTGGTCTGGAAGTTCATCCTGGCGCTGATCCCCGAGGATCTGGCGGAGGTGATTCTCCGCGCGTTGATCCCGTTCTCCCACTTCTTCTACTACCTCTTCTGGCCGGTGCTCTTCCCGCTGCGCAAGCTGCTGTCGCGCCTCGAGCGGAAAGACGACCCGAACGAAGAGGAAGAGGAGATCACCGACGAGCAGGTCCAGGCCTACATCAACGTCGGCGAGGAAGAGGGGATCATCGAGCCGTCGGAAGGGCGCCTGCTGCAGTCGATCGTCGATTTCGGCGACCGGCTGGCGCACGAGATCATGACCCCGCGCATCGACGTCCTGGCTTTCGACGCCAAGAAGCCGATCGAAGAGCTGGCCCGCCTCTTCAGCGAGTCGAAATACGCGCGCATCCCGATCTACGAGAAGAGCATCGACCAGATCAGCGGCATCGTGCACATCAAGGATCTGTTCGACGCCATCCTGCGCGGCGACCGCAAGCCGGTGGCCGAGCTGGCCCGTCCGCCCTATTTCGTTTCCGAGACCAAGAAGGCCTCGGAGCTGCTCCGCGAGTTCCAGAGCGAGCATCTCCAGGTCTGCGTGGTGGTCGACGAATACGGCGGCACGGCCGGGATCATCACCACCGAGGACATCATCGAAGAGATCGTCGGCGACATTGCGGACGAGCACGAGGACGAAGAGTCGACGCTCGCGGAGCTCGGCCCCGACATGTACCTCGTCAGCGGGATGATGCGCGTCGAGCAGCTCGAGGAGAGGCTCGACGCGGAGCTCTCCGGCGAGGACTACGAGACCGTCGCCGGCATGATCTTCACGACCCTCGGCCGCGTGCCCGAGGTGGCCACGGTCGTGACCAAGAACGGCTGGCGCTTCGAGGTCGAGCGCGTCGACCGCCGCAGGATCTACCGGGTACGCGTTTCGCGTGATCCCGACTGGCGGCCGGATGGTGAGGAGGAAGAGGATTGAGGATTGAGAATTGAGGATTGAGGAAGCGCTTCGCGTCAGCCTTCCTCAATCCTCAATCCTTCAATCCTCAATCCGTCACGCGCGCTATGGCTGAAGAAAACGAAACCGCTGAAGTGACGCCGACCCGAAAATTCGGCACAGTCGCCCTCGTCGGGAGACCGAACGCGGGGAAATCGACGCTGCTGAACCGTGTCCTCGGGCAGAAGGTGTCGATCGTCTCGTCGAAGCCGCAGACGACGCGCAATCGCATCGTCGGCATCCTCAACGACGAGGGGGGACAGATCGCGTTTCTCGACACGCCCGGCGTGCACAAGCCGCTGCATCGCCTCAACGTGCGGATGATGGATCACGTCCGTTCCGCGTTGACGGAAGCCGACGTGATCGCGCTGATCGTCGACGCGACAGAGGACTTTGGGAAGGGCGATCAGTACGTGATCGAGATGCTCCAGCAGGAGAAGGAGCAGAACCCCGAGGCGAAGCGCTTCGTGATCCTCAACAAGATCGACCTGCTCAAGAAACACAAGCTGCTGCCGGTGATGCAGCGCTACAGCGACATGGGTCTTTTCGACGAGATCGTGCCGATCTCCGCCTCGAAAGGGGAGGGGACGGACGAGCTGAAGAAGCTCTTCTTCGACAACGTCGAAGAGGGGGAGGCGATCTATCCGGCCGACGATTACACGACCCAGCCAGAGCGCTTCTTCGCGGCCGAGCTCATTCGCGAGAAGGTGTTGCACCACACCTCGCAGGAGCTGCCGTACACCACAGCGGTGGCCGTCGATCGCTACGAGGAAGAGGACGACGAGAACCGGATCAACATCTTCGCCACGATCTTCGTCGAGCGCGACTCGCAGAAGCCGATCGTCATCGGCAAGCAGGGCTCGATGATCAAGTTGATCGGCACCGAGGCGCGCAAAGAGCTCGAAGCGATCCTCGGCGCGAAGATCTATCTCGACCTGCACGTCGCCGTGCACGAGCGCTGGCGCGACGATCAGCGGTTCCTCGGCGAGCTCGAATGGCCGCTCGGCGGCGAGTAAAGCCGTCAGCGATCCAGCGCGTCGTTGCGCGGCAGTTCGCGCTCGCTGTCCGGCACCTGCGCGATCTCCGGCGCGTCGATCTCCAGCGCGTCGGCCGTCGATGGCTTCAGCGGCCCCTCCAGCGGTTTCGTGTTTCCTTTGTCGAACTCGGTCTCTTTCGTTTCGTCGCCCATGACTTGCATGGGGCGCAAATGGCGTGCCTCGGCTGAGCTATCATCGTGGCAGGAGGTAACAACCATGGCTAAAGGCAACAACGCGCGCAAGAAAGAGACGAAAAAGCCGAAGAAGGACAACAAGGCCGCTCCGAAGAAGTAAGGGCGCTGCTTGCGCCACTTCCTCCTGATCGCCGTACTTTTCGCCGGCTGCTCCGTGACCGCCAAACCCCGACTGCTCGTCGTCACCGCGACCGCGGGCTTTCGGCACGATTCGATCGCGACCGCGGAGACGGTCGTGGAGCGGCTGGCGAATGCGCGCGGCATCGAGGTCGTCTTCGCGCGCGATGAGGCCGCGATGCTCCAGCGCCTCACCGCACGCGAGCTGCAGTCGATCAGCGCGGTCTGCTTCATCAACACCACCGGCGAGCTGCCCGCCTCCGCTCGCGAGGCCCTCCTCACCTGGATCGCCGCCGGCGGTACATTCGTTGGCTTCCACGCCGCATCAGACACCTGGCACTTCTCGCCGGAGTACATCGCGATGGTGGGCGCCGAGTTCGAGAGCCATCCCGATCAGTCGACGGTGACGATCGACGTCGTTGACCCGACCCACAAAGCGACCCGCGGACTGACCACACCTTTGGTGATCTTCGAGGAGATCTACTCGTTCAAGAACTTCACTCCCTCGGACGTCAAACCGTTGCTGATGCTGCGCGACGGCCATCCACTGGCGTGGGAGAAGACCTTCGGCGCGGGACGCGTCTTCTACTCGGCGCTCGGCCATCGCGAGGACATCTGGCTCGCCGGCTGGTTCGCGCGGCATGTCGACGGCGCAATATCGTGGTCGATCGAGAGAGAGAAGCGCAGAGTGGTCAGACACTGACGTAGAATCGCCGCACGTTCCAAATCGTCCCCCACAACACATAGCGGAGGTGCTCATGCGCTTGGTTCCCCGCAGTTGGTTCCCCGCCCTCGGAGTCGTCCTTCTCCTCCTGGTTTCTGCCGTTCCATCATTCGCTCAGGCCACCACCGGCACGCTGGTCGGCACCGTCACCTCGGAGGGCAACGCGTTGCCCGGGGCGACCGTGACGATCACGTCGCCGGCTCTCCAGGGCTCGCGCTCCACCGTTTCCGGTGAAGCGGGAGGCTACCGTTTCGCCTCGCTCCCGCCGGGCGAGTACACCGTCACCTTCGAGCTCGAAGGGCTGCGGCGTATGACCCAGAAGGTCGCGGTCAGTCTGGCCCAGACCAATCGCGCCGACGCCGATCTGCGGGCCTCGTTGGACGAGTCGATCACCGTCACCGCCGACGCGCGGGCGGTCCTCGAAACCACCGAGGTCTCGTCGAACTTCGACGTGCAGATGATCCGGGAACTGCCGGTCGGCCGCGACATCCGCGAGACGACGCTGCTCGCCCCCGGCGTCACCGACGGCGCGGTCAACGACCAGATCACGATCTCCGGCGCGCCGTCGTTCGACAACCTCTTCCTGGTCAACGGCGTGGTGGTGAACGAAAACCTCCGCGGCCAGCCGCACGACCTCTTCATCGAGGATGCGATCCAGGAGACGACTGTGCTGACCGGCGGCGTCTCGGCGGAGTACGGCCGCTTCACCGGCGGCGTCGTCTCGACGCTCACCAAATCGGGCGGCAATGAGTTCAGCGGCTCGATCCGCGACTCGCTCTCCAACCCGAACTGGACGAAAAAAACCGACTACGCCGCCCAGACCGACCCGATCGACGAGATCAACGAGAACTACGAGGGGACGCTCGGCGGACGCATTCTGCGCGACCGCCTCTGGTTCTTCGCGGCCGGACGCGCCGAGGATCGCGAGTCGTCGCAGCAGCTGCGGCTGACCGAAATTCCGTACGTCGAATCGCGCGAAGACCGCCGCTGGGAAGGAAAGCTCACCGGCCGCATCACCGACAGCCACAACATGGTCGTGTCGTACCTCGAGAGCGACAACCATCGCGACAACATCATCACCTTCGGCCCGGTGGTGGACATGCGCAGCCTCACCACGCGCGACCAGCCGAAGACGCTCTTCGGTGTGAACTACACCGGCGTCCTGACGAACAACTTTCTGGTCGAAGGCATCTTCAGCCGGATGGACGACGACCTGACCCGCGGCGCCGAAACGCGCGACCCGATTGAAGGGACGCTGCTGCGCGACGCTACGACTGGTAATCGCATGTGGTCTCCCTCGGGCTGTGGCTCGCCGTGCGGCACCAAGCAGCACGACAACAAGCTCTGGATCGCCAAGGGAACGTACTTCCTCAGCACCAGGGCCACCGGCAACCACAGCTTCGTCGGCGGCTACGAGGAGTTCCACCAGCTGCGCAACGACAACAACTACCAGTCGGGCAGCGACTTCTGGATCCACGGCAACATCATTCAGGACCCGAACGACAAGACGAAGCTCTACTTCGGCATCGATCCAACCGTCGGCGCCATCGAATGGGATCCGGTGCCGGCGGTCTCGAAGACCTCCGATTTTGCGATGCGCTCGCTCTTCCTGAACGACAAGTGGGAGTTCAACGAGCACTTCACGTTCAACGTCGGCGCGCGGTTCGACACGTCGTTCGGTAAGAACCAGGCCGGCGTGAAGACCGTCGACGACAACGCCATCAGCCCGCGCCTCGCGGCCACCTTCGACCTGCGCGGCGACGCGCGCCATCGCTTCAGCGCGACTTACGGCCGCTACGTGGCCAAGGTCGAGCAGGGTCCGGCCGACCTCACCGCGCCAGCCGGCCGCTACTCGTACTACCTCTTCGATTACAAGGGACCGGTCATCAACCCGCGCGGCACGCCGGTCGACCAACTCGTTCCGACCCCGGAAGTGATCCGCCAGATCTTCGCCTGGTTCAACTCCGTCGGCGGCACGAACAACACCGACCTGCTCAGCGACGTCAGCGTGCCGGGCTACACCACCCGGTTCGACGGCTCGCTCAACTCGCCGTACATGGACGAGTTCAGCGTCGGCTACGCGATGACGCTCGGACGGGGCGGCTACCTGCGCGCCGACTACATCGACCGCACCTGGGGCGACTTCTACGCGATCCGCAGGACGCTCGAAACCGGTAAGGTCACGGACCCGACCGGCCTGACCGTCGACCAGGGCGTCATCGAGAACAGCGAGGATGGTCTCTCGCGCGACTACCAAGCCGTCCAGCTGCAGGGCAGCTATCGCATCCGTCCGCGCATCAACCTCGGCGGCAACTACACCTGGGCCAAGCTGCGCGGCAACGTGGAAGGGGAGAGCCCGGGCGGCGCCACGGTCCTGACCGAGGCCCCGGACCGCCCCGAATACACCGGCTTCGCGCAGTTCAACCCGACCGGCTATCTGCTGGCCGACATGCGCCACCGCGCGAACATCTGGCTCGGCTTCGACATCCCCACCGGCATCGGTGACTTCAACATCTCCGTGCTCGAGCGCTATCACTCCGCGCTCTCGTACTCCGCGCGCGGCACGATCGACGTCCGCCGCGGCACCTCCACCGGTCCGGCCAACGGCGTCGTCAATCCCGGCTACGCCACCGTCCCGTCGAACGTCGGCTACACCTTCGGCGAGCGCGGCGAGTTCCGCGTCGACGACATCACCTCCACCGACCTCGGCGTGAACTACGCGCTGCCGTTCCGCGGAGCGATGACCTTCTTCGTCGAAGCCGACTTCCTGAACCTGTTCAACGAGCAGGGCATCGAAGATCCGGACGCCGTCGACAAGACTGTGCTCACGCGCCGTCAGGCCGCGTGTCAGCAGGACAACGGCTCCGGACGCTGCCTGGCGTTCAACCCGATGGCCGGCGAAGAACCGGTCGAGGGTGTGCACTGGCAGAAGGGCCCGAACTTCGGCAAACCGACCACCTCGGACGCGTACCAGCTGCCGCGGACCTATCGGTTCTCGCTGGGACTGCGCTTCTAGTAGGCAGTCGTAACCCTGAGCGGAGCGAAGGGTCAACCAAGGCGCAGCGCCGCGGTTGACCTTTTCGCTCCGCTTCTTTTTGTCCGAGGGGTTGTATCGGCCGGCCGCGGGGACGAATCGACGACCGCGCCGCGCCTTGGTTGACCCTTCGACTCGCTGCGCTCGCTCAGGGTGATGAGACGGCGCGCGTTTTCTCGGCCAGCGCGCGAGCGCCTTCGTGCGGGTTCGCCTTCGTCATCGCGCGCAATACCCGCTCCGCCTCCCGGCGGTCGCCGAGCGCGAGATAGACCACCGCCAGATTGGCGTACGACTGAATCTGCCGCGGGAAGCGCGCGATCTCGCGGCGATAAGCGGTGATCGCCTCCTCCGGTTTGTCGAGCCGCGCCAGCACGTCGGCGCGCAGGTGATCGATGCCCGGCTGCTTCGTCCCGAGCTCCGTCGCCCGCGCCTCCGCCTGATCGAGCGTCACCAGCGCTGCTTCGAGCTGTCCCGTCGCGCGCTGCAACTCCGCCAGGACCAGCAGCGACTTTGGTGCTCGCTCGCTGGCCTCGATGGCCGCACGCGCATGCGTCTCCGCCTCCGCGAAGCGCTGCTCGGCGATCGCCGCGCGCGCCAGCACCTCGCGCGCTTCGACCGGATGCGTGCGCAGCGCGAGCAACGCATGCGCCGTGGCCTCGCGCGGCTTCTCCGTCTTGAGGTAGGTCACCGCGAGGGCGATCGCCAGTTCCGGAGCGACGCGCTGCGAGCGGGCCAGGGCGGCGCGATAGACCTCGATCGCCTCCGCATCACGGCCGGAATCGCGCAGCACCTCGCCGAGGCGCGAAGCGACGTCGGTGAGACCCGGATTCTTCTCGAGCAACGCGCGAAGGGCCTTCGCCGCCTCGTCGTACTGCCGGTCGGCGGCGAGCTGAAAGGCCGCCTTGATCTCGCGCAGCGTGTGGATCTCCTCGCGCGGATTCGGCAGTGGCCCCTCGCGATTCTGCGGTGTGCCGATGTAGCCGAGGGCCGCCAGCTTCGCTGCCTCCTCCGGATCGATGGCAGCGATGGCGGTATCGCCGGCCGGCACCTGCGCGAGCGCGTTGCGCATCGACGCGGCGACGCGGCGCTCGTCGGCGATCAGGTTCTTCGTCTCGCCCGGATCCTTCGACAGGTCGTAGAGCTCCGGGCTGGAACTTTCGATGTAGTGATAGTTGCCGTCGATGAGCGAGCGCAGTTCGCTCCACCCGAGGTGAATGCGCGGATAGAGGGTCTCGCTGTAGATCGGCTGCGGTGGCTTCGCGTCGGGTGTCGCATCGGAGCCGACGCCGGCCAGGCGGAGGATTTCGTCATACAGCTGCCGGAGCGCGAAGGGGGTGCTCACGCTCGAGTTGGCGCGTTCGGAGCGGGGGAGCTTGATGATCAGCGGCACCTGCAGCGCCTCGCGGTAGAGCAGGATCCCGTGCTGATCCTCGCCGTGCTCCCACAGCGCCTCGCCGTGATCGGAGGTGAAGACGATCGCCGCCCGGTCGTAGATCCCTTTTGCCTTCAGCGACGCGATGAGCTTCCCGACGATCGCGTCCGAGGCGGCGATCTCGCCGTCGTACGGATCGCGGTAGCGGGAGCGGAACGGCTCCGGCGGCGTGTACGGCGCGTGCGGCTCGTAGAGGTGCACGAAGAGGAAGAACGGCTCGCTCGCGTGTGACGCGACGAACGCCTCGGCCTTCTGCACGGTCTCGAAACCGCTGCGCTGATGCTCGCTGGTGGCGCCGCCGGAGACGATCGCGATCGCGTCGTCGTAGACCTCGAAACCGTCACCGATCCCGGTTTCCGACCGCAGCACGTACGACGACACCGCCGCGCCGGTCCGGTAACCGTTCTCGCGCAGCGTCTCGGCCAGCGTGCGCAGCTTCTCCGGCTCGAACGGATAGCCGATGTTGTTGCGCACGCCGTGCTCGGTCGGCAGCAGGCCGGTGAACATCGACGCGTGAGAGGGGAGGGTCATCGGCACGTGGCTGTACGCCCGCTCGTGCAGCACCCCGTCGCGCCGCAGCGCATCGAGGTGCGGCGTCTCGACGCGCGTGTAGCCGTAGGCCGGGAGGCGATCGGAGCGCAGCGTATCGACCGAGATGAGGATGATCGGCGGCCGCTCGGGCGCCGGTGCGGCTGTTTCGACGGGCTGCCGGCAGGCGCCGAGCAGCAGCAGGCTGATGAGCCCGACTTCCTTAATTACGTGCATGACAGTCACTTAAGTCTACGGAAACGTTTACGTCTGCTCCCCACCTTCATTACCATAGCGCCACAATTCGCTGATCAGTCGCTCGAAGTATGGGCAAACCATCCGGGGAGGATTCATGGTGGGTTCACGCGCATCGACTCGCATCACCCTTCTTCTGGCATTCCTCATCCTCATCGCTCTTCCAACCTTCGCGCAGCAGACCGGTTCGGTCAGCGGCCGCGTGACCGGCGTCGACGGCGGCGCCTTACCAGGCGTGACCGTTGAAGCACGGTCGCCGTCCCTGCCGCAGCCGCGCGTCACCGTCAGTGACGAGACGGGCGGGTACCGTCTCCCGGCCCTCCAGCCGGGCGTCTACTCCATCACCTTCAGCCTGGCCGGTCTCGACACCGTCACCCGCAACGCGCAGGTGCTCCTCGGCCAGAACGCCACGGTCAACGTCGCTCTCGGTATGGCGCTCTCCGAGTCGATCACCGTCACCGCCGAATCGACCCTCGTCGATCCGACCAGCACGGAGATCTCCAGTGCCGTCGGCGAACAGCAGATCGAAGACCTGCCGGTGGCACAGGAGTATCGCGATCTGGTGAAGCTCGCCCCCTCGGTGCAGTACACCGAGGAGATCGTGCGTGGTCCTGCGGCCGGCGGCAGCGGCCAGGACAACGTCTACCAGTTCGACGGCGTGAACGTCACGCTGCCGCTCTTCGGGACGCTCTCGGCCGAGCCGTCCACGCACGACATCCAGCAGGTCGAAGTGATCAAGGGCGGCTCGAAGGCGGTTGAATTCAATCGTGCCGCCGGCTTCACGATCGACTCCGTCTCGAAGTCGGGCACCAACGAGTTCACCGGGCAGGTCGGCTTCCAGCTCGAGAGCGAGGCGATGCGCGGTGACATCACTAGCGCGACTCTCCAGCAGTACGAGCAGGACCGCGTCTGGGCCAATCTCAACCTCGGCGGGCCGATCCTCCGCGACCGTCTCTTCTTCTACGGCTCCTACTACCGCCCGACGGTCGAGCGCACCAATCGCCGGAACGTCTACGGCGAGCTGCCGAACTACGACAGCGAGCGCAACGAGTACTTCGGCAAGCTGACCCTCACGCCGACGAGCAACATCCTCCTGAACGGCAGCTATCGCGCCTCCGATCGCCGGGTCGACCGGGCCAGCATCGAGCAGACCAACGCCCCGACCACCTCGGTCGACGAAGAGGCGACGCAGGACATCGGCATCCTGGAAGCTTCGTGGGTCATCAACTCCCGCAGCTTCGCCACGGCCAAGTTCACCGATTACACGAACGAGACCGGCTCGATTCCGACTTTTCTGCTCGGCGTCGTTCCGACCACCACGCCCGGGACGCGCATCGACGTCAACAATCTCGACCAGTACGGTGCGCTGATCGTACCGGTGCCGGTCTCCGGCGCGACGGCGTATAACGAGTTCATCGCGCCGATCCTGCAGCGCTACGGCTACACCAACGCGCAGGGTGTCCGCACCGGCGGTGGTCAGGCCGGCGTCTCCTCGCAGATCAACGCGCAGGACTTCTTCCGCCAGAGCGCGCAGCTCGGCTATGACATCAGCCTCGGCGGCGGCATCATGCACGACCTGCATGTCGGCTACTTGTGGCAGGAAGACGCCGAGGATCTCCGCCGTTCCTCGAACGGCTGGGGCGTTCTCCGCGTGCCGCGCGGGGTCAATTTTCAGGGGCAGCCGGTCGCCTATCAGGCCGAGTTCACCCGCCCGATCGGTGGTGGCGTGGGCGGCAACAACATCCACTCCGAGTACGTCTCGCACAATTTCGAGATCAACGACACCATCCGCTGGAACAACTTCACGTTCAACGTCGGCGTGATGGCCAGCGACGACACGCTCTACGGTCAGGGGCTCCGCGAGGATTCCTCGACTGTCTCTGGTTTCGTCTCCGCGCCGGGCAACAAGTACGAGATGTACAACATCCCGTTCGAGAAGACGATCCAGCCGCGCCTCGGCACGACCTGGTCGTACAACGGACAGGACAACCTCTACGCCAGCTACGCGAAGTACGTCCCGGCCGCGAGCTCGCTGCCGCGCGCCGCGTCGTGGGATCGCAGCATCCTCGGCCTGACCACGCGCGTTCACTTCGACGCCACCGGCGCCATCATCGGCTCCGAGCAGGTCGCATCCTCGTCGGGCAAGCTGTTCGTCCAGGACCTCGACCCGCGCTACACCGATGAATTCATGATCGGCACCGCGCAGCAGATCACCCCGTCGTGGAGCGGCCGCGCCTACACGCGCTATCGCTACTCGTCGAACTTCTGGGAAGACACGAACAACAACGCCCGCGAGCAGTGGGCTCCGGAAGGCTACCCGCGCGATCTTTACATTCCTAACCTGGATGCGCAGCGAGCGCAGATCGGCAGCGGCTCGACCTACGTCATCGCGGAGCTCGACGGCGCCTTCACCAAGTATTACGAGGCAACGCTCGAGAGCGACTACCGCGTCGGCCGTGCGTTCGTGCGCGGCTCGTACACCTGGAGCCACTACTACGGCAACTTCGACCAGGACAACACCGCCATCGACAACGACATGGCCACCTTCATCGGCTCGTCCAACATCGGAGATGGTCCGGGACGCCAGATCTGGGACAATAAGTACGGCGACCTCCGCGGCGACCGCCGTCACCTGCTCAAGGTCTACGGCACGTACAACCTGCCGTGGAACGCGGTGATCGGCGCCTTCGGCATCTACCAGTCGGGCCAGCCGTGGGAAGCCTGGAACTACGAGATCTACCGCACCCTGCCCGGCTTCGGCACTTCCACGAGCGACACCGCCCGTTACGCCGAGCCAGCCGGCTCGCGCCGCAGCCCCGCGCATTATCAGGTCGACATGACCTACACGCAGAACGTGGGGATCTTCCGCGGCTACAACCTGCAGTTCCAGCTCGACGCCTTCAACATGCTTGACAACCAGACCGGCTACGATTTCCAGCCGAGCGTTCACTCCGCGCAGTTCGGCGAGGCCCGCCAGTTCTTCGATCCGCGACGCTTCCAACTCGCGGTGAGATTCGAGTTCTAGTTCTCGCCGCCAGAGAACGAAAGGCCGGCGTGCGCAAGCACGCCGGCCTTTTGTTTTTGCACTTCATCGAGGCGGACCGCTATTTGCACTTATCGGCTGTGCTGCATCGCTCCCGGCACGAGCCTGGCGGCGTCATCCACCAGCTCAACAATAACGCGTTGCACGAGGAGCCGATCTTTCATGACCGAGTCGACCGTCGTCTTTACCAGCGAAACCAACAGCAGCGCCGCCGGCAGGGAGCTCGGTACGAAGTTGCGCGCAGGACTCTCCGGTCAGGCTCCTGACGCGGTGATTCTCTTTGCATCGTCACAGCACGACTACACGCCGCTGCTTCGCGCCCTGCACGAGAGTTGCCGGCCCGGCGTGCTGGTCGGATGCTCTTCGGCAGGGGAGTTCGTCAGCGGTGACCGCGGCGAGGGCTCCGCGTCGGTGGTCGGAATCCGGTCGAATGTCATGCGCTTCACGGCCGGGCTGGGACGCAACCTGCGCGGCGATCGCCATGCGGCCGCGGCCGAGATCGCGAGCTCGTTTCAAGGGTTGAACACGCATCAGTATCCACACCGCGCCGCGCTGCTCCTCGCCGATGCGCTGGCCGGATACACCGACGATTTCATCGAGCAGCTCAGCCTCGCCACACTCGGCAACTACCGTTTTTTCGGTGGAGGTGCGGGAGACGACGCGCGGTTCACGAAGACGCACGTCTTCTGTGGAACCGAAGCATTCACCGACGCCGCCGTCGCGCTGGAGATCCTCTCCTCGAAGCCGATCGGTGTCGGTGTCAGCCACGGCTGGGAACCGGCCAGCGAGCCTCTGCGCGTCACGGAAGCCGACGGCTCGACGGTCATCAGCCTCAACGCCATGCCCGCGGTGGAGGTCTTCGAGGAGCATGCGGAGGCGACCGGCCAGCGGTTCGACCGCGACGATCCGATGCCTTTCTTTCTGCACAACGTTCTCGGCATCGACACGGGATCCGGATACAAGCTGCGCGTGCCGCTCGCGGTGCTGGAGGATGGCTCGATCGGATGCGCATCCGACATCCCCACGGGCGCCACGGTGCACATCATGAAAACCAGCGCGCAATCAGCCTCCGAAGCAGCGATGCGCGCGGTCAATTCCGCCCTCGGTGACATGCGCGGCACGCCTCCTGAGGTGGCGCTGTTCTTCGACTGTGTGGCGACGCGCCTGCGCATGGGCGGAGAGTTCGGCATGGAGATGGACGCGCTGCAGCGCGCGCTCGGCAAGGTGCCGTATGTCGGCTGCAACACGTACGGCCAGATCGCGCGCTCGGAAGGGCAGTTCAGCGGATTTCACAACTGCACGGCAACGGTGGCACTGTTGCCGGATTGACCGTGATAGCCTCCGACGACACCGAAGCCTTGCGGGCAGCGGTGCAACTTGCCGATCCCGGCAAGCGGCACGAAGCCGCCAGGGCCTTTGCCCGAAAGTGGGGCGCCGATGAGCTGATCGTGTTCATCCGCGACGCCGCCATCGGGCGCTCGCTTCCCGCGCCCGGTTTTCCTCAGACGCTGCGCGGGGCGCGTTCGTGGCGGGCGCTGATCGATCGTGCCGTCGAGGACGGATCGGCCGAGGGAACCGTGCAGAATCACGAGGGAGAGATGCGCACCGCGTGGGCACTCGGCCTTCCCGACGGAACGGTCGCGATCCTCGTCGGCGAGACGGTCGAAGAACCGGCGCGCCCCTTCCTCCGGGCGCTGCTGCCGCTCTTCGGCGCCCTCTTTCGCGCCGAGACCTCCGCCGCGCGTGCCGAAGTGGAGACGAAGATGGCTCGCCAGGCGGCCGCGCAGGCGGCGCAGCTCGCGGCCAAGCTCGACGCCACACGCGGCGAGTTGCAGCACGCGTTGACGGCGGCCGAGACCGCGTCACGCGCGCGGGATGAATTCCTGGCGACCGTCTCCCACGAGCTGCGCACGCCGCTGACCAGCATCATCGGATGGATTCAGTTGCTGCGCCTCGAGCGGGATGAGGCCGCGCTCAACGAAGGGCTGGAGACGATCGACCGCAACGCCCGCGCCCAGAGCCGCCTCATCGAAGACATCCTCGACTTCTCGCGCATCAACGCCGGCAAGCTGCGGCTCGACGTGCAGCCGCTCGATCTCGCCGACATCGTTGATGCCGCCGTCGACATCGTCCGACCGGCCGCCGACGCCAAAGGAGTGCGCATCGAACGAGTGCTCGACTCCGAAGCCGGCCACGTCTCCGGCGACGCCGACCGGTTGCAGCAGGTGATCTGGAACCTGCTCTCGAATGCCGTCAAGTTCACGCCGCGAAGTGGCAAAGTCCTGGTCCGGCTCGAACGGATCAACTCGCACTGCGAGCTCACCGTCACCGATACCGGCGAAGGGATCTCCCCGAAGTTTCTGCCGTACGTCTTCGATCGCTTCAGCCAGGCCGACAGCAGCTCGACGCGCGCGCACGCCGGCCTCGGCCTCGGCCTCGGGATCGTCCGGCACCTCGTCGAACTGCACGGCGGAACCGTGCAGGCCTTCAGTCCCGGGGAGGGGCAGGGCTCCACGTTCGCCGTCCGGCTGCCCCTCCTCGTCGCCCACCAACGCGCCGACGACGAAGCCGCCCGCCCTCTCCAACCGCCCGCCATCCGCAGCATCGCCGAGCGCCTCATCGACCTCGCCGGTGTGTCGGTGCTCGTCGTCGAGGACAACGACGACTCGCGCAAGCTCCTGGAGACCATCCTCACCCGGTCAGGCGCCGTCGTGCAGGTCGCCGAAAGCGTCCCGACCGCACTGCGCATCCTCTCCGGCGACTGGCCCGACATCGTCATCAGCGACATCGAAATGCCGGGCGAAGACGGCTACTCCCTGATCCGCAAGATCCGCCTCCAGGAGCCCCCCTCCCGCCACGTCCCCGCCATCGCCCTCACCGCCTACACCCGCAGCGTCGACCGCGTCCGCGCCCTCGCCGCCGGTTTTCAAACGCACATGAGCAAGCCGGTGGAACCGGCGGAACTGGTGGCCGCGGTGAAGAGCCTGGCGTTGCGGCAGCGGGGGTAGGGGCAAAGTCCGGACGGAACAGGTATGATTGCCTCTCTTCCACCAGCTCATTTCGGCCCGTGGCGCGCGAGACACTCCTCGACGCTCGCGCAGACCGCGGTGACGGTTCCTCTCGTCACGAAAAAGACCTGCGGCGTTTTCGCAAATTTTGTTCGTACCTGGGGCGCAAGCGTGTCGGGGGTGCGGAAGACCAGGCCGACGAGATTGAGACGCTTTGCAAAGGCGGCGGTGTCGACGGCGTTGCCGGTGCTGACGACCACCGGAGGGACAATCATGGAGCGGCGGCGGTCGCGAATCTCGGATGCCGCTTCATCGCACGAGCCGCATGTCGGATCGACGACCAGGACGAGCTGCCGCCCGCGCGGCGCCTGGGCCGGTGTCATGACCAGCCCATTCGGCGCGATCAAGCCGCCGTACTCGAACCGCTCGCCGGGATGAAAGATCGTCGACGACGTCCTCATCCTCGTCTGCTCGATCGCACGGCGCAGCGCGGTGTTGTCGCGCCGCAGGTTGAAGTTGGACCAGAGCAAAGCGCCGAACGCGACGACCACGGCTGATTCGACGATTCGGAGGGAGATGTTCTTCATGGGTGATGCGGAGGAGCACCGGCGTGGCGCTCCTCCGGAGGGCCTGTATCAGCAGGGAACCACGCCCCAGCCGGTGACCGGATCGTAGTAGGACTGATTACAGTAGCCCTGACTGCCGTCGCACCACTCCCCGTACTGAATCCAATAGTTCGTCATCGTGCCTTCGCGGTAGATGGAGCCACCGCACGGCACATATTTGTAGCCGACTTCCTGGGTGAAGCTGTCATCCGAGTAGTAGTACGTCTCACTCCAGTGCGACGAGCCAGAATAGGCGACCGTAGCAATAGAAAGCACGACCAAAGACAGCATGACCGCCAGACGAAAACGTTTCATCGAAACCTTCCTGATATGGGATTGGATTGCGGGTGCTATGGTATCTGACCATCTTTCCGGTGGGAAGGCATTATGTCCGTTACGTACGAGGCGCTCGGAGGTCAGACGTCCGTTCTTCCCAAAGAAACGAAGGTCTGCCCCCGGATCGAGTCCGCCGCGAGCCGCAAAGCCGGCATCTCGTGGAACTGCACGGCGGAACCGTGCCGACCTTCAGTCCCGGCGAGGGACAGGGCTCCACGTTCGCGTCCCTGGATGCCGGTCCGCGGCTCCGTAGGTCTGTCCCCGGATCGAGTCCGCCGCGAGCCGCAAAGCCGGCATCTCGTGGAACTGCACGGCGGAACCGTGCAGACCTTCAGTCCCGGCGAGGGACAGGGCTCCACGTTCGCGTCCGACTGCCCCTCCTCGTTACTTCTAATTAGGCGTGTCTCATTCCCGAATAGAATCGGTAGGCCGCCGCCCTGACACACCGGAGGTCCCGGTCCCCTCTGCAACCTCCCTCCCTCCCACCCGTACCTCCTCTCCATGGCGCTCATGCGGAAGCGGGGGGAGTTTTTTGGGCGGGCGGTGGCGGTGGGGGAGTGGGCGGATTTGCTGGTTTCGGAGACGGCGTATGCGCGGGGGACTTTTCTGCCGCAGCATCGGCATGAGGAGCCGTATCTGACGTTCGTGCTCGACGGGGCTTACCGCGAGCATGTGCCGGGTGAGACGCGGACTTGTGCGGCGCGGACACTCGTAGTTCATGCTCCGGGGGAGACGCACGAGGATGATTTCGCCGATCGGCGCGCTCGGTGTCTGAACATCGTGCTCGGCTCCGCCTTTACGCGCCGGCTGGGCGACGCTTCGCATCTCCTGGCGCGTGGAGGCGTGTATACAAGCCCGCTCGTTGCGAGCATCGGGCGGCGCGTGGCGGCGGAGCTGCGGCATGGCGATGCGGCGGCGGCGCTGATCGTGGAGGGGCTCGTGCTCGAGCTTTTCGGGCTGCTCTCGCGCCGCGAGGAGGCGGGGCGGCGTGTGCCGGCGTGGCTGGCGGAGGCGCGGGCGATCGTGGAGCGCGACTTTCGCGGGACGATGGCGCTGGGGGAGGTCGCGCGGATGGTGAACGTGCATCCGGTCTCGCTGGCGCGCGGGTTCCGGCAGCAGTTCGGGACGACGGTGGGCGAGTACGTACGCGATCTGCGCATCGCCTCCGCCCGCGAGCGGATCGCGGCGGGTGTGCCGCTGTCGGTGGTCGCTGCCGAGGCCGGGTTCGCCGATCAGAGCCACTTTACGCGGACGTTTACGCGCGCGACCGGCGTCACTCCCGCGGCGTATCGGCGCGGCGGTTGTTAATTAACCGCGTTCCAGACGGCTCACGGCGTTCCACATCCTCGGGCGGCGCGGGCCGTATTCGGGAACATGCGATCGTTCGTTCCCGCTCTTGCCCTTCTGCTGATTGCCTGCGGCAGCGATTCGCGTCCGCCGTTCGAGCGCGCCGAGGAAGCGGCGGCGAATGCGAAGTTTCGCGATGCCGCGAAGTGGTACGCGCAGGTGGGCACGCCCGACGCCGAGCTGCGGCTCGCGAATATCGAGTGGCGCGTGTTCGGCGACGCGAGGGCGGCGCGCGCGCGGCTCGAGCGGCTGCTGCAGAGCGAGAAGGCGTTCGACGCGCGGCTCGAGCTCTCGCGCATCGACCTCGTGCGCGGCCGGTACGCGGTTGCGGAGAGCGCTGCGCGCGAGGCGGAGAAGGTTGCGAAAACGAGCGCGGAGCGGCGGCGCGCCCTGCTGGCGCAGGCGCGTGCAATCGTCGAGCAGGCGACCGCGGTGCGTCCGGTGAATACCGAGAGCCTGCGCACCGCCATTGCCGCTCTGCGGAGCATCATCGCCGCCGAAGGTCCGCGGCTCGAGCCGGCACGACTGCTCGCGCGGGCCGGACTCCTGGCCGGCGACCGCGTCGTGATGATGGAAGGGATCGACGGCTACTACCACGTCTCGCAGTTCAGCGGTCCGCCACAACTGATCGCGGCGGCCTACGCGCAACTGGCGAGCGCGCCCGACGACGCCTCGCTCGCACGCGCGCTGGCGGGCATCCGCTTCTTCGACGAGGCCGCGCTCGTCGCTCCGCCCCAGTCGGAGATTGCGCGATACGCGGCGATGCTGCAGCGGATGGAGGCGATCGCGGACGAGCATTACCGTCAGACCGCCCTCGGCAACGAGAGTGCCCGCGCGCTGAAGAAAGCGCTCGCCGCCGAGTTGAAGCGCCTCTGGCCCACCCTCGATTTCGATGACGCGGTGGCTGAGATGGGAAAGCGCTTCGGCGGCTATCTGATTCTCGGCGAGACCGGCGGCTTTGCCGACACACACATCGCCCACAAGGTCGCCGACGGCGCGCTCGCGGTCGAGCAGTACGGCCACAAAGCGACGGTGCGCTTCATCGTGCTGGACGGCGTCGTGTCGAACGGATTCCAGTCGTGGCGGACCGACGGGCGGAGTGGTGATGGCGGCTGGGGAACGAAGGCGGAGATTTATCAGGTGCGCCCGCTCTATGCCGACGACCCGCTGCAAGAGTGGATGGGTGCCACCGACCCCGAAGCGCGCGCGAAATACCGCAAGGAAGGGGAGCCGCCGACGTTCGAGGGGCTCGAGAAGCGGCTGCGCCTGCAGTATCTCGACCGCGTGCGCGCGGAGACGAACACGGGTGAAGCTTTCCTGGCGCGGATCGAGGCCGACACGTTCCATTACTCGATTCACCTGCATGAAGGGCGGCACGCCATCGACGATGCATCGGGCGAGAGCTATCGCACGTGGGAGCTCGAGTACCGCGCCAAGCTCTCCCAGGTCGCGCTGGCGAACGCGCCGCGTCCCGCTTTGGCGAGCATCGTCGGCGACACCATCGGCGGCGACGCGCCGCACGGCAAGGCCAACGAGAAGATCATCCGCGAGCTCACCGCGTGGTTGAAGACGCACGCGCCGCACGTGAAGAGCGTGATGCAGCTCGATCAGCTCACCGACGAGCAGATCCGCGCGGCGTTCGCGTCGCTCGATCCGCTGGCGAGGGGATGAGGCCGTTCAGCTGATGTAGATGCAAGCCACGCCGCCGCAGTCCAGATCCCGGAGTTGCTGGAATAGCGATCGACACCAGCTCCCATTTCCTCAGGCGGCGGAAACACGACCGACGCTTGGCAGGGGTCAGCGCATTTCGCGATTCAGTGCGGCGAAATCGGGCGACTGCGCGGCGTCGTGCGTCTCCGCCACCTGCGTGGCCTGCAGGGCCACCGTTGGCGCGGGGCTGTCGAGGAAGTTGTAGAGCAGCGTTCGTTCACCGCGCGTCAGATCGCGGGTGACCGGCATGTAGCGGTAGTTTTCGAAGGCCTTCGGGCTGGTCAGCTTCTTGATCAGAGGCGCGTAGGAGCGCACCTGCGCCTCGTTCTGCAGATCGAGCCAGTTGTCCATGCACGGCGCCATGGCGTTCCAGTTGGCCAGCACCAGGCCGTAGACGTTGTCCCAGGTCGGCGACTGCGCGGCGATGTCCTGATCGTCCGGCAGGATACGCACGTACATGTACGTGTTCGCCTGCGGGTTGATGCCGCCGGGCGGCAGCGTGCCGTCGGCGCCGGCCAGCGGCACGTACGCGTGGATGCCGGCCACGCGCGAGTGGACGTCGAATTCGACGATCCCCTCGGCGTTCGAGGTCAGCGCGAAGGTGTTGTCGACCGTACCGCCGTCCGACGAGATGACGTACATCGTCATGTCGACGCCCGCCGCCGCGGGCACGCCGCGGTCGTAGACCTGAAAGCGTGCGACGTTTTCATCGCCCGCGTCGATGTACAGATTCGGGACGTGCGGAAGGATGCGGATCGCATCCTCCACGAGCAGGACATTGCCCGATGCGTCGCGCACCTGCAGGTCGGCCGTCTGCGCGGGCGCGACGTTCTGCGGATCGAGCGGCAGCGTGATGATTCCGGAGGTTTCGTTGTACGCCGCCGTGGCGTAGCGGTCGTATCCGAAGCTGCCGAGCGTCGTCAGGACGTTTCCGCCGGAATCGACGGCAAC
Source organism: Thermoanaerobaculia bacterium (assembly GCA_036398925.1). Classification (GTDB taxonomy): domain Bacteria; phylum Acidobacteriota; class Thermoanaerobaculia; order Gp7-AA8; family Gp7-AA8; genus DASWOB01. The sequence continues at coordinate 58,521 of DASWOB010000055.1, forward strand.
CACGGTCAGCTCACCGAAATCGTGTTTGACCATGGTGTCGCCCGTCTCGCTGACGGCGTTCGAGAAGTCGAGCGCGATGGAGTCGTTGCCGAGGCGCGCGTGCGCGCTGCCGATCGTCGGATACGAGGAACTCGCTCCCGAACCGGGGATGAGCACGCGGTCGCACGGCTCGTGTGCCGGCTCGCCCTTCCGCCACAGACCGATCACCCCCACCACCTGGCTGCGCGCGGGATTGGGATGGAACCCGCCGCCTTCGAGCTGCTTCACGAGCTGGTCGGCGTGCTGGCCGAGCACCTTCGGATCGATGACGTTGAAGTCGTTGTAGTAGATCGTGCGCCAGGCGTTCCATTGCACGGTGAGACCGAGGACGTCTTCGTCCTGCATGGCCGCCTGCAGCGCCTGCAGTGCCTTCGAATCGAAGGCGTCGATCTGCAGGTCTTCCCTGGCGAAGGTCGCCTGCCATACCGACGAGCCGATGCCCGCGCGATATCCCGGTTTGGATCGGAAGAAATTGATGTAGCGCGCGCTCATGCGCGTCCGCCGCCGCGCCTTGATCCGGCATCCCCCTTCGATGCCGAAGGTCATGCTGTCGTAGAAGAGCTGCGAGCTGAGGGTCCCGTAGGGCTCGAGATCGACGAGCATGCCGAGGAAATTGGCCGGCGCGGAGGTGAACGCGTCGTCCACCGGACCGGCGCCGAGATCCACCTTGCCGACGTACGTGTCATAGAAGGAGGAGCGGTGCGTGCCGTCGGTGTTCCACGTCAGCGTGTTTCCCTGCGTGCCGACCGATTGAATCGCTCCCTTCCGGAATTTCTTCACCTGCTCGGCGGCGGTCTTTGCGTTCGGCAGGACCGGCAGCGCCGTTTCCTCGTCGTAGAACTGCGCATAGTTGTTCGTGACGATGGGATCCCAGGCCACTTCGCCCTTGAAATAGATGCGCGGCGTTTCCAGTACGCTCATGACTCGACCCCCGTATAGAGGAAGCTCGGACCGGCGACGAGTTGCGGATCGGCGAGAGGCGTATGCAGCGCGACGCGCGCGGCCATGCGCAGATCGAACATCGCGCGCACCGCATTGCCGAGCCGCCCGGTATCGCCGTTCACCGCCCTGCGCAGTTCGTCGACCATGGCCGTGTACGCGGCATTACACGCCTGCTGTGCGGCCTGCGCCGCCGGCGGATCGTTCGAGAAGTCGTGCGTGGAGGGATCGGGAATGGCCGGATAGACGGCCGACCAGTCGACGCCGAGCGGCTCGGGCCCCCACGCATAGCCGAGCGGATTGTCGTCCCTGGTCAGGACCTTGTCGTAATAGACCTCGCCGAAGCGGTAGTAGTGCGCGATCTCGTCCTGGAAATCGAGCGGACTGTCGGGCGCTCCTTCTCCCTCGGACACGATCTGCGTAATGGCGCGGTGCGCGCCGGCGTAATCATTGATCTTGAAGAGCTGACCGGCGAAGAACTGCGAGTCGTCGATCTGATTGCGGTCGGGCGTCCATGCCGATGCCGGCAGCGTGGCCAGGTACGCATCGAGCGCGTGATAGAACTGCCCGATCGTCACCGTCTCCTGCTGCGGCGCCTCGTCGAGCATCGCCTTGACCGGAAAATCGATCGGCTTTTCGGGCTCCTCGATGTTCATCGCCTGTTTCATCGCCGCTTCCGACAGCGGGAGGAGATGAATGATGAGCGGCTCCCCGCCGGGCGGTCCGATGTCTCCCGGCAGCGGGCCGGGGTAGGTCGGCGGCACGAGCTCGGGGCTGCCGCCGAGCGCATTGAGGATGTTGCAGGCCAGGCACATGTGAATCATTTCCTGCATCACCACGGATTTGATGCGGCTGGCGGCGGCGGGGTTCTCCCCGGGGGGAATGGAGAACATCGCGTACAGGTACGGCGGGAGCGTCCCGAACTCGACGCCGATGGCGGTCTGCAGCAATGCCCACGCATCCTCGACCGAGGAGACGGTTTTCCATTGCAGGCGAATCATGATGGACGGTGATGCTAGCACGCGTGTACGTTAATATGGACAAGCATTGTTAAGGCCGAAAGGACCATCGATCGATGACGAAGCGCAGTGCTGCCGTTCTCGCCCTGCTCCTGCTCCTCGCGTCCGGATGCGCCCACAAGCGCCCCGCTGTATCCGTCGATGTGTACGAGACGCACGGCGTTCACAATCTCGTCGGGTGCGACAAGCATCCGTGCAGTTTCGCCGCTGAGTCGGGACGCCCGCCCGATCCTCTCTACCCGCCGTACTGGGTGTCGCCGTGGACGATGTACACGATGTTCGGCGAGAACTATGTGAATTACCCGCCGCCGTTCAACGGCAAGCCGCCCGCGCCGCTGCAGGAAGGGGTCGATTACAGCGTCTCGTACGGCGCGTCGTATTACGACTCCACCTGGACCGGCGCCAAAGGCGGCAAAGGCGCGATGATGGAGCATTACGAGAAGCGCTGCCTGCCGATCTTCCGGATCGACAATCACTATACCTGCTCGTTCATCTCCCTCGGCGACACGGCGTATTTCGTCACCTATGACGACCGTCCCTCGTGGATGCCGCCGGTCTGCCTGTTCTCCCGCTGGAACCATCCTCCCGCGCGCGATTTCATCGTGCACCTCCCTTACAGCCCGGCCGACAGCGAACGCCTCGGCTCCGGCGCGCAGGCGTATTCGATGTGGGTCTCGGCCGAGACCGGCAAACGAGTGCAGACCGGGGCCGCGCCGCTGTTCAAGCGCAGCGACCCGAACATCCTCTTCGGCTACGCATTCGCGCCGGTCAACGGCGTGATGCAGCCGCAGTCCTTCTATTTCTCCGGCTGGCCGTACCCGCCGGCCGATGCGCCGATCGTCTCCCAGAACTACACGAACTTCACCGCCACGCGGCCCGATCCGAAACAGACCTGGGACCGGGTGGCGGGACTCGATCCGGCCACGCTCCCGAAATGCCAGTTGTTCGATCCGCCCACGATCCCGCCGCAGGGATCGCAGACAGGGGCGGTGGCGCCGGTCAAACGCGCACCGACCTGGGGCGACATCGGACGCTGGAAGAAGCCATGAGCGCGGCCCCGATCGGGTAGCGCTCACCAGGCTCACTTCGGCTTCGGCGTCCCTTTCGGCGGAATCGGGTGTCCGTAATCGCGCTCGTACGCGGCCCGCATTTTTTCGACGTGGGGGATGAGGTCCGCGTGCTCGGGGTCGCGGGAGAGCTCCTCGGTAGCGTAGTAAACCTCCAGCGCTTTTTCCAGCGCCTGCGCGCGGGCGTAGTCGACCGAGAGGCGGATGTCCTCGGCCAGCGACTCGAGGCCGTCGGCCAGGGCGGCGTACTCGAAGTCTTCCTCGGTCCAGTGCGAGCTGCCGTCGATGGCCGGTGCGCGGCCGTCGATCGCGGGACGGGGAGGTTTGGGCTGGAGATAGGGGATCGACTTCCGCATCTCGGCGAGCTGTCGCAGGATCGGTTCGGCGTCGAGCTTCTTTGGCTTTGGCTTCATGATTTCGGTTCCTTCAACAAAGGGGGGACTGCAAATTTTAACCTCTTTCGCATCGGGGAAAATGGACCGGACGCGCTTCGGCACGCCCGGTCCCCACTGCTTCACTTCAACGGCAACTCACTGCCCGCGTCAGGCGGCCGGCGGCTGCAGTTCCGGATCCGGCTTACTCCGCCGGCGGCCGAACTTCGGCAGGCGCTTCATCCGTTCGACGTGCGGGAGCAGGTACGCGTATTCCTCCTGCTTCACGAGCTGGCTGCTGAGGTTGTACGCCTGCAGCGCGGCGTGCGCGATCCGCTCGCGGCGAACGAGGTTGCCGGCGGCGACGCCGCTGAGCATTGCACTCAACTCGCTTTCCACGATCGTCCAGCGGGCCATTTCGTCCTCCGCCTGATGCAGTTCCTCGGCTGAGTTGCCGATGATGCCCTGCACCAGGTCCGACGCGCCGACGGCGCCGAACGCTTCCCGCGCAAATGCGACGTTCAGGCGTGCCCGTCTGCGCATGGCGTGGGTCTCCGGATTCTTCGGCAACTGCACGAACTGCGGGATGCGCTGCCGCAACGCGCGCAACTGCTGGAGTACATCGTCGGGCGTGAGCATCGGCGCGGCGGTGGATGCGTCGATCTCGGTCTTCTTCTGGTTGGAGCTCTTGATGATAGACATGGCGATACCTCTTTCGTTTTCTCGGACGGTTGGGGAACGGGCGTGCGCTGGCCTGCGACCGCCGATCCGATCGGTAGATCCCCGAGATCCGGAGTCCCGGGAGCGAACCGGTCGAACGCGTCCATCACGCGAGCGCCGGTACACGGGTCGGGCAGGTGCCGGAGGAGCTCAGCTCAAAACTCCGCATGGGTCGCGATGGGCATTACACAACCGCTGTCGCGCCTCGCCTGTCTCGGGACGTACCAGACCGCCGGAC
>DASWOB010000056.1:0-16537 GCA_036398925.1 Thermoanaerobaculia bacterium
ACGCCAGGTGCTTCTCCGGCAGCCAATCGCTCAGCGACGGCGGCAGCAGGTAACTCTGCTCCGGTTGGTACGCTCGGTAGTTGCTCGGCATGCATCATTTTACGACGCACTACCGCTTTTCTGCCGCGCAGTCTCCTAGCCGCCCTCGGCCGCTCGACGGTCGCAAAGCCCTTCCCGCACCGTGAAGGCCCTTTTCCGCACCCTGAGACCAACGCCGACTACTTCTTCATCACGCTCGAGAAGAGCGAGAAGTACTACTCGCCGAGCACCCGCTACCACGACTATGCCATCGCCCCCGACCTCTTCCACTGGGAATCGCAGTCGACGATCCGCCCCGGCTCCCCAACCGGCCAGCGCTACATCCACCACGCACAGCGCGGCAGCCACGTCATGCTCCTCGTCCGTCCGTCGAACAAAGACGCCTGGGGCCGCACCCAACCGTTCACCTTCCTCGGCCCCGCCACCTACGTCAGCCACACCGGCGCACGCCCGATGGCCATCGTCTGGCGGCTGCATCGAGCGATGCCTATGGACGTGTTCAAGGTGGCGCGGGTGGCGGCGGGGTGAGGAGGCGGATGACGAGACGCCGCGTCAGCCAGCCCACAAACATTCGTGGAGCGTGTCCTTGAGAAAGGGACGGCCTACAGCCGTACTGACGTCTCAGAAGGAGGTGACAACATGGCGCAGTATCGGAAACGGCGTGGCAAGGACACGTGGCACTGGTGCAGCAACTGTACGAACTACCCGACTTCGGACTATGAGTCCAGCTCGACGAAGCCTAGCTCAGGCGAACTTTGTAACGAGTGTCAGTCGAAGCAGAAGGCGGGGAACTGTAGCTAGACCTGCATGGCGTGGCCGGCATGACATGCGCGGTCACGCCATGCATCCCAGAGAACCTCGGCCTGTTCGAGCAGGATCAGGTAGTGCAGCGGACTGCGCTCCGCGACAACGATCATCCAGTCCCCAAAAATACCAACCTCACGATGGGCCGCCGGGTCGTCCTCGAAATCCGCCTCGGTGTAGCGGAGCGGCACTCCGTGCTTTTCGGGAAGCTTCGACCGCTACCCACTTGTCTCGGCCGACAACCGATAAGCCAATAAAGTCCTCGTCACGCCCGCGCAGATCGCCGCTTGGGTCGTCCAGTTCGTCTTTTAGGCGCCAGTGTAAACACCTGCAGCGCGGCGTCACTTCCGCGGCGCGGGAGTACTTCCGGTGGGCTCAGGATTTTTCAGTGCACGGGCATCTGCCTTCGCCTGCTGTAGCTCGACGACCTGGCGCTCCAACGCTTCGATTTGTGCTGCAAGCGCAGCGCGCTCGCCTTCCATCTGTCGCAGGCGCTCAATGGCCTGGATCGTATTAGCGTTGAGCTCGCGGTACCAATTTGAGACGCCGACGAAGTACGCGCCCATCGAGATCGCGACGCCCACGACAGCGATAAACGCAAGAGCATTCACCGCTCTCAGTTGAGATCCGAAATCCTTCAGTTGTTCTTTGACCATTTCGTCGAGGATCGCTACCTTCTGGCTAAGCCCTTGGAGTGAACTCTTCACGAGACCGGTTCGCACGTATCGCTTTACCGGCTCGCGATTCAGCGATTTCGCGGGGAACGTAAGACACGCAAGCCCGTCAATTCCGCTCACCTTACGGAACTCTCCGGCACGACGAACGACATCGATGGTCTCGTCGTCACTCCAAGTCTGCCCTTCTCCAAACGGGGTTGTTTTTTGAAACTCGAGTACGGCAAAGGGTTCGCCGCACGTGAGACTCACACGGCTACTTGAAAGGTTATGCAACGGGCATGAGAGGCGTCCTGCAAAGCCGGGATCTATCTGCGGTCCAGCACCAACCATCACGCCTTCGTGTAGCAGTCGGAGTTTCAGATTGAACCGTCCAGCTAAGTAGAACGGCAGCATCAAGGTCTCGGCAGAACTCACATACACAATTGAGTTAGGTTCCAGCACGAGACGTTCCCCGCGCGACAACACACGTTTAGGCTCACCGGTCGCTTCCGTGTGCTCAGCGTACCAGCACTCATGCCCGAGACTTAGGTCGTAACTAGCAGGACCTAAATTCGTGACCGAGAACGGCGCAATAAGGCGGAGGTGTTGGCTATAGTACTGGATTCTATCTGAGAGCAATACCCCAGCCGTGGCTGTTCGGTCTGGATCAACCCACATATCGCGTTCACTACGACGGCCACTCCCCGGTGTCTCGTCAGTCACGTGTCTCGCCTCCCGTCCGCCAGCCGAACGTGCGCAGGGCGCTAGCTAAAAGCTATTTTCGCGGTAGCCTGCCGGTCACCGGCTCGCCATCGCCACCCATCATCTGCCACATCGCGAGATGGTCGCCGAGTCGCTGATCGAGGTCTGCCTCTGACTCAGGCTGCAGGTGCATGTCGCGGACAGTTGCCAAGTAGAACCCCATCCACCACGAACGAATCTCCAAGTCTGCATGCTTGTAACCGAGAATCTCGGCCGCATGGACAAGGTGCAGGTGAAAGTGCAGAGGCACCTCGTCAACGGCGCGGAGATATTGCGATGCAACTTCATCAACGCTATCGGCCTCCACTGGCCCTGTAAAACTTCCGCCCCGCGGATCGTAGGGGTCCGTTAAGACGCACCGTTCGAACGCGGATATCAAGATACACCGCCTATACCACCGCAGAAGATATTTACTTACGTGGAACTTCGGCAGTGTGTCGGCTCCACGAATCGCAGTTAGCAACACTGACTGCTGCATAAACGTCAGCGTTTCAACCCACGGCTGAAGTACACTTGGCATCCTTCATCCTTCACTGATTGATTAGCGGGTGCGAGACGCAGTCGCGGCGAATCCGGTCACGCGCCGGTCGCGCATCAGCCTCGCACCGAAAGCATGTCGCCGCACCCGAGTATATACTCTGGCATTGGCCGAATGGTACCTTCACGACATAAGCCACAGTTCACAGCCAAACTTTCCGATCTCGACGTCGGCGCGGATGTCGATGCGGACCGCCAAATCGACAATGTCTCGACCACGCAGATGGCGCGAGTGGATGGAGGCCACTCGCGCGATGTTCATCGAACGAGAATCAGTGAGTGCGCGATGTGGAATCGGCTGCCAGCGTTTCCACCGTAATAGCCACTGTAAGCCCCCCCTCCGTGTCGCGAGTGATTGAATCATCCCGCATCACGATGCAGAGTCGCCGCCGTCGTACGGCCGAGTGTGGTTCGCAAGAGCCACATATATGTGCTAGAGCAACCTCGCAACTCCGACGGGCGCTTGAGCGTGGATATCCTGGCTGTCGCAGATCTTGCGTTCAGGATCATCAAGGTCAACGGCGTCATATGTTCGGAAGCCGGTACCGACGAACCCAACCTTCACTTTCGTTTGCTTCTCGAGATTCTCGACGAAGTTGCGCGCAATCCGTGACAACTGGACCGCCGACTCGGCTCCTTCATTTATATGATCCAGACGATCGATACCCATTACAGCTAGGCGAGTCGGCGCGTTGTAACGGCAGGCTTTCTTCACGAGATCGATGTCGAACCGCGCAACTCGTCTAAGCCGGTGCGTTACTGACGTGTACTCGGGTACAACTTCAGGAGCGCGAGATTCCGCGCGAACTGTTTCCCAAGTCACCTCATTAGGGAACGGGCCGCTGTTCCCTCCGACACGAATCGGATATGTCCTGACGACTAACAATACATCCGTTACATGACGCGGCGAAATCCCAACCTCGGAACAAAACGCGGAAGCCGTTGTGTCGCGAGCCGTCACGAACGGATACGTCTCGCCGTGAAGCAGCGAGAGTCCAAACCCTTGGGTTCCTTCGATAATGACATCATTCGTGCCGTGAAGCGCCTCGTGCACGATCTGCGCAACGGGCTCGACACGGACCCGGGCGCGCAAACGCGTGGAGCCACTGGCGAGGCGAACATTGTTCGAACGGCTTATCCTGCGGACCAACGCCGCACCTGTCCCTGAAGCTGTGCTTCCAATCGCGAACACGTTCGGCGCTTCCGCTATTCGGTCGCTGTCCTCGATAAGTACAGCGCGCGGGTCGACGATGACGCGAGATGCCGTCACTCCCAGCGCCTCGATCTCAGCGAGTAGTAGGTCTTCGTCCACGACGCATCCGGCGCCAACCAGCAGCATGGAGTCAGGATTTGCGACGCCGGCCGGCAGCTGCCGTACGATAACTTCCCGCCCGTTGACATTAGTGGTGTGTCCAGAGTTGGGACCGCCGCAACGAACGACAAACGGAGCGCCGTAGCGTGCGAGCAGCGCGACCACCTTTCCCTTACCTTCCGATCCGTACTGACCGCCTACGACCACGTAGCATTTACCCATACACCTGATCGTAGCAGGTTGAGGGACGCGATTCTGCCTTCATCAGAAGAATCGCGGCGATGCTTCCATCCGTACCAATCGGCGCGCCGAGCCGGTGGCGGGAAGTTTAGGTTGAAGGCGCAAGACCTGTTGAAGGCTTCAGCAAGAGAACCGATAGCTGGCGAATCGGGATCTCGCCCGACTTTTCTTCGGCATGAGCACACTCAGCCTCAGCACGCTCGGGTCCGCGCAAAGATCGACTTCTGCGGCGCAAAGTGGGTGGAGGCGAGCGCCGCCGCCCTAGTCCTTCCGTGATTTCGGCGAGATCCGCCGGCCACGGTCGAAGACCTCCACGAGTTCGACCACGCCGCATTCGAGAGCGTTCGCGAGCCGTAACAGCGTGCCGATCGTCGGTGTGGTGACGCCTCGTTCGAGCTTGCTGATGAACATCGTGTTGGTGTCCGCACGCTCGGCGAGTTCGGTCTGCGTCAGGCCGCGAGCGAGTCTCAGTTCGCGCAGGTGAGGTCCGAAGATCTCGCCCTCTGCTCGTGGTGAGTCACTCACCGACGACGCCCTTGACAATCCGGCATGTGCTAACCATATTGTGATAACGGCAGGAGCCAATCACATGGACCAAACCACCCGCGACCGCATCCGCCACATCTTCCTCTCTCCCCGCCCTACCTTCGCGCTCATGCCGGCAGCGGAGCTGCTCGGGATGACGTTTGGGGAGCTGAAACGGGAGATGGAGAGCGGGGCGATTGTAGCGGTTTCGACTCGCCTCGGGCAGCGGGTGACGCGGGAGGAGCTGGTGGCGGCGGCGATGCGGATGTGGGAGCAGTCGGTGATCGAAGAGGCGCTCGGCAGGGACGCGGCGGCGGTGCTCCCGGAGGCGATTCGGCTGGTGGAGCTGCGGGCGCGGGTGCCGCGGTATCAGCGCGACATGCTGCGCTATCTCGCGCAGCAGCACGGGACTTCGATCGATGACGTGCTGACGCGCGAGCTCGAGGACGTCGCCTGTGCGCATGCCGAGGAGCTGGCGGGGGCGGTGCCGGGGTTCGAGATGGCGCTGGTCTGGCCGGAGAGCGCGACGGACGCCGCGAATTGAGCGGGGCGGCGATGTGACGCCGCGCAACTGGTCTGCCCCGGTCCCGTTCGCGCAAAAAATCCCCTCCCCCCGCCGCGGCGGGGAGAGGGGGTCGGGGTGGAACGGGGTTGCTACTGGGTGTCGGTCGGCGGTGCCGGGGACGGGGTGGTCTTCCGGCGGCGGCGGCCGGCGAGGGAGCGCTTCATCTCGGTGACGTGGGGACGGACGGCGTCTCCGGCGTCGACGGTGACGAAGCCTTTGGCGACGCGGTAGAGCCCACGGGCGGACCGGGCGGCCTTCAGCTTGCGGCGGAGAATGGCGAGGTCGATGCGGCGGGCGAGCGCGCGGGCCTCGTCGCGCACGCCGCCGTACGCCAGCTCGAAGGAGATGGCGTCGCGGAGCTCGACGGGGTCGGCGATCGCGCCGCCGACAACCGGTGAGGCCTCGACGATCAGCGCAGCGTTCTCCAGGGCGGCCAGCGAGGTGGAGCGGGCCAGCCGGATCTCCGCCGTGGTGAGCGGCTTCGGCTCGGCCTCGTCCGGGAACTCCGCAGCCATGGTGCGCAAGCGCGTCATCCGCTCCTGCGCGTCGGGGGTGTACTTGTTGGCCGGCTCGCTCGCCGGCGTCGGGGTCAGGGTGGTGGTTTTGGTAGTCATGATGGTTTCTTCCTTTTCGTTTTTCATTGTTTTTCTCTCTCGAATCTGGATGTTGCAACATTTACGTCTGCATGCAGTAACAAATATAGCGCCAGCGCCTACGCTTGTCAATAGATAGGTCTGCAGCTACATGGATAGGTCGAAAGAAAATGCTTCGGGACGAGGAGCGCGCAGCGCGCGGAATGGCGCAACTCACACGTGATCAGTGGTTTGAGCAGACGTTGCACCGGCCGAAACAGAAGAATCCCGTTCTGGCGACGGAAGAATTCGCGCTGGCGGCGGAAGAAAAATCGCTTCCATCCGAAGAGAAATCGCTTCCAACCGAAGGAAAACGGCTTCCAACCGAAGGAAAATCACTGACGCCGGAAGAAGCACTCGCTGGCAACGGAAGCGAAATCGCTGGCGCCGGAAGGAAAATCGCTGGCGAGTGAAGCGGTTCGACCTTCGCTTGCCAGCGTTCAACCTTCGCTTGTCAGCGTTCAACCTTCGCTTGCCAGCGTTCAACCTTCGCTTGCCAGCGTTCAACCTTCGCTTGTCAGCGGGTACGCTTCCGTTGCCAGCGAGCGCGCTTCGGTTTTCAGCGCTCGATCCCCCCTTGTCAGCGACTTTGCCGCGGGGGGACGAGAGGTGGGCTGGAAGCCCACACCACACCACAAAACACCTCACCCACCAGCAGCAATGGGAGCGCGTCTCTATGCGGCGGTGGCCGCGGCCGGCCGCGGTTCCATCGGGATGCAGGCGGCGGCGGAGATGGCGGCGCTGCTGACCGTGAGGCCGAAGAGGTAGGCGGCGATCATCAGGTAGAGGAACAGGCCGCCGTCCATGGTTCCGCCGCAGTCGCGGCAGTGGCGGAGCGGGGCGCCGAAGATCTCGCTGAGGTAGAACCACGGCAGGGCGGCGAGCGTGCTGATGACGGTGGTCCGCGCGAGGCCGGAGGCCACGGCAGGCTGGTAGCTCATGAGGCGGGCCGGCAGGAGCAGGACGGTGGTGCCGAACCAGAGCGCGACCAGGGCAGCGGCCGAGAAGTCGAAGCGGATGTAACGGGTCGCGGGCAGGACGTCGTCGAGGAGGAACGCGGCGGCGAAGACGATGGCTGCCCCGCAGGCGAGCAGGGCCGCTCCCCGTATCGCGCGACGCAACAGCGGCATCGGATCGAAGCCGGCGCGCGAGCGCAACAGCCAGGCGGTGGCCATCAACGCCACCAGGGCGTGAAAGAAGAAGACCACCGAGGCGCCGATGGTGGAGAAGAGGGAATCAGGGACCTCGTCGCGCCAGTCGAAGGGCCCGATGTATACGAAAGGGCGGACCGGCTTCGCCGGGACGATGGCCATCCAGATGTCGATGAGCAGCGGCAGGAGGACGAGCTGGATGGTCAGGCAGACGAGGGCCATGATGACCGCCGCTACGACGGCGCGCGCGAACTGGCCGAGGCTGCGGAGGAAGAGGCGGAGCGGCTTCAGCATCCCTCCCCCGTCAGCTCGGCGATCCGCGCCTCCACCTCGTCGATGACGTAGTCGGGCGTCGAGGCGCCGGCGGTCACGCCGACGATTCCGGCGTTGCGGAACCAGGCGGGGTCGAGATCGTTCGCTCCCTGCACGAGGTACGACGGCTTCGATTCGCGGCAGATCTCCCAGAGGTGTTTCGTGTTCGCGCTCTTCGTGCCGCCGATGACGACGATCAGGTCGACCTCGGGGTCGTGCGCGAGCCGGCGCGCGGCGTCCTGATTCTGTTTGGTGGCGTAGCAGATCGTGTCGGCGCGCTCGACCCGCGCTCCGCGGCGCTCGATGGTCTGCACCACGTCCTCGAGCTCCTCGGCGTTGAGGGTGGTCTGGTAGCAGATTTTGATCTTCGGGTAGCGCGACCAGTCGATGGCCGCCGCTTCTTCGACCGTCGAGACGATGTGGTACGTGGCGGGGTCGAGGTCGTGCGTGTAGCCGATCACCTCCCGGTGCTTCGGGTCGCCGATGAAGACGAGGTGGTAGCCGGCGGCCAGCGCGTCCTGCGATTCGCGATGGAGGTCGTAGACGAACTTGCAGGTGGTGTCGAGGATCTGCAGGCCGGCGGAGCGGGCGCGCTCGTGAAACGACGGGGGGACGCCGTGCGCGGAGAAGACGATGGTCGGCTCGCGCGGCACGTCGCCGTGCAGCTGCACGACGTTGCGGACGGCGGCGATGTCGTCGACGGTGTGCACGCCGAGCTTTTCCATCTCCTCCACCACCCGCTCGTTGTGCACGATCTGGCCGAGGACCGCGCCGCGCCCTCCGGCGGCCGCGAAGCGCTTGACCTTGAGGTCGGCGATGCGCACGCCGGAACAGAAGCCGTATTTTTCCGCTCGCCGGATGTTCGTCCTCACGACGCCACCTCCACGCTACCGAAGCGCCGCTCGCGAGTGCGGTAGTCACTGACCGCATTCGCGAGATCGGTCGCGTCAAAGTCGGGCCAGAGGCGATCGCTGAAATGCAGCTCGGCATACGCGGCCTCGAACAGCAGAAAGTCGCTGAGGCGCTTTTCGCGTCCGGTGCGGATGAGCAGGTCGACGTCCTCGATGACCGAGTCGGCGTTGATGGCCAGCGACAGGCGCTGGCGGAACGAATGCGCGGCGCATTTGTCGCAGCTCGCACGCGCCATCGCATCGCGGGATGAGTAGTCGACGGCAATCCGCAGGCGCAGCTTCTGACCGCCGGCGGTGGCCGCTTCCGATGATTCGATGAGGCGCACCAGTGCCGGGGAGAGGCGGTCGCGGCGGCCGATCACGTTCAGGCGGACGCCCGACTCGACGCAGCGGGCGGTCTCGGTGGCGAGGAAGCGCTGCAGGAGGGTCATCAGCGCGTCGACTTCATATTGCGGCCGGTTCCAGTTGTCGGCGGAGAAGGCGTAGAGCGTGAGCAGGTCGATGCCGGCGGCAGGCGCGGCTTCGACCACCCGGCGCACGGCCTCGGCACCGGCGCGATGGCCGGCAGTCCGGGCCAGCCCGCGCTCGGTGGCCCAGCGGCCGTTGCCGTCCATGATGATGGCGACGTGAAAAGGTCCTTGCATCGTAAAGTCTCCCTGTAAAAAAGGGGGCTCACCCACGCATCGCATGGATCAGCGCCTCCCTGTGGTCGAGATCGCGGCCCGGCGTCTCGTGGCGGGCGTTGGTCAGGCTGTAGACACACTCTTCGGCGCGAGTCACGAGCTTCAGCATATACGAAGTCCTTTTTGCAATAAAGCTACCATCCGAGATGAGGCGCTGCCGACGTGAGTCAGAGCTCTTTGTCGCGCGGCAGGATGCCACGCGCTCGCGCGCGGGACGCCCACTCCCCGACGTCGATTGCTGCCGCTGATTGTTGTCATGCAAGACAACTAAAAGAGTCAGAATTGACGTTGATGGCAAGGCAGGGGTTGTCGACTTGTCGTCGAGGTCAAGTTTGGCCACGCCCATAAGTGCATCCGCGCCAGTACGTTGCGCATATGAAGATCGGTCAGCGACTCGGACGTGCGCTTCAGCGCGCGGGCTTGTCCCAGCGCGAAGTCGCTGACCGCGCGAAGATGGACGAGGCGGTCGTGAGCAAGATCATTACGGGGACGACGGCCAGCCCCTACTTCGCCAGCGTCGAGAAGATCGTGCGGGCGGCCGGGCTCACCTGGGGCGAGGTGTTCGACGAGCCGCAGATGCGCCTCTCGGAGACGGACGCCCGCGTCTCGCGTGAGTTCCGCGAGGTGCTCGACCGCGTTCTCGAGAACGACGCCCGGCAGAAGCGCATCAGCCGCGGACAGATCTCCGTCGTACGCGACGCGCCGAACGGCGGCACGTACGAGGACGTCGAGGAGCTTCCCGACGAGGTCATCCCCGAGGAGTATCAGCGCGTCCATGCGAATCGCGTCTATCGCGTGCGCACCGACGCCATGCAGGTCCTGCCCGGTTCGCTGATCTTCGCCCGCGCCACGCAGCACGACGAGGCGGCGGATGGAGAGACGGTCGTCTGTCGCCTGAACCGCAAGCTGTACCTGCGCCGCCTGGACCGCCGCGGCGGCCGGACCATCCTCGAGGCGACGAACCGGCGCTACGCCGAGCTCCATGTTCGCGACAAGGACAAGTTTGCGGTCGTCGCAATCGTCTGCTCGATCGACGAGTAGATCCGCTCAGAGCAGCCCCCGCTGCCGGAAGGAGACGAAGCCGCTCGAGGCGACGATGAGGTGATCCAGCACGTCGACGCCGAGGGCCGCGCCGAGGTCGGTCAGCGTGGCGGTGAAGGCCACATCCTGTGGAGAAGGCGACGGATCGCCGGACGGATGGTTGTGAAAGACGATCACGGCCGCGGCGTGGTCGTTGAACGCGTGGCGGAAGACGTCGCGCGGCGAGACGGTCGCGGAGCTGAGCGTACCGACGTAGATCTCGCGCTCGCTGACGATGCGGTTCCGTGCATCGAGGTAGATGCCGCCGAAGGTTTCCTGCGGCCGGTAGGCGTAGGTGGCGATGAGACGCGGCGCGACGGCCGCCGGATCGCGAACGGGATCGGACGACGTGGCGGACAGCGCCGCAATGCGCCGGCCCAGCTCCAGAGCGGCACCGATGCGGGCCACCCGGCTCGGGCCGAGACTGCCGACCGGTTTCCCCGGAATCCACTCCCGTCCGGCGAGCGCGAGCAGTCCGTCGGCGACCACTTCGCGTGCGATGTCGATCGAGCTCTTGCCGCGCTTTCCCGGCTCGATCAGGAGCGCGATCAGTTCCGCGTCCGACAGCGCCACCGCACCACCGCGCATCATCCGCTCGCGCGGCCGCTCGTCGATCGGCATATCGGCAATGGAGATGTGGTCCGGCTGCATCCGCCAAGATTCCCTCGGAACGGCGTGCGTGTCCAACGTTCTCCGTCCCGTGGAGTTGCCGGTCGCGAGCATCGCCACAATTCGAAGCGTACGGGACGTGAGGACGAGGGTGGGCTGGAAGCCCACACCACACCGTCAGCAGACGCGCGACGACGCCATTGCTGCCGGTGTCAGTGACGCTTCGAACACGGCCGAGACGGCGTCCAGCTCACACTCGATCGCCTCGGCCGAGATCACCGATTCGATGATCAGCGGACAGTCGGCGGGGATGCGATGGGCAACCTGCGCGAACGAAATCCTCGTGGTCGCGCCGAGCGGTAGATGCTCACCGCGCATGCCGACCTCGCTCACATGCACCTGCCGCAGGCGTCCAGCGAACTCGCGCAGCATTCGCAGCGCCGAAGCCATGGTCGGGTCGATCTGCCGCGCGTGGCCGAGGTCGAGGCAAAAGCTCGCGTCCGGAAACAGCTCGAACAGCAGGCGCAGCTCAGCGGGCGTGCGACCGATCCTCTTCCGGTCATCCATGTTTTCGAGACAGAGCCGCGCGCCGAGGCGCCGCCAGAGCCATGGCGTGCGAAGGATCTCCGGATGCACCACGATCGGCCACGACTCCGGCAGCCGGAGCAGCAGGTCAAACACCGTCTGCTCATCGAGCGTCTGCAGCTTGCTCGGCGCGTGGAAGGAGACATACGCGAAGGCGTCCACGTCCAGTGACGGCAGAGCGCTCACGAGTGCGGGCAACTCATGGTCCCGCAGTGCCGAAAGCTCCACCGCGTTGATGCGACCGGACGTGCGCTGCAGATTGACGCCGCGCGTGAAGTCACCTTTCGCCAACGCTCCGGTGGAAAAACCGATTGGTCTCATTCAGAAGACTCCAAATCTGCGAATCAGATCGCGTAAGCGCGGATGAACGTCGAAAGACCCGACAGTTTCTCAGATGCGCCGCCCGGACGGCAGCTTTCTACGCTACGTGGATCGCAGCGATCGCGTGAGCATGGCACGGGCGGTTGTTTTGGAAAGAAAGGGGCTGCTCTGTTCGGGGAATACCCGATCGTCGAAATGACCGGTGTCGCGAATCCCTTTTAGTTATTGGTTCATCCAATCAACCGACAACCAAGGGGGGCGACACATGGCGTCGAAGGACATCGTGCGGAAGCGGACGGCAGTGGTGTTGGCGGCGGTCGTCGTTGCGACGGGCTCTGCCTTCCTTGGTGGAGACGATCCCCGCGCCACCGAACCAGAGGTCACGGCCGCGCCTGTCGTGGCGGTCTTCACGCCGGAGCCGGTCGAGGCCATCGCGCTGGAGGCGGCCCCGGTCGAGGCCGTTCCGGTCGCCTCCGCCCCGGAAGCGGAGAAAGTCGCGGCCCTGGTGCGCATCGATGAAGAGGAGCGCGCCCGCCTTGCGGCGGAGATGTCGCGCTGGCAGACGCGCAATCCGCGGCAGCTGGTCGAAGTGATCGCCGATCTCGCCGAAAAGCAGCCGCTGCCGCTGCCGCCGACCTTCCTCCTGTCGATTGCCTGGTCGGAGACGCGCGGGAAGATCCTGGCCATCTCCCCCGCCGGTGCGGCCGGCATGGCGCAGGCGACTCCGTCGGCGTATCTGTCGGAAGGGCTGGACGGCAAGATCTTCGTGACCACCGACTACCTGACCGGAACCCGCGCTTTCATCATGAAGAAGCCGCTCGGTGACGCGCTGACCATCTCGGCGCCGCTGCTCCGGCAGAACACCCCCGCCACGCGGGCTCGCGCGCGGAAGCTGGTCGCGGATGCGCTCGAGCTGCGCCAGGAAGGGATGGACGAGCTGGAGGCACTGCGGCCGGTGGCCAATGAGACGTTCTTCCGCCGCATTGCCGAGGGCGACGCGTACAACCTCGCGACCCTGCAGGAGCTGGAGCAGCTGATCGAGCGCGGTGCGCCGCGCGCGGAGATGAAGCGCTTCCACACGCGCGTGCAGCGCGATTACACCTATCTCCGCAACCTGCAGCGAACGGGCTGGACCCGCTACGCCGGCACGCTCACCGCGCGGCGCGACACGCTGCTGCGCCAGCACTTCGGCCAGAGCGCGGCGGTGGTGATCAAGAACCGCCCTTACGAAGCGGGCGAATACCTCGGCAAGACGCTCGACGCCCGCTTCTCGCCGAGTCAGATGGCCGAGTTCCTGGCCGCGCACCTCACCACCAAGCAGGCCCAGGCCCGTGAGCTCGGCGTGGCCGATGAAAACCTCGCCGCCTGGACGGCCGCGCTCTACAACGGCGGCGCCGTAAACGTGAAGCGGATGCAGGCAGGCCTGATCGGCGCGTTGCGGGAGACCGAAAAGTACATGAAGGCTGTGCCGGCCAGAACGGCACGGCTGGAGCGGGTTCTCGGGTAATCACGCCGCCGGCCTGATGCGGCCTGTGCACGCCCATCGTTCTCCGGCGTATTAGCCGCAGCCAGGGAGAACGATCGAATGACGAAGCGTTGGGTTGTGGTTGCTGTTCTACTGCTGTCGATGGCTGGATTCGCGTCCGCGCAGGAAACGTACAAGGTACCGCCGAAAGAGCTGGTGGACATCGCCGACGCCGCGCCGACACCGGGCGCGCTCACCGGACCGGGCGACTGGCTGGTGCTGGTGCGGCTGGCGACGATGCTCACGATCGCCGACCTGTCGGAGCCGGAGCTGCGTCTCGGCGGCTATCGCTTCAATCCGGTCACGCACGATCAGACCCGGGCCGCGTACGCCGTCGAGCTGACGCTGCTCAACGGCGCGACCGGCGAGCGGCGGCCGATCACCGGCGTGCCGTCGCCGATGCGCGCGCGCAATGCCGCCTGGTCGCCCGACGGCAGCCGGCTCGCATTCACCATCGCCGCCGAGGGCGGCGTGACGCTGTGGGTCGCCGACGTGGCCACCGGCCGCGCCTCGCGGCTCGGCAACGTGCGGCTGAACGGAACGCATCCGCGGCGGCCGTACGAGTGGCTGTCGGACAACCGCACCATCCTCGCGCGGGCGCTCCCCGCGAATCGCCCCGCGCCACCCGAAGCAGCGAAGATCCCGGCCGGTCCGCTCGTGCAGGAGAACCTCGGGCGCCGCACGCCGTCGCGCACGCTGCAGGATCTGCTGACGAACGAGCATGACGCGGCGCTGTTCGAGTATCACCTGCAGTCGCAGCTCGTCGCGGTGTCACCCGACGGCAAGACGCGCAACGTCGGCGCGCCGGGGATGATCGTCCGCAGCGAGCCTTCGCCGGACGGACAGTACCTGCTCGTCGAGACGGTGCGGCGGCCGTTCTCGTACATCGTGCCGGAGGGACGTTTCCCGCGGCGGTTCGAGGTCTGGACGCGGAATGGCGAGATGGTCCGCCAGGTGGCCGACCTGCCGCTCATCGACACCGTGATTCCGGATCGCGATGCGGCGGCCGAGGGACCGCGCAACCTGGCGTGGCGCGCCGACGAAGCGGCGACGCTGTTCTGGGTCGAGGCGCAGGACAAAGGCAATCCGAAGGTCGAAGCGGCGGTCCGCGACAACGTGCTGATGCTGGCGGCGCCGTTCAGCGGCACGCCGTCCGTGGTGGCCTCGCTGGCTACGCGCTTCGGCGGCGTACAGTGGGCCAGCGGCGACCTCGCGCTGGTGCACGAACGGTGGTGGAAGACGCGCCGCATCAAGACCTGGCGCATCCGCCCGTCGCGGCCCGGCACGCCGGAGCTGCTCTTCGATCGCTCGGCGGAAGATCGCTACAACGCGCCGGGGACGCCGGTCACGCGCAAGAACGCTCGCGGCGTGTCGGTGCTGCGCCTGGCGGACGGCGGCAACGCGTTCTACCTGTTCGGCGAAGGCGCGTCGGCGGAAGGCGACCGGCCGTTCATCGACCGCTTCGACCTCGGCACGAAGACGGCCACGCGCCTCTGGCGCTCGGAAGGACAGCAGTACGAGATGCCGATCGACATCCTCGACGACGACGCGCGGCGGGTGGTGACGCGGCGCGAGTCGCCGACCGAAGCACCGAACTACTTCCTTCGCGATTTGCAGGCGAACACGAGCCGCGCGCTGACCACCTTCCCGCATCCGATGCCGCAGCTGGCATCGGCGAAGAAGGAGCTGCTGCGCTACGAGCGGGCGGACGGCGTGAAGCTGACGGCGACGCTCTACACGCCGCCGGGATACGACCCGGCCCGCGA
The DNA here is from genome assembly GCA_036398925.1 of Thermoanaerobaculia bacterium. Lineage (GTDB taxonomy): Bacteria > Acidobacteriota > Thermoanaerobaculia > Gp7-AA8 > Gp7-AA8 > DASWOB01. The sequence continues at coordinate 15,016 of DASWOB010000056.1, forward strand.
CGGCCGGCTGCCGGTGCTGATGTGGGCGTATCCGGAGGAGTTCCTCACCGCCGACGCCGCGGGGCAGGTCACGACCTCGCCGCACCGCTTCATCCGCGCCAGCATTGCGGGCGCGCTGCCGTTCCTCATGCGCGGCTACGCGGTGCTCGACGACCCGTCCCTGCCGATCATCGGCGCGAACGGCGCGCAGCCGAACGACACGTACGTCGAGCAGCTCATTGCCGGCGCGCAGGCGGCCATCGACGAAGTGGTGCGCCGCGGCGTCGGAGATCGCGAGCGCTTCGGCGTGGGCGGCCATTCGTACGGCGCCTTCATGACCGCGAACCTTCTCGCGCACACGGACCTCTTCCGCGCCGGCGTGGCCCGCAGCGGCGCCTACAACCGCACCCTGACGCCGTTCACCTTCCAGGCGGAGGACCGGACGTTCTGGGAGGCCTCCGAGACCTACATGCGCATGTCGCCGTTCGCGCACGCGCAGAAGATCAACGAGCCGCTGCTGCTGATCCACGGCGCCGCCGACGACAACCCCGGCTCGTTCCCGATGCAGAGCGAGCGCCTTTTCCAGGCGATGAAGGGCCTCGGCGGCACCGCCCGTCTGGTCATGCTGCCGCACGAAGCGCACGGCTACCGCGCCCGCGAGTCGGTGCTGCACATGCTGTGGGAGATGGACCGCTGGTTCGAAACCTACGTCAAGAACGCAAAGCCGCGGGAGGGGGCGAAGTGAGGGTGGCGGGGGCAGTCGTGACTCCCACGGTTGGGAGTTGCGACTCCCGCGCTCGACAGTGGCGACTGTCACGCTTGGGAGTTGCGAACCGGCGAACCGGGGGACAAACCGGCGAACCGGGGGACAGGTCTTCAAACCAAAGCGAACCGGGGACGGGTCTTCAAACCAAAGCGAACCAGCGAAGGTAAACACGACGTGGGGGGACACGACGTGGGAGGACAGGTCTTCGAAACACGCTTCTCCGAAGGTAAACACGACGCGAGGGGACAGGTCTTCGAAACACGCTTTCTCTGACAAGCTGATGCCGAATCCGCGTGAACACGACGTGGGGGGACAGGTCTTCGAAACACGCTTTCTCTGACAAGCTGATGTCGAGTCCGGAGACAGGTCTTCAACCACGCTCTCGTCGTAACTCCAACATTCGTAGAGCGGCCCTGCCTCCAAGCCTGATTTCTTTCCATTCCGAGGAGCTTTTCTGCCGTTTTGCGCGATCTCCTCGGCTGACCGACAATGCCGAGGTAGCCTCGGCTTGCGTATGGCGAGGCAACCGCGAGTCGAGTATCCCGGCGCACGACATCACGTGATGTCGCGCGGCAACGATGGAATCTCCATCTTCCATGATGACCGCGACCGCCAGCTCTTCCTCGACCTCCTCGCGGAGGAGATCGTCCGCTCGCGATGGGTTCTCCACGACTACTGCCTGATGGGCAATCACTACCATCTGAGCATCGAGACTCCGGAGTGCACCCTCTCGACCGGCATGCACCGCCTCCTCGGGCGCTACGCGCAGCGCTTCAA